>NZ_BIMA01000050.1 GCF_004000845.1 Paenibacillus koleovorans NBRC 103111
TAACCGCTCTACTTGGGCTTTCAGCCGTGATCGATTCCTGCCTGAACCAGCCTCCATCATCTGCTGGTAGGTCATGTAGAATCGCCCGCAACGATCTCCAAATACCTTCCCATGCCGGTAGAGGATGGCGTACAGAACTCGTAGCGGCTTCTCTTCAACCAGCCGAATTTCCTGTAAGTCCTCATCGCAAAGCTCTCCATCCTTGAGCCTGGTCGATCGGGACGGCCTTATACCCTTATAGCAGGTGTAGCAGAGCTTGTAACAAATGGCGCTAATGATTCCATCTGCGCGTTCCGGATCGTACAAACTGGTGCTGCACTTCGCCCATGTCCATTGGCGGAGTTCGCGTTTGGCGGCCCCGTACGTGTAGCCGCATTCTTGAATGAAGTGTTGAGCCAGCTTATACACCGCTTGTCCATAAGCTGCACCGCCCTGACTAATCCCTTCCTGTAGTAACCTCCTGACCTGTTCGGCATTTCTTTCCGTTGTCGGCTTCTGATAGATCGACAGCGGTTTTATAGAGACCGCTAACTCGTCGTACTGCAAAGCTTCTGACCTTAGTGTCACTGGAAACCCAACTCCTTTAGGCGAGTACTTGCACCGTGGCATTAGAATATATAACGAATTCGGGTCAACGTTTAAGTGGAGTTTCAAATTCATTCGATTATTTCAAATCACTGGGCAGTACCCCGTTCATCTCTGCTACAAGGGTCAACATTCTGCCGGATACGCGGGTGATGGCATTCTCAACAGCTATAAGTTCCTCGAAATACCGACTCGAATTCTCATCCCACTGATTGGCGCGTCGCATCATTCGGGCAACTCGTATACTTTCCATTTCAAAGGGAAAGTCAATTTGCTCATCGGGTTGCAAGCGATACTGTTCTCGGAGATACCCTTTCTCCTCTTCGGTCAACGTCTCCCACGTGATCGTCTCATACTCCCCTGTTGTGAGTGCTGCCTTATTACCGACTGCATTCCGATTTCCTCTCAATTTGGCTGGGTTGTTTGGCCCCTTGCTCTTGCCGCCGTGCAAGCGACATCTCCCGTTCTTCATGGGCAGATTGTTACAGCTCGTCCCGCTGCGGGTTCTCGCTCCGCAGACATATTTCTGGCCTCTCATCATAGACTTGCGCCTCCTCTGAATAACCTGCATAGCGTTCGTGTTTGAAAACTTGGGTGTTCAGTTTTGCCCAACAACGTTATGAATACCTTATTTTCGTTCCTGTTTATTACGGCTAGGGAGTATCTAATACTGATTTTCATGTCCTCTGTCGCTATAGGCAACCGTTCATCCTCGTTAGTAAGTGCGGCATATACAGCCTTTACCGTGTCTGACTAACGAGCCTAGGCGCTGCGAAACCTTTCGCCGAGTTCGAGTGAGTTACTACCTCTCGGGCATAGAACGGTGATCTTACCGTAAATTCACGGTTGCACGTAATTCCGGGTGATTCCATAGAAAAGACCACTCAAATTCAAGTGGCCTGTGGTCATACCGTTTAGTTATCGTTCTGTAGTGTGGCATGTTCGAAGTATCCATTCGCTACTTGGCTGAAGTTATTGCGGTTGAAGTTGTCCCAATTGATCTTGGCTGCGGTCGTTCTATCGATAGTGATTTTCATAACAGGCTTGTTCTCAACTTTACCGTATGTGTCTACTAGCGGGAGTTGCCAAATTATAGTGACCTCCTCCATCGTGCTCATAGCGAACAGTTGCTTGAATACATCCATGGACTGAAACTGCATCCGGCTTTTCGTCGATCCTCCAGCATTGTCGGCTAGTAGGGTGGCGACAACGATATGATCATCCGGCCTTGTTGTTCCCTGATGTTCATTCACCTGCAAGCTCATGATTCGTTCGCCGCCAACGCTGCTTTTGGTTCCGGCAGTTTTGCTGATAACCGTTCTGACTTGCTGTTCGACTAGGTTATCCTGCTTTGCAATGCTGGTGGTTCCTGCCACTCGTGGCATTGTCGGTTGCGGCGAAACCGTTGGATCGTCTTCGTTCATCGAGAACAAGCTGGCTACAAAGACACCTACGATGAGCAGAACAATTCCGAAACCGAGACAGCCGATGCAACCTTGCAATGCGTTACTGCTTTTGGATGGACTTTTCCCATTCATTTTCGTTGATTGCTGAGACAAAGTGGCCGTTGAATTCGTGTGGGGACTCCCTTTAGGAACGGTGGGGTTCTTCTGCAATGGCTATGCATCCTTTCATTAATCAGTTGGCATAGCCATAATTATACAACACAAAAATACTTTTTAGTATTATTTCATGATACTTTTCTGCCTATTACCCTTGTTTTTCCCATTGTCTACACTAATTTTGAGGTGTTGAACGTGGCAGATATTCTAAAGGCGGTTGGCGGCAGAATTAAAGAGATTCGGAAATCCAGAGGATTGTCCCAGGATCAGCTTGCCGAGAAAAGCGGCTTTCACTTCTCATACGTAGGCGGAGTGGAGCGTGGTGAACGCAACGTTTCGCTGGAGAATCTAGCCAAGATTGCGGATGCCCTCCATGTGCCCGTTAGAGAACTATTGCACTTCGATGATTCTTTATCTGAGGAGAAGGATAAAGCCCAGGATGAGGTTATTGCTATTCTGGATACGTTGGATATCAAGAAAATTCAGATGTTTAAGAAAGTGCTGATCGAGATTACCTCCTCCTATGCGGAGAAGGACTCCTAAGGCAGCCCGGCCTTCATCCCGCTCTATGCGGCGATGAAGGTTTTTCTATCTGAAACACAAACTGGATTAAGCAGTCCGCGAATCGTATAAATACAGTTAAGAGCCAGTATCCACTGAGCCATCATGACTGTAACATAATGAACAACAATCTTGATATTGCCGACTGGAATCAATCAGACCCGGCAAACTCAAAGAGGATTATTCCTTATGTTACAGATGAGCGCAATCAGGCTAATGCTGTTACTTTCAGATACTACGATAGATTGACTTCTGCACGAGATAAAGAAAACCACAATACGAGATTAGTCGTATTGTGGTAAAGGGGATAACTTTCTCTACAATGCATCTTTTACTGAGAACCTGGTGACTTGAATATGATCAGTATTTAGAATATGCAGTATATCTCGACAAAATCTCCGTAATTCTTCTGCTTCTTCTGTCACTTGAATTTTTAACTGTATTTTGGCCTTTATCAGATTCGGACCATCTATTATCTCCAAGACCTTGAACACTTTTACATGTTTATTGTTTAGAAGAAGGGACCAGCTTCGTATAAATGATTTGATTAACTCCAAATTAAACTTATCAATCTGTTCACTTGTAATAATTTCTAATTCTAGAAGTTCTCCTTTCTTAGGAGTTTTGTTTAGCGGAGAGTATACCTCTTCAATTTTGTCCCAATTGATATTTGCCATTTTTTCACCCCGTTTTTAAAATGCTGGTGAGAATCTCCTACCACCAGGTAAAGACTTCGCTAATTCCCTAAATATGATGGCCGCTGCGGCTGCTGTACTAAGCTCTGTGAGGTTTCCATCATCTTCTACATAGTACATAGAATAAATCGCTTGACCCGGCTCTGGAAAACTAATTCGCATTTTCACATTACCTGCCAATGTGATTCCCGACATTGTCTCAAGAGTCTCACCTTCAGTCAATCCACCTAACGATTTATAAAGTTCAAGTTGCGGTTTGGGATCCGCGCCATGTAAAGGCTTCACTTCCCAAACTTTTTTTCCTAAGACAATATCAGCTTCATACTTTGTTTTCTTTCCATTGTTATTCGCTTTAAGGCCCTTCTCTAATTCTGGGTTCTCTCCGTACATTTGCTTTAGTTTTTTGGCTACATTGATTTGTGCTATTTCATGAAGTGGTGTAAACAACTGAGTATATGGTTCTTTCATAGATTCAGAACCAACTGTATAAGAAATAACATTTGCTCCAAAAACCATATTAGAGCCTTCATAATCAGCCAGTCTACCAGTGTTGTAAGCCTTTGAAATAAGGTTAAGAGCCCACCCCCAGGTATGTCCTGTTGGATCAACCCTAGTTAGAGGATTGTTTTCTACATACGTATACAAATTCAAACTCAGTGGGTTACTAATCTGGCCCTCATACGTATCCTTATTAATAAATCGACCTATACTCGGATCATAATACCTTGCTCTTAGGTAATAAAGCCCAGTTTCTCTGTCCAGGATCTCCCCTGCGTACAGAAACGGGTTCCTAACTGTTTCCCGGGAAGGAAACACGTTCCCCCACTCGTCATAAGAATAACTATTTTTGATGTTCCCCGCTGTATCGACTATTTGTATCACATCGCCATGTCCGTTATACAGATAGTAGTAGTGCTTGCCAGTGGCTGAATCTTTTTGAGACAATACCCGATCTGGTCCCCAGACATAATTAGCTAGTATTGTGTTGCCAGCATCCGCTTCAGCAATAACTTTGCCATTATTGTTATAGACGTACCGAACGGTTTCAGCAGGTGTGGATTTCTTGGTCCGCAACCCATCAGGCCCGTAGTAAAAGTTAGTTATCCCTTGCTCGCCACTTACTTGCGTAAGTTGATTCCATACGTCATACGAATACGCTCCGGATTCCAAGCTTCCAACGTATTCTCCTACAGACTCGAATCGATTCCCAATAGAATCATAGCTATATTCGGCCCATGTCCCATTCGGTCTGGAAATGGTCTTCAATCGATTCAGACGGTCATACTGGTACGTGGTTGTCCCTTGATCATCGGTTTTTGCAGTGATGTTCCCGTTATCGTCGTACTGATACTCAAAACGGGAAAGCAGTTGAGTTCCTTTGTAGTTGGATACTTTCTTGAGTCGCTTCAAATCATCATATTCTTCGTACACAGTACTCAGATACGTATTATCCGTTAACTTCGGATAAATGATGGAATATAAAGTTCCATTCGGGTTATACGTGTACCTGGCGTTGACGGCATCCGATGTGTTTGCAACGGAGGAACCGTCCGTCTGAACAAACTCCAATCGATCTTTGCTATACTTAAAAAGCGTACTGTAATTCGTGTTGGTTATGCTTGTTAGCGCACCTAATCGATTGTACTCGCTAGTGACGGTTTGAGTAAATCCTTCACTAACGATAGACTTGGATTTGACCTGTCCTGCAGAGTTATAATCGTAGTGAAGCGAGCTTAGAAGACTGCTCCCAGCCCAAACTTGAACCTTTTCCGGTCCGAACGGCATCGCGTTGTAATAGGTGCTCCACTTCGAGCCCGAAGTGCAAGGATTTTGTTGAGCACATTGAGCATTGACTTTGTTGCGACCCCATTCGTCATATGCAAGTTCGAACTTTTTGCCATTTGGATCTGTTCGCTTTACGGTCTGCAACAAGGCATTGGACACATATGTTTCTGGTTGCTCGGCTGGCCCAACTTTCTCCTGGATAGCTCCAAGTTCATTGTACGACTTTGTAATTACTTTTCCATCAGCCAACGTAGTCGTTTGGAGTTGCCCAAGTGTGGAGTATGCATACGAAGTTGTTTCATTCTTGGCATTTGTCACACTTGACAATCGATTCAATTTATCATAGCCAAAGGTTGTCTGATAAGACGGGGACACGTTGTATGAGCTGGGATCGCGATAGACAACCACATTCCCCAAAATATCGTACAAGTAGGATTCCGTTACGACCTTGGACGTAGATGGCCATGACGGATACGCTTTCCGACTGCTGACTTGATCGAAATTATTATAAAATGTCTCTACTACGTTGGATTTCAGCCCATTGTTAGTCGGATTCGAACGATAAGCGGTCACATTGGAGGCGGCCACAAAAAAGCCAGTGGTTTTTTTCTGAGCAATGTCGCTGTCCAGTCGAAATAGATTTCCCCAAGTATCGGTTCGCTCCGACACATTACCCCAGTCATCGTAAGCATACTGCTCCGTGTTTTCTTCAGCATCTTTCGCATAAATCGGTCTACCTACCGTATCATAACGATACTGTGTTTCCACTATATCCCGATTATTCTGATAATCCTTGAACCTGCTTAATAAAAGTTGTCCCTGACCGTTATAATATCGCTCCCGCTCATTGAATAACGGCCCAGCACCGTTAACGATCAAATATGATCGAACCTTCATGGATTTTGTATTGGTATTCACAGCATCAAAATCCGATGTGGTCACTCCTGTTACAAACTCAGTTCTGTCTTCAGCCGCATATGGAATGCCATCCAATGATGTGTATGCAGGGAATTTTATGGTGATCGTTCTTCCTAACGCGTCGTAGAAAAATTGCTTTTCAATATTGTTGTTATCCTTTTCAGTTTTGACTTGTCCGCGAAGCATCCCATATGTATACGTATTAGTCGATGTTTTTATTTGATTTGCTTCATCCGTATAATACGAAACCATACTAGAGGGGAACACGAAGTAAGTGCTCGAATCGAATATGTTTTCCGTTTTAGCTGTTTTGCCATCCTCCAGTAAAACGATGATGGTTTCTTTCTCCACTTTATTCTGATTCATCGTATACTGATGTACCGTGACTTGCCCAAGGGCATTCGTTGCCGTAAGTACCCTGCCATTCGCATCATACGTGTAGCTTTCCGATGAAGCCACCGGGTCTGTCACATTCTGATACCAACTCTTGCCGTTAAGCAACGAGCGGTTTGTAGGATGATAAGTAAAGGTTGTCGTATATTTCTGCTTCTCCCCTGAATAGAATAGACTGGCTACTAGAGGTTGCGTAATAGAGGATACTCCGCCCCAATCATAATATGTGTTTTCTACAAATCGCTCAGTGACTAAATGGATCGGACTGGAATACTCTTCCAATTTGGTTACGAGAGGTTTAAATTTGTATGTGGAGTGAAAGCTGGAATAGCTCGTTACAAGCTTCTCATTGTTCCCTACCAAAACTTCAACCGAAGTATTTTGCCGAAGTCCATTGAACGTATATGTGGTACGCAAATTGGTTTCTCGAATCGTTGCTTGGGAGTCATACGTGTAGGACTGCGGCAAGGAATTATCCGAATGATACGTAGGGTATCCGCTAACATCTCTCGTATAGGTATAATCCACATGATGCAAATCACCGGTTTCTACCCACTGTCCTCCGCTTAATACATACTTTTGATCGTAGCGAGTCTTAATCCGATAGGCCTGATACAAACCATCGCTTCCCAGATTACGATTGACAGGTTCATATTCGTACTTGCTCTGACTTAGCGGGTACGCAACCTTTGTTAATAAAGCCGATTGGGAAGTACCGCCATACAGCACCGTCTTTTCATCAAAACGAAAACCAATGGATGATATCTGATAATCAAAATACATACTCAATGCGGTTGAAGTACCCTCCGCTTGTGTAACTCTCCAAAGCTTCGGCTCATATCTACCATTAATGTTGTCTCTCATTTTCGTATACTTGACTTGATACGTGTCGGAAACACCAGGCAAAGAAACGGTTACCGTAATATCTTCTCCAGGAAATGCCGGGTAACTGCCATTTATCGTACTTTGATAGCTAAATGCAATGATTCTTCCGATCGAATCTACAATTTCAGAGATAAACGGGTAGGAGCTGCCATTAATCGTTCGATTGGTGTAACTAAATTTGATTTCATTGTTAAACCTATCCTTGATGCCTAACAGGATTCCAGAAGAAGCAAAATAATATTTTTTAAGATCTGCACCTGTAAATACATATGCGGAGCTATACTGCCCGTTACTGTAGGATTGATTGTCAATGGCGAATATAACATCATTGCCCTGGTACAGCTTCAAATTGGTTCCGCCTTGGTTGAAATCCACTTCGTATACGGCTCCCGAGCCATCATGAAAATGGCGATACCCGCCCTCGATTTGAACGGACGGAAAGGCAAATGCCCAACCGTTACCGAGGTCGTATCGGTTTCTTAAATAATTGTTGCTGTCTACATAGTTGGATATATCGGTATCACAAACCTCATAATAGTAGTCAATATAGGAATACAGGTAGTAATCATAGTCCGGTACGTCAATGGTTTCTACCGACCATCCGACATACCATGTGTTGGGATCCTGTGCTGCTGCATACCCGGCGGCATCCGCGTCGGAGTAACTGATATAAGTGCCCGCGTACACAATACCATTAAAAAAATGATCCAAATACAAGTCGTACTCATGGGTGACATTCTGGTACACGGGAATATAGTGAGGCTCCCATTGACAATTCGTCTCTGAGTAACCCACCCGCTTGGTTCCAATCTCGGCCTGGGCAGAGTTGTAAATTCTGGACAAGTTGAGATTCAATCCATCTCTTCCCGGCAGACTCAAATCATGTTGAATCAATGTCAATGAGCCGGTCTGCGGGTCAATCAATTCTTCTGACTGATTGCGGTCAGCCAGATTTGGCTTTTGGCTTTCATTCACAAGCTGTGGATTTACTCTCCCGTTCAACTCAGCTATAATGGCACTGTTCAAGTCAGCCATCGCCGTCTGAGCAGTTGCACCAAACAGAAGTATAACGAGAAAGAATGCTCTACATATGTTTATCATATGTCTTTTCATTGTCTTCCCTCCGTTATAGAGGATTCCTGGCGCGTCTCTTTATACTGCTGTATAACATCTTTTAACGGCAGATTTTGTCTCTCCGCAATAACCTCTAATTTTTCCAATGTTATTTCAGGAATCCCCTTAGTGTCGCTATCCAACAGTCCCTTCGATGCCATACGCCGGCTGGTCTGTAGATCGCTCTGGCTGCGGCTTTGTTTCTGCATCTCAACAATCCCTGCAAGTCCACTTCTTTTATAGGTGTCTATTAGCTCCACCATAAGTTGAGATTCTTCCCTCTTTTTCATATCAGATTCTTTAGTTTTCCTGTTACTAGAGTATAGAATGGAAAATGCATATAAGATTTCCCATTGCTGTTGTACGGTTAATCCGCTTTGCTGTAAAGTGAGATATTCATTTGGAAACTGGTCGATCAATTGTATGACCTGCATCTTGTCCTGTGATTCGAGTCCTTTACTAATCAAGTACCAATCGATTTTTTTGGATTTTTGCTCTTCCAATAGCTGTTTAGGATCTTGACCGTACTTCAGTCCCAAGCTGTAAGCCCAACCCACATCCTGAGCGTCATAGCCTGCACGAAGTAAAGAATTGTATTCTTCCTGCTGCAGGTGGTACTTCATGGACTCAGCAGGAACGTTCATCCTTGTTTTTTGTTCAATGGCACTCCAATCTTTTTGTTCATCCTTTTTCGCATCGAGTAAAGATTGAATGCTTTGGTTGCTTCTTGCAGATAATTCGTTAGCCTTTAACAGGTCTTTCATGCCATATCCCTGCTGGAACCATTCCGCGACTTCCGTAGGTGACGTTGCTTGATCATTTCGCTTTATGGACGGTACATCCAGACGAATCGTACTATTCTCCGTCCCGTAGCTTCCCTCGGTGGGCGGGACTGGGGAATGTTCGGGCAGTATGATGTCCGTTGCCGTGGAATTCTTGCTTTCTTTCATAACTCCAGGAACAATCCCCGCAGCAAAGAGGACCGAGAACGATCCGAAGCTACTGGAAACAAGAAGGAAACATAAGAGATAGGGAATGTATCTTTTCACGCTTTTCATTCGCAGTCACTCCAATTTTTTATTAGAAATGTTTGCTTGCAAAATTTTATATACTATACTCTATCTTTAAAGCAGTAAGTGAATTATGGTTGAACTACTTGTTGAAGAACATTCCCATTGTTGTCATATGTATATTTCAATTTCTCTCCCGAACTAAACTGGATATAGTCAAGCCTACCTTTCGAATCATACTTAAACTGTTTGTTCCCTGAATAAATGAGTAATGTTTTACTTGGCACTGATAGGTTTCCCGCTTCATCCTTTGCTCGAACTGTAATTTGATATAGCCTATTCATTTGAAAATTGGAATAGGTAAACGTCGGTACTGCACTTGATCCAATTTGGTTTGACTTATCATAAATGTAGTAGGTGGATACACCGACATTGTCGGACGAAGGTAACCAAGAAATAGTAGCACTCGCTCCATTTCTAGTTAAGATATAAGGAGTAGATGGAGCGGTTGGCGGTAAAGAATCAATAATAACAGACAAGGCATCGCTCATTGGCGACACATTTCCCGCTGCGTCTTTAGTACGTGCAGTAAAATGATACATAGTGTTGGGAAGTAAAGTGAAAAAAGGGTCTTGTCCTGGGGTGGTCCACGTCAATTGCCCATCTTTGAAATATTCGGTACTTGTCACCCCGACTTCATCGTAGCTATTAAATGCATATAGAAGAATGAAGTATGGGTTGCTCTCGTAGTAGGCTTCATAAGTTAATGAAGGTTTTGTTGGTGCTATTGTATCTGCAAGGGTTTGAGTAGTTGCACCAGAACTAAATGCCGATTCATTTCCAGCTATGTCCTTCGCTTTAACCGTAAAAGTATAAGAAGTATTTTGCGTCAATCCTGTACACGTATAACTTGTAATTGATCCAGAAACATCTTTTGGATTGCCGCACCCATTGATAATATAACTGTATACCCCAACATTATCTGTCGATGGATTCCAAGCGATGGATATCGATGTCGCTGTTCGATTCGTAATTACCACACCGCTTGGTACTGAGGGAGCGGTGGTATCAGTGGTATACCCAACGTATAAACTTGGTGCCGCATAAGGCCCCCCATCATCCCAAGTAGCAAAACTATTGCTAGATATATTTATTGCTTCTACTCTCCAAGAAGTAATGCCAGCTTTATTGATTGCAGTAGCAGGCAATTGAAAAGTTGTATATCCGTATCCATAATTAATTCCAGTGTTTACAGATAAACTTGCAACTAGTGGAGCATTGGCGCTATAGTCGGAGGGATCCAGGGTCGGACCAAAATCATAGGAGTACAATCCTAATGTAAACGGATTTGTGGTTGTATTCGTTCTCCAATTAATATAATCCGTATGAGTTAGAAGTGCTGTTGATATAACAGCATCTGCTGGGATAGAGCTTGTATCATACTTTACAAAAGACTTTCGTATATAAATGGAATCTTGGTAATTGTCAAGCGTATATTCAACATAATATTCTGAAAATGTATCAATTTCCGAACTGGAAGGCGAGTTCTGATATTCGTCCATAATATAATACTTATTTTTGATTGAGCCTCTATTCACCGTGTTATAAAAAACTGCTGGATCCAGTACCATGGGATAACTTAAGCCTTCGGTATTAATAATTAAATCAAGGTATGTTCGATTGCTCTCTTTTCGAAGTGATTGTTTTACCAACCTGATAGTTCCATTCGAGTCTTCAACAAAAGCTGGGCTAATTTGCAATTGTCCAGCACTGAAGTCGTCCATGATGTTTCCTTCAACCTCAAATGAAAATAATTTTGGTGCCGTATCATCCCTCAAAATAATGGATTCTTTTATTCCACGTGTATTTGCCTCAAGTAATACATCCGTACTCTTCCAAACCTCGTAATACTTAATTTGATTATCATAGACCGCATTCATCACCCCCAAACTATTATTGGCAGTAAGTGGGATAAACGTCAGAGTGTCATTACCTCTGCTAATGGAGTAGCCATCCGAATATTGTTTTGGAAGCAGAGAATGGTAATTGGTCTGTAATGTTCGAAAATAGCCTTCTGAGAGATTATTTTTCTCTTTAGCAATAATAGTTCTATCTATTACTTTGGGGAGATGTTTAGCCGCTTCTCTTGAGATCTTTACATTCCTAACTGCTTCTATAAATTCTTCGTCGACAAGTTTCGTCTTGACCTCCTGATAATTACCATCTTCATCCTCGTAATGAATTGGTTCACTACTAATGTACGCTACGAAACTACCGTCTTCTAAGAGAAATTGTTTACTCGTTTGATTTCTTAATTCAGGAAGTTCTCTCACTATTTTTTTACCTTCTACAAAACCTAAACTTTCGCTTATTTCAATATTTTCTATATCCTTCGATCCGGTTGAGTACTTGATAAAATTTAAGTGATTCATGTTCTCTTCATCCAATTGTACGCTCTTTAACTCAGGCACTATTTGTCCAATTGCTAGATTCGGCAAGAAGTTTAATATCCAACAAATTACCAATATAAACATGAGCACATTCTTCATCCTGAATTGCATTCTTCGACATCTCCCTAGAATATAGTTTATTTCCACTAATTTTCTATATACTTTATCGCCTCCATCTTTCAGGAAAACCTTAATCCCATTTATTTTATTTGAGTGTTCCACCTGTCGGAAACTGTCACTTTTCCGTTTTCATACCTGTTTTATGCTTTTTTGTGGTCATTTAGAAAAATATTAGGAATCTGGTACGTTGCACAACGAGAACTACGGCACAATTGCATGGTTTCTACGATTCAACTCCCCTCTGCCCCACTGCGCGAACTCCCAAAAATTCATTCATTGACGCCAACTCGCTCGACCCTTATGATGGCTATAGGATGTATCTAAGATGTATTATCCCTGTAAAACAGTTGTATACATCGAGATGAGCGGAGGAAATGCGACATGATTCATTTGATCTGGAGTCCCAAGAAAGCGGAGGCATTGTGGCGGCAAGGCCGCGATGCGGAAGCGCCTTATTGGGCGGAGATATTAAAATATGCAGGGCTCGCCTATCACGAGTGGACGCTGGAAGCTTGGCGCGAGGTACAGCCCGAGGGGCTGACCTTGATCGCCGAGCTGGACGTTGCCGACGCGGCCGAGTCCGCACAGCTGGCGGCGCTGTTCACCGCCTACTGCGCGCGTGGCAACGCGATCCTCGTCGCCGGCGGCACGCACGGCCTCGACGCGACGCTCGGCGTGAAGCGCATCCAATCGATCCGCGAAGGCTGGATCGACTGGGCCGAGACGAGCTCAAGCGGCGCATCAATCGCTGCAGCAACAGAAGCTACCGCCAAGCCGTCGCTGGCCCAAGGGCTGCGCAGCTCGTTCCACTTCTTCGGCGCGACGCTCGTCGAGCTCGCGGCGGGTGCCGCCGAAGAAGTGGAACCGCACGGCGCGCTGCTGCCGCTGGCGGCCACTGTCCCGGCTGCCGGCTACCCCGCCGTCACGATCCGCGACGTCGGCCCAGGCGCGGCCGCGCTGCTAGCCGTCGACCTACCGCGCACGTGCCGGCTCATTCAGGACGGCGTCGCCGTGCTGCGCGACGCCGTCCCCGCTCCGGATGGCACGGCCGCCATCTGCGACGACATTCTCAAAGCGGACGACGGCGGCGTCCTCGACTGGGACCGCGATCGCGATCGGGTAGAAGAGGAAGGTGCTCCGTTCTTCCTCCACCCGATTGTCGACGAGTTCCGTGTGCTGCTGTTGCGGCTGCTGCACCACCTGCACGCGAGGATCGGGCGGCCGCTCGCACAGCTGTGGTTCTGGCCGGAGGGGCTCGAAGCGATCGGCCACATCTCACACGATACCGACGGCAACGACCCGGCCGGCGCCCGGATGATGCTCGACCGGCTGCGCGAAGCCGGCATCCGGTCGAGCTGGTGTACGATCATGCCGGGCTATGATGCCGACATGTACCGCCGGATCGTGGCCGAGGGGCACGAGATCGCGATGCACTACAACGCTCTGGAGGCGGAGGGCGCTTATTGGGATGAGGAGCTGTACCGCGCCCAGCTTGCTCAGCTTCGTTCCCAGCTGGCCGTATCCCATCCCGACCCGGCCGACGCCGACCGCACCCAAGTCATCGCCAACAAAAACCATTATTTGCGCTGGGAAGGCGACGTGCAGTTTTACCGCTGGTGCGAAAAAAGCGGCATCGTCGTCGAGCAGAGCAAGGGCGGCACGAAGCAGGGGAACAAAGGGTTCCTCGCCGGCACCTGCCATCTCTACCGACCGGTCTCGACGCCGGCGGAACGCAATCGCCTCATGAACGTGTACGCGAATCCGACGCTCGCTTGGGACCCGCCAATGCCGATCCGCTGCACACAACCCGAAGCCCAAGCGCTAATCGACCGGAGTGCCGACGTTTACGGCGTAGCGCATTTCCTGTTCCACCCGGCGACCATGCTCGCATATGAACCCATCGGACCGAACTTCGTCGATCTCGTCCGATACGGCACCGGGCGCGGCCTTGCCTGGTGGACGGCACGCGAGCTCTACGAATGGCAAGAACGCCGCAACGGCGTCAGCGTCGACATCGATTCGCACGACGACGCCATCGTGATTACCGCGCAGCAGCCGTGCAAAGGACTCACGCTGCTGCTGCCGGAAGACACCGCCGTCGACCCAGATGTGGCCGCAGCGACAGCGGCGGGTATTCATTCGGCTACGATCCGCTGCGCCCAATCCGTCACGCGTTTCGGCATCCGTCACCGTCAGTGGATTCTCGATATCCCAGTTGGCGTGACTCGCATCCCGCTCCAGAAATCGAGCGATCTGGCTGTGCAAGGGTCAAAATGACTCTGCAAAACACGAAATCAAGCGGCCGAGCCGTGCACTCTTCTCATCCATAAAGACATCCAGTTCTTACTCCAAAAGCCAAAAAACCGTCGGCGTCCCCACCTCTTGATGTGGAACCCGACGGTTTTCTCTACTAACAAACTATTTCCCAGCCAACAAAACATCCAACGCCATATTCAGCTTCAGCACATGGACGCGCGGCTCCCCGAACAAGCCTAAATCGCGCCCTTCCGTGTGATCGTCCACCAGTTGCTCCAGCTGCGCAGCCGACACTCCGGTCAACCGACTGATCCGCGGCACCTGCACGCGAGCCGATTCCGGCGTAATATGCGGGTCCAGCCCCGAGCCGGAGTTCGTCAGCAGCGCCAGCGGAACTTGCCCCGAGGGCACCTCCGGGTTCAACTTGTTCCACTCCTCGATCGAAGCCTCCATCCGCTCCTGCAAAGCCGGATTGGACGGCGCATAGTTGTTCGAGCCCGAAGCCTCCGCCTTGTAGTCGATGCTCGATACGCGGCTCTGAAAATGCTTCGGGTCCTCAAACTTCTGCCCGATCAGCTCCGACCCGACGACCGCCCCGTCGGCGCTCTCGATCAAGCTGCCGTTCGCCCGGCCCGGCATGAGCACCTGAGCGACGCCCGTGCAGACGAGCGGATAGATGAGGCCGCACAGCACGAGGAACACAAGCCCCGCCCGAATCGCGACCCACAGCGAGACTCGGGCACCATGCCCGCCTCCCCTCTCACCGCGTGCGCCGCCTCCGCCTTCCCACTCGCCGTCTGCACCCACGCCAACTCCTTCCCGCTCACCGCCTACTCCTGCGCCACCGACCCACGCATCCTGTTTCACAGCGCATCCAGTCCCTTCTAATTAGAAGCTCGCCTTTTCATCTCCGCCATGCCTTATCTCTACACTAATCCGCAGCTTAAATCCACAAATGCACGACCAAATCGATCAGCTTGATCCCGACGAACGGCACCACGACACCGCCCAGCCCGTAGACGAAAATATTGCGCTGCAGCAGCTTCGTCGAGCTCATCGTCCTGTAGGCGACGCCCTTCATCGCCAGCGGGATGAGCAGCGGAATGATCACGGCATTAAAGATTAACGCCGATAATATCGCCGACAACGGCGAACCGAGCCGCATCACGTTCAGCGCCTCCATCTCCGGAATCGCCACCGTGAACATCGCCGGGATGATAGCGAAGTATTTCGCCACGTCATTCGCGATGCTGAACGTCGTCAAGGCGCCGCGCGTCATGAGCAGCTGCTTGCCGATCGCGACGACCTCGATGATCTTGGACGGATCGGAGTCCAAGTCGACCATGTTGGCCGCCTCCTTGGCGGCGACCGTCCCGCTGTTCATCGCCAGCCCGACGTCGGCTTGCGCCAACGCCGGCGCGTCGTTCGTGCCGTCGCCGGTCATCGCGACGAGCTTGCCCTCGGCCTGCTCGCGGCGGATGACCGCGATCTTGTCCTCCGGCTTGCTCTCCGCGATGAAGTCGTCGACCCCCGCCTCGCGGGCGATCGTCGCAGCCGTCAGCGGATTGTCGCCGGTACACATAATCGTCTTGATGCCCATCTGACGCAGCTGGTCGAACCGTTCCTTCATGCCCGGCTTAACCGTATCCTTCAGATAGATCAACCCGAACACTTGGCCATCCACCGCGACGGCCAGCGGCGTGCCGCCCTCCATGGCGATTTCATCGCCTTTCGCCCCCAAGTCCGCCGGCACCGTCCCTCCCAGCGATTCCACCCAGCGGCGGACCGCATCGACGGCGCCTTTGCGCACGCGCCGACCGTCCTTCAAGTCGATGCCGCTCATCCGCGTCTCCGCCTTGAATTCGATGAACTCCCCGCCAACAGCCACAGACTCGTCATACGCTAACCCAAGCTTCTTCATCAGCTCGAGCACGGAACGGCCTTCCGGCGTCTCATCCTTCACCGAGCCAACCGCCGACCACGCTGCCAAAACCTCCATCCGCTCCGAACCAACCGGAATGAACTGGCTGGCCATCCGATTGCCGAATGTGATGGTTCCCGTTTTGTCCAGTATCATCGTATTGATGTCGCCGCTCGCCTCCACCGCTTTACCGGACATGGCCAGGACGTTGAACTGCGTCACCCGGTCCATACCGGCAATGCCGATCGCCGAGAGCAGCCCCCCGATCGTAGTCGGGATCAGACACACTAACAGCGAGATCAGCACCGGAACCGAAAGCTCAATCTCCAAATAACGCGCGATCGGAGCCAGCGTCACGACCACAATCAGAAAAATAATCGTCAAGCTGGTCAGCAGCGTGTTCAAGGCGATTTCGTTCGGCGTCTTTTGCCGCTTCGCGCCCTCCACAAGCGAGATCATCCGATCGATGAACGATTCCCCCGGATCGCTCGTAATCCGCACCTGAATGCGGTCGCTCACAACACGAGTCCCGCCCGTCACCGAGCTGAAATCGCCGCCCGCTTCCTTAATAACCGGCGCCGATTCCCCCGTGATCGCGGATTCGTCGACCGAAGCCAGTCCTTCCACCACTTCGCCATCGCCCGGAATCATTTCTCCCTGCGCCACGACTACCAGATCCCCTTTGCGAAGCTCCGTCGAAGGCACTTGCTTCACGACACCGCCAACCAGCTTGTTCGTCGTGATCTCCTTTTTGGACTTTTTCAGCGAGTCGGCCTGCGCCTTCCCCCGCCCTTCCGCCAGCGCCTCCGCGAAATTCGCGAACAGTACGGTGAACAGCAGCACGAAGAATACCGCAAAATTAAACCCAATCGCATCCTCCGTCCCGAAGTACCCGGGCAGCACCGTCATCAGCAGCACCACAAACGTACCTACCTCGACCACGAACATAACCGGATTTTTCATCATCGTGACCGGATTCAGCTTCACCAAGCTATCTATGATCGCCTTCCCGACGAGTTCGCCGTTCAGCAGCTTCTTACTCCTGCTAGTTGCCATGTCGATTCCCTCTCCTCTTCCCTAACGGATCGTCAGATGCTCGGCGATTGGCCCCAGCACGAGGGCAGGCAAGAACGTCAACGCCCCGATGATAAGCACGACCCCGACCAGTATGCCGACAAACAGCCCATTATCCGTACGAAAAGTGCCGATCGTCTCCGGAACCCACATTTTCCGCTGCATCGACCCGGCCACCGCCAGCAACGCGATCATCGACACGTAACGTCCGAACAACATCACAAGCCCCGTCGAAATGTTCCAAAACGGCGTATTGTCGCCCAACCCCTCGAAGCCCGAGCCGTTGTTCGCCGCGGATGAGACGTACTCATACAGCACCTGCGAAATGCCGTGGAAGCCCGGATTCGTGATTGCCGCCCGCCCCGACTCCGCAGCTAATGCCAACGCCGCAGGCGCCAATATAATGAAGGGATGCATCAAAATTGCGATCGCGATCAGCTTCATCTCCCGCGGCTCGATCTTGCGTCCGAGAAACTCCGGCGTCCGCCCGACCATCAGCCCGCACAGGAACACCGCCAGCATCGCGTACATCAGCATGTTGACGAGCCCGACTCCTTTTCCGCCGAACACGCAGTTCAGCATCATCAGCGCGAAAGGAGTGATTCCACCCAGCGGGGTAAGCGTATCGTGCATATTGTTGACCGATCCGGTCGTCGCAGCCGTCGTTACCGTTGTGAACAAGGACGATTGCGCGATGCCGAAACGCACTTCCTTGCCCTCCATGCTGCCCTGCGACGCGTCGACGTCCAGCCGATTCAGCACCGGATTGCCATTCGTTTCCGCCGCATAGACGAGCGACAGGAACAGGACGAATATGATCATCATGCCGGAGAAAATAACCCAGCCTTGCTTGCGGCTCCTCGCGAACAGCCCGTACGTGTAAGGCAGCGCAGCCGACAGCACCCACATCGACAGGATCTCGATTACGTTGGTCAACGGACTTGGATTTTCAAAAGGATGCGCCGAATTGACGCCGAAGAACCCGCCACCATTGGTGCCGATGTGCTTGATGGACTCCAGCGCCGCGACCGGCCCGATGGCGATTTGCTGCCCTTGCCCTTCCAGCCCGGCGACCGTCAGCGTAGGCTTGAGCGTCATAGGCACACGGAGCGCCACCAGCAGCAGCGTCACTACAAAGGCGAACGGCAAAAACACCCGCGTATGCGCCTTGACGAAATCCTCGTAGAAGTTGCCGATCGTGCTCCCTTTGCTCGTAATTCCTCGCACGAACGCCATCGCGATACAGAGCCCCGACGCCGCGGACGTGAACATCATCATGGTGA
Source organism: Paenibacillus koleovorans NBRC 103111 (assembly GCF_004000845.1). Classification (GTDB taxonomy): domain Bacteria; phylum Bacillota; class Bacilli; order Paenibacillales; family NBRC-103111; genus Paenibacillus_AA; species Paenibacillus_AA koleovorans. The sequence goes on from NZ_BIMA01000050.1 coordinate 18,612, forward strand.
TGACGATCATTTGCGAGAAATAGGACAACCCCGACTCCCCGCTGTAGTGCTGCAAGTTCGTGTTGGTCATAAAGCTGATGATCGTGTTAAACGACAGCGTCTGCTCCATATTGCCGATCCCGTTCGGGTTAAACGGCAGCGCACTTTGCAGCCTTAGCAGCGCGTATCCGATAGCAACCAGCACGATGTTGGTCAGCAGGAAGCTAAGCGCGTACCCTTTCCAAGTCATGCCCCTCCGTTCCCGCAGCCCGATCAGCGCGAAAATCGGCCGTTCCGCCCAGGCAAACCAGAGGTCCGTTCCATTGGTCTCATTGCGGAACACGTTATACAAGTAAGTCCCTACCGGCTTGACGAGCAGCACCAGCAGGACGACGACGACGGCAATTTGCAAAATGCCCATCCTAAATTCGAATCCTCCCTCAGCCTGCCGCTAAATTTTTCCGGATGGATCAAGGCGTGCATCATCTGCAGTCCCCTCCCGAGTCTTCGACAACCCGGCCGCACCAAGCCGCGAATCCGGCGAACAGGGCATACCCTACCGCCAGCATGGCGAGCATTGCCAGATCCCACATCGTATTGTCCTCCTGTAAAATGAAGTTACGCTCAGATGTTACCTACCGGACTAGCGAATCCAGCAGAAACGGCACGTTCTCGGTATTCGAATGCACCACGTAGTTCGCTCCGAGCCCTTTATAAATGAGGCGGGGCTGCTGCGAGCGAGTGACGACCGTAATCGGCTCCGACGTCCACATCCGGCAAATCTGAATGAATCGGCAGCTCAAGACGAGGCTACTCTCGAATAAAACGACCTTTCCTATGGGAAAAGGAGGGATCAGCCAAGTACTTTCATCGGTAGTATCCACTACCACTATTTTCTTTACACCTAATGCTTCCCACTTCTCGATTTCCTTGGCGCTGTTGGTTAGCGCGGCCACGGACGCTTTGTGTGCGACCAGTTGCCGCAGGAATTGCTCCCCCGCGCGATGCGGCGCCGAAACCAACAGACATGCGGATGGTTTCTCCATGTTCGTTCTTCTCCTCCTGATGATAGAAGGGACGATCCACAAAAAAAGAAGCCGGAGAGGAGACAGCGCTCCTCCCGCGACTTCCCGGGCATAGCGGAATAAACCCGCCCTGCCGAGTGCCCGCGATCGTTGCCTCTCCCTTACGCTTACGAGGTTAGCTGTCGGATTCGGGCGAGAGAGTCGCCCTACCTGGGGTGCGGCGGATCCGCATGCGGATGCGGACTTGAGGATGCCGTTCCCGAGGATTCACCCCTTGGAGCCGCTTAAGTCGGCAGCGTCCGGTGGGTCCCCCGTTCCTTTTTTCCATGCCAGGATTCAGCGAAAACATTTCAAATGAAATCCAGTTATTGCCCCATTTTCACGAATGAACACAGCAAAAAACCACAGAGGCCTGAGCCCTGTGGTCGTCAACCGATCACAAGCACCATCATCCTCTCTCCCTATCGCCTACGAGGTTAGCTGACGGATTCGGACGGTGAGAGTCGCCCTACCCGAACCGGAGTCCATGGTCTCCTGATTCGGGATTCACCCCTGCGGCTTCGCCGACGGCTCTCACACCGTCCTGCTGCACCGCTGTTGGTTCCCCCGCTTTCCGTGACGAGCACGGAAATTAAGCGCCGCAACCGATTGTTCGGCTGCTCACTTGCATGAATCGTATGTTACGCCTGCGCTCGAGAGCTGTAAAGGGAACCCGCACTCGATAGGAAGTCACAATCGACCGTGCTTCCTCCGCTTGATCGTGGAAACTCTCGAATACTCTTTGATGCTTTATTTTTCGTTGGTTTTCTTATTTTTTACGAAAATAGATGAGATTGAGAGCTAGCAGCTGAATAATGAAGGAGCGGGGTCCGTGATTACGCTTTCACTTCCCGAAATCGGCCGAAAATCAAGGAATACCAGCGATTCCCGTTTTTTACAAGGCGCCTCCGCGGACGTATGATCAGGATCAAGCTCGAACCGGGTTTGTTAGGCGTTTATTTAAAGAAGGAGTGCGACACACTATTATGAAGCAAGCGCCTAGCGTGGATCATTTGGATGTTTACTTTTTTCATAGAGTGGATGCGGGGAGCACCGTATTATTGAGATTAACTTGCGAAGGAGCCCACCCCAGATGTCCCATTTTCGCCGCAAAACGCCGGAAGAGCTGTTGAAATCGATCTATAAGCTGCATGCCGGCCGGCTGAAGGTGTTCATCGGGGCGGTGAGCGGCTCGGGCAAGACGTACCATATGCTGCGAGAGGGCCGACATCTGCGAGAGCAAGGCATCGACGTCGTGATCTGCGCCGTCTCGACCTTGCAGCGCCCCGAGACGGTGGAGCAGCTCGGCAGCCTGGAGCGCGTGCCTAGCATCCGCTGGACCAAGGACGGCGTCGAGCGCAAGGACTTGAACCTCGACGAGCTGGTGAAGCGCAATCCGGAGGTCGTGCTGGTCGACGGACTCGCCCATCGCAACCGGCCGGAGGCCAGGTTCCCGACGCGGCTCGAGGATATCCGCTATTTGCTCGGCCAAGGGATCAGCGTCATGACGACGGTCAACGTATATGAACTCGAAGGAGTAGCCGAGCTAGCGCACAAGCTGACCGGCCTCGTCGTAGAGGAGACAGTGCCGGAGGAGGCGCTGGAGCTGGCCGACGAGGTCCGGCTCATCGACGCGACGCCGCAGTCGCTGCTGCAGCGCCTGTCGGAAGGCCACCTGCAGCATACGAAGACACCCGCGCTATTCCAGCGCGGGAATCTCGCGATTCTGCGGGAGCTGGCGCTGCGGCTCATGGCCGAGGGCGTGAACGAGACGCTCGCCAAACACCGCGAGGAGGAAGGGCTGATCGGCCCTTCCGGGGCGGCGGAACGCATCCTGGTCTCCGTGCAGTACCACTGGAACGGCTCCATTCATATTCGCCGCGGCCAACAGATCGCCAAACGATTGAACGGCGACATGGTCGTCATTACGTTCGTGAACAAACGCCGGGCGCTCTCGAATGACGCCGCCGCCTTCCGGCGCTCGATTGTGAAGCTCGTCGAGAAGCTCGAGGTTTCGTTCGAGGAGCTCCCTCTCCGCTCGCGCCGCCTGTTGCCGACGGATCTTGTACGTCATGCCCTCCGCCACAACGTGACCCGGCTGGTGCTCGGCCATTCCAAGCAAACCCGCTGGCAAGAGCTTTGGCAGGGCTCGATCGTGAACGACATTCTGAAGAAAACGCGCAACATCGACGTCTTCCTCGTCGCCGATCGGGCGGAGCATCAGGGCGAGCGGATTATGCCGGCAAAGGTTCGAGACGCGCAGCGGCAAGGGCCGAGAGACGGGGTATCGACTGCCGGGGATGTATACCGTCGGCTCAGTACGGACGAGGTTGAGGAGAAGATCGGCCAGCTGCGCCGCGGCACGTTCAAGGTGTATATCGGCGCCGCTCCGGGGGTTGGCAAGACGTACACTATGCTGCGGGAAGGCAACTATTTGCTGAAGAAAGGCATCGACGTCGTTATCGGCTTGCTCGAGGCACATGGACGGCGGGAAACAGCGGAGCAGGCCGGCGATCTCCCGCTCATCCCCCGTTTGCAGACGGTCTATAGCGGCGTGACGCTGGAAGAGATGGACGTGGACCGCATTCTGGAGCGGAATCCCGAGGTCGTGCTGGTCGACGAGCTGGCGCATACGAACGTGCCGGGGAGCCGGCGGAAGAAGCGGTACGAGGATGTCGTGAAGCTGCTGGAGGCCGGCATCTCCGTCATATCGACGGTCAATGTGCAGCATCTTGAGAGCTTGAACGATGCGGTCGAGCAAATCACCGGGGTCCGTGTCCGCGAGACGGTGCCGGACTTCATGCTGCGCATGGCCGACGAGGTGGAGCTGATCGACGTGGCGCCTCAGACGCTGCAGGATCGGCTGCGCGCGGGCAAAGTGTACGCGATGGAGAAAGTCGAGCAGGCGCTGGAGCATTTCTTCAAAACCGGGAACCTCATTGCGTTGCGGGAGCTGGCGCTTCGGGAAATAGCCGACGATGTCGACGAGCGGCTGGAGTCGTGGCAGCGGCGGAATTCGCTGCGGGGGCCGTGGCGGCGAGAGGAAGTGATCTTCGTCTGCGTCAAGGGCATAAGCGCGAATGCGGAGCGATTGGTGCGGCGCGGCTTCCGGATCGCCTATCGGCTGAAGGCGCGCTGGGTTGTCGCTTATGTGCAGGACAGCCGTGCGAGGCTGTCGGCGGAGCAGAAGCGCAAGCTGGACTGCATCCAGGATCTGACTACCCGGCTGGGCGGGACGTTCGAGGTGCACGAAGCCGGCTCCAAACGGGAAGCGGCGGAGCTTATACAGCAGAAGGCCGATGCCTACAAGGCGACACAGCTGATCATCGGACAATCGTCCGGCGGCAAGCGTTGGTGGAGCCGGCTGTTCTCCGGGTCGGTCGTGCAGCCGCTGCTGCGCAGCGCCCGACATATGGATGTGCTCGTGGTGGCGGATTTCGATCCGAATGTGAGCGTGGATGAGCGGTAACGAACAGTAGCGTTGCACGTTACTCTACTTGAACCAGCCTTTGTTGCGAAACCAGAGGTACATGCCAAGCCCGATGCAAGCCATGACGGCGAGGGCGCCGAAGTAACCATACTGCCAGTTCAGCTCCGGCATATGGAGAAAATTCATCCCATAAATGCCCGCGATAAAGGTTAACGGCATGAATATTGTAGTGATTACGGTGAGCGTCTTCATGATATTGTTCATCCGGAACGAGTTCACGGAGATGAAATTGTCGCGGATGTCCGCCGTCATCTCCCGGTTCGCCTCGACCATCTCGGACAGCTTCATCAGGTGATCGTGCACGTCGCGGAAGTACGCCATATGAAGCTTGATCCCCTCAAGCTTCTCCGAGTTGATGACCCGGTACAGCATGTCCCGCATCGGGATGATCGTCTTGCGGATCTTCAGCAGATCGGCGCGCAGCTCGAACACCTGCTCCATCATCTGATGCGACGTCATGCCCATCTCGTTGTTCTCCAAGCTGAGCAGATGGTCCTCGATCCGATAGACGCTCGGAAAATAGTAATCTACGATCTTATCGAACAGGATATACGCTGCGTAGAGCGGCCCTTTCTCCAACAGCTTGGCGTGGGCGGTCAGCTTGGCGCGGAATTCGTCGATCTCCTGATGCGGCTTCTTGTGATACGTCACGAGGTAGTTGGGCCCTAGAAAGACGTCGATCTCCTCCGCCTCGAGCGTCAGCCGGTTCAAGCTGTGCAGCACGAAGAAGATGTGGTCCTCGTACGGATCCATCTTCGGCCTCTGCAAGTAGTTGACACAATCCTCCACCGCCAGCGGGTGAAAGCGGAAATGCGTCTCCAGCTGCTTCGCCTCTTCCTCCGTCGGGCAGTCGAAGTCAACCCACACCCACTTGTGCTCCTGCTCGTGCAAGCTCTGTAACGTCGTTAAGTTCCCGATAGGCTTGGCGTGTTTGTCGATCGCTAGTACGTGAATCATGGCGGATGCGGGCTCCTTTAACTTACTGCAGCGGATTGTGGAACTGAACGCCTTCGATGGTTTGGCCGACGGGTCCGTCTTCGGTCAGGATGACCGGGATTCGATGGGTCATGGCGACCGCCCAGATCTGAGCGTCCCAGAAGCTCATCCGATGCTCTCGGACCGCTCGCAGCGCATGCTCGACTTGACCGACACTGACCGGATATACCGTCATGATCTGGCTGTAAAGAGTGATTACGCGGCTAAGCCACCCAAGATCGCAGCCTTTGCGAATCATGACCGAGGCGAATTCAGATACATTTTGCGTGGACAAACAAGCCTGGTGCCGGTATTCGTGCAACGTCTGGACCGCCCGCGCCTGCTTCTGCGGATCTGAGGGATCCCACGCATAGACCAGAATGTTCGTATCAAGGAGTACGCTCATGATCTCCTCCGAGCTTCCGGATTCTCGCGTCGTATTGCTCTTCCCGATTCCACTTCAAGTCCCGGACGGGCGATTGCTTCATCTCATTCAGCAGCTCGTTCCATGCGGCTTCATGGTCGCTCTTCTGCACCAAGTATTGCTCGATCCCCTCCCGAATAATCTCCGACTGGGGAACGCCCTTCTCGTTGGCGATTTCCTGCAATCTACGGTTCATCTCTTCGGTTAGATAGATTTGTTTGCGAATCATCCCCAACACCACCTCTAGTAATGTATACATTATACATATACACCACATCGCAAGTCAAGCACGCCAAAAACCGGCTAATCGCCGGTTTGATGGGTTGTGAAGCTGGTAGTTTACGTCACCCCTGCGCCCCACGGCTTAGCTCAACCCTTGAGCGCCCCCGCCTGCAGCCCGCTGATGAAGTAGCGCTGCAAGAACAGGAACAAGACGATCACCGGTGCGAGCACGAGGATAAAGCCGCCGAACAGCAAGCTGAGATCGGTCTGCCCGAGGTCGCCGAAAAACTTGTACAGGCTCAGCGTCACCGTCGGGTACTTGTTCGAGGTGAGCAGCACGAGCGGCAGCAGCAGGTCGTCCCAGATGTGGACGAACTGGAAGATGAACAAGGTGGCGCTGATCGGCTTGAGCAGAGGAAACACGATCTGCAGGAACAGCCGCAGCGTCGAGCAGCCTTCGATCTTCGCCGCCTCCTCGAGCTCGAGCGAGATGCCGCGGATGAAGCCGACGAACATGAAGATCGCGAATGACGACATGACCCCGACGTACACCATCGAAATGCCGAACAAGTTGTTGTACAGGTGGAACTTTTTCAGCACGAAGATGAGCGGGATAAACGCCGCCTGCACCGGCATAAGGATCAGCGACACATAGAACCAGTAGATCGAGCGGAAAAACCAATGGTTGATCCGCGCAATCGCATAGGCCGCCATCGAAGCAAAGAAGATGATGTAGATCAAGCTGAGCGCCGCGATCGAGAAAGTGACGACGTACGCCTTGAAAATCTCCATCGCCTGCGAGGCGCGCACGAAGTTGTCGAACCCTGCGCTGAAGTCCGGCAGCGCCAGCGGACGCTGCTGAATTTGCGGGTTCGTCTTCAGAGAATTCACGACGATCAGATAAAGCGGAATGCTGTACACGAGAGCAAGCAGCAGGATCGAGCCCTCGAACAATCGTTTGCGCCAGCGCCGCATCATTATTCGTAGGCCCTCCCTTCATAGCGCTTCGTGACAATGACGAATAGGAGCGTGATGACGAGCACGAACACGACGAGCACGAAGGCGGCCGCCATCCCGTACGCCAGATCGAGCGACTGGAACGCGTTCCGGTAGATCCGAATCGCGAGCGTCTCGCTCGCCCGGGCAGGCCCGCCGCCGGTCAAGGCGAAGGGCAGGTCGAACAGCTTGAGCCCCGCCGCCAGCCCGATCAGCGTGTTCACCGTGATCCCCGGGGCGATCATCGGCAGGATCACGCTGAAGAAGCGGCGGGTCGGGGAGGCGCCGTCCACGATCGCCGCCTCCTTGATCTCGGTCGGCACGTATTGCAGCGAAGCAAGGTACACGATCATGATCGGTCCGGTCAACTGCCATACCGCTACCATAAGAATGGTCCATGCAACATAATCCGGCGAGTCGACCCACAGTACCTTGATCGGCCGGTCCATGAGCCAGCTCAGCGCCTTGTTCATCAAGCCGTTGTTCGTGTCCAGGATGAAGCCCCAGACGTAGGCGCCGAGCACGATCGGCAGTAGCTTCGGGAAGTAGAACAGCGTGCGGACGAGGTTCTTCGTCTTGAACGCCTGATTGACCGCCAGCGCGAGCAGCAGCCCGAGCACATTCGTCAGCACGGCGATCGCGATCCCCATCCACAGCGTCCGATACATCGTCTGCACGAACGAGACGTCCGAGAAGATGCGCTCGTAGTTGCGCAAGCCGATGAATTTGTAATCGCCGATCCCGTCCCAGTTCGTCAAGCTGTAGAACAGCGTCTGCCCGACCGGAATAAGCATGAAGGTGAAGATCATGACCGAGATCGGCAGCAGGAACAGCAGGCCCGTCAGGAACAGGCGAAGCCGGATCGAGCCGAAGCGAAAGCCTAAGCCCCCGCCCGAGCCCAAGCTCTTGCCCGCACCCTTTCCCAAGCGGCTGCCCGGGCGGCTGTTCGAGTCCGCAGCATCGCCTAGGCGACTGTCCGAGCCTAAGCCCGTACTCAAAGCCGTGGTTTTGCCTGAGCCCAAACCCTGCCCCCCTCCGCGCAGCCGCGCCAAAACGCTAGTTTTCAGCTGAGCATTCGATGTCGGTTTCATGCGGCGTCCCCGTTATTTCTTAATTTTATCGTTGTATTCCTTGATCCACTCATCGGCCATCTTGTTCACGTCGCTGCCGAACGTCACACCCTGTGCCGTCTCGCTCAGCTTGATGAACACCGGATTCGTCATCGGCCCCAGGTTGGCGAACGTGTTCACGCGGCCCGATTTCAGCCAGTTCGTCGTCTCCGCGAACACCGGCAGCACCTCGCCGACACCTGGCATGGCCGACATGTTTTGTTTGGCTTTGATGATTTTGGCGAAGTTCTCTTTGCTGAAAAACCAGTTCATAAACGTCTTCGTCTCTTCCAGATGCTTCGATTTCGCGTTCATTGCGAAGCCGTCCTCGATCGTGTAGATGTAACTGTTGTCCTTGTCCGCCGTGTACGGCAAGTTCATGAAGCCCCACTTGAAGCCCGGGTTTTGCTGATCGATCTGCGCTGCGGACCATGTGCCGCCCATCACCATCGCCGCCTGTCCTTTGGCGAAAGCCTGGATCCCCTGCTCGATCGAGTAGGTGAAGCTGCCGGTCAGCACGTATTTGTTCAGCTTGTTGAAGCGGTCGTAGCCTTCTAGCAGCAGCGAACGATTTTTCACCCAGTCGACCTTGTTGCCGAGATAAGCTTCCTTGAATGCCGCGTCCTTGTTGGCCTGATTGCCGAACGTCCAGTGGAACACGTTGCCGATCGCCGTCGCCCATTTGCCCGCATACACCATGAGCGCCTGATTCTTGGCCTTCAGCTTCTCGCCCGCGTCCATCAGCTCCTCCCAAGTCGCCGGAGGTTTACTGTAGCCGACCGACTCGAACATCGGGATGTTGTAAGCGAATCCGACAAAGCCGAGTCCCGTCGGGAATACCGACATTTTGCCGTCTACCGTAACCCCTTTGCGCACATCCTCGGAAAAGTTTTTCGCCGACTCCAGCTGTCCCAGATCGTAGAGGAAACCCGCCCTGTTAGCCAGCAGCGTCAGCTCGTTCAAGGCGTTCAACTGGTAAATGTCCGGCATTTCCGCCGTCGTAATCATCGTCTGCAGCTTCGCATTCCGTTGATCGGCCGGCAGTGTCTCGACTTCTACGTTAATCTCCGGATGCACCTTGCGGAACTCGTTCACCATCCCGACGACCGTGTCGCGGTTCACGATCAGACCTTCGGCAATCTGCATCTTGAGCGTGACCGGATCCTTCTTCGCCGCGGGTCCCGACGGTGCCGGACTGGAGCCGCTGTCCGTTCCTCCGCTCGAGCAGCCCGCCAATACCATACTGCCGATCAATGTAGCTGCGATACCCCACCGAATCCTCTTTTGCATGCGAGTAAACAAGGGACTTGACCTCCTTTTAGTTGCTACTCCCAGCATAAAGCGCTTTCAGAGGAAAACCTATCACACGGAATTTGCATCTCTATCGCACAAAATTTGCTTCAATACCACATCGGTCCCCGCTCCCGGCATGCTCCTCAGCTCGATCGCCGCGCCTTCCGCCTGCAGCAAAAACCGTTGCGCTCCCACGTATAGCCCGGTGCCCCACTCCTTCAACAGGTCGACATTATCCCGGTTGAGCACTAGATCGATGGCTTGCTCGAAGCCGTTGCCGGTGTCTTTCACCTCGAAGATGAGCCATTCCTGACCTTGCGCAGGCTCTTGCTCCACGCAGCCGCGAATCTGAAGGCGAGCCTGCTGCTTGGCGGCGGTGTCCGGGAACTCACGCTCCTCGAAGCCATGCACGAAAGCGTTCTCGATAAACGGCTGCAGCAGCAGCTTGTGCACGCGGTAGCCCATGATCCGGTCCTCGAAATCAATCGTCACGTCCACCTTGCGCCCGATCAATTGCTGCTGGAGAAACACATAGTCGTTCATCCACTTGAGCTCTTCGCCGCAGGTGACCTTTTCGCCCGGCAGCGTCGTTGTGTAGCGCATGATGACCGACAGCGAGACGATCAGGTCGCTAGCCTCCTCCGGCTTCGCATCGAACACGCGGCACTGGATCAGGTCGAGCATGTTGTAGATAAAATGCGGGTTGATCTGGGCTTCGAGCGAGCGCATCTGAAAATGGAGCTTCTCCTGATACTCGATTCGCTGCCGCTCGAACAGCCGCTGAATTTCCGTCGTCATGTCGTTGAACACATCGCTCAGCATGCCGAGCTCGTCCGTCGAATGTTTGGTAATTTTTACGTGAAAGTGGCCGTCTCGGGCTTTTTTCATTTTATCCGCGAGGATGTACAGGGGCCGCATTTGTTTGGACAGAAAAGCGATAATCGCCGCCAATAGGATGAAATTCGCGATGATGAACAAGCCGTTGTTCTGGATCATCGGCACGATGTAGATTCGCGACAGCCGCTCGCTGGACAAATAGGCGGAAACCTCCCAGCCATAAGGGGCCAGCTGCTGGTGGACGATCGTGCTGGATTCGGCGACGGTCGGCTGTTTGTCGGTATGGTTGGTGAACAGCAGCTGCTGATGGGCATCGGTCACGACGGTTTTGATCAGCTCGTTGTCGGCCTCCGACTTGAGCAGCTGTGCGAATACGGCCGCGTCGATGGAGAGCAGGCTGACGCCGAGCGGCTTCAGGTCGATCGGGCTGCGGATCACTTGGCCGAACGAGAAATACGTCGCGCCGTCATCCGTTCCGAACAGCGGAGGGTGAGCGGTCAGCACCGTGTTGATCGGGCCGTTCGCAGCGATTTGGCGGAACCACTCCCGGTCGGCGTAACGATTGAGATAGCTGGAGAACTGCACCTGCGAGCGATCATTCGACTGCTGGTACATCAGCTCTCCGTCCAGCGTGAGATATGTGAAGACGAAGCGGCCGTTAATCTCCGATGTGAATCGGTTGCTGAGCTGCAAGAACACGTTGTTCAAGTACGGATCGTTGCGGGACAGCGGATTGTCGGCGGCGGCGCGCAGCTTGTTCTGGAAGACGATATCGGACTGATAGTCTCTGTAGATGTAGTCGTTCATTCGCTCCATGGAGATGACCTGCTGTCGCAGCGAGTCGATGCTTTCTTCGAGAATTGTTTCGTACTGGTGCACGATAATGTCGCGGGTGGTGCCGAGCCAGGACCGGAACAGGACGATTTCGAAAAATAAGGTGGGCAAGGTGACGAATACGATGAAGCCGATGACCATTTTGCGACGGAGGGAGGATTGGATGGAGGCGAACGGCGCTCTCATGTTCATGCTCATGGCTGAGAGGCACCTCCCGTAAGCCGCTGCTTGAAGGCGGATGGGGACAGTCCGGTATGCTTGCGGAACATCCGGCCGAAATAATTGAGGTTGCCGAACCCGGTGCGCCGCGCAATGTCGCCGATCTTGGCATCCGTCTCCTCCATCAGCTTCACGGCCAGGTTCAGGCGAAAGCTGTTGAGGCTCTGGATCAGATTCGTCCCCACCTTGCGGGAATACACCCGACACAGATGGCTCACGTTCACATGAAGCCGCTCAGCCAGCTCCTTGACGGTGATCGGGTAAGCGTATTCGGTGCGGATGATGTGGAGCACCTGCAGCACGAGCTCGTCCGTGATTTTGCGCTCGCGGATGAGCTGATGGAGCTGCTGCTCGGCCAGCTCGTCGAGCGCGAAGCCGTCGTGCGGCCGGTGCGCCGGCGCAGCGGCGGGGACCGCGGGCGCCGCTTCGCCCGGGGCGACGGCGGCGCGGCGCGCGGCGGGCTGCAGCTCGGCGGCGACGCGCTCGAGCACTTCCTCGAGCATCGCCGTCGACACCGGCTTCAGCAAATAATCGAAGGCGCCGCTCCGGATCGCGCGCTGCGTGTACGGGAAGTCGGCGTAGGCAGTCAGCACGATGCAGCGGGTGCGCTGCTTCTCCTCCTTCGCCAGCTCCTCCATGAGCTGGAGCCCGTCCAATCCGGGCATGCGGATATCGATGAAGGCGGCATCCGGCCTGGCGGCGCGGATGAGCTGCAGGCCGTCGCGCCCGTTGAACGCTTTGCCTGCAATTTCATAGTCTTCCTGCAATCGAGAGATTCGTTTCGCCAGCACGTGGCATAGCTCCTGCTGGTCTTCTACGACGACAATGCGCATGTTGGACGGCACCTCTCTGCCTGTGACGTACTTGTTGCTCTCAGTATTCCACTAGGTGGGCGGCGGCGTCAATATGTGGATCGCTGCCAGGCCTCCTCTTGCTCTTTAAGCGCGATTTTCGTGCTTACAGAATCGGGTTGTAGCTGCCTCGGAAGGCGAACCGGTAGTCCGGATCGATGCGAATGTAGCCAAGGATGCAATGGCGGCGCGGACGGTGGAACACGCAGGAGTAGTTCTCGTTGTCGCGGTTGCCTTCGGCGACGAGCAGTCGGTCGTCCTCGCACTCGAGCACGATGCCGATATGATCGTGATGCTCCTCGGACAGCAGTTGCTCATAGACAACGATGTCGCCCCGTTCGGGGGTGAAGCCCGCCTCGCCGTCTGTGTAGAAGAAACCGGTCTCGGGCAGCTTCGCCCATTCGACCCAAGCCCCGCAACCGGCGAACCGGCACACGCCGTTCGGATAGCGGATTGGCAACCGGAGTCCCGCTTCGCGGGCGCAGTAGTAGATGAAGGCGGCGCACCAGCTGTTTTGCAGGCCCTTGTAGATGTCCGGGTCCGGCCAATAGTGGCAGATCGCGCGGTAGTGGGGATCCTCGGGGTCGCCGAGAATAGTTCGGCCCGCGAGCGATTCCGCCATATTGGCCATCGCTTCGCGCGAGAATCGTCGCGGTGCGTCGACTGCAGTCCCGCTCCCACCCGCATACACCATCTGCAGAATTGCCACGATCTCCTCCCGCTGGAACAGACCGCTGTCTCTCAGAAGCGGCCTCGCCGCCTCCGCGCTGTTGATGCCCGGGAAGTCTTCGACACCGGTCAACCGACAGTAGTAATTGTGCAGCCAACCTGCAATCATAGCCAGTTCGGAGTCCACCCCTCCGCCCGAAGCACACCCTACCGCCTCCTCCATCGGGACCCGGGACATGTCTCTAACAGCCACCAACCGATCCATCGCCATCTTCCCTCTCATTCCGCCTTCGCCTCCTCCTCCTCTTCTTCTTCTACCTACCATTGCGCCTCCCCCAGGACCCGTAACATATCTCTAACAGCTGTCAGCCGATCCATCGCCATCTCCCCGCTCATTCCGCCTACGCTTCCTCCTCTTCTTCTATATACCATTGCGCTTGCGTCCGGAACATGGACGCATACTCGCCGCCCCGCGCGACAAGCTCCTCGTGCGTGCCCTGCTCCACAATGCGGCCCGCGCGCAGCACGACGATGCGGTCCGCGAAGCGCGCCCACCCGAGCCGGTGCGTCACGAGCAGCACCGTCCTCCCATGCGCCGCCTCGCGGAAGGAGCGGTGCAGCGCGGTCTCGTGCAGCGGGTCGAGCGCGGCCGTCGGCTCGTCGAGCACGAGCAGCGGCGCTTCGCGCAGCGCGGCGCGGGCCAGGGCGAGCCGCTGCCATTGCCCGCCGCTCAGCTCGCGCGCGCCGTCCGCGACCCGCCCGACGCGCGCGTCGAGCCCTGCCGCCGCGCCAGCGGCCAGGCCGCTCGCCCCGCTGCGCTCCAGCGCGCGGCGCAGCTCGGCCTCGTCCGCCTGCAGCGGGTCGCCGCGCCCGAACGCGACATTGTCGCGGAGCGTCGTCTCGTAGCGGACGAAGTCCTGGAACGTCGCTGACATTAGCGCTCTCAGCTGCGCCGGATCGAGCTCCTCATAACAGACGCCGTCCCAAGCAATCGCACCTTCGGTCGGCTTATACAGCCCGAGGATCAGCTTGGCCAGCGTCGACTTGCCCGCCCCATTTTCCCCGACAAGAGCGACCGTCTCTCCCGGGACCAATCGCAGACAAATCCCTTGCAGCACCGGATCCTCCGGCCGACCGGGATACGAGAACGCAACATCGGTCAGCTCCACAATCCCTTCCCTGCCCGGAATCTTGTGCGAGCGCAAACTGCCTGTCGCCTCCACACCGGAGAGCTCCCCCTGATGAAATTGCAAGTACTCGACCAAATCAATAATTTGCCCGCCCTGCATGTACAGCTTGCTGACCGGGTGCTGAATGCTCGACGCTATCCCGTACGCCTGGCGAAAAGCCAGAACCACTACTACCACTGCCCCCGCCGTCACACCGCCCGTTCCCAGCTTCAAAACCAGCCATACGACAGCTCCGAACAATCCCGCAATTTGCACCGTGGAGACGAACATTCCATGCCGTATTTCTCGCCTTCTCGCATCTGTCCGTTGCCGCAGCGAGCTGCGCATCAAGCCGGTCCACTTCTCCAGCAAGCCGCCCAGCGTACCGAAGAGCCGCAGCTCCTTCACTGTCTCCGGCCGCACCAGCTCTCGAGCCAAGTAGTCGGACTGCCGGCCTGAACGGGTCAAATCCCGGTTCAACCGGCGGACGACGAGCTCCGACTCGAGCCGAATCCCGAATGTAGCTACGCAAACGCCACCCAGCAGCAAAGTCATCCATGGATATACCAGCCAGACGGCCGCCATCAGCCCGCATGCCTCGAGCAGCAGCCTGAGAAGCGACGTCGCGTTCTGCAGGATGCCGACCAGCTCCGTACCGGCGGCCGTTTGCGCTCGCTGCAAGCGATCATAATACGTCGGCTCCTCCATTCGCTCCAACGGAACGGCGACCGCCCGCCGATGGACCTCCAGCTGGAGCTCGCGCGACGCCCTATCCTTCACCCGCAGCTCGATCAACTGGTTGCCTGCGCCAAGCAACACCTGGACGAGCATAATGCCGCCGAATATCGCCAAAGGCCGCCAAGCCAGTTCCGCCGTCTCCCTCCAAATCCGCTCCCCGCTTCCATCGCCGACCCCGGCGACGAAAAGATCGACCAGCTCTCTCTGCGCGGCAAAGCCGGGAACGATCAGCCATCCGAGCAGAAGCGGGATGCCCAGCCACAAGGAAGTCCACACCGGCGACCCTCGCCAGATGCGGCCAAGCAGCTCCAAGCTGCATCTCGCCAATCGCCTTCGGGAACCGTCCCCCACCGTTACCCCTCCCTTGTTCAACTGTACCATGCCGCTTGCAGGCGAAACATCCGGCTGTACACGCCATCCGCTCGCCGCAACAACTCGTCGTGCGTGCCCCGCTCCACCAACCTGCCATCGTCCATAACAAGGATCGTATCCGCCAGCTTGGCCGCCCCCAACCGATGGGTGACCAACAAAGCCGTCCTCCCTTCCGCCGCACGCAGGAACAGCTCGAACGCTTCTTTTTCCGCTTGGGGATCAAGTGCCGCAGTAGGCTCATCGTAGAAAACGACAGCCGTTCCGCTCACTAGAGCGCGTGCCGCCGCGACCTTCTGCCACTCGCCCCCAGACAGCTCGACCCCGCCGAACGGTGCCCCCAACTGGGCATCCAGCTCCACCAGCCGGCTGCCAACCGCACGAAGCGCCTCCAACTGATCCCGAGCCGACGCATCCGGCCGACCGAGCGCCATGTTTTCCCGAAGCGTCACATGAAGCCGCGTAAAATCCTGAAACACCGCCGCCATCCCCGGCTGTCCGCCGAGCCATTGGATCGCCCCTTCCGTAGGCGGATACAACCCACTCAACAACTTGATCAATGTGGACTTGCCGGAGCCGTTTTCCCCTACAAGCGCCACTCGGCTTCCTGGTGAAATCTTGAAGCTCACTTCGCTGACCGCATCCTTCTCGGCGCCTGGGTATCGGAAGGTCAACCCGCTTACCTGCAAGCCTCCCCGCTCCATACCTTCACACCCTGCGCTCGACGCTTCCTCCGCCACCCGCTCCTCCAGCTCCATATACGCACGAAAATCATTCCACCTCAGCATATGCTCGCGCAAAGCCGCCCACTGACCGCCCATACCGGACAGCCGGGCAAGCAGCATCGTTAATGCCATCAACAATAATGTGAAATCCCCCGCCGACCACCCGCCCGCTACTGGCAGCAGCACTAACAGGGCCACAAGCGCACCGCTCGTTAGCCCCATTAACAAAGCAGGGCCAAGCTTTCGCCACTCCCCCGCCTTCGCCGCTTGCCAGGCGGCCGCCGACTGTTCGTCGTGGAGCGCTGACCACCGCTGCGAAAGCAGCCCGCCAAGGCCGAACAGCCGCACTTCCTTGGCCGCCTCCCGACGAGTCAGGAGGTCTGTGTAATGCTCCTGCAGTCGGCGTTTCGGCGTCTGCTCCCGCAGGACCTGTTCTAGCCGCAGCTTGGCCCGCCCCGCCGCCGCCGCATTCAACCAAGCCGCCGCGCAAGCTAGCAAAGCCGGCAGCCAAGCGCCGAAAACAACCATCACCGCTAGCAGCAACGCCACTAACGTTCCATTTTGCAAAAAATGAATGGTAGAGTAACTGATTTCATATAGAGAGGCACGTGAGGCACGAGCGCGGAGATCCTGCATGATCGGCGATTCCACGTCGAGAAGAGGGAGCTGAGTAGTTTTGTGTAGCAAGAGGCGTTGCTGTTCCAGCGTTCCGAGCTCGCTCAGGCGAGCCATAGCCATCGGCACCGGTACGCCCAACACGATCTGCGTGAATACGAGGAGTCCGGCCAACAAACTGGCGGCAAGCAGGAACGGTTGCAGGGGATCGCCTGCGGTCCAGGTCTGGATCCGGTCGATCAGTTGCTTAACCAGCATGAGCTCGACGGGTGTAAGGCACACGGTCAGCAGCCCGCACACCGCCAGCAGCAGGAGCGGCTTTTTCTCAATGCGATACAGATGGCCCGCGGCTTGTTTGAAGCTTTTCGCATAAGGATAGTGGTCCAAAATGAGGCTTCCCCTCCCGCTCTAGATCCAGCACGATCCAGTATAGCAGAAGAAGATTCGGGGGAGTTGGGAAAGTTTTTTTGTAATGGAGTGAAGGCGGGTCATCGTTTATTCAAGTTAGACTTAGACTTTTGCAGAGCCGCCCGTTCCTTCTCGATGGTCTGGATTTCGAGGTCAATCTCTGCCATCGCGCGGTTTCGCATAAGAGGCATATGTCCTCTCGCGGCCGTCCGCGTTCCGCCTACAATCGTGCCGTTGTTATGGATGACTTCTCCGTGCAGCGTTACGATCTTTTCTCCTTTCCCAATAAGGGGCAAACACCGGATCGCCACCTCGAGACTATCGACAATAATCGTCTGCCCGAGCAGGTATGTGAACACATCCCGATAAACCGGATCAAACGCCACCAAATCGAGCGCGACGCCACGAAACCCTTTCACTTGGGACAACTGCCGCTCCCCCTGCTCGGACATTCGTTTGCCTTGAACCCGATTCAGGGGGATGAACGCCACTCTGCCTTGCCGATGCTGCCGAAGGTAGTTGATGGCCAGCAGAGCATCCTCCTCGGTTTCCGTGATGATGCACTCCAATTTGTCGCCTAGAATGACCTCGAGCGCAACCTCATACGGATTCGGGACTAGCAGTAAATCGGCAACCGCTCCGCGAATCCCCGCCAGCTGCTTCCTTTGAGCCTTCAGGACGCTGCGTACCCCTCTGCTGTAATTTTTGTAGTCCCCGTTAATCTCGATCATCGTTTGCTTGCGCAATTGCAAGGCTTGCAGCTTCCTGTCGCACTGCACCAGCTTCGAAATGGTTTCCATCACAGGTTCCTCTCTACTCTCCTAATAAGTCTACAATATACCATAATTTCCTAAAATACAAGAGCGAAAATAGAACATATATTCTCATTCCGATGTTTCGAACACTTTTTATGGGAATGGACTCGATGTGCCAATGTTATCATTTTTATGGAAGAACTATGTAGTCGAGTTCCGTTATAATAAAGCTGCACCTACTTATTGGGAGGCTTACCCTTGAAGCTAACGCGAGACTTACCCGAGAACCACGGGCTTTCCACCAAGCGGCTGCTTGCGTTTTTCGCGAAAATGGAACAGCTCCAGCTGAACGTCGACACCTTGATGCTGCTGCAAAACGGACAAGTGACCGCCGAATTTTGCCGGGTTCCCTATCGCTTGGATAGCCCCCGTCTGCTGTTCTCCCTCAGCAAAAGCTTCACTTCAATTGCAGTAGGCATCGCTTGGGACAGCGGTCTATTGGGGCTTCACGATCCGGTCGTCTCCTTTTTTCCCGACAAACTCTCGGATCTCCCACTCTCATCGAACTTGGCTAAAATGACCATCCACCACCTACTCTCCATGAATGCAGGGCACCAAGACAATATTTACGGGCCGGTAATCGGAAGCGGTGAGCAAGATTGGGTGAAGGCGTTTCTGAGGCAACCCGTGGAGCACGAACCCGGACATTGCTATCGGTACAGCACGCCTGCCACTTATATGCTTTCCGCTATCCTAGAGCAGGTGACCGGGCAGACTTTGGTCGATTTTCTGATGCCGCGTTTGTTCGAGCCGTTGGGGATATGCAGGCCTTCGTGGGAAACATGTCCAGGTGGCGTTTCAGCCGGTGGGATGGGGCTTAGTCTTTCCACGGAAGATGTAGCCAAATTCGGAGTCATGCTGCAAAATAAAGGGAAGTTCGATGGGAAACGCATCGTGTCTGAAGCTTACCTGGAGCTGGCAACGGCAGAACAAAGCGACAATCGTGCTGGTGCCACACGGATCGACGATGCACAGGGGTACGGGTATCAATTGTTTTTGGGTCGGCAGGGGTGTTACCGCGGGGTTGGTGGTTTTGGGCAGCTTTGTTTGGTTGCGCCGGAGCTTGGGGTAGTCGTAGTGGCCACATCGAGCTTCAGCAGCATGGCTCCTTTGCAGACGGTGCTGGACTTGCTCTATGAGCATATTCTCGGTCCGTTGGCGCTGGGCTGTGTCGGCTTGGAGACGGTGAACGGGTTGGATCGTCTGGCTTTGCAAAGGCAGTTGTCGGAGTGGGCGTCGAGCTCGGTTCCTGTGAGTAAGCCCGTTCCGGTCGGGAGCCCGGATTATGATGGCGGCAGCGGCAGGTATAGGTTTAGCGAGGGGAACCCGCTCGGCCTGCGGATGATTACGTTTGATCGAATGACGGTGGAGTTCGTCTATGAGGATGCTGGGCGGGATTGCAAGATTTCGTTTGATTTTACGCAACCTGTTCATTCGCAAGGCGTGTTTGTTAAAGATCTTTTGCTCCATTTGCAAGAGGTGGTCTGTTACGCGGCTTGGCAGGACTCGAGCTGCCTGGAGCTGACCCTCTATTATATAGAAACGCCTTATGTGGTTACTTATACGTTTGGGTTTGTGGAGGAGGCGCTGGATGTCGGTGTTCGGCAAAATGTATCTCTCAACGGCGGCGGAGTGCGTGACATTCAAATGCGGGGACTATTACGACAGGTAGACTAGCCAAGGGGGTACGGCATGCACATCGGCATAGATTTGGACAACACCATTCTGGACGCTACAGCTTCGCATTTGCACTATTACAATCTGGCGTCGGGGCGTTCGTTTCGACCGGAGGATTTGAACGACTTTTACATCTATCGGCTGTACGGCTGGAATCAAGAGGAACGCGAGGCGGTCTATCTGCGGCATGGCCATGATATACATTGGAACTCGCTGCCTTTGCCGATGGCCGTAGAAATGCTGCAGGAGCTGTTCGCCCGGCATCGGCTGTCCTTCATTACGGCACGGCCGGAGCTGTTTCGCGAGGTGACGGTGAATTGGCTGGAGCGTCACGGCGTGCCGTATCATCATATTTGTTTTGTGGAGGATAAGCTGCGGACTTGCATGGACTTACAGGTGGATGTGCTGATCGACGACGGTCCCCACTATGCGGAGCAATTTGCCTCAGCGCAGCGGCCGGTCATCTTGTATGAGCAGCCTTATAATGTAGCGGTTCGGCATGAGCTCGTGTACCGGGCGGCCAATTGGCTCGAGGTGCGGCAGCATGTGGAGGCGTTGGATGTTCGGTTACGGTTGGGTTGAGCGGGGTGCCGCGCGCTCGAGCCCCAAGACCCTCTAGCGCCTCCGGTACAGCAAAGCCCGCACCGCGAACCGCGGCAAAATCAGCTGCCGCCTCCAGCGCGAAGGCTGGTTGAGCAGACGGAACAGCCACTCCGCGTTCAGCTTCCGCCAGACCAACGGCGCACGGGGCACTTTGCCCGCGATGATGTCCAGGCTGCCCCCGACACCCATCGCGACCTTCGCGTTCAGTTGCCGCCGATACTTGTGAATGAACCGCTCCGCATTCGGCGCCCCTAGAGCCACGATCAGAAAATCCGGGCTGCACCAGCGAATCTCCTCTACGATCCTCTCCTCGTCCTCCGCCCCGAAGTAACCATGATGCCGTCCTGCCACAACCGCGCCTGGATATTTCGCCCGGATGACCTGGGCGGCTGTCTCGTTCGTCTGCTCATCGGCCCCCAGCAGGTAGAACGTCCAGCGCCGCCCGTCCCCTTCCGCCAGCAGCTCAAGCAGCAGGTCGCAGCCCGTCACTCGCTCCGGGAGCGGATTCCCTTTCAGGCGCGACACCATCACAATGCCGATGCCGTCCGCGGTCAGCAATCCCGCTCGATCCACAATCCCCCGCAGCTCCAGGTCGTGCTGACACGCCATCGCGATCTCCGGATTAAGCGTGACCACATGAAACAGCTCCTCCCGCCGCTCACCTTCAACCACACCGCCAATCCGCTCCACCGTCTGCGCCATGGTCAGCTTCGGCACCGGAATGCCCATTATGTTTGTATAGGAGTCCATAGCCAACTCGTCCCGCCCCTCATCTCATACTCTCTCACAAAATGCTATTCCTCCCCATCCTATCATCTAGTATGATTATGGCATAGAGCTACTTTTCCAATGAATGTCAGTCTATTACAACTTAGGAGGCTTCCTATGAGCAAAATTCGCCTGGGCATGATCGGCAGCGGCGACATCAGTAGACGGTACTTTGAACAGGCCGCCAAGCTGGAGGACGTCGAGTTCGTCGCCACTTATTCCAGAAAGCTCGAAAATGCGGAGCGGAAAGCTGCCGAACACGGCGTTCCCCGCTGGTACGACGACTATCGCCAGCTGCTGGACCGCGAGGAGCTGGACGCCGTCGTCGTCACGACCCCGCACTCCTTGCATGCGGAGCCGGTCATCGCGGCGCTGGAGCGCGGGCTGCATGTGCTGAACGAGAAGCCGATGGCCACTTCCTTCGAGGATTGCGCGCAAATGGTCTACCTGGCCGAGCAGCAAGGAAAAATCTTCATGAGCCTGCCCTATGATCAGAACCCGGCCATGCTCGCAGCCGCCCGATATCTCGACGAAGCCTACATCGGCAAAATCACCGGTGCTGAGGCGCAGCTTTCTTTGCCCGGTCCGCCTAGAGACAACTGGTACTACGACCGGTCCGTCTCGCATGGCGGCGCCGTGCTGGACTGCTTGGTATACCCGGTCAGCCGCATTGTAGCGCTGCTCGGTCCTGCCGTTAGCGTCATTGCGGAAGTGAACACGCTCATCCCGAACCGCATCGTCGGCGGCGGCAAACGCGTGAACAGCGACGTAGACGATAACGTCTCCCTCATCGTGGAGTTCTCCGGCGGGCAGCATGCGGTCATCCGCACCTTGTGGGGCATGTCGCTCAAGCAGAACAACACGATCCTTTACGGCCGAAAAGGAACGATAGCTTTGGGCGACAGCGGGTTTCCGCTGGTGATCCACTCTCCTGATCAACCATTGCCAGATGCTGAATCGGTTACTTGGAGAGGCAATACGGATTGCTACGTCCCGCACGCGACCATCGCCGCCATGCCGAACGAGTCGATGATCGCCCATTTCGCCCAATGCATCCGCACCGGCACACAGCCCGCCCAATCCGGCCGCCAGCAGCTGCATGTGCACGAGATTATGTTTGGCGCCTACCGTTCCGCCGAAACCGGCCGTCGGTATAAACTCACCACCACCTTCGACCATGGCGACAAGCTGAAACCCGACATTTTCGACACGCGAAGCGACTTTATTTAATCCCGTCAACTATCGAAAGGAGGCTCTCCCAGGAGCTTCCGCTCCGGCGCCGTGCTGCTGCATTACAAATTGACGTAATGCTCCATCCAACCTCATCCCGCCGGGAGCTCAGCACGCGGGGTTCGATGACGATCGAGCCCCATCCCGCTTCCGCCGGCTTCACCCCGAGCAGGCAGCGCGTAAACTCATGGAGCGGCAATGCTCCCCACGCACAGCAATCGCTCCGTTGTATATCGGGGTCCTCCGGCCATGTGGTCAGCCCAAGCTCCACGAGATCCTTCCATGGCGAGCATAAACGCACAGCGATAATAGGCATTCTCGTTGCCCGCTCGTCTTTCTCCGCCTTCCGGCGCATGACATGCCATCCAATCTGCTTGCTCAATCGCGAAATTAGTACCCATCTCTCATTCTCCCTCTCATCCATAAACTTTTGTATTGCTTAATTCAACAACGTTGAATTATGATTAACATAGTTGAAGTAAGTAGGAGGAACTTGCGATGAAAAAAGCGGTCATCATCGGAGCGCTCGACAGCAAGGGAGTCGAATTCGAATATGTCAAAATGAAGCTGGAAGCTTCGGGGATCCCCACGTTTGTCGTGAATACCGGCATCCTGGGTGAGCCCCGGTTCGCGCCGGACATCGACAGCGACACGGTCGCGGCGCATGCAGGGACATCCTTGCAGCAGCTTCGCGAGACGCGGGATCGCGGAGAGGCGGTAGCCGCGATGACTAGAGGCGTCGCCGCGCTCCTGCCTGAGCTGGTCGAGCAAGGAATCGTCGGAGCCGTGTTCGGCATGGGCGGTACGGCCGGCACCACCATCGGAGCGGCCGCCATGCAAGCCGTCCCGATCGGCATTCCCAAGCTGCTCGTCTCCACCGTGGCATCCGGGGACACCCGACCTTACGTCGGCGTGAAGGATATTGCCATGATGTACTCGGTCATCGACATCGCAGGGCTCAACACGCTATCCCGTCGCATCCTGGCGAACGCCGCCCATGCGTTGGCCGGCATGCTCCAGCATTACGACGCTGTGGAGGACGCCGCGGCTGAGGACAAAACCGTGCTGGGCATGACGATGTTCGGCGTGACGACCCCATGCTGCGATCAGGTGAGAATCCGGCTTGAAGCGGAGGGCTTCGACCTGCTTGTGTTCCACGCCACCGGAGCCGGAGGCACTGCGATGGAAGAGCTCGTTCGGGCGGGCTTCATCAAGGGTGTGCTCGATATTACAACGACCGAGCTGGCCGATGAGCTGGTCGGAGGCATTTTCAGCGCCGGCCCCAATCGATTGAAAGCAGCCGGGGCAGCGAACATCCCGCAGGTCGTTTCCGTCGGAGCGCTCGATATGGTCAACTTCGGTCCTCCGGACACCGTTCCCGCCACCTTCCGCGATCGCAAGTTTTATCAGCACAATCCAACCACTACCTTGATGCGCACGACATCCGAAGAAAACGCCGAGCTGGGCCGCAGACTCGCTGGACGGCTGAATGCCGGCAACGCGCCAACCATCTTGGTGTTTCCGGAAGGCGGCGTCTCGCTGCTTGATGTGCAAGGCAAAGCGTTTCACGGCGAGGAGCAGCGTCAAGCGCTTCTGCAAGGAATCGTCGACACACTGCGGCCGGACATTCCGCTTATACGGGTCCGCGAGGACATCAACCACCCGGACACGGCGAAGCAAATAGCCGAAAGCTTTTTACACCTCTACAGAGCCAATCCATAAGAACGGAGGGCGAATGGCCCCATGTTTTCCAGAAAAGAACTAGTAGATCGGTTTCGAGCCAAAATAGCGGTCGGCCAACCTATCATAGGCGGCGGAGCAGGTACCGGCCTTTCCGCCAAATGCGCGGAGGACGGCGGGATCGATCTCATCATCATCTATAATTCCGGCCGCTATCGGATGGCGGGGCGCGGTTCCCTGGCAGGTCTCCTCCCCTATGGGGACGCCAACCAGATTGTGGTCGACATGGGCAGCGAGGTGCTCCCTATCGTGCGGCGCACGCCCGTTCTCGCCGGGGTTTGCGGTACCGATCCTTTCCGCAGGATGGATGTCTTCCTCCCGGAGCTGAAGCGGCTTGGATTTTCCGGTGTCCAGAACTTCCCGACAGTCGGTCTGATGGATGGCGTGTTTCGTCAAAATTTAGAAGAGACGGGCATGAGCTACAATCTGGAAATCGAAATGATCGAAAAGGCGCATCGGCTGGATCTGCTGACAACCCCGTATGTGTTCAATGAAGAGGATGCGCGCAACATGGCGAAGGCCGGCGCAGACATTCTCGTTGCTCATGTAGGCCTGACGACCAAAGGAAAAATCGGCGCCAAAACCGCCCTCTCCCTCGATGAATCGGCCGATCTGGTACAGCGTATCCACGATGCGGGCAAATCCGTGAACCCGGACATTATCGTGCTATGCCATGGCGGACCGATTTCCGAGCCGGAGGACGCCTCTTACATTTTGCGGCATACCCGAGGGGTGGCAGGTTTCTTCGGCGCTTCCAGCATCGAACGCCTTCCGACGGAAACGGCGATTACGAATCAAGTCCGTCATTTTGTCCGCATGCTTGAAGCCTAGAAAAGGCCAGACAGGGCATTTTTAAAACATATGTAAACGGAAGCACGAACGAGCAATGGCGAGCTTTCATTTTCTGAAAAACCCGAGCAACGGGATCAGGCCGACCAACCCAAAATAGCGAACATATGTTTTTGACGTTTGACCCTGGCGAGCCCACCCTGCTACGATTGCATCAATTTCCACTTTCGGAGGGGTTGCATCTGTCGCACCAATCGCCGCGCTCCCATATGTCGAATCCATTTCCGGATTGGCTGGTTTTCTTTTTCAAGCAGCTGGTCGGTTCCAAAAAGGAATTCCTGCTCATTACGCTGCTCACCGCGCTCGCCGCCGCTTGCGGGACGGCCGTCCCCTTGCTGATCGGCCGGTTGATGGATGCAGTCGCGCATCGGCAAGGTCAAGGGTTGACCGCCATGGCCGCCGGGTTGCTTGGCATCATCCTGCTGGGAGAGCTGCTCGCCGCTTACCGTGCCTACGTGTCCTCGAAAGCAATGGTAGGGCTGTCTTACAAGCTGATGGAGGATACGCTGGCCGCCCTCTTGCGCACGAACGCACGGTTCTTTCACGAGACGCCGCGCGGGGAGCTGCTGCAGCGATGCACGCAGGATACGAAAATAATCCAGCGATTCGGCCTGTCCACCCTGCCCTCGTTCGCCCAGGATGTGCTGCTCGCCGCCGCCGCGCTCACCATGCTCATCCGGTGGAATGGGGTGCTAGCCCTTCTCTTGGTGGCTGCTTTCGTGCTCCTCTTCCTCCCCGTCCGACACTTCGGGCGCAGACGAGGCGCCGTCCGCAAGCTGGCAGCCGCTCACGACGCCGCCCTGCGGTCAAGCTTGCTGGAGAAGCTGGGCTTCATCAAGCAGATCAAGCTGTACGGGACGGAGCGTATGGAGCGCGCTTCCTATGAGTCGGAACAGCAGCGGTGGGCGGAGCTATACTACCAGGACAGCATCGTCGACACGATGTACCGCACGTTTCCCCGCATCCCCGACTCGCTGGCGCCGGCGCTCGTCTTCGTCTTCGCCGGCTGGCAGCTGGCGACCGGACATGCTACGGTGGGACAGCTCGTGGCGATTCTCGCTTTCATTCCCGCGATCAACGCGCCGGTGCGCTCGTTCTTCGGGCTGTACGTCAGCTTCGCGGACATCAAAGTGCGGATCGAAGGCATTCAAGCCTATATGCGGCTGCCGAGCGAACCCGGCTTGCAGCCGGGGCTGCGCCAGGAAGGGGACTACAGACGGGCGGCTATCGAGTTCCACGATGTGTGCGTGGCGGAGGAGCGAGGCGAGCTGCTTCGCGGGCTGCGGTTCCGTATCGAGCCCGGCGAGCATGTGGCGGTCGTCGGGCCGAGCGGCGCAGGCAAGAGCACGCTGCTGAAGCTACTGCTCCGGCTGCAGGAGCCGACCTCCGGCGAGATCCGGATCGGCGGCGTGCGTACGGAGGAGTTGGACGCCACGCATTTGCGCAGCCGGATCGGGTATGTGATGCAGGAGGGCGTCTGGTTTCGGGACAGCTTGTACCGAAACTTGACGTTCCTCGGCGAAGCCGATGTGCAGACGTTGGATCACTGGATGCGGGCTTTCGGGGCGGAGGATATTCCTGAGCAGCTGCCGCAGGGCTACGACTCCGATATAGGCCCCGGCGGCGATCGTCTGTCCGGCGGCCAGCGCCAACTTCTCGGGCTGATTCGGACGCTTGTGAAGCAGCCCGATCTGTTGCTGCTCGACGAAGCGACCGCCTCGCTCGATCAGCAGAGCGAGCTGCGCGTGCTGGAAGCGTTGGACCGGCATGCCGGCGGCATCACGCGCATAAACGTCACGCATCGCCTGCGCTGCGCCGCCCTGGCCGACCGCATCCTCGTGCTTGACCAAGGCGAGCTGGTCGAGCAAGGGACGCATCGCGAGCTGCTCGACCGAGGCGGACTGTATGCCCGGCTGTGGCGCCAAGAAGCCGCGGAAGGAGGTGTCGCCGATGAGCACGAGCTTGCCGTCAGCCGCTGATCGCAAGAGGATTACTGCTTATCTGCGGAAGGCCTATGGTCCTTATCGCGCGAATATCGCCCTTATCGTGTTGAAAAATGTAGTCGGCAGCCTGCTGTTCATGATTCCCCCGCTTCTCTCGAAGTACATGCTGGAGCGTGTGTTACCGCAGCAGGACGTATCCCTGTTGGTCGCTGTGGCGCTCTGCATGATTTTGGTTCCGATCACGGGGAGTATGATCATTTTGCTCGAAAATCGTTGGTCCAGATTCATGCTGACCTTGTCGGCGCAGGGACGGACGGAGCTGTATGAGGGCATCCAGCGAAAGCCGCTTGCATGGCATCGGCGGCAGACGGTTGGCGATTTGACCACGAGGCTGCTGGACGATACGCACAGGATTACGGATCAGGCTTTCGGGCATGTCGGTTTTTATTTGTTCCATATTGTGACGATCGCGGCCGGCTGCTCCATTCTTCTGTTCTTGCATCCGTTGCTCGCCGCCGTCGTGCTGAGCGTATGGATTGGCCAGACGTTATTGTTGTCCAGACTGAGCCGCTATGCGAAGAACAAAGCCGCCCAAGTCGCCCGCCAAAATTCGGCCGTAGCCGAGACGGTTCGAGAGCTTGTCTCCGCCGCCGGCTTCCTCAAAGCAAACGGCCAAGAGGACCAGGCCATGGAGAAAGTGAACGAGTTTTTGCGCCGGGAGTGGGAGGCTACTCGCAGCGGCGTCTTGACGGACCATCGGGTCAGTCTGCTGCAGGCCGCGCTGAACGCCTTGTCGCTTGTGCTGATGTATACGGCGGGAGGTTATTTGGTGCTGCGCGGGGCGCTGACAATTGGGGGACTGGTTGCCTTTATCGCCGTTTTCAACTGGCTCCGGCCTTTCGGCATGGCTTTCATTTCACGGACGTTAACGCTTCAGAAACTGTCGGCCGCCGTTGAGCGGGTTGCGGAAGTCGCGTTTGCCGGGGGGACATCGGCTGAGACGGAGATGGTTGCAGGGCGGAGGATTCCGTCTGGTCCAGTGACTGTAGAGGTGCTGGGACTTAGCAGTCGTCGTGACGGCCGAGCCGTGTTGGAGCAGATTGATTTGAGCTTAACGCCAGGCTCCGTCACCTCCTTAGTCGGACATCGGGGTTCCGGAAAATCTACATTCGCCGAGCTGTTGCTCGGTTTGGAAGAGCCTACTGCCGGCCTTATTCGGCTGAACGGGATTCCACTGGCGGAGATTGATTTGAATTGGCTGAGGCGCCATATGCTAGGTGTAACTCAGGAAGTGATGCTGCGCAGCGGGACAATTCGCGATAATATTGCTTACGGGCTCGAGAAGGTCGATCCGCAGGAGCTGCAGAATGTGATGCGGGTTACGGAGCTGGCAGACTGGATCGCCCGCCTTCCCGACGGACTCGATACCCGGGTCGGCGAGCAAGCGCTGCAGCTGTCCGGAGGCGAGCGGCAGCGAATCAGCATCGCCCGGGCTTTGCTGCGACGACCGTCCGTGCTTATCCTGGACGAATCGACGTCAGCGCTAGATCAAGGGACCGAGCGCCGACTGCTGGACAAGCTATTGGCGGAGCATGAGGGGATGACCTTGCTCTTCATTACCCATCGCCTCGATGTGGCGCAGCGATCGGATCAGATCCTCGTGCTGCACGAGGGACGACTGGCCGAGCGCGGGACGCATGAGGCGCTGTTGGCGAAGCCCGGCCTCTACTATGCTCTGTGGGAGGCGGGGGAAGCTCGGTGAGGCTGCCGCGTGCAGCCTCAGTCGCTGCGGCGGTTGGTTGCCGCGCGCGGCTGCGGTTACCAGCCCATCCGATCCCGAAGCGAAGCGATGTGCGCGATATGATGGCGACCGTGCCAAGCGTATAGCCCGACGTTCCAATTGAGCCGAATCGTATTGCCCGACTCCGGGTGCGCAAAGGTCAGCGCCAGCTCTTCCCGCGTAAGGGTGCGCAGCAGCGAAGCCCAACGAATGTGCAACGATTCCAGGAGTGTGAGCGAGACTTCCACGGGTAGCCGGGAATCCGGCAGCTCGGCCCACCGCTCCTCGCGGTACGGCTTGATCGTCGGATTCGGCTCGGTGAGCGCCAGCTTGAACCGGGTGTAGCTGTTCAGATGACTGTCGGCCAGATGATGCACGACTTGCCGCACGGTCCAGCCGTCCGGACGATAAGGTGTGTCCAACTGCTCTTCGCTGAGTCCAGCCACCGCCGCCCGCAGTTGGGCTGGAGCGGCTTCGATCTCCTCCATCCAGCGGTTGCTTTGTTGCTGCGAGATGTCGCCCTCCCATTGGAATCGGCCTATCGGGAAACGCAAATCCGTCATTGTTCTCGTACTCCTTTCGTCTTCAGAAGAAGTTCATCTACCGTCATTACGACAGCATCGGCCGAGCCGAACCTTGTCTTCACTTCGACGAGTCCTTCCGCCGCGTGTTTGCCGACGGTGACTCGGATCGGGATGCCGATCAGATCGGCGTCCTTGAATTTGACGCCCGGGCGTTCGTCCCGATCGTCCAGCAGCACGTCGATGCCCGCTTCCCGGAGTTGCCGGTATAGCGACTCCGCGAGTGCGGTCTGCTGCTCGTCCTTCAGCGACACTTGGATCAGATGCACCTGGAACGGCGCGACGGCGGCCGGCCAAGCGATGCCGTTCGGATCGTGATGCTGCTCTACGATGGCGGAGAGCAGCCGGGACACGCCGATGCCGTAGCAGCCCATGACCAGTGTCCTCGTCTGTCCGGCGCGATCCAGCACGGTCGCTCCCAGCTTCTCGCTATAGCGGGTGCCGAGCTTGAACACATGACCCACCTCAATGCCGCGATGGAACTGCAGCAGCGCGGAGCAGTGCGGGCATGTATCTCCGGCGGCGGCGTTGCGATACTCGCCAACGAGGGTAGGCGCAAAATCCCGACCAGGCACGACATGCCTCATATGGTAGTCGTCTTCGTTTGCACCGACGATCGCTTCCGGCATGTTGGCGGCATCGCGGTCCACCAGCAGCAGCGGTACATTCAGCCCGACCGGACCTATGAAGCCGAAGGACACGCCTGCAAGATTCCGTGCCGCCGCTTCGTCGGCCAGCTCCAGCTTCTGGGCGCCCAACGCCTCTCTCACCTTGATCTCGTTGACCTCATGATCCCCTCGCACCAGGACGGCAACGAGTCGGCCGTCCGCCACATAGAGCAGCGTCTTGATGCAGTCGCTTGCCGCCGCGCCGGTGAATACCGCAAGCTCCTCGATTGTCTTGATTCCAGGCGTATGAAACTTCTCCATAGCTGCTATAGAGGAAACCGAATCTTCGCAGCCGCCGCTGCTATCGCTGTCCCTGGCGTCCACCTTCCGTGCTGCTGCGAACTCGGCTTTCTCCATGTTAGCCGAGTAGCCGCAGTTGGTGCACGACACGATCGTATCCTCGCCGATGTCAGCCAAGACCATGAACTCATGCGTGCCGCCTTCGCCTCCGATCGTGCCGGGATCGGCTTCGACCGCTCGGTAGTTCAGCCCGCACCGGTCCAAGATGCGCACGTACGCGTCGAACATGCTCCGATAGCTGCGGTCCAGCCCCTCCAAGTCCAAGTCGAAGGAATAGGCATCCTTCATCAGAAATTCCCGTCCCCGCAGCAGCCCGAACCGCGGGCGGCGCTCGTCGCGGAATTTCGTCTGGATCTGGTACAGGGTTAGCGGCAGTTGTCGGTACGAGGACACCTCACTGCCGACAAGGCTGGTGATCACTTCCTCGTGTGTCGGCCCCAGGGCGAACTCCCTGCCGTGCCGATCCTGCAGCCGGACAAGCTCCGGGCCGTATAGCTCATACCGGCCGGACTGCTGCCAGAGTTCCGCCGGCTGCAGCGCCGGCATAAGCAGCTCCTGCGCGCCGGCCCGGTCAAGCTCGGAGCGCACGATCGCCGCGAGCCGCTGCAGCACGCGCTGGCCGAGCGGCAAGTACGTGTACACGCCGGCCGCGACTTGGCGGATGTAGCCCGCGCGCAATAGCAACTGGTGGCTCATCGCCTCCGCTTCAGTCGGCGCTTCGCGCAATGTAGGAAGCAGCAAATGTTGTTGTCGCATTGAGATGACCTCCTTGGATGGTAAACTGAATAGGGTCGTGCGTACGGCTCACGGAACGGCTCGCATTCCTGCTGTAAGCACGAAAATCGTGCTTACGGCTCACGGAACGGCTCGCTTGCCCGCTG
>NZ_BIMA01000051.1 GCF_004000845.1 Paenibacillus koleovorans NBRC 103111
TTCTTCTTAAAAATTGACTTCTTCACCATCCTGTTGTACTATGTGTACTATAAATAGTAGTACACATAGTACGGACGCGGAAGGAGTGGAATGCCTGCGCCATGATACAACTGAACGAGCGGAGCATGATGCCGATCTACGAGCAGATCGTGCAGCAGCTGAAGGAATCGATTGCGAAAGGGATCCTGCAGGAAGGCGACAAGCTGCCGTCGGTAAGAGAGCTGTCGGCCCAACTGCTGGTTAACCCGAACACCGTCGCCAAGTCGTTCCAGGAGCTGGAGCGGCAAGGCGTGATCGCCACGCTGCGGGGTAAAGGAACATTCGTCGCGAAGCCGGCCGCCTCGCCCGGCATGGAGCGCGAGCGCACCGAGCATCTCCAGGAAGAGCTGCGAGCCGTCATTGTCGAGGCGAGACATCTCGGCATCAGCCGGGAACAGTTTGCGGCGTGGACGGACGAAGAATGGAAACGTTTTGGAGGCGATGAATCATGATAACCGTTAAAGGCTTAAGAAAGTCGATCGAAGACCGCATCGTGCTCGCGAACGTCCACTTCGCGCTGACGCCCGGCAGCGTCGCCGGCTTGATCGGCCGCAACGGAGCGGGCAAGACGACGCTCCTGAAAACAATGGCCGGCATCCTCGACCCGGACATGGGTACCGTCGAATACGAAGGCGTCCCCGTTCACGCCCATCCGGAGGTCAAGCGCAGCATCGTTTTCGTGCCGGATGCACCGGAGGCATTTTACGGCTACACCCCGCTGGAGAGCGCCAAGCTGTACGCGATGATCTACCCGGATTTCGACATGGCGTTTTTCCTCGCCACGCTGGAGAGATTCGGCTTGAACAAGTCGAGAAGAGTGAAACAGTACTCCAAAGGCATGCGCATGCTGTTCAGCATTACACTCGGACTGGCGACCCGCGCCAAAGTCGTGCTGCTCGACGAGCCTACGAACGGAATCGATCCGATCGCCAAGAAGCAAGTGCTGACGCTGCTCATGGAGGCTGCAGAGGAAGGCGTCACCTTGGTCATTTCCTCACATCTCCTCGATGAGCTGGAACGTATTACGGATACGGTCCTGCTGATGAAGGACGGATTGATCGAGCAGTCGATGTCGGCGGACACGATGGGGGACACTGTGCTGAAGCGCCAGATCGTCTTCCGCGGGCAGCCGCCGACAGGATGGCTGGATCGGCCGGATATCCACGTGCTGGACCACATCGGTCGCGTCTATACGGTCCTGATCCAGACGGAGCGAGGAGCGGAGGCGCTGGAGAGGCTGAAGGCGGCCGATCCGCTGCTGAACGAGCCGCTCCCGGTGAAGCTGGAGGATTTGTTTATATGGAAGCTGGGGGGACAAGCGAATGTGGAATAAAGCCTTATGGTGGAAAGAGTATAGGCAAGTGATGTGGCTCGTCTGGATTTTTCCCATCGTCCATTTTCTCTTGCTCGGCATGCAGCGCTTCGATAAGTGGATTCTGGAATGGGAAGAGAAAAGCAGGCTATATCCCCGGACGATCACGGATATGGCCGTTGCCTACAACAACGGGGATATGGAAAGCGTGACGCGTGTCATCCTGTGTTTGCTGGTTGCCTTGTTGGGCGGCATGCTGCTCGGCGCCGAACGCCGTAACGGGGTGCAGGAGCTGATGTTCGCCATGCCCTATACGCGCAAGCAGCTGTTTTGGACGAAATGGATGTTCGGGCTGGTGCTGATTATGGGTTCCACCTTGCTCAACTCCGCGATCGACATCGCGATTGTTCTGAATTCGCCGATCGCCTCGTTTTTCAGCTTCAACTATCATCTGTTTCAGTGCGTGTACACGATTTTTATTCTCATGGCTGTCTACGCGACTGTTCTGTTCATCGGCACGATCAGCGGCAGCATGGCTTCTCAATTGATTTTCTCAGGCATATTCGCCGCCTTGCCGATCGGATTCAGCGTGCTGCTGGAAGTGTTCCTGGAAGTGAACGGTTGGGAGCGGGTGCGGTATTACACCGACAGCTATCCTAGCTCATTGAACATGTGGATGGAAAATATAAGCCTGGTCAGCTACTTATACATGGGAATGGAGTATACGGATGCGTTGCCGATCATCGTGCCTGGTGTCTATTTGCTGCTTTTCACCGTATGGGGATATTGGCTCTATGAGCGCAACCGGCTAGAGAACAACGGTAAACTGATGCTTTTTCCGATCGGGGAGACGACTCTGAAAATCGGCTTCGTGGTGTGCACATCGCTACTGGGGGCGGCCTTCCTGTACGGAATATTCCAAAATAAGGCGTTTATGTACTATGTCGGGCTGCTTGTTTCTATCGTGTTCAGCACGCTGCTCATTCGACGGATGACCAAGGTCAGGTGGAAAGTATAATTCGAGAGCGGAGAGGAGGGGAACCGGATGTTCAAATCAAGCAAGGAGCTGCTGACGCTTGTGGTGGTCACTCTAGTGCTGACGGGATTCAGCTACGGCTTGCAGCCCGGGCGGACTGAGCTGGTGGAGGAAAATATCGATTCCGTCTCGGTCGACAGTCATGGCGTAGGGGGATTGAAGAACTATAAAGATGCGGAGACGATTCGTGCGGCATCGGAGCTGCTGAACGGACTGGATCAGGAGATGACGGAGTCGAATTATCGGGAGAAATGGCAATTTACAAATGTGAACAACTACACGGTACGGATCAATATGAAGGACGGCTCCACCCGTACCTTTTTCATCGAAGCTATGCGGAACCGTGGGGAAGCGTACGTGCATCCGTTCAACCGAGAGCGGACCTATATGTACCCGAACGAGAAATTGGAGCCCCTGGTGCATGACGAATGGGGAGCAAGATAAAAAAGAACGGCCTGAAGCTGAGCGAATCGGCTTTGGGCTTTTTTGTTCTTCCGGGGTTGCAACATCGGACTTTCGATACTAAAATGTATAAGAAGTCATGAAATCGGCATATAAGGTGGAATTAATCATGCATATTACAATTTTGGCGGGAAGCAACCGCAAGGAATCGACGAGCACCCGGCTCTGTGAGTATATTCAGCGTCAAATGGAGGCCAAAGGCTGCACCGTGGAGCTGTTTGATTTGTATAAGAAGCCTCTTCCGTTTTTTAACGCGGACAACCGCAATCCGGATGACGCCAACCTGCAGGAGCTTAAGCTTACGATGCTGAAGACGGATGCCGTCGTGCTCAGCACCCCGGATTACCACGGAGGGATGACCGGCGTGTTGAAAAATGCGCTCGATTTTCTCGGCTTCGATCATTTCGACGGCAAAGCCGTGCTCTCGGTCAGCTCGTCGGGCGGCGCGGTTGGCGTAAGCCCGTTGCAGCAGCTGCAAGTGACGGTGCGCAACGTACACGGGATCAACTGCCCCGAGTGGATCTCGATCGGCGCCGAGTTTCGCCAGTTCGACGAAGAAGGCGCACCGGCGAACGAGAAACTCAAGCAACGGACGCTCAAGACGATCAACTATTTCATTCAGATGGCGGCCAAGCTGAGAGCTTGATCGCATCAAAAACGGCGGGACCGCTCAAGAAGCGGATCCCGCCGTCTTCATTATGGCACACCATACGCGACACCCGGCGTATACGTATTGCCGGCATTCCAGAGCAGAAACTCGTCGATGCCGTTGTCGTGCAAGGCACGGATTTGTTCTTCAACCTCATGTTTGCCGTACTTGATATAGCCTTGCACCCAGGACGCCGTAAAATCTTGCAGCCAGGGCCGGATAATCGGCTTCTCGGCTGCTGCGGCAAGCGGCTCGAGCTTCTTGTGCGTGTCGGCCATCGCCCCGTTGATCGTGGCGTAAGGCGCCGCATCCGGCACCTTGGAGCCGAACCAGCCCGGTCCGTAGTGGCTAGGGTACACCATAGGCGAGATCACGTCGACTTGCTTCGAGATTTTCTCGAAATCTTGCCCGATGCCTTCCGCGGCGGGGACAGAGGCGGCATAGCCGAAGATGTCGACGGATACGCGCACCCCTAGCGGGGCCAGCTGCTCTCTGGCGTACTTCACGAAATCGGCTACAATGTCGGTGCGCGCCCGATCGTCGCGGTCATACTGCAGCGTATCCGCTCTTGTCTCGAAGCCTTCGGGAAAACGGACGTAATCGAACTGGATTTCCTTGAACCCGGCTTTCGCCGCTTCTTTGGCAACCGCCACGTTGTATTCCCATACTTCCTTCCGGTAAGGGTTCAGGAAGCTGTCCGGCGGGTTTTTCCCATTATTCCACAAGGTCCCGTCCGGATTGCGAAACGACAGCTCCGGCCGTTGCTTCGCCAATACCGTATCCTTGAACACAACGACTCTGGCGATCGGGTAAACGTCGTGCTGGTTGAGCTTTTCCATGAGCGCCGGCATATTCGAGATGATTTTCTGCGTCGTTCCCAGCGCTTCCAGCTCTGGATTGCCCGTCTGGTATGTGATGTAGCCGAAATCATCCTTCACGTCGATCACCATAGCATTCAGCTCGGTCTCGTCCATCAGCTTGAGCAGCGTCTCCATTCTCGAGCCGGCCGCACTGTGGGCGGTGGCGTAGACGCCTTTTACGATCGGAGCGGTGCCGGTTTGCGGGTCCTTCTTGACCGCGGATTGCCCGGTGCCGGTGGAGCCGTTTGGCGCTTGCTGCTCCGCCGCTTGCGCGGCTTGGGCTTGCTGAACGTAAGTCTGCAGCGCCTGCTCCATCGACACCCTATCCGGCGACCCGCCTGTCAAACTTCCCCATAACGCGATCAGCGCCGCGAACAGCAGCTCCATTTTCGATGCCCCCTCGTTTCGTCTAGTTGCGGTGTCCGTAACTCCGCTTGCTTTGCCCAACCTATTCGCGCTTCACAATCATTATAGATGGCGGTCTCGAAGCCCGGTAAGAGTCATCTGTAGGATTTTGATGGCTTTTGTCGACTGTTTCGAGTACGATTAGGTGGATTGCCATCCTATATTAGAGATAAGAGTGAAGAGAACATGCAGCCGCCTTACAAGACACCCCCACTAACGCTTATCAAAAGTGTCCTGTTTTCTTATTACGCGATCAATGCTACATTGCTTCCCTATTTGCCCTCCTACTTCGGGCTGCGGGGCTATTCCGCCGTCGAGATCGGCTGGCTGATGAACATCGGGCCGTTCATGGCGATGTTCGCCTCGCCGGTATGGGGCGTCGTCAGCGATCGCTACCGCGCGCTCAAGCAAGTGATTCTGCTGCTGTGGGCGCTTGCGATCGCTGCGAGCATCGGTCTGTTCGTTACCGAAGCGTTCCCGGCAGCGCTGCTGTTCGTCTTGCTGCTATACTTCTTCATGTCGCCTTCGGCGCCGCTTCTGGATACGCTGGTTGTCCGGACGGTCGATGGCTCGCGATCGAGCTACGGCTCGGTACGGCTGTGGGGCTCCATCGGGTTTTGCGTCGTCGCCTTCGCCAGCGGCTACGTGCTGCAGATGATCGGCGGCTTGTCCGGAATCCCCTATTTATTCTGGAGCTTGTGGATCATTCCAATTGTATTGCTGGTGATATTGAAAATACCTTCGTCGTCGAGCGCCAGGCCGGTCCGCTTGGACGATATTCGTCGGTTGCTCGGCAATAAGAGACTGTTGTGGTTCCTCGTGCTGCTGTTCGTCATCGCCATCCCGCACCGGATGAACGACGTGATGTTCACGCTCGTGCTGACCGAGATCGGCGTCTCCGACCGCAGCCTGGGCATGGCATGGTTCTTCGCAGCGCTTAGCGAGATCCCGACATTCGCTTTGCTCGGCCGCTATATGCATCGCTTGAACGAGCTGTCCGTCATGCTGATCGCCACGCTGCTGTACGCGATACGCTGGATTTTTTACGGATTCGTGGACGACCCGGCCATCCTCATCCTGCTGCAGACCACGCATGCGATTACGTTCGCCGCGTTCTGGATCGCCGCCGTGCAGTTCGTCGTTCGGCTTGTGCCGGAGGAGCTCGGCTCGACCGGCCAGACCGTGCTGTCCGCCGTCTTCGTCGGTTTGGCCGGCATTGTGGGCGGGATCGGCGGCGGCTTCATCATGGACGAGCTGGGGAAGGACCCGCTATATTATTTCAGTTCCGTCATTTGTGTAATTGGAGCGGGAATGCTCATAGCCACACGGATGTACTGGAAACGGATCAACGCCGAGTTTTAATGGAAACGAACGCAAAAAAAGACGCCTTAGTGAAGAAAGGCGTCTTTTTGATGTTCAGAAATGCTGAATTGAATAATCTCCATTACATCGGCTGACTCCAGGGCATCCAAGCCGTTCCGGAGCACAATATCCGAGTTCAGCTCGCAATGGCGGAGGAACGGATACAGCTCGGGTGTTAATTTCATTACAATCCTGGACAGTTTTACGGTTTCCATCTTCGTCACCTTCCAATCCTGCGAATTTGAATTCGTGATTAGAAAATACAAAAAGTGGAGCCAAGAGGTGAAGCCAGAACTATATGAAATTACATTCCTATTATACCATAATATCCGGCAGAAAAAGACCACTTTTTGACTAGAGGGTTGCCCTTTTTTTTCCATGAAAGCCGCTGAATGCCGATGGGACTCATTTATGCCGACGAAATTCGCCGATGATATCGACGGTTTCCACGATGTTGACGAACGCTTTCGGGTCGATTTCGCGAATGATTTTGCGCAGCTCCGCCAATTCGTAGCGGGAGGTGACCGTCATCAGCATGTCTTGGCTGCTTTTCGTATAAGCCCCCTCTGTCTTAATGACCGTCACGCCTCGGGGCAGCCGATGCAGCCGTTCGACGATTTGGTCTTTGCAGCGGGTGACGATGAAGGCCGTTACTTTGAGCTGACGGATATGAATCATATCGACTACTTTGCCGGTGACGAAAATCGAGAGCATCGAACGCAGTGCCAAGTCCCAGTTGAACAAATAGCCGAGCATCACGACGACGCCGGAGTTGAGAGCGAAGATAGCGGTCCCGATCGGGAAATTCCAGCGCAAAGACAAAATATAACCCACAATATCGAAACCGCCGGACGACCCGCCTGCCCACAAGGAAATACCGCAGCCGATGCCGATCAGCACGCCTCCGAATACTGCCCCGAGCAGTGGGTCCTGGATGAACGGCTCCTCAGGTATAACCTGCATGAAGTAGGTCGTCAATGCTACGGCCACGATGCTCAGCAGAACGAACCGCCTGCCGACGGCGATCACCCCCCAGACGATAATGGGAATGTTGAATAGCAAATAGAGCAGTCCGATATTCCATTCTGTGTAATAGCCGATTATCATCGCAACCCCGGACACTCCGCCGCTCAGCAGCTGGTGGGGGATAAGGAAGCGGTTGAAGCCCGCTGCTACGAGTATGGCGCCGAATAGAATAAGCAGCAGGCTAATGGCGTTGCGTATGTTCAGATGCCGTGTCATGTCGGATCCCTCCGACGTTTAGTATGGGTGACCAGCATCGGTTTCCATGCATGATGCGGCTGCGGGGCAACAAAAAAAGCTCCCCGTTGCAGGGAAGCTCAGGCGGCTTGCGTCGTGCAATCAGCGCTTCTTCGAGGAGAAACTGCCGCTACGTTTGGTAGTGGAAGGTTTGCTCGTCTTGACCGTCGGCGCGGACCCGTCGTTTTTGCGGACCGAGGACGAGGAGCTGCTCTTCGAAGAAGATGAAGTGCTGCTCTTGGTCGACGACGAGGAACTGCTGGACGAAGACGACGAGGATGTCGATCCGGTAGAAGGCTTCGTCGTGAAATTGCCGGTGCTGCCCGAGCTGCTTGCGCTTGGGGGAGGCGTGCCGGATGTCGAGCCGCTCTTCGGATCCGACGTGGCTGTGTTGCCCTTGGTCGAGAAGCTGCCCGTACCTGTCGACGTCGTAGGCTGCTTCACGTCCGTATTGTTCTTCGGGATCGTGCTGGTGGAGGTCTTCCCCGTCGATGAGTATCCTTTGTAGGTCGGGGTTCCGGAAGATACGGTGCGCTTCGACCATTTGTCCCCGAGCAGGGAGTCCAGCATGACGGCGGTTATATACCCCTGCAGGAACGACGAGTCATAGTGCTGTTTGGCATATTCGATCGAGTCGACCTCGATAATGGAGTTTAGCTCATTGGCCGAGTCCTTCTGTACGTTGATGATGCGGTTGTCGTACACGAGGAACATTTGGTCCGTGCTTTCCTTGCTCATTTCCTTCGGCTTCTCTTGCGCAGCTATATCGCGGGCCGTATCGGGAACGGTCTTGCCTTCGGCGAGATAGATCCGGGATGCGGCTTTCCCTTTGCCGTCGACGTCGACGAGCGGGTACTGCTCCTTCACGTAGCTGCTTGCGTTCGAACAGCCTGCTACTAGAGCGGCCATCAGCAAAAGCGCCAGCCAGCCTTTCCAACGTTTCATCCGGCATCCGCCTCCTTCAGATCAGTTATTTCTTGGCTGCGTTCGGACTTGCGGCCTGCAGCCGCTTCACTTCCGCGGCGGGAATGCGGTTGCCCTGCATCGCTACGAACTTGCCGTCCTGCCATTGCAGGAAGAAGTGTTTCTCCTGATTGGCATAGTACCGCCAGATCAATACCTCGTCATTGCTGCGGAAATCGGTCCGGCCTTCCGTCCGCGTGACGTCCTTGCGATTCCACTCCAGCTCGAAGGTCGTTTCCCCGTCCAGCACAAGTGTGGTAGGCACGTCGCTGGGATCGTCAAGCGAACCTTCCAGAAACTCGCACATGTAGCAGTCCATCGCACGGCCTTTCTCAACGATCAGGCAATCGATGCGGCGGCCGCTTTGCAAATAATAGGCGAACCGGTGCGGCGCGAAGCCGCGGTCGAAGTAGGTGACCTTGCCGGTTACGATATATTCCTCCAGATCGACGGTCACGATATCGCCTACGCCCGTCTCCTCGAGCGGGTGAAGCAGCGAAGCCGGGGCCGGCTCCGGTTTATGCGACTGGCTCTTCAAAATGGATCCGATTCTTTTCCACACCGACATGGCAGCACTCTCCTTGCGCCTGGGCAATCCCAAGATTCTTAACTCATTATACGGGATTCCGAACGGCTAAGTTGCAAAAATTTATAGGTGCCTTGATGGGGGCTTCACCCAAATTCGAAAGCATTCCGCCCCTGCACTGGAAATGCGAAAGGGAGCTGTGCTATAATAACAAAGATATTCTTAAGTTCGGCTAGTATTTTCCAGGTGGAAAATGCTTTTTTTTACGATCAGCTTGCTGATTAGGGGCGAATAGTGCCGTGTGCCGGAAATTTGGAAAAAGGTACATGAAGTTGTGATCGTGTGTCTTCGATAAAAGTCGTGCTTAAGGGTAAATTTAATACTTGGCAAGGGAAAATGGAAGGCCCTGAGAGTAAAGGAGAAGAAAACATTTGAAAGCTTTTTCAGAATTTGAGTTGGACCCGAAGGTACTTCGGGCAATTACGGAGATGGGATTCGAGGAATCGACCCCAATCCAGGAGAAAACGATTCCCCTCGCGCTGGAGGGCCGGGACTTGATCGGTCAAGCGCAGACGGGGACAGGCAAAACCGCTGCATTCGGTATTCCGGTCATCAGCCGGATTGAACCTACGGAAGACCGCATTGTATCGCTGATTATGTGCCCTACACGGGAACTTGCGATCCAGGTAGCGGAAGAAATCAGCAAGCTCGGCCGTTTCAAGGGCATTCGCTCGCTGCCGATCTATGGCGGTCAAGATATCGTCAAGCAAATCCGCGCGCTGAAGAAGAGACCGCAGATCATTATCGGTACGCCGGGCCGTCTGCTCGACCACATCAACCGCAAGACGATCAAGCTCGACAACGTGACGACCGTCGTTCTGGACGAAGCGGACGAGATGCTCGACATGGGCTTCATGGAAGACATCCAGGCCATCTTGAGCCTTGTGCCGGAAGAGCGCCATACGATGCTGTTCTCGGCTACGATGCCGGAGAACATCAAGAAGCTGGCCAAGCAGTTCCTGCGCGAGCCGGAGCATGTATCGGTCATTCCGAAGCAAGTCAGCGCCCCGCTGATCTCCCAATTCTACATCGAGCTGCATGAGAAGCAGAAGTTTGACGCACTGTGCCGCCTGCTGGACATGGAATCGCCTGATCTGGCGATCATCTTCGGCCGGACGAAGCGCCGCGTCGATGAGCTGTCCGAAGCGCTGCAGAAGCGCGGCTACTCGGCCGAAGGGCTGCACGGCGACCTGTCGCAGAACCAGCGCGACCACGTTATGCGCAAGTTCCGCGACGGCAGCATCGACGTGCTCGTGGCGACCGACGTCGCTGCGCGCGGTCTGGACGTCTCCGGCGTAACGCATGTTATCAACTTCGACCTGCCGCAGGATCCGGAGAGCTATGTTCACCGGATCGGCCGTACAGGTCGCGCCGGCCGCGAAGGCAGTGCTTGGACGTTCGTGACGCATCGCGAGATCGACCATCTGCACTTCATCGAGCGCCTGACTCGCCACAAAATTGCGCGCAAGCCTGTGCCTAGTATGGCGGAAGCTATCGAAGGCAAGCAGCGCGTGACGGCGGAGCGCGTGCTGGAAGTCGTCAATTCCGAATCGTTCGGCGAGTTTAAGGGCATCGCCATTCAATTGCTTGAGCAATATGATTCCGTACAACTGGTTGCAGCTGCAATGAAGCTCCTGACCGGTGAGAAACGCGATATCGAGATCGAGCTGACACCGGAAGATCCGCTTCGCGCCAAGAAGCGCCGTCCGGACATCCGCAGCTCCGGCCGCAGAATGCCAGGCTCCTACGTGCGTGACGGCCAAAGCAGCGGCGGCAGCTACTCCGGCGACCGTCGTAGTAGTGGCGGTGGCGGCGGCTATGGCCGCAGCGGCGACGGCAACCGTGGCGGCAGCAGCGGCGGCGGATACCGCGGCAACAGCGGCAGCGGCAGCCGTGGCGGGTACGACCGCGATCGCGGCGGCAGCCGCGAGGGCGGGGATCGCCGCCGGTACGAAGGCGGCGGCGACTACGATCGCCGCAAGTCCAACGACTCCAAGGAGTTCGTGAACAGCTAATAAGGCGTTGCTTTTGAGCCGCCGCAGGGACTTTTGTCTCTGCGGCGGCTTTTTTGTGCTGGAGTCCGACTTTTTCCTGGCTACAGGAGGCGCCCGCTAATTGTAGGGATGCTCCAGTCCGAGTTTCTCCACTTCCAGAGGCGTTATTACGCACCTCTTACAGAAACCCCCGCTCCAATTCGGCAAACTCGGACTGGGGAGCCTAATCAGCCAAGGAGCGGCCTTGCAGTCCGTCTTTTTCGGACTGCATCCAGCGGTTACTTGGCGTTCGGGGGAGGGGGACAGGACCGAACAGATTGGCATTCTAATTGAGAATGATACTTTTTCTCAATTAACTATTTACAGGGAGGCGAGAGCCGTGATATTGTATGTGTCATGAAACTGATAATCATTATCAAATAAACGCTTCGATTGTGAAAGTCACGGTTCCCTAGATTAAGCCGCATCGAAGCTGTTTCCCTAATCCAATCCGCAACTGCCGATCGGAGGATAACCATTGGCAAGCCTTAGCAAATCCAGAGCCAGCATCATCATAATCACATCCAGTCTCCTCCTTGCAGCGGTTATCCTGTCGATCGGTTTAGGCAGCGTAAGGTACACGCCGCTTGAGATTTTCGATGCTCTAATTGGACGCGGAGGAGAAGCTTCCACCACGATCCTGTGGGATATCCGGATTCCGAGAGTGATGCTCGCCGTTATTATCGGAGCGAATCTGGCGATCTCGGGGGCGCTCCTCCAGGCGGTTATGCACAATCCGCTGGCGGATCCCGGGCTGACCGGCGTCTCCAGCGGGGCCGCGGTCGCCGTCCTATTCGTCCTGCTCATCGTGCCGGAATACTCCAGCTTGATTCCGCTCCTGGCGATCGTCGGAGGCGGCTCGGCAGCCGCGATGGTGTACGCGTTAGCGTGGAAACGCCGAGGCATCACCCCGATCCGCGTCATCCTGTCGGGCGT
Source organism: Paenibacillus koleovorans NBRC 103111 (assembly GCF_004000845.1). Lineage (GTDB taxonomy): Bacteria > Bacillota > Bacilli > Paenibacillales > NBRC-103111 > Paenibacillus_AA > Paenibacillus_AA koleovorans. The sequence continues at coordinate 11,904 of NZ_BIMA01000051.1, forward strand.
TGCAGTGAACGCCGTGTTCGGCGGCATTATCGGCCTCATGTCGATCCTGTACAGCGACAAACTTCCTGCGGCGCTGCAATGGTTGAACGGAAGCCTGTCCGGGAAAGGGAGAAGCGATGCGCTCGTCATCCTGCCGTATTCAGTGGCCGGCTGGATCGCTGCTTACTTCTGCATCCGCCAGGCGAATATTCTCCGGCTGGGCGAACAAGCGGCGCGCAACCTGGGCGAGAATTTGAACCGGACTCGGCTGTTGCTGTCGTTCCTGGCCGTCTACTTGGCTGCCGTCTCCGTCTCAACCGTCGGGATGGTCGGCTTCGTCGGTCTGGTTGTCCCTCATATGGCGCGGATGATGGTCGGCTCCGATTACAAGAACCTGCTCCCGATGAGTACCGTGTTAGGCTCGCTTGTGTTGCTCATAGCGGACACGGGCGGCAGGTCGCTGTTCGCTCCGCTGGACATTCCGTCCGGCATTGTCATGGCGGTAATCGGGGGACCTTATTTCTTATATCTCATGCGAAAAGGGGATGTGTAACATGCTGGAAACCCAAGCCTTAACAATAAGCTACGAAGGCTCGGCCATCGTCAAGGACGTCTCGCTCAAAGTCGAGGCAGGGGAGGTCGTCTCGATTATCGGACCGAACGGCTCCGGCAAATCGACCCTTCTTAAGGGCATGTCCCGCCTTATCCCATGCGAGCGCGGAGCAGTCTGCATCGACGGCCAGGAGCTCCGCACGCTGAAGAGCAAACGCATCTCGCAGCTGATGTGCATCCTCTGCCAATCCAACCAGACGCCGGGGGATATGACGGTGGAGGATCTCGTCTCATACGGGCGGCTGCCGCACAAAAAATGGTACGAACGGCTGAATGCAGAAGACTATGAAATCGTCGAGTGGGCGCTTGCCAAAACGGGGCTCCTAACGTTTCGTGAACGTCTCGTAGTATCGCTCTCCGGCGGCGAAGCGCAGCGCGCCTGGATTGCGATGGCGCTTGCTCAGCGCTCCAAAGTGCTGCTGCTGGACGAACCTACAACCTACCTCGATATCGCGCATCAACTGGAGGTGCTCGAGCTGGTGCGAACCGTCAATCGCGAGCTGGGCATCACAGTCGTCATGGTGCTGCACGATCTCAATCAAGCGAGTGCTTACAGCGATAAAATTTGTGTCATCCAGAGAGGCTCTATCGCAACGACCGGCAAACCTTGCGACGTGCTGACGCCGGAGCTGATTCGCAACGTATATGGTGTAGAAGCGGAAGTGCAGCCGATGCCGGACAAAGGGTATCCACGCATTCATCCGCTTCGCAAAGCCGAAGGATTAGTTCATTAACCATCCAGAAAACCGTCCGCGGCTCGGGCGGTTTTTTCGCTCCGGCCCGTCTCGAAAACTTTTGCATTTTCCGAACGGGATACGGTATTATGGTAGATGACATAAGTCGAAGGGGGATTCGGTTTTGGAATTTCGTGGAATAATGGGCGGCTTCTACCGCATTTCGGAATGGATCATGCGCTTGTCAGTCATCAATGTGCTGTGGGTGATCTGCTCGTTTCCTTTCTTTTACCTGGTGCTAGCCGGTTTGATCGCAATCAGCGAAAATCCTGATGTTTGGGTGCAATCGCTTACTTTGCTGGCTATCGTCTCCCCGTTTACGCTGTTTCCGGCGACCGCGGCCGTTTTCACCGTTGCCCGCAAATGGGTGACGGGCGATACGGACGTCTCGCTGTTCAAGACGTATTTTCGCGGGTACAAAGAAAACTACTTGCAGGCTATGCTTGGCGGCATTTTCTACATCCTGCTGACCGTCATCGTGATCGTCAACTACAAGTTTTATTTGGAGCAGAGCAATACGCTCAGCTTGCTGTCCGTCTTGTTCATTATCCTGCTTGTCATTTTAGGCGCGTCCATGTTCCATTTCTTCTCCCTGATGGTGCACTTCCATATGAAGCTGTTCCAGCTGCTGAAGAATGCGATTCTGATCACGATCGGCAATCCGCTCATTACGATCATGCTGATCGTATCCAACGGTGCGGTGGCATACGTCAGCTTTACGAAGTTTACGTTCCTCATCCCGTTCTTCATGGGCAGCATCATGGCGACGCTCTCGTTCTTCTGGTTCAACCGGATATTCGACAAGATCAAGACGAGAACGGAGAAGGAGCAGAAGAAGAAGGAAGAGCAAGAGGCGAAGGCGGAAGCGGAGCGGCTTGAAGCGGAAGGCGGCGTCCGCAAGGACGGCGTGGAGCGGTTTGCGGACGGCGATTTCGACCGGGATAGCCATCGCTCGGTGAACGATTCGGACGAGCGTAAATAATACGATTTATGCTGCGAAGTGGAGCCGTTTGTCGCTTATTTCCAGAATGGGAATAGGTGGGCTGGCGGCTTCGGTTTACTTTTTGTTTCGGATGTGCCTATAATAGAGCTACAATTGAATGCATAGCGAACGCTCCTGCGATGTTCGTCACGATTTTCCGAATGTTTTAAACCAATGAAACATTGTTCGGGAGTCCTACATTGCTGCCCCGATGACACGCCCTCGAAAAGGGACTTCAGACTGGCCGCTGCGGACACCCACCTGCGAGAGCGGGTTTGAAACAAGAGAATCGAACGACATATGCGGGTTTCTTTTTTTTGTGCACAGATTTTGGGGGCTCGATTTTTTCAAATACATATCCGGTGGTGACTTGTAATGAAAATCTTTATCGACACGGCCAATGTGGAGGAAATTCGCTCGGCGCACAACCTAGGCATACTCGCAGGTATAACGACCAACCCGTCTCTGATCGCCAAGGAAGGCAAGGACTTCTTCGCCACTCTGCGTGAGATCATCTCGATCGTAGGCGACCAAATTCCGATCAGCGCTGAAGTCATCTCGCTGGAAGCGAACGAAATGATCGAGCAAGGCAAGAAGCTCGCCGCGATTTCGCCGAACATCGTTGTGAAGGTGCCGATGACGCCTGACGGCTTGACGGCTACGCGCGGATTGACCGATCTCGGCATCCAGACGAATGTAACGTTGATTTTCAGCTCCACGCAAGCGATTCTGGCCGCCCGTGCAGGTGCTACGTTCGTATCGCCATTCATCGGCCGCCTGGATGACATCAACCAAGTCGGGATGAACTTGATTCGCGAGATTTCGCAAATTTTCCAAGTGCAAGGCATTCAGAGCGAGATTATCGCGGCAAGCGTCCGCCACACGGCGCATGTGATCGAGGCGGCACTGGTCGGCGCTCATATCGCTACGGTTCCTCTCAAGGTCATCCATCAAATGATCAAACATCCGCTGACCGATCAAGGCATCGAGAAGTTCACCGCCGATTGGGAAAGCGCCAAGCTGAGCAAGTTCTAAAGCTATCATTCGCGAATTCGAATAGAACGTCTTCAATCCCTTCATACTAACGACAACACGGATGCATGTCCGGAATCGTGAGGATGGAGGGATTGTTGCTATGCGCAAATTCAACAGATTCGAAGGGTCGGAGCGATGGAGGTCGCATACGGGCTGGACGATTGCCCTCGGATTGGCTGTGTTATTGTTGGCTGCCCTGCTCGTGCCGCAAGCTACCTATTCGTTCGGCTCGCAAATATTACGGTACGGGGCGCAAGGGACTGATGTTCGCGAGCTGCAAGGAAGGCTTCAATACTTGGACTATTACCGGGGGCGGATCGACGGCGATTTCGGCAGCCAGACGCTGCGGGCGGTGAAGGACTTTCAGTTCAAGTTCGGCATGAAGGTGGACGGCGTCGTCGGCCCGCAAACGAAAGTCCGGTTGTATAACGCGACGAAGAGCTGGGCGCCAGGCGCTGCCGGTCCCGGTCAGAGCACGGTGCCTCCGGCCAGCTCCGCTTTCAGCGACCAGGATAAGCGGATCATGGCTCAGGCAGTATACGGTGAAGCGCGGGGAGAACCGTATATCGGGCAAGTGGCGGTGGCTGCCGTTATTCTGAATCGCGTGCGCAGCTCTTCGTTTCCGAATACGATTTCGGGCGTTATTTTTCAACCTGGAGCATTCACAGCGGTGGCGGACGGCCAGATTTGGCTGACGCCGAACGACGTGTCACTGAAGGCGGTGAACGACGCGATCAATGGCTGGGATCCGACCGGGGAGGCGTTGTATTATTTCAATCCGGATACGGCGACATCGGCTTGGATCTGGACGCGTCCGCAGATCAAGAAGATCGGCAAACATATTTTTTGCAAATAAAGTGTGTAAAATTAGGTGAATGGAACGACATAAATCATCGATTTCCCCTTATGCATGACGTCCAAGTGTGATACAATGTGATCCTATAACACTTTTCCAAAGCGGGGGACGAAGCATAATGGAGAGAGAGCTGGCACTGGAAGTCGTTCGGGTAACGGAGATGGCGGCTTTGTCCGCCGCGCACTGGATGGGGCGAGGACGCAAGAACGAGGCGGATGAAGCGGCGACGACCGCGATGCGCCACATGTTCGATACCGTCTCGGTTCGGGGCACGGTGGTGATCGGCGAAGGCGAGATGGACGAAGCGCCGATGCTGTATATCGGCGAGCAGGTCGGCAGCCTGCAGGGTCCGGAAGTGGACGTTGCCGTCGATCCGCTGGAAGGGACGAATATCGTCGCCCGGGGGCTGGACAACGCGATCTCGGTGCTGGCTATCGCCGATAAAGGGAACTTGCTGCATGCGCCGGACATGTATATGGAGAAGCTTGCCGTGGGACCGGCTCTCGTCGGTAAAGTGGATATCAATGCTCCGCTCGAGGAGACGCTTCAGATCGCTGCCAAGGCGCTGAAGAAAAAGATAAGCGATTTGACCGTCATGATGCTCGACCGCGAGCGCCATGACATGATCGTCAAGACGCTGCGCAAGGTAGGCGTCCGGATCAAGTTCATCACCGACGGCGACGTGGCGGGGGCGATTGCGCCGGCGATGCCGGAGAGCGGCATCGACCTGTTCGTCGGCTCCGGCGGGGCGCCGGAGGGCGTGCTCGCGGCGGCGGCGCTCAAGTGCCTCGGCGGCGAGCTCCAGGGCCGGCTTATGCCGGGCAATGCCATCGAGTACCAGCGCTGTGTATCGATGGGGCTGGCCGATCCGTACAAGGTGCTGTCGATGGACGACATGGTCGGCCAAGACGATGTCATATTCGCCGCGACTGGCGTCACGTCCGGCAGCTTCCTGCAAGGCGTGCGCTACCTGGCCGGGGAGCGGGCGGAGACGCATTCGCTCGTCATGCGAGCGAAGACACGGACGATCCGGCACATCCGGACGCTGCACTACTTGCCGAACAAACAGCTCGTGCACAACGAGCCGCAGGAGTAGCGCGGCTGGCTTGGATGAACGATACTGCTACACCAGAAGACCGTCCGTGAGGGCGGTTTTTGCTTGAAAAAGAGAAGAAAGTTAAGTTCTCCACCATATTGAAGCGTCAGGGGTTTCCTGACTTACTGGGGGAGTCGGACTGCAGAGCAAGGCTACTTGACGATCGGCCGACTGGGGTTGCATCTACCGCTCCTTCACCGCTCACTCCCTGATTGTCCGCACGACACTCCCGGTCCTGGCCGGTAACTATTCGTACGGGAGGGAGAGACAATCTCCGCTCGCTACTCTACTCTGAAAATTCGCCCTCTTTTCAGCAGCCGTGGTGCCGCCTCGCGGCATCGGTGTCTGTAGCCCGAAAAAGTCGGTCTGGAGAGGCGTTCGTCTTCCGCATCGGCCACGTAGTCCGAATGAGCCGAATTGGAGCGACGATTTCCGAAGGGGTGGATGGAAACGGCTCTGCAAGTGGGCAAATTCGGACTGCGAGCCTCTTCCGCCATGCAACCGTCACGGAGTCCGAAAAAGTCGGGCTGCGATAGTGGGGTGGGGAAAGAGTTTGGGCTGCATAGCCTGGTTACTGGCTGGACTCGAGAGTATCGTCCGGGGAAACTGGAGATTTATGTCGGGAGTAGCTGGTAGGTGCTGAGAGTGTCGGCCCCATCCCCCATCCCCCATTCCAACACGACAATCCGAGTCCCGCCAGGACCCTCTCCAGGAGAAAATTGTCCATAGCTTACTCTCGGCAGGCAATCGAAGACCTGATCGCTCGGTGAACTTCCGATCAGGTTTTTCTTATAAGGTCCTCGGGCTGATGAGTGCAGTGCAAGAGCAAGGTTACTTGGCGATCGGCAGGCTTGGGGTTACATCTACAGGCACTATCGGCTCCAACTCACGCGTTCCAGCCCAACCCCCCGGTCCCAGCCAGTACATGATGATTTTGAGCTTGTGGGGACGACATAAGTCTCTACAGAATCGCTATTTTGGTGCAAGGGTGTTGGAGGCGCCCGACAAAAAACTGGCATTCTCGCTCGCTTTCGTATATGATCAAAATTGAAAGAAAACGATCTTAAAAGAAGGTATTCGGGAGGCATTCATGTTCGCCGAAGAACGATACGTACGCATCATGGAAGTCGTAAATCAAGCGGGCAAAGCGACCGTGGCGGAGCTGAGCGAAGCGCTTGGCGTCTCGCAGGTGACTGTTCGCCGCGACCTCGAGAAGCTTGAGGAGAAGGAGCTGCTGCTGCGCACGCACGGCGGGGCAATGGCGCTCCATGCGCATGTGAGCGAAGTCGCGCACGAGAAGTCGTTCTCCGAGAAAGAGGAGGCGCTCGTCGAGGAGAAGGAGCGGATCGCCGAAGCGGCGGCTAAGCTGATCAGCGATGAGGACGCCGTCATGCTGACGCCGGGCACGACGAATATGCTGATCGCCAAGCGGCTTATCGGCAAGAAGGGGCTCAAGATCGTCACGAACGCCGCCAACATCGCGGTGCAGATCGGCAACTATCCGGAGCTGGAGATCATCCTGATCGGCGGCAAGCTGCGGCGCAAGTCGTTCGCGCTCGTCGGCCCGCTGGCGGAGGAGACGCTGCAGAACATTCGCGTGGACAAGCTGTTCCTGGGGGTCGACGGCTTCGACTTGAAGGAAGGGCTGACGACGCCGAATTTGGCGGAAGCGAGCATGGATCGGCAAATGATCTCGATCGCGAAGGAAGTCATTGTCGTGGCCGACCATACCAAATTCGGCAAAGTGTTTTTCTCGCATGTCGCGACGCTTGGAGTCGTGCATACCGTCATCACGGATGAGGGCATCAACAGGGAGCTGGCCGGTCAAATCCGCGAGTTGGGCATCCGGCTGATCATTGTCTAGCGACCCCATTTTTCGGGAAAAGTCTTCTTGTCAGGCGGAACGTTCATCCGTTACAATAGGAAATGAAAGCAAACGAAACGAAACTATCACAAATGTACAAATTCGGGAGGAAGCAATCATGCCATTAGTATCATCCACTCCATTATTGCAAGCGGCTCGCGCAGGCGGCTATTGCATCGGCGCCTTCAACGTGCACACGCTCGAGATGCTCCAAGCGGTCGTAGAGGCGGCTGAAGAAACGGATTCCCCGCTCATCATCCAATCGACCGTCGGCACAGTGAAGCATCTCGGCCCGGAATACATCGCGGCAGCGGCAACCGTCGCTTCCAACCAGTCCAAAGTACCGATCGCCCTGCATCTTGACCATTGTACGGAATTCGACCTGATCGTACGCTGCATTCGCGCCGGGTATACGTCCGTCATGATCGACGCTTCGCATTCTCCGTTCGAAGAGAATGTGCGCCAGACGCTGAAGGTCGTGGAAGTCGCTCGCGCGGCAGGCGTGAACGTAGAGGCGGAGCTCGGCAAAGTAGGCGGTGTGGAAGACGACATCGTAGTAGCCGACAACGAAGCGCTCATGGCCGACCCGGACGAGTGCGCAGAGTTCGTCAAGCGCACGGGCGTGCCTACGCTCGCTCCGGCAATCGGAACGGCGCACGGCATCTACAAGGGTGATCCGAAGATCGACTTCGACCGCATCAAGCGCATCGCCGACCGCGTGGAAGTGCCGCTCGTGCTGCACGGCGGTTCCGGCATCCCGGAAGAGCAGGTGCGCCGCTGCGTCTCGCTTGGCATGGCCAAGATGAACGTGGCGACCGAGCTGCGTATCGTGTTCTCCGACGCGATCAAGGAAGTGTTCGCGGCGAATCCGGATGAGAACGACCCGCGCAAGTACATGGTGCCGGCGAAGAAGGCGCTCAAAGCGGCGGCGATCGAGAAAATGCGGCTGTGCGGCAGCTTCGGGAAGGCGAGCGAGTTCCGCCGATGATCACAACCGTCACCCTGAACGCCGCTATCGATAAGACGTATTTCGTCGACGGCTTCGAGCTCGGCCGCGTATCCCGCGCCAGCCGGATGATCAGCTACCCGGGCGGCAAAGGCGTGAACGTGGCCCGGGTAGCCTATCTGCTCGGCGGCCCGGTCCGGGCGACCGGCTTCGTCGGCGGCAGCAACGGCAGCTACATTGAGCGGCAGCTGGAGCAGCAGGGCATTGCGAACGACTTCGTCCGCGTCGAGGGCGAATCGCGGCTGTGCCTGAACATCATCGATCCGGTCAATGGCCGCTCCACCGAGCTGCTGGAGCAAGGACCGGAGATCGAGGAAGCGCAGGCCGCCGCGATGAAGCACAAAATACGCGAGTTGGCCGCCCAATCGAAGATCGTAACCTTGTCGGGCAGCTTGCCCAAGGGGCTGCCGGCTTCCTTCTACGCGGAGCTGATCGCGATCGTCCGCGCGGAAGGCGCCATGGCGTTCTTGGACGCCAGCGGCGACGCCCTCGTGCAGGGCATACAAGCCAAGCCGTTCCTGATCAAGCCGAACGAAGACGAGGTCGAGAAAATCCTCGGCAAGAAGCTGGAGCGCGTCGAAGATGTGTATTCGAGTGTGTACCAGCTCATGCGCGACGGGATCCGATGCGTCGTCGTCTCGCTCGGAGCGGAAGGCTCCGTGGCCGGCTACGACGGAATTGTGTACCGTATCCATGCTCCCCGCATCGAAGCGGTCAACACCGTGGGCTGCGGCGATTCGTTCGTCGCGGGGATGGCCGTTGCACTCGAGCGGGGCGACTCGATCCAGCAAGCGCTCAAGCTGGCGACCGCAACCGGTACGGCGAACGCGCTTATGCCGGAGGCCGGCAACGTCAGATTGGAAGATGTTTCTCTTTTTCTCGAACAAGTGCGAATCGAAACGATTGCGTAGACATTTCCTTGGCCAATTCCTCCGAATTGGCTTTTTTGTTCGCTTGTTTCATGGTAATATGAAGAGTAGGCGCGAAGTGGACAAATCGCATGATTTTGCGTGGAATGATAGAGGGGGTTTAACACCGTTGTTGAAAAGAACCTTGATTGGACTAATGCGCAGCCATGAGGTGACTGGCGAGAAAGCGAAAGACCCGGCTCTGAAAACCCGCTATTACAAAATTTCGAAGGATCAGCTGTGGGAAGAAATCGTAACACTGCTCAAAAAGCTGCCGAAGTACACCGTGCTCCATGAAGTGAAGAACGTCGGGGAGATCGTCGTCACTAAGAAGACCATGACCGGACGTACGCAGGACATCACATTGACCTTGTTCGCAATCAACCCTGTGAAGTCGGCGGTCGACATTTATTCCGCTTCCAGAGGGTCGCTAGGCGACTTGGGCTCCAATTACCGGACTATTCTCGAGCTGTTCAAGATGTTCGACCAGAAGCTCGCCCGATACAAGATGGACTCCAGATAATAACAAGTCCGTCCCAGACCAAACAAAACAGCGTATCGGCCTCTCGCGAAGCCGATACGCTGTTTTATCATTTACAGAAGCTTCTTAACGGCTTCGATCGCCGCTTCGTAGTTCGGGTGTTCGGTCATTTCAGGCAAGTACTCGACGTATTGGACGGTGTTGTTCGCGTCAATAACGAAGATGGACCGCATCAACAAGCCGAACTCTTTGATTACTACGCCATAGGCTTCGCCGAAGGACTTCGTCTTGTAGTCGGACAGGGTCACGACTTTGTCGATGCCGGCGGCGCCGCACCAGCGGGCTTGTGCGAACGGAAGGTCGACGCTGATCGTCAGGATGGCTACATTGTCGCCCAGATTGGCGGCTTCTTCATTGAAACGGCGCGTTTGCTGGTCGCAGACGCCTGTGTCCAGCGAAGGGACCACGCTGATAAGCTTCACTTTCCCGGCGTAGTCGGCGAGTGTGGCTTCGGTGAGCAAGTTTTTGTTAACCGTGAAATCCGGAGCTTGATCTCCTACTTTCACTTCCGGTCCGAGCAATGTAAGCGGGTTGCCTTTGAATGCTGCAACGCCAGTACGTTCTTGTGCCATGCGGATCATCTCCCATTCGATTGATTATGTAGTGATTTGCCAATCCTTATTATAATCGAACGCGGCGACGCTTGTCCAATTATACCGGATCCCGGTTGTCGCTCCGCCCCCGGCCGAACAAACCTGCCAGCCCTAGCAGTCCGAGCAAACCAAGCCAGCTCCAGTTGGTCTCCGATCTCGCTTCGAGCGTCTTTGGTGTGATCGTATTCATGCGTAGAGTGTCGGTCGTTGTGGAATCCGTATCGATGGTTGCGTCTGCCGACGTTTTCTTTTGAAGGGAACGAGGGTACATGCTGCCAGGGTGAATGCCCAATCCGGACATATCGTAGCCATTGCTGCTGTTAGTACGCTCAGGCTGCTGCGCGATTGCACTTGGAAGCGATGACAGGAATAAAGCGGCCGCAACGATGAAACCAAGCAGGGTGCTTTTACGTATCATGGGGGGACCCCTTTCTTTGAGTGAATGGATCGGATTACTTTCCTAGGATGGGCAAATATTAGCAATCTATCCGTAGCCCGGAGGAAAAAAGAAAGCGTTTGAGGTATGATAAGAAAGAGATATCGCGCTTGAAGAGCGGGAGGGATTTACAATGTTGTTCGTGCGCTACGAGAGCTTCCGGCAGTATATCCGGCTGTATCCGGTCACATCGGCGATTTTGCTCGTTAATATCGCGTTGTTCGTCCTGATGACATGGGTGGGCAGTTCGAAGAATCCGGAGACATTGATTCAATTCGGGGCTTTGTTTAGTGAGCCGCCTTATTCGGGGGAATACTGGCGCTATGTGGCCGCTGCGTTCCTCCATATCGGGTTTGATCATTTGTTGTTCAACAGCTTCTCCATATTCGTCTTCGCACCGCCGCTGGAGCGGCTTCTGGGGCATTGGCGGTATGCGGTATTTTACTTGGGCAGCGGCGTGATCGGAAATGTGGTCGGCGAGCTGCTGCACCGCGGCGTGCATTTGTCGGCAGGCGCTTCCGGCGCCATATACGGCATTTTTGCAGCTTATTTATACATTGCAATCTTTCACAAACAAGCGATCGATAAAAGCTCTTCCACAACGATCAAAATCGTTCTCGTCGTAGGTGTCATCTACTCGTTTATTACCCCGAGCGTGAATTGGTACGCGCATCTCGGCGGTTTCGCGGGCGGATGGCTCTTGTTCCGTCAAATGATTAGGAGGTAAGGGGCTTGGAATTGAGGCAGCTGCAATACTTCGTGAAAGTCGCCAAAAAGCAGCATGTGACGCAGGCGGCCGAAGAACTCCATGTCGCGCAGTCGGCGGTCAGTCGGCAAATCCACCAGCTGGAGGAAGAGCTCGGAATGCAGCTGTTCGTGCAAAAGGGCCGCAACCTGCAGCTTACTCCGGTAGGCAAGCTGTTCCTGATGCGGATGGAGGAGCTGCTGAGCGGACTGGATAAAGCGGTGAACGAAATGCGGGAATTTCTGGATCCGGAGCTCGGCGAAGTTCGCATTGGGTTTCCGCATACGTTGGGGATCAGCTTGATTCCTAAGGTGGTGGCGGAATTCCGCAAGGGACATCCGCAAGTGAAGTTCCGCTTGAAGCAGGGGACATTCTCCAGCCTGATCCGGGATGTGACGCGGGGCGAGGTCGATCTCGCCTTCATCTCGCCGTTCCCGGAGCGTCATGACCAGGTGGACGGCGAAATGCTGCTGACGGAGGAGCTATATGCAGTACTCCCGACCGGTCACCCGCTGGCAGGACAGGAATCGATCCGGCTCGAGCAGCTGAAGGACGACCCGTTCGTTATGTTCAGCGACAATTATTCGCTTCGTTCGATCGTGTATAACGCTTGCAAGGAGGCCGGGTTCACGCCGCAGATCGGGTTCGAAGGCGAAGAGACCGATACGATTCGAGGGCTGGTTGCGGCGGGGATGGGGGTAGGCTTGCTTCCGGAGATGGCGTTAACAGAGATTAGCGACTTGATGCCGGTCAAGGTGAGGGTGACGCATCCCCGGGTGACGAGGACGATTGGTTTGGTACGCCGTAAGGGCGAGAAGCTGCCGATCGTGGCCGAAATGTTTCAGCGGTTTCTGTTTAACCATTTTCGCGAAGATCCCTTAGAAAGCTAACCCAATTGAAAAGACCGTCGGGACAGCGGATGCTGCGCTCGACGGTCTTTGTTGTATCGGATTAATCTTGGTTCCGATTCGTGAAAATCATAATGTACTTGATCAGCTCGAGCAGGGAAATCAGCGCGGCAGCTACGTAGGTGAGAGCCGCGGCGTTCAATACTTTCGCCACTCCGCGTTCTTCCTCATTCGATATAAAGCCTTCCGAAACCATCAGCTCGCGAGCGCGGCTGCTGGCGTTGAACTCGACGGGCAGCGTGATCAGCTGGAACAGTACGGCTGCTGAGAAAAAGATGATGCCAAGACCGAGCAAGAAGTTGAATTGCTGGAAAATCAGACCCGCTATGATCATGAGCGGCGCCACGCCGGATGTGAAGTTCACGACCGGGAACAAGTTATGGCGGGCGACGAGCATCGGATAGTGCTGCTGATGCTGGATCGCATGGCCGACTTCGTGGCAGGCGACCGATATTGCGGCGATTGAGCTCTCGTAGTATACGGGCTCGGACAATCGAACGACGCGACGGATCGGATCATAGTGGTCGGACAGCGCGCCCGGCACCGGCTCGATCGGTATGTCGTGGAGGCCGTTGTTGTCGAGCATCCGACGGGCTGCATCGTAGCCGGTCAATCCCGAGGATGCGGCGACTTGTGCCCAACGGTTGAACGTGCCCTTCACTCGGAACTGAGCCCACATCGAAACGACGAAAGCGATAATGATCAGATAATCCATCGGGTGAAAAAACATGACATTCCCTCCGTATTTTTTAGTCTACATTAGTGGACCTTTACCCAGAAGAATCAGAAGCGCTTCAATACAAGCGGCACTCTGTGCGGCCAAACCGCCTAAGGCGCTCTTCGCTTGGCGGGGCTTCATCTGCGACAGCAGCGGACTGAGCTCTTTCACTTCCCGCTCGAGCTGCTTGAGATGAAGCTGCAGGGATGTAAGCTTTTCTGTCACCGCTTCATCCTTGGTTGCTTTTTGCCACTGTTTCAAGCTGTCCTTGATCTCTTCCAGGGTGTATTTTTCTTTCTTCATTTCTTCTATACGTTTCAATCGGACTATGGTTTCATCCCCGTACAACCTATAGTTCTTTTCGGAGCGTTTATCCGGAAAAATAAGGCCGAGCTTCGTATAATAGTCGATCGTGCGCTGACTGACACTGGAGAGCCGCGCCAATTCACCGATTCGATATAAGGCAGTCCCCATCGGTCTCCCCCCTTTCAGTATGTACCGTTTCCCTCCATAGATTCATCATAACGAATGAAAACCGTACAGTCAAACGTTATGCTTCGATGTTCGGGTGGCTGACAAGTCAATCTGAATATTACGTGATGAATGATGACATGAAAGCTTGTACTTACGAATGTTCACAAATAAAAAACTAACTAATGTACGGATTTTTACTAAAATGATAAAAAACCATATTGTCAAATTCTGAAGTGGTAGGTATAATGACACTATCGGTTTCATTAAATGTTATAAAAATTGACATGAAGGTGGGTAATTGAATGAAACGGGTCCTTTTGATGGTAGCTTTACTGGTGTTAGCTTTTCCGACGTTCGCTTTTGCAGCGGATGAACCTCCGACTAACGAGCAGTTGTTTCAAGCGGTTGATGCAGTATGGATTATGTTGGCTGCCATCCTGGTTATTTTTATGCAAGCCGGATTTGCCCTTCTGGAATCAGGATCCACTCGAATGAAGAATGCCGGTCACGTAGCCGGTAAAACGATCCTTACGTTCGGTATAGCAGCCCTTGCCTTCTGGGCGGTAGGCTTCGGTCTAGCCTTCGGCGACGGCAACAAAATCATCGGCTTCAGCGGATTTTTCGTTAACGGTACGGAAGAGCAAGCGGCCGAATCATTCGGTGCTCTGTCGTTCTCTATTGTCCCGATCGGCATCAAGTTCCTGTTCCAGCTCGCCTTCGCCGGCGTCGCGCTGGCCATCGCCTGGGGCGGCTTCGCAGAGAGAGCGAAACTTTCCGTATACTTCGTCTTCGGCGTCCTCTTCACGGTAGTGATCTATCCGTTCGTAGCTCACTGGATCTGGGGCGGCGGCTGGTTGGCCGACCACGGCAAGCAAGACTTCGCCGGCTCCACGGTCGTTCACTTGCAAGGCGCTACGGCGGCATTGGTCGCTACTCTGCTTCTCAAACCGCGTCTCGGCAAATACAATAAAGATGGCAAACCTAACTTGATCCCTGGTCACAACCAAGTGTTGTCTGTGCTCGGCGTCATTATTCTCTGGATCGGCTGGTTCGGCTTCAACCCAGGCAGCACGCTCTCCGCTGTCAACGACGGATTCTTCGGCTTCATCGCATTGAATACAAACCTTGCTGCAGCTGCCGGCGGTGTAGCGGCGCTGGTAGTGTCCTGGATGTACTTCGGCAAAGCCGACATTCCTAGCATGTTGAACGGCGTATTGGCTGCACTCGTGGCCATCACCGCATCTTGCGCCTTCGTAGAGCCTTGGGCAGCGGTTGTTATCGGTCTGGTCGCCGGTACGCTGACATTCTTCACCGCTCAATGGTTCGAGAAAGCCGGTATCGACGATCCGATCTATGCCTTCTCCGTGCACGGTATCGCGGGGATCTGGGGTTCGCTCTCCACTGGTTTCTTCGCCGCACCTCGTCTGGTTGAAATAGTGGGCGTCGGTAAGGAAGGCTTGTTCTACGGCGGCGGTCTCCATCAGCTGGGCGTGCAGGCAATGGGCGTAGGGGTAGCATTCGTCTTCGTCTTCGTCGTCTCCTACATCATTTTGAGCATCATGAAAGCAACCATGGGGCTGCGCGTAACGGAAGAAGAAGAAATCATGGGTCTGGATATCAGCGAGCACGGTTCTTACGGATATCCGGAGCACCTGAAGAAATCGGGCGGCGAGTCGGTGAGCGTCTAATCCGAGCTGCCGGAGGGGCATCATGGAGGGCTATAACCTTTCCCATATGGAAAACAGCATCAATCGGGCTGTGCAGGTGGAAGAGCTGCGCAGCCTCCGGGAACAAATGCTCGACCATTTCCCGGCCCCTCCTGCTTACTTGCACATCGGGGACTGGTACAGTCAATTGAATCGGTTGCACGACCAATTCATCAGGAGAACCTTGATTCTGAGCGAGCGCAAGCTCCGCGAGGAAGGACGGGGTTCTCCTCCCGTTCCTTATACGTATGTGGTGGTGGGCAGCGGGGGCAGGTCCGAGCAGACGCAATGGAGCGACCAGGACAACGGATTGGTGTACGCGGATCCGGGCGAAGCGGGGCAGGAGGCGGCATCGCTTTATTTTGAGCTGCTGAGCGAGGAAGTGTTCCTGTCGCTGCAGCAGATCGGCTACCCGCCGTGCGAAGGCAACGTGATCTGTACGAATCCGCAATGGCGCAAGCCGTTGTCGCAATGGCTCCGCATGCTCCGGGAATGGTTCAACGATCCGACTTGGGAAAATGTTCGCTACTTGCTGATCGTATTCGATCTTCGCGGATTGCACGGGGTGTCGCTGGCCGCCGCGTTGAAGGAAGCTTTCGCTGAGGAAGTGCGCCGCAAGCCAGGCATTCTAGGCGCTATGCTGCGCAATACATTGCATCACAAGCCTTCGCTCGGACCCTTCGGCAATTTGATCACGGAACGATACGGCCCGGATGCGGGAGGGCTGGATATCAAATACGGCTCCTATATTCCGCTGATCAATGGAATCCGGCTGCTCTCGATTATGGCAGGGGTCCAGGAGACGTCGTCTCGGCTTCGATTGGGGGAGCTTGCCAAGCGAGGGTTTATTACGGAGGAACACGCCCAACGGTGGAATGAGGCGCTGCAGTTCGCACTATGGTTAAGGACCCAGACGCCGTATCAATCGGACAACGGAATTTACTCCACCAGAGGCATCATACAGGCGGAGCAGCTGAGCCGAGAGCTGAAGCAACGGCTGAGGCGCGCGCTTCGCGACGGACACGAGCTGCAGCAGGCGGTGCGGAAGCGGGCTGAGCGGCTGCTCGTGGAACGGGGGGATTCGGGATGAAGGATATGTCTACGGTAGGACGCATGTGGCATCTGTACAAAAAAGGCGGGATCACGCCGGCCGTCGCCTCGATGTTCGATCCGCAAAACGCGCAACATATGGCCTTTATTCGTTCTTTCATGAAGGAGCAGCGCAAAAACAGCTTATATGAGGTGCGGCTGGAAAATATGGAAGCGGTCGTTTTCGACCTGGAGACGACCGGTTTCTCTCCGTATAACGGTGACGAGATTATTTCGATCGGTGCTATATCAATCTCTGGTGGTTTCATTAAGCAAGAAGAGACATTTTATAGCTTGACCCAG
The DNA here is from genome assembly GCF_004000845.1 of Paenibacillus koleovorans NBRC 103111. Taxonomy (GTDB): domain Bacteria; phylum Bacillota; class Bacilli; order Paenibacillales; family NBRC-103111; genus Paenibacillus_AA; species Paenibacillus_AA koleovorans. The sequence goes on from NZ_BIMA01000051.1 coordinate 28,489, forward strand.
CCGAAAGGGAAAATACCCGAACAAGTAGAAAGGCTGACGGGCATCACGACCGAAGAGGCTGCGAAGGCGCCGGAGCTCATTACAGTGCTGCGGGAATTTCTCGAATTTGTGCAGCATCGGGTACTGATCGTGCATGGCAGCGGACATGACAAACATTTTCTGAACTCTGCGTTGTGGAAAACGTCCAAAGTCAATTTGTCGCATCGGCTGCTCGATTGTTTGATTTTGGCGAAACGCATGCACCCGAAGCTGGGCAATTACAGTCTGGACGCGCTTCTGGATATGTATGAGATCGAGTCGGACAGCCGCCATCATGCGCTTTACGATTCCGTTATGACCGCTCGGCTGTGGGGCAAGCTGCTGCATGAGGTGATGGAGCGAGAGGTGCTTACGCTTGGGGACTTATATGAATATTTAAGCCATTAAACCATTCGCTGCGGGGAAAGCCGGTCGAATGGTTTTTGTTTGGTTGAAGATTGGCATAGGCAAACCAGTTCGGACTAGGAAGCAATGAAACGATCACATGGACGGGCAAACAACTCCATTCTGAGCTAAGGTCCTCTTCGGAAGGAAATGCTGATGTAACGGGATGGGAATGGAAGGTGCCGATTAGGCGGTGCCGCTCGTTCATAACGATGGGAACCCATTCGACGGGGTCGAACTGAAATCGACGACACGAGTCTGATGCTGCATTTTTCAAAAACGCACACCCGGTGACCGTAAACTCGGAAGCTTCTGCGTCAGTAGGATAACCGAATAAAACGCCGCAGCCTTCCTCGGGAGATCGTGTAATGCAGATCTGGTTTATCGACTCGTACATTGCGGAAGGAACGGTTACGGAACCTGTTTTCAAGGGAATCCCTCCCTGGTTTTGACGTGTTTCTTCCATTATAATGTACTCCAATTGAGAATGCTTATTATTCTTAATTAGTTCACTTGTTTGTCCGGTTTGATCAGGAAGAAGACCAGGCCGAGCACGACGAGCGAGAGGACCGACACCGAAATGAAGACGAGCCGCTCCGATTTGTCCATCATCCACCCGAACAGTGGCGGTCCGACCGCAACTCCGAGGAAGCGCAAGCTGTTGTACAACGAGGTGATCATGCCGCGCTGCTCGCGCTCGACGGAGCCGGTGATCATCGTATTCAAGCAGGGGAGGAGCAGACCGGTGCCGATGCTGCTGATCGTGAGCAGACCGATGAACAGGTACAGCTTGTTGAAAAAGAAGATCGTGGCGCCGAGTGCAATGACCATGAGGATCAGACCGATATTCATAAGCCAGCGCATGAGGATGCCGTTTTTCTTGATGACGCTCCCGGTAATGTAGGAGGTTGTGACCATCCCGAGCAGCGGAATGGCGAGCACGAGCCCTTTTCGGACCCCGTCGATGTTATAAGGCGCTTCCTCGAGCCGGTTGGACAAGTAGAATAGCACGCCGAACAGGATGAATAGTCCCATGGAGCCTGCGACGAAGGATGTGATGAGCCAGCGTCCTTTTTGCTTAAGGATTTGTAGGATCGATTTCAGATAAGCGCCGAGCTTCTGCTCCTGTTTGTCCCGTTTCGGTTCCTTGATCAGCCAAATGACCGCTACAAGGGAGAGCGCACAGAAAACCGGGAAAGCGAAAAACGAGGCGTACCATACGATTAGAGCGAGCAAGGAGCCTATGATCGGGCTCAGCACTTTGCCGGTACCGTTAGAGGCTTCAGTTAGGCCCAGCGCTTTGCTTTCAGTGCCGCCTTTGTACAGATCGCCGACTAACGCCATCGCTACCGGTGCCGTGCCTGCTGCCGCCATTCCCTGGATTGCCCGGGCAATAATGATCACCGTATAGGAGTTCCAGATCGCTCCGAACCCGGCAAGCACGCCAGCCGAGCCATATACGATCAGAGCCGGGATGATGATCACTTTACGGGAAAATTTATCCGACAAATAGCCGATGACCGGAATGAAGATGCCTGCGGAGAAGGAGAACAACGTGATGACGAGGCTGCTCTGGAATTGGGAAATGCCCAGCTCCCGCTGCATGTCGGGCAAGATCGGGACGAGCATGGAGTTGCCGAGCACGAGCACTAGCGGAATGGAGGCAATCGCCATAAACTCCAGCCAGCGGGCTTTTCCTTCCGTTCCTTGGGATTTTGTCTCCGACTTGTTGGACGAGGCTTGGGCATGGTCGGCATCGTCTTCGATATCGCTCTCAAACACGATTTGCAATCTTCGCTTCTTGGTCGTGGTCGACATGTTGTTCCTCCGTGACATAAGGTTTCGTTTGTTACTATTGCCCTTCGAAGAAACCTCCATGCAAGCAGGGTATTGCCAAAATTGCGTGAGCGTGAGCTCCTATATAGGATCAAGGGATTGGAAATGCAGCTTGGTGGCATGCTAAAATAGAAGAGATCGGAAATGAAACGATTGGAAGGCATACTATGACAAACAAACGAAATTGGCTCATCGCCGCGCTCATCGTAGGATTGGCGGTTGTAGCCGTTTATCAAAATGTCTCCGCCGGAGACCAAGCCGCATCCGTCCCGACCGAGACGGCTCCTCGACCGAACTACTTGGCGCCTACGCTTGCTCTGGAAGGACTGGACGGGCAATCGTATCAAGTCGGCGGCACAAGGGACAAGGTGCTGTTGATCAATTTCTGGGCGTCCTGGTGCGGACCATGCGAGCTGGAGGCTCCTGATCTGAAGCGGCTGGCTGACAAGTACAAGGATGGCATGGAGCTTTACGCCATTAATGTGACCTCGCAGGATCGAATGGACAACGTGAATTCGTTCGTCAAGCATTTCGGCTTTGACTTCCCGGTGTTGCTTGATCCAGACGGGCAAGCGTCGGACACGTACCGGATTCGGGGATTGCCGACTACGTTTCTGGTGGATCGCAACGGCGTTATTACCGACGCCTTCAATTTGCTGAACCCGGACGAGCTGGAGAAGCGGATAAAGGAATTGCTGGCTAAGTAAATTAAAACCCGGGTTCGCAGCCGTGTGGCTAAGCGTACCCGGGTTTCTTATTGTCGTTCAGTGGTTTAGTTGTTTAGTTGTTTAGTGGTTGACCAGTCCGACCTGCTCTTGGGATTCCTCCGACTTGCATACGTACGTCTTGCCGATCAGCGCGTATTGGATACTGTCCACGAGCGCTTCCCAGCTCGCTTCAATTACGTTCTCGGATACGCCTACCGTGCTCCAGGTGTTGTTGAAGTCGGTCGTCTCGATCAGGACGCGGACCTTGGCGGCTGTTGCGTCTTTCTCGTCCAGCACACGCACCTTGTAGTCCGTCAGGTGGAATTGCTTGATATCCGGATAATAAGGCGAGAGCGCTTTGCGAAGCGCATTGTCCAGCGCGTTGACCGGACCGTTGCCTTCCGCCGCGGTGTAGACGGATTCGCCGTGCACCTTCAGCTTGACGATCGCTTCGGAATTGACGGCATTGCCGGACGACTTCTCCACGAGCAGCTTGAACGACTCCACGGTGAACGCTTCTTTGATGTCTTCGAATGCTCTTCGCAGCAGCAGCTCGAGAGAGGCGTCTGCGCCTTCGAACTGATAGCCGCGATGCTCGAGCTCCTTGATCTTCTCGATGATGTCGCGGGTTTTCGTCGACTGTTTGTTCAGATCGAGCTTCAGCTCGGTTGCTTTGACCATCAGGTTGCTCTGGCCGGCCAGCTCGGAGACGAGGACGCGTTGTTTGTTGCCGACTAGCTCAGGCGTAATATGTTCATACGTCTTAGGATGCTTCATGATGGCGGAGACATGGATGCCGCCCTTGTGCGCGAACGCTGCCGCACCGACGAACGGCTGGTTGACCGGCATATGCACGTTGGCAATCTCGCTGACATAGCGGGCGATGGTTGTTAAGCTGGCGAGCTGTTCCTCGCTGATGCACTTGTATGGCAGCTTCAGCTGCAGGTTCGGGATGACGGAGCACAGGTTGGCATTGCCGCAGCGCTCTCCGAAGCCGTTGATCGTGCCCTGTACTTGACGGGCCCCGGCTTGGACGGCTGCGATGCTGTTCGCTACGCCGAGCTCGCAGTCGTTGTGGGCGTGGATGCCGACCGGCGCTTGGATGCTCGCGCACACGGCCGCGACGATCGCCGACACTTCGGTCGGCAACGAGCCGCCGTTCGTATCGCAGAGCACGACCCAGTCCGCGCCGGCCGATTCCGCGGCTTTAACGGTCTGCAAGGCGTAATCCGGGTTGTTCTTGTAGCCGTCGAAGAAATGCTCGCCAAGATAGATGACTTCCATACCCTTGCTCTTCAGGTAGCGCACGGAATCATGGATCATCGCCAGATTTTCCTCAAGCGTGGTCTGGATGGCGGTATGCACATGGAAGTCCCAAGACTTCCCGAAGATCGACGCTACGCTGACGCCGGCTTCCACGAGCCGATTCAGATTGTGGTCGTTCTCGGGCGAGATGTCCTTGCGCCGCGTGCTGCCGAATGCAGATATTTTGGCATTCGTCAGCTTAAGCTCCCGCGCCCGGTGGAAAAACTCAATATCCTTGCTGTTGCTGCCTGGCCATCCGCCTTCAATATATTGAACGCCCAATTGGTCAAGCTTCAGAGCGATTTTCAATTTGTCGTCGACCGTCAAGCTGATCCCTTCGCCTTGCGTTCCGTCTCTCAATGTTGTGTCGAATATGCTTACTGAATTGGACATCGAAACTGCCTCCTTAACACCTTCGTCAGAAATGCCGCCGTTTTAGCTTAACCTTGATTATAGCATTTTCTGTCGGGAATGTTGAATAAATTTTCACAAGCGGGTAAGCTGAATAAGGGGGTGTGGCGCATGTTCAACCGAAACGAGCATTATCCGAAAAACGGTAGAGTCATCCTTCATATCGATATGAACGCCTTCTATTGCTCCGTGCATGAGGCGGTCGAGCCGGCGCTGTACAAGAACAAGCCGATCGCCGTATCGGGCAGTGTCGAGAAGCGCAGAGGCATCATCGTCACCTCTTCCTATGCGGCCAGAGCGAAGGGAGTCAAGACCGGCATGCAAGTCCGCGAGGCGCTGAAGCTGTGCCCCGAGTTGATCCTGCTGCAGCCGAACTTCGATCTATACCGGCAGTTTTCCCGCCGGTTTATGAATATAGTCTATGAATATTCACCGTTAATGCAGGCCATGTCCATTGATGAATGTTTCGTCGATATTACCGGCTCGAGCCAGTTCGGTACGCCGCTTGAAATCGCCGAGCGGCTGCAGGCGCGCATCCGCGAGGAGCTGCATTTGCCTTGCTCGATCGGCGTCGCCCCGAACAAGCTGCTGGCGAAGATGGCCTCGGACATGAAGAAGCCGAACGGACTGACCGTGTTGCGCAAGCGGGATGTGCCCCGACTGTTATGGGACAAGCCTTGCTCGTTTATGTACGGTATCGGCGGCCGGACAGCGGAGAAGCTGACCAAGCTGAACATCACGACGATCGGCCAGCTGGCTGCGGCGGACGAGGCGTTCCTGGTCAAGGAGTTCGGGGTGAACGGGAGCTGGCTGAAGCAAGCGGCGAACGGCAACGACGACTCCCCGGTGCTCGAGGATCGGGAGCCGAGCAAGTCGATCGGGCATACGACGACGCTGCCTTATAATGTGACTTCGTTCGCCGAAGTATCCCGCGTGTTTCTGAATTTGGCCGATCAGGTGGCACGCCGCCTTCGCCGCCAGCATATGGTGTCGGGAACGATCCAGATTACGATTCGCGATCCTTCGATGAAGACGATTACACGTTCTTTTACGTTGCCGACCCCGACCGAGAATGCCGACGACGTACATAAAACGGCTTGCGGCTTGTACGTAAAGCATTGGAAGGAAGGCAACCCGATCCGGCTTCTCGGCATTACGCTGCAAAGCTTGCAGCCAAGAGAAACGGCGGCGATCCAGCTGGACCTGTTCGACTACAAGGAGCACCCCCGCAAGGAGCAGCTCAACCGCACGATGGACCGAATCCGCGACAAATTCGGCGAGAGCGCTATTTTGACGGCCGGTATGCTGGGGGATGATCCCTCTTCCTTGATTCGCAATCATAAGGTGCGAGGCACCTCGCTGCAGATGGACCATCTTCGGGTGCCTCTGGAGGAGGAGAAGGAGTGAATGCAATGGAGGGCTGGAACCGGTCGGAGTCAATAGTAACGGAGTGGCGGCTGCCTGTGATCGGCTTCGCCGGCTATTCGAATAGCGGCAAAACTTCGCTCGCTTCTCAAGTAGTGGCATTGCTGGAGCGGGAAGGCGTTCGCGTCGCGGTCGTGAAGCATGACGGACACGGGCATTACAAGGAAGCGCCGGGCACCGACTCAGCGCTTTATCTGGAGGCGGGAGCTTCTGCCGTCGCAGTGTTGTCGCCGGAAGGATTCGTGCTGAGAGAGCGCCGATTGGATTGCAGTCTGGAATGGATGGCGGAGCGTCTCTCGAAAGAGACGGATTCGGCTGGAGGATGTCCATACGACCTGGTTGTCGCTGAGGGGTTCAAGTCAGGTGACCATCCGAAAATAGCCGTTGCCCGAAGAGCCTCCGATCTCGCTATCCTGGATGTAGGACCTCGAGAGGCTTGGATTGCGCTGGCTTGTCCGAGCTCTCTGATGCAGGAGAAGCGGCTCGATCTCGAAGTCTTGGCCATGGACGATCCGCTCGAGGTGTCGCGTTTTGTCCTGCTTTTCCTGTCGAAGCAAGCGGGACTTGCCAAGGGCATAACTCCTTCCGGGCTTGCATAGGCTGGTTTCGTATGGCAACTGGTTGTCTTAAAGTGTTTGAACTTTCATAGGTTTTGTATTATATTACTACATGAGGCTATATATTTGAGGAGGATACCATTATGGCAAAATACACATGGGTAGAGAAAGATACTTGTATCGCATGCGGCGCGTGCGGTGCGACTGCCCCCGACATTTACGACTACGATGATGAAGGTCTGGCCGAAGTTATCTTCGACGGAGACGGCAACACCGGCACAACCGAAATCCCGGACGATCTGTACGACGATCTGCAGGATGCTTCCGACGGCTGCCCGACCGACTCCATCAAGATCGGCGACGCCCCTTTCAATAAATAAGGATTGCGTAAGACAACCCTGTCTCTTCCGCTAAGAGACGGGGTTTTTTTGTTGTAAAATTAACATAAACAGTGATTGCCATTATCCGCCAACCCCTATAAAATAAGCTTAGGTACTTATGCCCATCGAGGATCATGGGAGTATGGAAGCAAGGTAGAATTTTGTTGATAGGTTAGCTCGGGGGAGGACCATAATGAGCAAGAAGAACTGGAGAACGTCGATCATTGCGGCTATAGTTATAGCCCTTATTTCAGTGCTGTCGTATACGACGGGGACAGGAGGTTCGTTTCATTACGTCGAGAATCCATTGCGAGATGCGCTCAGCGGCGTGATGCAGCAGCATGAGCCGGATACGCAGATCAAGATCATCAAGATCGACTCGAAGTCGCTGGAGGCGATCGGTCAATATCCATGGGATCGCACCGTCTACGCGAATTTGATCGAGAAGCTCCAGAGCGGCAAAGTGGCGGCGGTCGGCGTCGACGTGCTGTTCCCGGAGCCGAGCAAGGAAGCCAAGAACGATCAGGCGCTCGCCGATATTATGAAGAAATACAAGAACGTCGTGCTTCCGGTCAACGTCCTGTTCCCGCCTCAGCAGAAATCCGCTGATCAATTGGAATACGAACGGATCGAGTATCCTACAGCCGCTATTAACGCCCCTAAATCTCAAATCGCCCACATTAACGTTTTTCCCGATACGGATGATAAGGTTCGCCGCTTGATCGTCGGCATCCCCGAGAAAGAGGGGGGCATGATCGAAGCGTTCAGCGTGAAGCTGGCCAACCTGGCGCTGCCGGCCGAAGAGCAGGTGCGTTGGGACGAAGCCGATAAACAATGGAAACGCGGTTCGACGGTTATCCCTACCAATTCTCGCAATCAAGTATTGACTCAGTTTTATACTAAGCCTCGGCAAGATGCCGATTTGAAGACCGGCTATAGCAATTATTCGTTCTCCGACGTGTTGAGCGGTAAAGTTCCGGCTTTGGAATTCGAAAACGATATCGTGCTGATCGGACCGTTCTCGACGGGTCTGCAGGACGAATACATGACGCCGATGAGCAAGGTCATCAAGATGTTCGGGGTCGAAGTGCACGCCAACATGCTTCAGTCAATTCTCGACGGCCAATTCTGGGTGGAGCTGCACGAAGGCTACGGCATCGCCTTGTTGCTTGCCCTCGTTCTGCTGACGTTTTACCTGTTCAATCGGTTCAAGGGCCGGTCGGCCATTTTCGTTTATGTCGGAGCCTTGATTCTGTACATGGCCGCGTTCGAGCTGTTCAACGAGGCTTTCCATATTTTCCTGCCGATTTTTTATCCGCTAATGGCGATTACGCTTATGTATGTCTGGTCGATCATTCACCATTACTTGGCGGAACGTCAGGAGCGCAACCGCGTGACGGGCATCTTTGGCCGATTCGTACCGAAGACGGTCGTGGACAAAATGCTGACTTCCGGCGACGAAGTGAAGCTGGGCGGCGAGCGGATGGACATTACGCTCATTTTCGTCGATATCCGCGGGTTCACGACGTTGTCGGAGAAGCTGGAGCCGGAGCAAGTTATCGCATTCTTGAATGAATACCTCGATGTTTGTACCAAAGCGGTGTTCAAGTTTAACGGCACGCTCGACAAGTTTATCGGCGACGGCGTCATGGCGATATTCGGGGCTCCGATCCGCTATGACAATCATACTGAGCTTGCGGTCCGCTCGGCTCTGGAGATGAAGAAGCAATCCGCTATCCTGGAGCAGAAGCTTATGGAGAAGCTAGGGTTTACGGTTCGTTTCGGGATCGGAATCAATTGCGGCCCTGCCGTCGTAGGGAATATCGGCTCCGAGGATCTGCGCCTCGACTATACGGCGATCGGCGATACCGTCAACTTGTCCGCACGTTTGGAGTCGAATGCGAAGCCGGGCCAAATCTTGATCAGCGAGAATGTGTATAATCGAGTCGGCCATCTGTTCGAAATCGAGAGTATGGGCGAGATCAAGGTGAAGGGGAAAGAATTACCAGTGCCGATTTATCAGGTTCATGCCGAGAAAGGTCTCTCGGAAGCGGCCGCTTCTGCCGAAAAATAGATAGAGGAGTCCATCGCACTAGGAATCGGAGCACGTAATACATGTTGCAAACGGGGAGGAACAGCTGGATGAGAAGGAATGGAAGAAAGACGCTTGTCTTGGTGCTGCTGATCGCCCTGCTCTCGAATATTTTCGGGGCAGCGGCGTTCGCCAAGGAGAGTCGGGCTGCAATCATTGTAAGTATTGAAGGTACGGTGATGGTAACCAAAGCCGGCGGTTCGAACGCTTATCGGGCTTTCGTGGAGATGAGCCTGAACCAGGGGGACCATATTCGTACGGAATCGGGGTCCAGCGTCGTGCTGCGCATTGTCGATCAACAAGATGAAGTGACGATCGGCGAGAATACGGAAATGTACATATCCAGCCTGATCGATACCGACAGCGGCAAGAAGTCCAAGCTTAAGATGTGGGCCGGATCGATGTGGTTTAAGGTGAAAAAGTTGGTCAATGCCGATGACGAGTTCGAAGTCGAGACGCCGACCGCGGTCATGGGTGTCCGGGGCTCCAACGGGTATATCGAGTCCAAGCTCGGGATGCTGTTGGCACTTATGACGTCCGGGATTTTGGCGACCTCATCCACGGACGGCGAAGGCAATGCGACCGGCGAGCCGGCTAACGTATATCCGGGTCAGCAGATCAGCCTGCTGCCGGGGCAATCTGCAGATGATATCTCGGAGAATGTAACGCCGCTCGATATTGATTCATTCGTCCAAAATGCATCTCCTGCTATGCTTTTGCAGATGATTTCGACCATCAATGACATTCGTGAAGAGAACGAACAGTTCGTCAAGGATGTTGCTGACGGGAAGAAGTCCGTTGATCCAAAGACAGGCTTGAACTTGGGTTCCTCGTCGGTTCTTTCCTCCTTCGGCTCCAACCTGACGAACCTGGTCGCCAACATTTCGAAGGCCGCGATAGACACGAACAAATTGCCGGCCGATCAAGTTCAGAAGCTGATCGATCAAGCCAATGCGAATACAACCGGCGAGAAGATCGACCTGAACAATGTGAAGCCGTTCGATACGAAGATCGGTATGGATCCTGATGTTCAGAAGGCGAAGCAAGAGCAGCTCGAGAAGATGAAGCAAGATCGTGAGCGGCTCGCTCAAGAAGAGAAGCAGAAGCTGGAGCAGAAGCAAAAAGAGAATGCAGCTCTTCTGGCAGCGGCGGAAGCCGAGAGGAAGCGGATTGCGGATGAGAACTTGAAGGCGGAACTAGAAAGACAGCGGAAAGCGGAAGAAGCCTTTAAACAGCAGTTGGCTGAAGCAGATCGGCTGAAGTTCGAGGAAGCGAAGAAGAAGGCGGACGAGGAGAAGAAGCGGCAGGAAGAAGCGCAGGTGAAGAACAATGCGCAAACGACGCCAACTCCGACACCAACGCCTACTCCAACACCGACGCCAACGCCACCTCCTACTTCAACGGAGGAACCGGCTTCAACACCGACACCAACGCCACAGGCTCCTACGAATGTAACAACAAACAAGTCGAAGGTGAACGCAGCGTCGAATTCGATCACCATTTCGGCTAAGTCGGCGGTTGGTACCACGATTCAACTGCGGTTAGGCTCCTTGGTCGTTCAATCGGTTACCGGTCAAGGCGATACGCCAGTGTCGATGACTTTGACGGGACTGCCGCAAGGCGTCTACAGCAATTACACGGTTCGAGCTGTCAATGGCAGCGTTTCGAGCTCAAATGTTGCCGTACCAACATTTGAAGTAGATTTGTCGGCACCGATTGCTCCGGAGATCATATATCCGACCAGTCCATACACGAGCTCCACGGGAACGGTTTCCATTGTTGTCAGTTCACAAGAGCCGCAAGCCTTTATTAGCTTGTACAACGGTAGCTCTTTAGTGGAGTCAAAGTATGTGGAGACAAGCGGTCTAGCAACCTTTTATGTGTATCATTTGACTGGAAATGTTACCTTTACTGCGAAAGCTCAGGATTTGGCGGGTAATGTAAGTGACGCTTCGTTGCCACTGGTGGTTACTAGTACCGCCATTCCGGATCAAACGATCGAATTTACGGTTGATCAGAGTGGAATTTCCGGACCTGCGAGCTTAGACATTCAGGCGGGCGGTTTCTTGAATGTCGATATCAATTTGAAAGATGTAACCATTTATGCCGCTGAGTTGCATTTGGGCTACTTGAATCATGTCGTCATGATTTATAACATGGATCCTACACATAACGCGGCTTACAATGGGAATGTGATCTTCGATCCAGCTACAAGCGTGGCGGCCCTAACAGAATATCCCGGATATGAGTCAAGAGAAATTGTATATGTCGTTTCGAATTATAGTGGAACAACTTCTGGAGAGAACATTCAGGTTCAGGGGACCAAGAAGCTGATCCGCATTCCAATGCTAGCTCTCAGTAATGGAATTGGAGAGGCGACTGGAGGCTCCTTCGATCTAAATGTGATGCTTGTGGATATAACCGGTCAAGTTGTGGGTGAGTTCACCAAATCGGTTAATTATGAAATTCACTATAGCGCTCCCTCCGGCGGAGGCCCAGCTTAATGATAACCCGCATACGCAAAAGGATTTCATTGTTCATGCTCGTACTGCTGACTATGGGATTGCTTCCCATAGTCAGCCTTGTACCTGTAGGAGTTCCGAGTGCTTCGGCAACTAAACCGAATTGCGATTCGGTAACGGCTGCGGTCTATACGACTGTATACGACACTGAGGCAGGAACCAGCACTTGCCTGATCGCAAACGGGGGAGTACTGAATTTGGCTGATGTATATAGCTCACCGCCGCTCACAGCCGAGTACGACTTGAACATCTATAACTGGAGCTTAAGAGGACAATCCGCAAAAGTCGTTGATAGTCAGGGCTTGCCTCGCAACAGCGCTGCGACAATTAGCGAAGACGGACACGCGCAGCTGCAGGACATCACCGTTGTCCACAATGAACTCTTATTTGTAGTCATTGGCAACAATGGCGACTCGGATCAAATGATTGTTCCGTTCGGCTACATGGAACCAACAATCCTCTACTATCAGTTGAAGTTGAGCTCAGCGGATCCGGATGCAAGATTAGTCTCTGCCGTTTGGGGCAATACTTCCCGTCACGTCATTCAACCCGTTCCCAATGTGTATTATTTTTCAACGAACGAGTCGGATGACTTGGAAGACATCCGAGATGAGGTAGTGTACTCCGTTGTGGAGTCATCCGACGCTGGCGGGGGAAAGAAGTACTTTCTCTCCGCGGTCGTTCAAGATGAATCAGGAAGCGGTTGGGGACGAGTTATAGAGAACACCTTGAATATGGCGAAGCCATGGGAGCAAACCAATGTCAGCTTCACAATTGACGGGGTGAATCAATCGCAGGTTACGGCCGTTCATCAACAAATTATTGAAAGTAACTCATCGGCCCGTTATGTGATTCCCTATCAGCCCGTGAACGAGTACAGCGCTTCGATAGAGTACTTTAGGAATTCAGAGTCCTATGCTTCCCCGATGTATCAAGTCATCCAAGTGGAGTCGTCGGATGCTCAGTATGTTTTTGTGAACGACCAATTATCATTTTCATCCAGCTCGTCGCCAACTCCGCATCAAGTGAGTCGGAACGTGAGCGAGTTTAAACAAATTGGCTTTGAAGTGGCGAATGAAGAGGTTTCGAATAGAATCGGATTAGAATTTAGTTCCGTAATTAGTGTGAATGGGGTTGGTTACTTAAAGTACGAGGTTTCCATTGACCCAAGGAAGCAACTGCACTATTTATATGAAATGTATCCGGAAAGCTTGAGTTATGCAATCGGAACTTACGGTGTTGTGCGGGGAGATTCATTTTTCAGGAAACAGCTCTACCCCGCGACAGGAGTACCGGTGTTTGTTTTAGGTCGAAAAATCAATACCTTTGAAATTGGCGCAACTAATCCTTACTCTTCGGAGTATCGCCTGATCCTGAGAAATACCGACGGGGATTCGCTGACCCCATCCAATAATCTCCCTATGTTGTTTGAGCTATTTCGAGATCAGGAAAAAAAACTAGGCCCTGTATCGTATTCGGATTTCATCTACTACATATCGAGTTCGGATGAGAGTGAGTATACCGTGAGGATGCTGTACGAGGGTCCTGCCTCCCTGGACGCGAATGTATTCGATCGGGCCAGCTTTCAAAACGTTATGACTGCCTCGATCCCGCTAACTATTGTTCAATTGCAGAAGGTTAACGAGAACACGGGTTCACCTGAAAACGCCAATTTACATAATGTCAAAGTAACGCTGCAGGCTGTAAATGAAGATGCTATATCCGGTTATTACAATTTCATCTCCTATTACTCCGATATGACCGGAAAAATGATCCTTCGAGGGTACGGACCCGGTCTCTGGAGAGCAGTGACATATGAATGGTATGATTCACTCGCGGAATCCCCTTATATTCAGATCAATCAAGTACTCATTAATGGGACTCAGTATACTCCAGGTTCCTCGTCTAATACCAAAACATTGAAAGTGGTTAATCGAAGAATTTCCCAGGATACAACCGAATTCTGGAATCTAAAGGACATCGTCCGGTTCTCAGGTAAAATTGAAAGCATGCAGTTCGATTTTAATCAAGACGGGACAGCAAATGCCGAAGATTATAAATACTTGATGCAGACGATTCCGCCGTATTTATTCCGGCATACGGATTGATCTCATCCACTAAAGGAGAACGCAATGAAACTTTTGCGAAAAGTAACTATCCCGCTGCTGTCATCGGCGTTATTGCTGGGCAGCTTGGCGTCCGCAACGGCGGCATCGTTAGACCAAGCCATGGTAGCAGGTGAGAATCAGATTCTCGGCAGCGTTTCGACGGTTGCAGGGAAAGGCGATCTGGGGGAAACGGATGGCCCTGCGAATACGTCGTTGTTCCGTAGCCCATGGAGTTTGCTCCCGCTCGCGGACGGCTCGTTCCTGATCGCGGACTCCAAGAGTCACTTGATCCGCAAGCTCTCAGCCAGTGAAGTCAGCACGTATGCGGGCATTACCTTCAAGCTGGACGCTTACAACAACCCGATCGGAGCGCTCCTGGACGGGAAGCTGGCTGCTTCGGTGTTCCAACAGCCCAAGGGGCTGGCGGCGGATGCGAAGGGCAATGTCTACGTTGCGGACTCGGAGAATCATGCGATCCGTAAAATCGACACCGCCGGACAAGTGACCACACTGGCCGGTAATGGGGTGTTCGGCAGCAAGGATGCGAAGGGCAAGGAAGCTTCCTTCTACTCCCCGCAAGATGTGGCTGTGGCAGCCGACGGTACGCTTTATGTGGCCGATACGCTGAACCATTCGATCCGCAAAGTGTCGGCTGACGGGGTAGTGACCACCTTAAACGCCCCTTCGACTCGCACAGTTGAGGTTGTGCCGGGGCAAGTCGTTCCTGCGGGCGACTACAAGGACGGCGAGCTGAAATCGGCGATGTTCAATGAACCTGCCGGGATTGCGATCGACGCAAAAGGCAACTTGTACGTGAGCGACACCGGCAATCAGATGATCCGTTATATTGACTTAGCTGCAGGTACAGTCACAACAGTTGCAGGGTTCGTTCCGGAAGCCGGCGCTCCGCTTTATGAGAAATCAGCGCTTTATGCTATCGGCGATATTAAGGATGGCGAGGCCAAGCAAGCACGATTCGACTTCCCTAAAGGCCTGGCAGTTACACCGGGAGGCGGGGTAGTCATCGCCGACAGCTTGAACCACTCTGTACGTTACTTGAAGGACGGAGTTGTATATACGTTAGCCGGAGATCCAAATGCCCTCAGCGGATTCACGGACGGTCCGGATCGGAAGGCCGGCTTGCAAAATCCAACCGACGTCGCTGTAGCGGCTGATGGCAGTGTATGGGTTGCGGATGCCTACAATAACAAGATTCGCAAAATCGACTTCTACGAGCTGCCGGGCAACATCACGAACGACGGTTCGATCAAGGTACTGAACGGGACTACGCCAATCGTCTTCGAATCCGCTCCTGAGAATGTGAACGGCCGCGTGATGGTTCCGATTCGGGCTATTACGGAGGCGCTGGGCTATAAGGTTGGCTACAAGGAAGATCCGGCCACTGGTGATCAGACCGTGCGTTTGACCAAAGGCAATGTAAGCGTTGAGCTGGGTATCGGCAAAATGGAAATCAAACGTATTGTCGCGAATACCCCGGATGTAGTCAAACCGATTGACGTCGCCCCGTACATCAAGGATGACTTGACTTTTGTCCCTGTTCGTTTCTTCACGGAAGAGCTTGGACTCGATGTTCAATGGCACGGTGCTACACAGACCGTCATTCTAAGATAAGCAGCCTATACAGCGCAAAGATTGGACTTGATGATGCCGGCATACATGCTGGCATTGTTTTTTATGCGGAGCGTCGGAAGGTGGGGGCAGGATGAGGCATCTTGCAAAGTTGAAATTAGCTGTGTGGATTGCGATAGCAATCAGTTTGTTTTCCTATTCCATGCTGGGGGCGCGTGTGGCAACGGCGAAGGAGAGTCGTGCCGCGCAAGTCATATCCGTTCAGGGAACCGTTATGATCACCAAGGCAGGCGGATCGAATGCTTATCGCGCCTTTGAAGACATGAACCTAAATCAAGGCGATCATATTCGAACGGAAGGCGGCTCCAGCCTCGTGCTCCGTATTGTGGATCAAGAGGATGAGGTCACCATCGGCGAGAATACGGAGCTTTATTTGTCGAGTTTGATGGAGGCCAACGGCGGGAAGAAGTCCAAGGTGAAAGTATGGGCCGGCTCGCTATGGTTTAAGGTAAAGAAGCTGGTGAATGCGGAAGATGATTTTGAAGTGGAGACACCGACTGCCATCATGGGGGTGCGGGGCTCGAACGGTTATATTGAGACGCGGCTTGGGCAAATTTTTGCCATTATGGCCTCCGGCATTTTACAAGCCTCACCAACGAATGCTACGGACTCAACCGACACGGAAAACTCCAACCCTTCCACCGCTACGATTTATCCGGGTCAGCAAGTGCAGTTAACCGATGATCCTACGGTCGACCCTTCGGTTGGCGTAATGCCCCTGGACATTCGAGAGTTCGTGAAAAAAGCGGATAAATCGATGCTGACCCAATTAATCAACACGATTGAGCAAATCAAACAAGAAAATGCGACGCTCGTCAATCAGGTAGGTACGAGAGATAAGCAGGTTGACCCGAAATCCGGGCTGGATTTGGCCAATCAGGATACCTTGTTGCTTTTTGGTGAAAACCTGAATTCTCTCGTCGAAAACATTGCATTAATTTCATTGGAAGAGAAGAAATTTGAAGCTACCGAGATGACGGCACTGATTGAAAAAGTCAACGAATCCTCCACTGGGGGAAAAGTAGATTTAACGAATGTGAAGCCTTTCGACACGACCATTGCGCAAAATCCGGAAGTGCAGAAGGCGAAAGAAGCCGAGCTGGCTCGACTGGAGGAGGAGCGCAAGCGGAAGGCAGATGAGCAAAAAAGACTTCTGGAAGAGCGTGAGCGTCAAAATGCGGCGTTGTTGGCGCAGTTGGAGCAAGAGAGGAAGCGCCAGGAAGAAGCCAATCGCCAAGCTCAGGCGGAGCAAAAACGGCTCGCGGAAGAGGCGTACGCGAAGCAGCTGGCTGCCGAGGAGAAGGCTCGTTTTGAGGCGGATCGCCTGAAGGCGGAGCAAGCGAAACAACAGCAGCAGCAACAGCAGCAACAAAACCAGCAGCCGCAACAGCAAAATCAGCAAAATAATCAGCAACAGCCTAACCAGCCGACTGGGGGCGGTTCGCAGCCGGAAGAAGAGGCTGCTCCCGGGATACCGGTTGTGTTGAGCCCCGTGAATACTTTGATCACCAATGCAGCTAGCGTAACCGTTCGTGTAAGAGGGACGCTTGGGAACACGGTTCGGGTTTGGAACGGATCGGCCAAATTGGGCGAACAAGTGATAGGCACGAGTGGAGAGGTTTCTATTGCGATTGCATTGAATAATGGAAGTTATTCCTTGCAAGTCGATGCTGTGAATGGCTCGGGTGTAGCGAGCAACAAGGTGGCGGTTCCGTCCATCGTAATCGACCGAATCGCTCCGGCGGCTCCTGTGATCGGGGAAACACCAGCATACTGGAACGCGGCAAGCTTGAAAGAAGTGAAAATTTCTGCTGAGCTGGGTTCATCGTTGAAGGCTTATTTGAACGAAGCGGCTGTCCCATTCGTAACAAGGACGGTGACTGCTGCGACCTACGAAACGATTCAAGTGCCGGTGACGAGCGATGGAACGTACGTAGTTCGGGTGACGGCAACCGATCCAGCAGGGAATGTAAGTGCGGTTAGCTCGGTTAGTGTCAAGCTGGATACGGTTGCGCCAGCTGTGCCGGTAGTGGAAGCAGCTTCGTACTGGAACACAGCGAGTGCGAAGGAACTGGCTGTGAAAGCGGAGTTAGGTGCAACGATCAAAGTGTATCACAACGAGAGTGC
>NZ_BIMA01000052.1 GCF_004000845.1 Paenibacillus koleovorans NBRC 103111
CGGTAGAAGGCTATGTAGGACAATTATTGGTCTGCTTACGCCTTCCCCTTGCTAATCCAAAAAACCCTGGCCGCATCGGCCAGGGTTTCCGTTTACCATTTCTCGCTCATGATCTCCGCGCGTTTCCGCTCATACTCCTCATCCGTGATGAGCCGATCCTGCCTCATCCGCCCGAGCCGGCGCAACCGCGACTCCACGTCCTCCCGAAAGGGCTCGCGCTCCGGCCGCTGATCCAGATCGACTTCCCACTGCGGCACTCCGCGAGCGCTGAAGAAATTGACTGCATGCATGATGGTAATGCCGATCGCCACGAGGAGCCATAACACACCGAACCAACCGAATGCCCGCATAGGCAATATCGTCGTAATCCCGATAATAACGAAAATACCACCAACGATCATCCCTAACAGGGAAGCACCCTTGCTCGGCTTCACGCGACCTCTGACAAACATTTGCATCCCTCCCTTTTCCTACTTACACCCTCTATACGGGACGCCCTAAGAAAGGTTGCACCTTCGAGCCGCCTGCACGCCTACAACCGAGCCAGCACCTCCATCAGCCGCGCCGGCAAAGGCTCCCGCAGCAGCAGCTCCACCGCCCGGCGGTCCGCCCCATTCTGCTGCACGTAAGCAAGCAGCTGCGCCAGCCGCCTTCGCTTCGCGCTCCACCAGCGCGTACGCGACGTACTGCGTCTCCGGGCTACCCGCCCAGATGCCTCCCCCCACCGCCGAGCCTGAACGGTCGGCATCCGGCACAAACCCCTTCGTAAGGAACGCGAAGCTGCCGATTAGCTCCACCGGCGGATCCTCCGCATGGATGGCCAGCCCTTACCGCTAACCCGTCCAACAACCCATTTTGGTGAGCACCTTGACATAAATATTCCTTTACGAGTATATTCGGAGTATGAACGCACTTACATTCAGCGCTCTAGCCGAGCCGAACCGTCTGTCTATTGTTGAACTTTTGCGCAAAGGCCCCCTTCAGGTGGGGGAAATCGCCGATCGACTGGAGCTTCACCAGCCTCAGGCCTCCAAGCATCTCAGGATACTTAGCGATGCCGGCCTAGTCGAAGTGCAGCCGGTCGCCAACCGCCGGATTTACAAGCTTCAGACCAAGCCGCTTCGCGAGCTGGACACATGGCTCGACGATTTCCGCCGTTTGTGGGAAGAGCGATTCGACCGTCTGGACGATTACTTGCTCGAACTGCAAGCCCAGGAGAAACCTCCGGGAAACACGGAATAACACAACGCGGCAGCTGTACGCCGGTAACCGGTACGGTCCAACCATCACAAGAGAAGGGAGGTCGTTCTTATAGACCTGCGTGGACGCACGCAAAAAGGACATCAGCATCATGCTGATGTCCTTCTTTTTGACGCTGTAACTCGTCTGGAATCACATTTATTGAAGCTTCGGCAGCAACTCGTCCAACTGCTGAAGCGTAATGCTGCAGCCTTCGATCATGCCTACCTTTACCGTCCACTGCAAAGCCTCTGCCGTCTGGAAAGCGAAGCGGAGCGCCAGCTTCGTCGTACTCGCATCCAGCTCGCTAAGCGTAATCGTACCCAGCTGTTCCGGAATATCTTCGGTTGGATTAGCGTCGGCATCGGCGAACAAAGCGGTGTAAACGATTTTCTCCGGCTCGACGATCTCCTGATAAATCGCACGAACCCAATGCTCCTCTCCTTCCGGCGAACGCATGCAATAATGCCACATCCCGCCCGTACGCAGATCGATCTTGCATACCGGTATCGTGTAGTCGCCCGGCGCCCACCAGCGGGACACATACTCCGGTTTGGTGAATGCGTCGAACACCAGCTTCCGAGGCGCTTTGAAAATTCGCTCAATCACGAAATCCTTCTCATTCACCTGATGCGTCATATTGCCGTTGGCACTAGTAGTCATCACAAATTCCTCCCTTTTATTCGGTTTGGTCTTGCTTACGAATCGAATATACCCCAACGGGAATATTCGTGTCAAGGCTCCCGACGAATAAATATTCCTTGACAAGAATATTCCGTCCGAGGTATATTCCACTCATAAATAGTGGACGTAAGGAGATACATGTATGAACAAACAAAAAGCAAAAACGATCGCTTACTGGGCAACGACGATCTTAGGTCCATTCAGCTTTGTCATTGGCGGAACGTTTTTCCTCCTCCACGGGGAGCAGCAAATTTCAGTCTTGGAGA
The DNA here is from genome assembly GCF_004000845.1 of Paenibacillus koleovorans NBRC 103111. Taxonomy (GTDB): domain Bacteria; phylum Bacillota; class Bacilli; order Paenibacillales; family NBRC-103111; genus Paenibacillus_AA; species Paenibacillus_AA koleovorans. The sequence continues at coordinate 2,190 of NZ_BIMA01000052.1, forward strand.
CGCTGAACTACCCGGAGTATATGCTGACGATTCTCGGGTTTTGGAAGCTGACCGGCGCCATCGTATCCGTCCTTCCCCGTCTGCCTCGGCTAAAAGAATGGGTCTACGCCGGCTTCTTCTTCGAGCTGTCAGGGGCCGCGATCTCGCACGCCTACTCGGGAGCCGACTTGTTCACCATCATCCAGCCGATCGTATTCCTCATTCTCGTGATGGCTTCTTGGGCGCTTCGTCCGGCCAGCCGCAAGCTGTAGCAGCAGCTTACAGCTTGCAGCATCGCAGCACAAACAGCATCCCCGCGCTTGTCGTCAAACCGAGGGATGCTGTCGTTGCCGTTTCATGCGGCTTTATTTAGTTTACCGTCACCGTCAACAGCAAAATATCGCTGAAAAAAGACTGAGGCACATACAGCTTCTCGCCGATAATCACTGGAGCCGTCCCAAGCTGCACCGGCGCCATTTTATTGCGGGAGTAGCTGTCCTTGCCTTCGTACACGGCCGTCCATTGCGCGCCCTTGCTAAGCTCCGCCGAGCGCGTCGCCTCGACCCAAGTAACCGTAAAGCCCAACTGCTCGCCAGCCAGCCGCAGCGGCACCAAGGCTACGCCGTCGGACGACTTCTGCAGCTGATCCGCGGCAAGCACGATTTCCAGCTTCGCCACCTCCGAGCCAGTCGGCAGCGCGACTCGGAACTCCGGTGTGCCGGACACCCCGGGGGCGATGGAATATTTCGGGAACACAAGCACCGCCTCGCCGCCTTGCACATAGAAGCTTTGCGTATCGGAGATGCCTTTGTAGCCCATGTCGCCTTTAAAATATTTATCCGGATTCGCCGCGATTTGCGCACTCACTTCCTTATCGAGAATCGCTTTATAGTCGGCCCCGAACAAGTCGCTCAGCTCGATTTTTTTCGCTTCAGCCGTGTTCGTGTAGTTATATGTGTCCACGCGCGGCATGCCGGTCCCCGGCGTCTGCAGGTAAGTCGTGACGGTAAAAGAGATCCGATCTTTGTCGGCCGCTCCGCCGTCAGCCTTCACATCCGCTTTGACGAACAGCTCGTATTGACGCACCGGGAAGTTGTTAGCCACCGCATGCTCCGCCGTCGTTTTCGCTTCCGCCTTCGACTTCTCTATATCCTCCGAAGCCAGACTCTCAATCGCCGCATTCAGCTCGGCTTGCTTCTTCGCATCCTTCATGCCCGACAGCACCGGAATCGTCACATTCAGCTTCAGCTCCGGCGTCTCGGACTTGATCTCTTTAGACCCGAACTTCACGGCAGCTGCAGCAGCGTTTGTTGCGGGAAGCGCTACACGGAACTCCGGCGTACCGGTCGACCCTGGCGCGATCGAATATTTCGGGAACACCAGCACCGCCTCATCACCTTGCACATAAAAGCTTTGCGTCTCGGCGATGCCCTTGAAGCCCATATCGCCTTTAAAATAAGGATCCGGATTGGCAGCAATTTGCGCATTCACTTCTTTATCGAGAATCGCCTTGTAGTCGGCGCCGAACAGCTCGCTCAACTGCACGGGTTTCGCTTCCGCCGCATCCAGCACGTTATATGTATCCACTCGCGGCATCCCTGTTCCAGGTGTAGCCAAGTAAGTTGTCACCGTAAAGGACAGCCTGTCTGCGTTGTCGACCCCGCCGATCGATTTTACATCGCCTTTGACGATCAGCTCATACTGCCGCAGCGGGAAATTGCCGGCAACCGCATGCTCCGCCGCTTCCTTCGCCTCTTTCTTCGCGTTATCCAGGTCCTCCATGGCGAGCCGCTCGATCGTGTCGTTCAGCTGCGCCTGGTAACGCTCGTCCTTCATGCCGGATACGACCGGGATTTCCATATTGATTTTCAGCTCCGGCGTCTCCGATTTCAATTCCTTCGCCGTCACTTGGATGCTGCTGAGCTTGGCCGAAATCGGCATTACCGCGCTGATCGGAACCGCCGTCACCGCACCATTCCCCGCCGCCACATCCGCAAAAGCCCATTGCGCGCCTGACAGCAGTACCATACCCGCAACACCCAGTGTCAACAGCTTGAACGATTTTTTCATTTCGTATCTCCTCCTCTAATCCTTCTCTCTTTATCATTTCTTGGAAAATATCTCATCCACGGTTCAATTGTAGCAAGCGCCCTGGGACATTTGGTTACAAAGGAGTTACAATGTTTTTCATTTCCAGCAAACGGTTCGTCGGCTCTTGTTATCGGGTATAATGGAGGGGACAAGACAAAATCCCACATGATCAGATCAGGAGGCTATGGCAGATGCTGAAGCGTACGGTAGGGAGACTAAGGCATAACAGCAGCGTGGTGATGTTCGGGGCGGCCAGTTTGGGCCATGTGACGCAGGAGGCAGCGGACGCATCGATTGCGCATGCTTTGGCGCATGGGGTGAATCACTTCGACACGGCGGCGAGCTACGGAGAGGCGGAGCTGCGGATGGGGCCTTGGATGCCTCGCATTCGCGAGGAGATCTTCCTGGCGACGAAGACAGGCGAGCGGGGAAGGGAGGCGGCGACAAGAGAGCTTCACCAGTCGCTTGAGCGGCTGCAGACCGGGTTCATCGATCTGATCCAGCTGCATGCGGTCGGCGACATGGCGAACTTGGACGCTTGTACCGCCCCGGACGGCGCTCTGGAGGCGCTGGTGGAAGCCAAGGAGGAGGGGCTCGTCGGCGGCATCGGCATTACCGGACACGGCCACGCGGCTCCGGCGGTCCACCTCGAGGCGCTGCGCCGCTTCCCGTTCGACACAGTGCTGCTGCCGCTGAACTACTACATGTACTCGCTGCCGGACTATCGCGAGGGAATCGACCAGCTGCTCGAGGAAGCCGAACGGCAAGGCGCCGCAGTCCGAGCGATCAAGGCGATCGCGAAGGGCCCCTGGGCGCCCGGCCAAACCCGGACGCACGCCACATGGTACGAGCCGTTCGAGCAGCAGCAGGTAATCGACGCTTGCGTCCACTTCGTGCTGTCGTTCCCGGGCATTGCCGGGTTCGCTACCGCAGGGGACGTGGGGCTGTTCCCGCGGATCGTCGACGCCGCCGAACGTTTCGGCTCGATGACGGACGAGGAGGCGCAGACGATATTGCGCGGCATCAGCGGCTACGGGAGCCCGTTCGATGCTCCTACTTCGATTGCTTGAATTTCAGAATACAGCCATAGCAGCGTTATGAAAAACACCTTATTTCGCCGAAACAGGCTCTCTGCGCCAAAATAACGATCTCGCAGTGGCTGTCGATTCATTGGGGACACACCGTTTTATTCTACTTCTGTACAGTCCTCCGTTAATCGACAGCCTCTCGCATCACCTTATTGCACGGCTTGCTCTCCGCTCCACGCACAGGCGTCCACGAAAGCGCCGAACAGCGCGGCGCTCAGCCGATCGCCCGCCTCCATCTTCTCCGGGTGCCACTGCACCCCGAGGACGAATCGATGCGTCGGCGACTCCACCGCCTCTACGATCCCGTCTGCCGTCCGGGCCGTGATGAGCAACCCCGGCGCCGCCTCCTTCACCGCCTGGTGATGAAAGCTGTTCACCCGCTCCCCTAGCCCGCCTGCGAGGGTGGCCAACCGGCTGCCGGCTTCAATCGCGATGTGATGCGTCGGATAGCTCGCGACGGCTTTCTGGCTGTGCTTGAGCGGCGAGGGCGAGCATTGCGAGTGAATGTCCTGGTACAGCGTTCCGCCCAGCGCGGCGTTCAGCACTTGAATGCCACGGCAAATGCCGAACACGGGCTTGTCGAGCCTGACGAACTCGCGGATCAGCGCCAGCTCGGCCGCATCCCGCTCCGGCGTAATGTTGCCGAGCCCCTGAATCGGCTCCTCGCCGAAGTGAATCGGATCAATATCGGCCCCTCCCGACAGCAGCAGCCCGTCGAGCACGGCAGCGAGCTGAGCCGCGTCCTCCGTAGTGCCGCCCGAATATGGCAGCATCAGGGGCACCCCGCCCGAGCGCGAGACCCACTCCGCGTAGTCTTGCTGCAGGACCGATTGTTTGTCCAAGCTGGAGGGGGTGATCCCGATCAGTGGTTTGGCCGAACCGGTAAGCTTCGCCATACGTCGCATCCTCTCTTCCGATTTCTGATACTTCATTATAGAAGGGGACGAGCCCGGCTTTCAATAGCTTCGACCATCGAACGCCAAAAAGGAGCCCGTCAGGCTCCTCGCAATGCGCTATATTCGTGGCAGATCCCATGCTTGATCAGCCCTTGAGCTTGCTCGCGATCGAAATCATCCGTTTCGCTTGATAGCGAATCGCGCCGAGCACCGGCTCATCGATTTCTCCGCTATCTTTGGCCAGGACGCTTGCACCGTAAGGGTTGCCCCCGCTCTGGAACAAAATCGGGTCCGTATACCCCGGAGCTACCACGATCGCGCCCCAGTGGTACATCGTCGTGTATAGGGACAAGATTGTCGCTTCCTGACCGCCATGAGCATTGCTTGCGGACGTCATCGCCGAAACGACTTTGTTCGCCAGCTTGCCTTGGAACCAGAGACCGCCGGTCGTGTCCAGAAACTGCTTCATCTGCGAAGCCATGTTGCCGAAGCGAGTCGGAACGCTGAACAAAATCGCATCCGCCCAGTCGAGGTCGTCGAGCTTCACGATCGGAACGTCCTTCGTCGCCTCCACATGCGCTTTCCATGCCGGGTTGGCCGCAATCGCCGCTTCCGGCGCCAGCTCCTGCACACGTGCCAGCCGTACTTCGGCTCCCGCTTCCTTGGCCCCTTCCGCAGCGGTCTGCGCCATTTTATAGTTCGTGCCGGTCGAGCTGTAATACACGATTGCCAAATTAACGCTGCTCATTGTGTAGCATCCTCCTCGGGAAGTTGGGAATTCAACCGCGTAAGTATTTCCCATCGAGGACGGGTTATGTATGGCATACTGCGGACACAGAGGACCTTGATTGGTATACGTCTGAGCCTATTCGCCGTGCTTTTCGCGAGCGGAGTCTCCCTTTCTCGCCTTCCACTACTCCCTAGTCCGGAAAATTCGGACTAGGGATCGCCTCGCCGCCCGAAGAAGCCCCGTAGTCCGAATTGGCCGAATTGGAGAGGCGTTTTCCAGAGGGGGTGTGCGAAAACGGCTTCGCAAGCGGGAAAAATCGGACTAGAGCATGTTTTCTCCTTCGCTCCTGCCACGCAGTCAGGAAAATCGGACTACAGACAACGATGCTGCGAGGCGGCACCATTGATGCTGATGATGAGGCAACTTCTCAGATCAAAAAAACCGCCCTGCTCCCAGGACGGATACGCTCCAACCTAAACACCCGCTGCCATCGGCGCGCGCTCTTCCACCGCTGCTGCCTGCGGCTTCTCGCCCAGCTGCCCCCGGCTCAGCTCGAACGGCAGGCAGAGCGGCACACCGGACCGCGGATCGCGCAAAATATCCGCCTCGATGCCGAATACGGTCCGCAGCACATCCTTCGTCACTACTTCCTCCGGGGTTCCTTCCGCCACCACTTCACCTTGCACGATCGCCACGACATGGTCCGCATACCGTGTCGCATGGTTCAAGTCGTGCACGACCATGACGATCGTCCGACCCTCATCCTCGTTCAGCTTCTGCAGCAGCTTCAGCACTTCGAGCTGGTGGGCCATATCGAGGAACGTGGTCGGCTCGTCGAGGAACAAGATGTCGGTTTGCTGGGCCAGCGCCATGGCGATCCAGGCCCGTTGCCGCTGTCCGCCGGATAGCTGGTCCACGGGACGGTCGGCGAACTCGTCCAGGCCGGTCACCCCGATCGCCCAACCAACCGTATCTTTGTCTTCCTTCGTAAGCGAGCCAAAACCCCGTTGGTGCGGAAATCGACCGTAAGACACGAGTTCACTGACAGTCAGCCCCTCCGGCGCGATCGGATTTTGCGGCAGGATTGCCAGTTGCTTGGCTACATCCTTGGTCGTCTGCTGGTGGATCGACTTGCCGTCCAGGTAGACGCCGCCCTTCTTGGGCTTCATGATGCGGGCCATTGTCTTCAGGATAGTGGATTTGCCGGAGCCGTTGGCGCCGACGAGCGCCGTAATTTTGCCGCTAGGAATCGCGAGCGTCAAGTTCTGCACGATTACGCGCTGCTCATAGGCAATATCAAGCTCTCGGGTGTACAAACGGTCGTTCATTCGGTTTCTTCCTTCCCATGGGGTTCATCTATAGTTTCTGCAAAGAGGATACTTCATATTGCGGGTAAGCTTTCGGGATTGCAATTTCACAGCCGTAAATGTGAACCTCGTGCGACTGCCGGACTGTAGCCTCATAAACTTCCGCAACCGGGCTCTTCCCCGCCGCAGCCTCCACTTCGAGACGGACTCGGAACGACCCGTCCGCTTCCACCCGAGTCGTCCCCGACCTCGGCCGTTCCAGCCAGCCCCAGCCGTGTGCCGCCAGCAGCTCCCGGTCGACAAGCTGCTCCTGCGGCCCCAGGCCGCCCCAGCCTCGCAGATGAGGCGCAACTGCCGACGCGTCGCCTTCCCGCTTCACGATCGAGCGGACCGCCTCCGGGGTCAAACGCCCCCAGTATCGGCCGGCCGGGAACTCGATCGCCGTCGCAGCCATCCGGTGACCGCCGATATGGCTGACGCGCCATACGCGGAGCGTGCCTTCCGAACCCGTGGCATGTTGAACATACATATCGCGGAACGCTTGGTAGCCAAGCTTGCCGCAGCAGGCGTCGTGGCTGCCGTGCGTGCAGACGAACCATTCCGTCAAGCCCGCCCCCTCACGATCCATGCGAAATGCATCGAAGGCGTCCAGAGAGTCTGGCCCCAGATAAGCGGCGATTACCAGACCTGCCTGCTCCGTTGGCACCGAGTATGCGAGTCGCTCGTAGCTGGAGAAGGGGGCAGCGGGCTTCTTATAAAATATAAGCCGGGTCCGTCCTGCCGACGGCGGGTCGAAATCGGATGCAAAGGCCAGCAGCCGATATTTCACGTCCGACGGTACCTGAGCCTTCAACCAGGCAGCCAATCCCGCCGGAAAATGCTTCGAAGCTGCAGCGTCATGCTCCCAGGGAAGCGGCACCTCGACCAGCACATAGCGCTCATGCGATGAAGCCGTCCCGCCGAGATCTTCCCGGAGGGACGAAGAAACCGCCGCGCAAGCTTGCTGGGACGATGGAGGATCAATCAGCACTGAAATCCACCTCTTCTCGCTAATGTTGCTCTTAGTATAGCTGCAATCGGCTAATGTCCGCATCCATGAATTATCGCGATAATGAGAATCATTATCACGATAACAATATAGTACTATGATAATTTTTTCCCCGCCCTTTGTCAACCACGCAGAAGAAGGCCCTCCGAAGAGAGCCTTCCTTAAATTGCCCGAATTACAGCGTGATTTCAACCGAGTGCGTGGCCGCACTGACGCTGTTGATCGTCAGCAGCTTCGTCGTGCTGTTGTATGAATACTGGCCGCCGCTCAATGTAACGCCGTCGAGCTTAACTGCACTGACCGAAGGCGCGTATACTTGCGGCGAACCCGCGGTAGTGAGCGTGATCGTACCGGTCCAGGCGGTAGCCGAAGTCTTGCCGATCGCGATGCCGCCTCCGGCGGTCATACTCGCCAGCACTTGCGTGCCGTCGGTGAGCGTATTGCCGCTGATCGACGAGTTGACGGCCGCATAGCGCTCGTACCCGCCGCCCGTCAGCTTGCGGGCCATACATTGCGTAGCCGAGCAGCCGATCGTCAGGTTGCTCGCCGTTGTGACCGCAGCGTTCGTCGGGTTGACGAACACTTGGTCCGAAGCGCCGGTCAGCGTGATGACGAGACCGGTAGCCAAACCGTTCGTCGCCGTGCTGACCGTGTAAGGCGCTGCCTTGGCGATCGTCGTTCCGGCAGCCGTAAGCCGCACATAGTCGAGCGGGATGCTGTACCCGGTGCTGGAGCCGTTTTTGCCGGTCGCGGTCAGCTTGAGCGTATGCGTGCCGGCCGTCAGGCCGCGGTTCAAGTAGCTGCGCTCATCGGTGTCGACATAGCTGTCGTACAGATCGATGCCGGTCTGCAGCTGCACGCCGTCCAGCTCGACCTTGATCGTGCCGCCGCCCGCTACCTTAATAAAGCCGAGGCGCAAGTCATAGTTGCCATTCGAAGGAACGTTGATGTTGTATGTGATATAGTCGTTCACAGCTGTCGCCGCATAAGTGACGCCGCGATAGAACTTGGTCATGCCCGGGATGACCGGATCGCCCGAAGTGGCTGCTGCCGGCAGCAGCGTCTCGGCTTCGATGATGCCGGTGCGGTCGACCTTCGGACGGATCAGCGTCACGAACGATTCCGACGTAACGGTCGATGAAGGTTTGATGCTGCCCCATGTCCCGTACATTTCCGCGCCGCTATACTGCGTGTACGTGCGGGTAGCGCTGCTCGGACGCAGCAACTGAACGGCTGCCGACGCTCTCGCTTTCTCGATGACGAACGAGGAAGGCAGTGCCGAGCCTACGGTCAGCGGAGTGCCGCCTGATGTGAACACGCCGCCCTTGTCGGTGTGGAACAGCATCTCCGGCGTGCCCGCCGAAGCAAGCGCCACGTTGTCGACGATCAGGTTGTAGTCCGGCTTGACGGAGATGATCCGCCGTTTCCATTGGCTCACGTTCGGCGTTGTCGTGTAGGAGGCGGTGGCGTCGCCGATCCCGAGATCAAATACCGGCGAGGTGAAGAAGCCTATCGTACCTCCGCCAGACTTGTTCGATTGGCCGGTGCCGTTCACGAGCATCGTGTTGTGCCCGATCGAGCCGGTCGTCATCGCGGTAGTCGCCGCGCTGGCGTTGTTGAAGTACCCTGGATCGGTCAGCAGCCATTCGCCGCCGGCATTCAGGATGAAGCTATTGTCGTCCTGCTGGTTGTGGCCATAGTTCGAGTCGTCGGAGTAGAAGGCGAGCATCGTATCGTTGTCGGTCCAGCCCGTGCGGAACGATTGGTAGCCGATATCCGTGTAGCTCACAGAGAGCGGCATGCCCGCTGCAGTCGGCGTCGTCAAGGCGCCGGAGTCGTTCAGGTATACGAAGCGGCCCCAGTTCGCGGAGTCGGACAGCTGCTCCTTGACATAGTAGCCGGCAATCCCGTCCCCAGCGTTGGCGAGAATGAGCGCCGGGAGCGCAATGTTGCCCGCCGTGTCGGAATCGCTGAAGTTCGCGTTGCCGGTTCCTTGCGGTCCATTGAAATGAACGAGCCATTTTGCCAATCGACCCCCGATGAACGGATGTTCGAACGCGTCGTCTACACCGGTCACCCGTCGAACGAAATCATCGGCCGCGAAAATCGAGTTCAAGCCTACGCCCGTATAAAGGAAGCCTTCGCTCTTGCCCGAGCCGTTGAGCGTATTGAGGTAAGTGAGATGAATATTGTACGCCTGGCCCAAATAGCTGTCATAGGAATCACGCTCGCCGAGCCCGACGACGGCAGCCGTGGCGGTAGCGCCGGACACCGCATAGTAAATATTTTGATCGACGTAGGTCTCCAGATCTTTTTTCATCAACCGAATGCCCTTCTCATACATCGCCGTGAGCAGCTTCTCGCGCTCGGTCGGGGTGAGGAGGTCATACACCATATCATAAACCGCCGCTACGCCCCGCACGATATAGTTCGAGTCGAGACAGGAGAAGCCGCTGCCGCCGCCGAGACATGGGTATGCCGGATCGCTCCAAACATCCCAGTCGGCCAATGCCAAAGCATAATCGCGTGCTTTCTCTCCGTAAGCGTTGTCCTGTGTAACCACATAAGCGAGCGCCAGCGTCTCCATCCGTCCCTGAAGCTGGGAGCCGACGGCCGTCCAGAACGGATAGTGGCCCGACGTGTAGCCCGGCGGATTCTGATGCGGCTTCGGCTGCACCGGAGGCAGCGGATAGGTGACGGATACGCCGCCGGCATAGCTCACCGTATAGGACGACTCGGCCATATAGATGTCCGCTTGATCCTCCACCTTGCTCCAGATCGAGGCATAGGATTCCCCGTATTTATTCGGAGCGGTGTCCAGCGCCTTCGCTCTCAGCCCCGGCACGTCAGCCGCCGTAAAATACAGCCGCGGGTGGCCGGTCACGACCGGTGTGAAGGCGGGCGATGGCGCCGCATATTTCTGACGGACCGAGAAATCGTCGAAATACGACGTTGCCGTGCTCGCGGCCGGCGTGTACGCCATGACCATGAGATAGTCGGTGCCCGCCGGAGCCGTGCCGGAAACGGTAAGCTTCTCCCAAGTGCCGGTTGTGGTGCTGCCGATAAACTGAACGCCTACTCTAGTATCAGAAGCGTGGCCGACGGTGCTCTGGAAAAACTCCAGGTACAGTTGCCCCGCACCGGACGTATTCCGCACCCAAGCGGTCGCTTCATAAGTCTTGCCGGCGGAAGCGGGCAGCTTGATCGTCTTCATCCCGTAGGCGGCGGACGTGCTGCTGTCGACGATTTTCAAGCTCTTCGCGCCGCTGTGGGCGTAGTCCGTGCTCGCTGAATAAGTGCCCGCTGAATAAGTCGTCCAGTCGAGCGGCATATTCGCGCCGTCCGCATTCTCGATGCCGGCGTTGGCGATTTGCCCGACTTCGTCGATGCGGCGCATCGAGACGGCGTCGAAATAGACGACGCCTACGTTCGTCTTGGACGTATACATCATGATGCTGACCGTCGACGTACCTGCCGGCGCGACTCCACTCACCTTCACGTATTCCCAATCTCCAGTCGTCTTAGTAGTGGCGAACTGAACGCCGATACGCGTATTCGAGCTGTCCCAGAACTCAAGGTAGAGCTGGCCGGTTCCCGATTCCGCATAGACGGAAGCATACGCCTCGTATGTGGAGAACGAGTGGGCGCTTACTCTGTCGCTGACCATTCCGTAGGCGCCGTTATTGGAGGCGTCGTTGATCTTGAGGCTCTTCGTGCCGTCGATGCTGCGGGTCGTCGAGATCGATTGCTGCGTTCCCCACGTCCCCCCGAAGACGCTCCAGTTCGAAGGAGGAGAACCTGTCTCGAAGCCGTTGTTCGCGATGGTCACTTTGGCGGCATCACCTGCCGACGCCTCTTGCGGCGACACGGCCAGGGGCACGATGACGGCTGCGGCGAGAAGGGCGGTCATCGCGATTTTTTTATACATGTTTTTTACCGGTTTTAACAGCAGCACAAAAAAAACCTCCGATCATATGGATGATTGCAGGCCTGACTGGATGCTTCGGACCGAATTCCCCGTCCGGGAAAGTTTATGAGCTCCCCCCTTTTCCATTTGTTTGTGGGTCTTTCCTTTTTCTTGCTCCATTATTATATCACAAGCCCTTTGCAGCCGATGAGCCAAAATGGAGGGCGGACAAGGCCAGAAAAATAACGTTCCGCTTATGAATTTTCTCAGACGGGAGTCATGCAAGATCTCTTTTCCCCCCGATAGTCCCGTGCTAGAGTAAGAGAAGAACAATCCATTTGGATAAAAGGCAGGGTGGATGGATGACAAGACCGAATATCATATGCATTCTGATCGACGACATGGGTTGGAAAGACTTGGGCTGCTATGGCAGCTCCTTCTACGAAACGCCGAACCTGGACCGGCTCGCGGCGGAAGGGATGCGCTTCACCGACGCCTATGCCGCCTGCCCCGTCTGCTCCCCGACACGGGCCAGCCTCATGACCGGCCAGTATCCTGCCGTCGTCGGCATCACCAACTTTATCGGGACCAACCGTGCTCACCCCAGCAAAGGCAAATTGATCGACGTGCCGTACTTGAAGCAATTGCCGCTTGAGAAACGAACGATCGCCACCTCCTTGCGCGAGGAAGGCTATCAGACGTGGCATGTCGGGAAATGGCATTTGGGCGAGGAAGCCTACTACCCGGATCGGCACGGCTTCGACCTCAACATCGGAGGCTGCGGCTGGGGCTTGCCGATGAAGGGCTATTTCAGCCCCTACGGACTCACGACGCTGGAGGATGGACCGGAGGGGGAATATTTGACGGACCGCCTGACGGATGAGGCGATTCGGCTTCTGCAGGAACGAGACGCCGATCGGCCGTTTTTCCTGAACTTGTGGCACTATGCCGTGCATACGCCGATCCAGGCGAAGCCGGACGATGTGGAACGGTTCCAACAGAAAGCGACCGTACTGGGGCTGGACCAAATCAATCCATTCGAGGAAGGCGAGCTATTCCCGACAGAGCACAAGCGGCATCTGCGGGTTACCCGCCGTCGGGTGCAATCGGACCCGGCTTATGCCGCAATGGTCTATAATCTCGACTGGAACGTCGGCCGGCTGCTGGACGCACTCGAGCGGTCCGGCGCATCCGACAACACGCTAGTCGTATTCACGTCGGACAACGGCGGCTTGTCGACCTCTGAAGGATCCCCAACCTCGAATGCGCCGCTTCACGAAGGGAAAGGGTGGATGTACGAGGGCGGGACGCGGGAACCGCTACTGGTGCGCTGGCCCGACGTCGTACCGGCTGGCGTGGAGTGTTCCGTGCCGATTACGACTCCGGATTGGTACCCTACTTTTCTCGAGGCGGCCGGGATCGATCCCGCCGATTCCGGGACCAGGCTCGACGGCGTAAGCCTGCTCTCTCTATTGCGCCAGCCTGACGCCGCTTTGCAGCGTGACGCGATTTTTTGGCATTATCCTCACTACGGCAATCAAGGCGGGACGCCCGGCTCCTCCGTCCGGATGGGCGGCTACAAGCTGATTGAGTTTTTCGAGGACGGGCGGTTAGAGCTGTACAACTTGGCCGAGGATCTGGAGGAGCGGCACAATCTCGCGGCTGCGATGCCGGAAGTGGCCGCCCGCATGCAGCGAAGGCTCGCCCAGTGGCGAGCCTCGGTGGAAGCTTTGATCCCGGAGCCAAATCCGGATTGGCCGAGCAGCTGTAGTTGAGTCAACTGCCTGTTTAACGGCTCGTTCGCCTTTACATCGATGATGAGCCTGTTCCCGTCGCACGTGGAGCAGGCTTGTTCGCATTCGCCGCCCCGCTCGCCGGCGCAAGCAGCCCGCGCAGCATGAACACCGCGAGCAGCGCCGTTGCACAGCCGAGCACGCCGACGATGACGAAGCCTTGGCTTAGCGTCAGCAAGTCCCCGGCGAAGCCCATCACAAGCGGTCCCGCGAACATGCCAAGGCCGTAGATCGCCTGGTAGAAGCCCATGGCGGTCGCTCGTTTGCCGGACTCCATATGCTTGATGCTGAGCGACATCAGGACGGGCGAGGTGAAGCCGCGGCCGAAGCCGGAGATCGCCTGGGTCAGGATGAGCAGCCAGAGCGTGCCCGTGAACGGGATGGCAATCGTGAAAAGCCCGCTCAGCACGAAGCCGAGGATGATGATGTTCCGCTCGCCCAGCTTGCGTGCGAGCACTCTGCCGCCGAACCACGAAGCGAAAGCCGTCGGCACCGTGGAGAAGAACGTCAGCAGCCCCATATCCAGTTTGGTCGCCCCTAGCGATTGCGCGTAGACGGGGGTGAACCCGAATACGGTTGCGAACGTCAACAGCTGGAACAGGATGGAGAGGGACGAGACGGTCAGCAGCAGCCGGTCGCTGGCTACTTCCCTCACCCCTTTCATCGTAATGCGCGGCTGGTCTTTATCGAACTTTTCCACCAGGAACAGCGATCCGACCATCCCGATAATCCCGACGAATGAACCGATCAGGAAAGCCGACTCCCAGCCATATTGATCCGCAACCCAACCGCCGCTCAGAATGCCGAGCATCTGGCCGATGGCATTGTAGAATGAGATCGTCCCCATCGCCTGCGTCGTTTCCCCGCTCGGATAGTAGCTGGCGAACAAGATCGTGAAATCGACCCAAGTGGCCGCCGCCGCTCCTGCGATAATCCGAAGGAACAGAATCCAGGTCAAATCCTGCGTCATCAGGATGCCCGCGCCGGCAATCGCCGAGAATACCAGTCCGAGAATGATGAACAGCTTGCGCTTGTGGAACCGATCCGAAACGATCCCAACCGGGATGCGCAGCAGCATTTGGCTGAGCCCGTACATGCCGACGATCAAACCCGCCATTTTCGTAGATGCGCCCAGATCCATGACATATGCCGTCAAGATCGGCACGCATGTGTACATCGAGAACCAGAACAGCATCGTAACGGTACAAAATAATGGAATTCGGTATTGCGGTTTGTTGAGCTGCGCTTGCATACTTACGCCTCCGCTCTCTTTGTGGGTGCACAGCCTCATCTTACCGCCGCTCCGTCTCCTTCACAAGACCTTCATCATATTAACCTTATTGAAAATAAGAGGGGTCGAGCATCCGGTATGATAGTGGTATGATGGAACAGAACCTGCAAGAACGGCTCCCCGTTCCAGTCAAACGCAAGCAAGGAAGTGCATCCGGTGGCATTCTCGTGGAAACGCAATTTATTCGTCTTATGGATCGGCTCGTTTCTGGTCAGCATGGCCTATTCGATCTCAGTCCCGTTCATGTCCATCTATCTGGAGAAAGATCTCGGCGTTACAAGCCATCTGGAAGCTTGGACCGGCATCATCTTCGCCGCCACATTTCTGGCGGGTGCCTTGATCGCTCCGTTCTGGGGCTCGCTCGCCGACAAATACGGCCGTAAACCGATGATGCTCCGCGCAGGCTTCTGCCTGTCGATGTGCTACTTCCTCTATTATTTAGTAGACGGCCCTTATGAGATGCTCGCCGCTCGGATGCTGGAGGGGCTGCTCGCCGGGTACATTCCGTCCGCCATCGCGATCATCGCCACCAACACGCCGGAGAAACAAGTCGGCTACGCGCTCGGCATCATCTCTACCTCCAGCGCGGCGGCGGGCATTATCGGACCGCTCTTGGGCGGCGTCGTCAGCCATCTCGTCGGACCTCGCGACACGTTCGCCTTCGCCGGCATCATGGTGTTCGTCGCGTTCCTGATCGCCATCTTCTGGGTGAAGGAGCCGTCCTTCAACCGGACCAAGGCGAAGCGCTCGTCCGTGCTCTCGGATCTCAAGCAAGCCAGCCAGAACCGCAGCTTGATGGTAGCGCTCTTCATGGTGTTCGTGGTAACCAGCTCCGTCATGCTGCTGGAGCCTCTGCTCACGATCTATGTCCAGCAGCTCGGCACCGACGATTCGTCGGCATCGCTCTACGCCGGCATTATTTTCTCCGCGGTCGGCATCGCTACCCTGATCGCCGCCCCTTGGTGGGGCAAGTACGGCATGAAAGCCGGCTACGAGCGCGTGCTGTTCATCGGCCTACTCGGCGGCGGGGTCGGCAACCTGCTGCAGCTGTTCATCCCGAACCTGTTCGGCTTCGGGGCGCTGCGGTTCGGCTACGGGCTGTTCTTCGCCGCCGTCTATCCGGCGCTGAACGCCATCATCGCCGAGCGCACCGACCCGTCGTTCCGCAGCCGCGCGTTCAGCTTGAATTCGTCAGCCAACATGATGGGGCTGATGGCCGGTCCGCTGTTCGGCGGGTTGATCGCCACACAAGTGCCGATTCCGATCGTGTTTTTCTTGACCGGAGCCAGTTTGCTGGGGATGGCGATCCTCATGCGGCTGCCGCGATTCGCGATCGGGAATGCGCCGGCCCTCCGGACGGAGACCAGCTCCGCCGTGGAATGAGCCAGCCTGCGCCGTTAAGCCGTTTTCCCTTAGGGGAAGCGGCTTTTTTGCGCTAGACAGCAGGGCTTAAATATGGATAATTAGGGGTGACAAGCATCCGAGCAACTCCCTCATCCGATGGGGATCTTAGAAGAGGTAAGCATCCGTGGACATCGACAACCAAGCCCAAGCCGCCCTGCGTTCCGGCATCGGATCGAAGTTAATCAAGATTGCAATTGTAATCGCTTCCATCGGATTGATTTATGGGTGCGTCCACTTCTTCCTCGCCCTCGCGGAGAAACATCGCGCCGAGCAGGAGAAGCTGGGCCAGCTGATCGCCTCGCTCAATGCAGAGAAGCTTGTGCTGGATCGGCTGGAGAGCGAGCTGTTCACCCAGAACAAGGCGATGAGCGGCTTGAAGACCGAAATCGACGCCCTCAAGAAGGAGATTACCGCGTTCGAGAGCAAGCCGGTCCCCGGTGCCGCCGCGAATACGAAGTACAAGAACGACGTCGACGCCTACAACAAGCTCGCGGACCAGTACAACGCCCAGTCGAGCACGTACAATTTGAAGTACAAGGAGTACTCGAGCCAGATCGAAGCTTACAATGCGAAAGTAAACGAGGCGAACGGTCTGTCCAAGGGCTCGGGGTCGACCCGGACCGTTGTGGCGAATTGATGGATTCATTTCCACACCATCTCATTGTATAAGTTTCTTGTACATTATGATATGATTGCTGATGGCTTAGGTACAACCAATAGCAAATCCCTCAGCCGATGGGGAATTGAAAATGGTGAATTGTATGTATTTGAGAATTTCTACACAAATCGCATTATTGACAACTCTGTTATTTACATTCGCTTGGTTAGGTGTTGCGCTTCAAATTGAGTGGGTTTACAAAATGAAGTTTGTTGAATACTTAGGGATTTTGATGGGCGTCGGATTGTTCAATTTTTTCGTCTCCATACTTTCGTTGTCTAGGAAACAACCGAGGAGCGAAAGAAACCATGAGCAATAGAGCAGGTTCCTTTTTCGGGTTAATTGGATCACTTCTGCTAATAATCGGTTTTATTATGAGTCGATACGCTTCGGAAATACTCTCGAACATGGATATCTATCTTGACGAGGTTGTCGATTTTGCATTTAAAGTAATTGACATTTATCCATACTTTTTAATGAGTGCAGGTGTATTTATTTCGGTTTTTTTGATTAATTTTCTTAAAAAAATACGCTTACGCCGAATCAAAAATATATATGAACTAATTGAAGAAATGAGGGATGATCCCCTGAACCGAGCTAATGCATACAGTACTTGGTTAAAAGGAATGGGAGTTGCATCATTTGTGTTAGGTTTAATCTTAGGCATCTATCTATGGTCCCAAGACGAGTTGCCTGTGACCGAAACTTCGAGGCTCATGTTAGGTCTCATTCCAATACTGTACTCTTTCGTCGGCGGCATTTTTTTATTAGCCTTCGGAGAGATCATCAACCTGCTGCAACAAATAAAAGACAAAAAAGGAATCTGAATTTCTGCATAATTGAAATCGAAGTAAAGCCCATTTCCACTTGGGCTTTTATTTTCAACATAAAATCGAACATACATTCCTGTCTATCCACAAAGCTATTCACATATAACTTGAGGGATCAACTTGAACCTCGACTTATGCAAGCCTTTCTCTCTCGAATTGTGGATTGGACTTTGACCCAATGATTAATCGAAATCGTAACGCTGCTCCTTGAAGGGATCTCCATACATATGGTACCCATTCCGCTCCCAGAAACCCGGCTTATCCTTCGCCATAAACTCCAGGCCGCGCAGCCACTTGGCGCTCTTCCAGAAATACAGGTGAGGCACGACCATCCGCATCGGGTAGCCATGCTCGGGCGAGAGCAGCTCGCCATTGTGTTTGATGCCGAAAAAGCTCGTCTCCCGCAAGAAATCGTCCAACGGCAAATTCGTCGTCCACCCGTGCTCGGCATGCAGCATGACGTACCCGGCTTCGGGCTTCAGCTTCACCTTTTCCATCACGGTCGAGACCGCCACGCCCTCCCATACATTGTCCAGCCTGGACCAAGTCGTCACGCAATGGATGTCATTGTGGAATTCCCGCCGGGGCAGCGCCATAAACTCCTTGTAGCTGATCTTCACTTCCTCTTCCACTAATCCGAAAATGCGGAAATCCCACAGCCCCATATCGCGATAGTACGGCACTTGGCCATAATGCAGCACGGGGAAGCCTTGGGTGACGGTTTGCCCAGGGGGCACGCGGCTCGGATCAACGGGCGGATTCGATTTCGAGAACATCGGAAAAAACCTCCTTTTATCGCTCACAAACCTATCTTGGTTCCATTATAGCAAAAGTATTCCGCCGGTCGAAGACCGCAACAAAATCGTCCACTTGAACGGGCAACCTCAGAAAAGGTACAATATTAGTAGTGAAAGCGCATTTTTTGGATACTAGCCTAAACTTGGTCAGGAGGGATTTCCTTGAAAACGTTCAAGGAACTGCTGAACCGCCGGCGCAGCATATGGCTGACCTGGCTTCTATCCTATGTCACGATTTTGCTGCTTCCGATCTTGCTGAGCATTTTCGTCTACGCGGCTTCCAGCCGTACGCTCAAGAACGAGATCCACCAGGCGAACAATGCGTTGCTCAGTCAGGTGCGCGAATCGATGGACAACCACTTCCAGGCGATGGAGCGGTTGAATTTCGAGCTGACCTGGAATATCCGTATCCAAGACGTCCTCTACTCCAACAAATATTTGAATAGCCCGAACGACCGCGCTTACGATCTCTATACGGTAGCCCAAGACATGAAGCAGTATAAGAGCGCCTACACGTCAGTAGACTTTTTTTATTTGTATATGCCCGGCACGAATACGGTCGTTCTGCCCAGCATGGTACGCGAGGAAGAGTTTGCCTTCAACCTGCTGCACCGCCGTCCCGACTACTCGATCGAGCAATGGCAACAGGTCGTAGGACAACTGGACTTCAAAGGCTTCGTGCCGATGGTTCGATTGAACGACAGCGGGAAGGTGACGCCGACCGTCGCTTACGTCAGCACCTATTCGGCGGGTGGCGGCGATCCCGTCGCTACCAACGTTATCATGATCGATCAATCCCGCATCCTGGGCACGATCCAGAACGTCGAGCTGTTCAATAAAGGCCATGTGCTTATTCTGAATAATCGCGACGAGCCGTTGTTGTCGAATTCGGAGATGAACCTGCCGGCTGATTTTCCTTACCAGTCGCTGCTTGATACGTCAGGTTTTTTCTATTACGACCGCGGCGGCGAGAGATACGAAGTTTGGTACATGAAGTCCGGCAAGTCCGGGCTCAAATACGTCTCTATGATTCCTAGCAGCCTGTACTGGGAAAAAGCGACCTACATCCGTAACTTGACGCTCGTCAGCATCGTCATCAGCTTGATCGGCGGCGGGCTGCTCACGACGTTTTTCCTGCGGAAAAATTATAATCCGGTGCGCCGTCTCGTCCAGTCGCTGTCCGGCAAGGCGCCGCTCAACCTTGGCAAAGGCGTAAACGAATTCCGCTTCATCCAGCAGTCGATCGACAGCACGCTGTCGCAGATGGAGCAGCAGAAGCAGCTGCTGCGCTCCCACTTCATCACTCGGCTGCTGAAAGGCCGGCTCGATACCCATATTCCGATCGAGGAGTCGCTCGCCACATTCAAGATGAGCTTCGTCTCGGAACGTTTCGCCGTCATCCTGCTGTCGATCGAGCCGACCGGCCTTTATTACGAGCGCATCCAGGGACTCGATCCCGAGGAGAAGCGCAAGCTGCTGCTGTTCATCGTCACGAACGTGGTCGAGGAGATCGCCGGCCAGAATAACCGCGGCTATATTGCGGAAGTCGGCGAGACGCTGGCTTGCCTGATCAACTTCGTGCAGACGGACGAGGAGCAGCAGCGGGCGGATTTGAGGCGGATCGCGGAAGCTTCGCAGCAGTTCCTGCTCGAGCATTACCACATGCATCTGACACTCGCCATCAGCGGCATTCACCACTCTTACGCAGGCATTACCAAAGCCTACTCCGATGCCCTGGATGCGCTTGAGTATAAGCTGGTGCGGGGGACAAACGAGATTTTGTCGTACGAGGACATCCATCGGCAAACGAACGACTCCGAGGTCGGCTATTATTATCCGCTCCAGGTGGAGCAACAGCTTATTAATTTTGTCAAAACCGGCGATTACGAAAAAGCGAAGCAGTCGCTGAACGAAATTATCGCGCAAAATATTTACCGTCCCGGCGTGACCGTATCGGTTCCTTTTGCCCGCTGCCTTATGCTGAATCTGGTCAGTACCTTGATCAAGACGATCAGTGAGATCGGCAACCTGCAGGAGAGCTTCTTCGTGCAAAACCCGAAACGGATCGAGCGGCTCACAACGTGCGAAACGATTCAAGAGATGCAGCAGCAGATGAACGATCTGCTCAGGCAGGTGTGCGACTACACGAGCGCCAAGCGGCAGCAGAACATGCAGGAGACGCGCAAGAATGCGCTGAACGAGCTGATGGAGCGTATTATCGCCGTCATCGAGCGCAGCTACAAGGACCCGAACCTGAACATCTCGACGATCGGCAACGAGTTCGATATGAAGCCGACTTATCTCTCGAAGCTGTTCAAGGACCATACCGGGGAAGCGCTGCTCGACTACATCAACAAGTATCGGATTATGAAGGCCAAACAAATGATCGCCGAGCGGGGCAAAAACGTAAGCGACGTCTCCGGCTGCGTCGGCTTCAACGATGTGAATGCGTTCATCCGCACGTTCAAGAAGTATGAGGGCATCACGCCGGGCAAGTTCAAGGAGTCTCTGCAGTCGTAATGTTCCCTAACTATGAACTGAATTTCGCTTTAACCGCCCCCTCCACACAATTTGTGAACCTAAGTACACATTTGGCGAAGCCGGCTTCGCGAATTATGTACTTAGGTTCATAATCGACTGCTTTCCGAATCCCACCGATAACCAGACCGCTACCTTGCAAAATTACTGCCGTCGCCCCTCGCTTACCCCTCCCGGCCGTCCCATCTACAAAATCGCCAAAACCGCGCCGCTACGCGGAAAAGAGCCTCATTGTATGGCTCTTTTGTAGATGCGATTGTATATTTTGCATGCCGTTCAGGCGAAACTAAAGATCGAATTGGATATAATTGCGATTGAGAAAATGTAAGCGTTGCCATTATGCTGAAAGCACGAGGACGCAACAGCGAGCCTCGTCACGAAAACTCGGGAAACCGTTTCAAGGAGGTCTCACATGAGCAAAGCCAAATTCAAAATGTGGACTGCTGTA
Organism: Paenibacillus koleovorans NBRC 103111; assembly: GCF_004000845.1. Taxonomy (GTDB): domain Bacteria; phylum Bacillota; class Bacilli; order Paenibacillales; family NBRC-103111; genus Paenibacillus_AA; species Paenibacillus_AA koleovorans. The sequence goes on from NZ_BIMA01000052.1 coordinate 22,995, forward strand.
TCGGCCATCTTAGTAGCAAACAGCTTCCTGGTAGCATGCTCAAGCAACGGCTCAGACAACAAAGGGGCATCGACTTCACCATCCGCTTCAGCATCCGCTTCGCCATCCACCGCGGCATCCGCGTCGCCTGCAGCCGCAACGAAGTACCCGATGCAGACGACCACACAAGTGACGTTCTGGCAAGAGCTCACAGGCAATCTCGTAGGCGTGAAATCTTCACAGGTGGACGTTCCATTTTATCAGAACTGGACCAAGGTCACCGGGGTGCCGGTCAAGTACATCACTGCGCCGCCGAACCAAGGCAAAGAAACGCTCAACGTCATGCTCGCTTCCGGCGACCTGCCCGACATGATCGACTACAACTTCCTCAGCTTCCCGGGCGGTCCTGAGAAGGCGATCAAAGACGGTTACATCTTAAGGCTGAACGACGTCATTGACAAATACGCGCCTAACCTGAAGAAATACCTGAAAGACCATCCAGAAATCGATAAAATGTCCAAAACGGACAACGGCAGCTACTATGCGTTCCCGTTCATCCGCGGAGACGAATCGCTGATGGTGTTCCAAGGACCGATCATCCGGAAAGACTGGCTGGATGAGCTCGGCCTGCAAGTGCCGACGACTATCGACGAATGGTACACCGTCCTGAAGGCCTTCAAGGAAAAGAAAGGCGCAACCGCACCGCTCTCCCTCGTCGGTCTGCCTAGACCGCTCAATGAATCCGGGGCCGGCGCATTCGTTGGCGCTTACGGCGTCACAAGGGACTTCTACTTGGATGGCAGCACGATCAAGTTCGGTCCGATGCAGCCTGGCTTCAAGGATCACTTGGCCAACATGCGCAAATGGTACTCCGAAGGCTTGCTCGACAAAAACTTGGCTACTGCCGACGTAAAGGTGCTCGACGCCAATTTCGTATCCGGCGCTACCGGAGCGACGGTCGGCAATGCAGGCGGCGGCATCGGCCGCTGGCAGCCGCTGGTTGAAGCGAAGGATCCGAAGGCCGTGCTAGTACCGGCTCCATATCCGGTGCTCAAGAAAGGCGACACGCCGAAATTCGGCCAGCGCGACGACCCCTTCACGCCAGGCGGGATGGTGGCCATCACTGCGAAGTCCAAAAACGTAGAGCTGGCAGCCAAGATGCTGGATTATGGCTATAGCACGGAAGGCGGCATGTTCTTCAACTTCGGTACCGAAGGCGTCAGCTACAAGCTGGAGAACGGCTATCCGAAGTACACCGACCTGCTGATGAAGAACCCGGATAAGCTCGTACCGGCTCAAGCGATGGCGCTGCATATCCGCGGCAACAGCGGCGGTCCGTTCATCCAAGACAAACGCTATATCGAGCAATACTTGGCCCTGCCGCAGCAACGCGACGCCATCAACATTTGGGCGAAGACCGACGCCGCCAAGACGAAGCTGCCTCCGATCACGCCGACTCCGGAAGAGAGCACGGAGTATGCCAAGATCATGACCGACATCGACACGCTCGTGGACGAAATGACGCTCAAGATTATCCTGGGCACCGAGCCGCTCGATTCGTTCGACAAATACGTGGACAAAATGAAGTCGCTCAAGATCGATCGCGCGCTGGAAATCAAAAAAGCCGCTTTGGACCGTTACAACAAACGCTAATCATCCGGGGGGAGGACGTCATCCGTCCTCCCCTTATAGTAGAGGAGGGATGACATGAGAGAAACCGTCACGATCAGGAGCGCAGAGCCCCAGGTGCGCAGCCAGAAATATTCCGCCCGTCTGCTGCGAGATCTGGTTTATAACAAATACTTGTATTTCATGATGATCCCGGTCATCGCGTATTATGCGATTTTTCACTATGCTCCGATGTACGGCGTTATCATCGCTTTCAAGGAATACACTCCGATCAAGGGGGTAACCGGCAGCGAATGGGTCGGCCTGCAAAACTTCAAGGATTTCTTCGACTCTTATTATTTCTGGCGCATTCTGAAAAACACGATCATCATCAGCGTACTCACCCTCGTGTTTGAGTTTCCGGCACCGATCATACTGGCATTGCTCATTAACGAAGTGCGCAATCGCGTGTTCAAGAAAGTGGTACAGACGATTACGTATATGCCTTACTTCATCTCCCTTATCGTCATCTGCGGGATGATCAAGACATTCACGAATGCGGACGGGGTGTTGAGCGATTTCTTCACCTTCTTCGGCTATGACGGCCTCCCTATGCTGCAGAAGCCGGAATTGTTCCGTCCGATCTATGTATTATCTGAAATTTGGCAAAAAATCGGCTGGGAGTCGATTATCTATATCGCCGCGCTCATGGCCATCGACCTGGAGCAGTATGAGGCGGCCCGCATCGACGGCGCAAGCCGGTGGAAGCAGATTTGGTACATCACGCTGCCCGGCATCATGCCGGTGATCATGATCATGTTTATTTTACGAATGGGCAATATGCTCAACGTAGGCTTCGAGAAAATCATTCTGCTCTACAACTCCTCCATCTACGACACGGCCGACGTCATTTCCTCGTTCGTGTATCGCAAAGGCTTGCTGGAGTTCGGCTGGAGCTACAGCACCGCCGTCGGCGTATTCAATTCCGTCTTCAACTTGATTCTGCTGATCACGGCGAATTATATCAGTCGCAAGGTGAATGAGAATAGCTTGTGGTAGAACTCGGAGGGGAAGGGAGGAAGGATTTCTATGAAGATGCAAATGACCTTCGGAGAACGAGTCTTCGATACGATCATTCACGTGCTGCTGGGGCTACTTATCGTCGTGACGCTCTATCCGCTGCTCTATGTGACCTTCGCTTCGGTGAGCGATGCGGGGCAACTGATTACACATAAAGGCTTTCTGTACAAATCGCTGGGCTTCAGCTTAGATGCGTACAGAGCCGTATTCAAAAACCCCGCCATTCTGACGGGATACCGCAACACCTTGTTCATCCTGTTCTTCGGCGTACTCGTCAACCTGTTCATGACGGCGCTTGGCGCGTATGTGTTGTCCAGGAAAAACGTCATGCTGAATAAGCTCTTCATTTTCCTGATCGTATTCACCATGTTCTTCAACGGCGGGCTGATCCCGTTCTACCTCGTTGTAAAAGGAGTGGGGCTGATCGATTCGCTGTGGGCCACGATCTTGCCGTTCGCTATCAATACGTTCAACCTGATCATCATGCGGACGGCGTTCCAGGCCGTTCCCGACAGCCTGGAGGAATCCGCCAAAATCGACGGCGCCAATCATATCACAATCATGTTCCGCATCGTCCTGCCGCTCTCGATGCCGGTTATCGCCGTCATGATCCTGTACTATGCGGTGGACAAATGGAACGGCTGGTTCTATGCTTCCATCTTCCTGAAGGATCACAACCTGTACCCGCTGCAGCTCACGCTGCGCCAGATTCTGATCTCGAACTCGACGGACAGCATGGCCACCGACGCTGCGGCCGCCGACCGGTTCCAGATCGGCGAGACGATCAAGTACGCGACGATTATGGTCGCTACGCTGCCTGTGCTGTTCGTCTATCCGTTCGTGCAGAAGTACTTCGTCAAGGGCGTTATGGTTGGGGCGTTAAAGGGGTAACCAGCTCCTGGTATAGTCGCGCGTAGGCCTTGGCCGAAGCTGCCCAACTGTAGTCGGTGCGGGCGATGTTGCGGTGCAACGCGGCCCAATGGTCCGTCTGCGCGTAGAACGACGCCGCGCGGCGGAGCGTGAACAGCAGGTCGTGCGCGGAGTAAGGGGCGAAGGTGAAGCCCAGGCCTTCGCCCGTGTACTCGTTGTAGGGCGGAACGGTGTCCTTCAGCCCGCCCGTCTCGCGCACGACCGGCACGGAGCGGTAGCGCAGCGCGATCAGCTGCCCCAGGCCGCACGGCTCGAAGCGCGACGGCATGAGGAACAGATCGCTGCCCGCGTAGATGCGCCGGGCGAGTCCATCGTCGAAGCCGATCGACGCCGACACTTGGCTCGGAAAGCGCGAGGCGTACGAGCGGAACAGCTGCTCGTAGCGAGGCTCGCCCGTGCCGAGCACGGCCAGCTGGAAGCCGTCGCGGACGACATCCTCCAGCACGGCCTCGACGAGGTCGAGCCCCTTCTGGTCGACGAGCCGGCTCACGATGCCGATCAGCGGCATGTCCTTGCCAGCCGCGCCTTCGCCGCCGTGCCCGCCGTGCCCGCCGTACCCGCCGTTATCCTGACGTTCCTGCAGCCCGAGTCCGCGCTGCAGGGACGTTTTGTTGTGCCGTTTCTTGGCGAGCGAGTCGCGGTAGGCCACGGCAAGGGCGGCATCGCGCATCGGATCGAACGACTCCGTATCGATCCCGTTGACGATCCCGATCAGGTCGCCCTGCCGCTCGCGCAGCACGCCGTCCAGCTTCTCGCCGTAGGCGGGCGTGAGAATCTCCTGCGCGTACGTCTCGCTCACCGTGGTGAGCTTGTCCGCGTACAGGAGACCGGCCTTCATACAGCTGCCGCCGCCGGCGAACTCGAGGCGCTCCCCGGTGAACCACTCATCGGGGAGACCGGCCAGATCCTGCAGTGTCTCCCTGGAGAAGACACCCTGGTACTGCAGGTTGTGGATCGTGTAGACGGTCTTCGCCGCTCTGCCGATGTCGCCGCCATAGCCTTGCTGCAGCAGCATCGGCACGAGCCCGGTCTGCCAGTCGTGCGCATGCACGACGTCCGGCGCGAATCCGCTGCTCGCGAGCAGCGGCAGCAGCTCGGCCACCGCCCGGCTGAAGAACACGAATCGCTCGGCGTCATCGCCATATCCATACAACCCGCTGCGGCGGAAATAAAATTCATTGTCGACTAAGTAGAACGGCACGCCGTCGACGTCCAACCGCTCGAGGCCGCAGTATTGGCGGCGCCAGCCGAGCTGGATCATGATGTAGCCGACATGCTCCGCTCGGTGCCGGTACGTCTCCGGGATGACGCCATACTTCGGCATAATCACTCGGACGTCGTCCCCCTTGGCCCTCAAAGCCTTGGGGAGCGCGCCGATCACATCGGCGAGCCCTCCGGTCTTGGCGAGCGGCGCCGCTTCCGACGCCGCGAACAACACGTTCATGGACCGCTCCCCTCTCCTTTAGATGATCCGGCGTTTCGCGGCAATGAACGGTGCGGATAGATCGCCCAGCAAATCGCGTCCGCGGCCGACGAGCACATCCTTGTCGAGGATGGCGTTCTCGATTGAGGCGTACTCGCCGATCTCGCAGTTCTGCATGATGATGCAGTTTTTGATCTTCGCGCCCTTCCGCACCTTCACCCCCCGGAACAAAATGCTGTTCTCCACCGAGCCCTCCAAGTGGCAGCCGTTCGCAATCAACGCGTTGCCGACGCTCGAGGAGCGGAGATATTTGGTCGGCGGCTCATCCTTGACCTTCGTATAGATCAACCCCGGGGTGAAGAACAAGTCCCGATACACCTCTGGGTTCAGCAGCTTCATGCTGTGCTGGTAGTAGCTCATAATCGTGTTGACGACGCCTAGATAGCCCTCGTACTTGTAGCCGTGGATCCGCAGACGGTCGACATTGCGCATGATCGCATTGCGAACGAAATGGTCATAGCCTTCGGACAGCGACACCTGCACGAGGTCGAGCAGCAAGTCCTTGCGCAGTACGAACACTTCCATCGAGACGTTGCTAGTGGCGAGCCGGCCTTGGTGGTCCTGCATCGCGGTGACACGGCCTTCGTCGTTCAGCACGAGGCGACGGCAGCGAGCGTTCGTCTGCTCATCGGTATCCTTGTACACGAGCGTCACATCGGCCCCGCTCTCGCGATGCGCGTCGACGACCTTCGTGAAGTCGATGTTGCATACCATATGGCTGCGTGCGACAATGACGTATTCGTCCGGACTGCGGTAGAAGTAATCCCGATGCCGGTGAAAATGGAACAGGTCGCCCTTCAGCATATCCTGCATCTCGTCGACGGCCGGAGGCAGGATGAACAGGCCGCTGCGTTTGCGGTCGAGGTCCCATTCTTTACCCGAGCCGAGATGGTCCATCAAAGAGCGGTATTTCGTATGCGCGAAAATCGCCACGTTCGAGATGCCGGAATTGACCATGCTCGACAGCATGAAGTCGACCAAGCGGTACCGCCCTGCGAACGGAACGGAGGCGACGCAGCGTCCGTAAGTCAGCTCTTCCATCTCTTCGTACTCGTTCACCAGGTTGATGACGCCCATCACTCTTCTCATACTTCCGCCCCCTGTTCCTTCGAGATCGTTGCGAAGCTGCCGATCAGCGTAATCTCCGCGTCGTCGCCTTCTTGTCCGATGACCGCCCCGTCCTCAACGACGCAGCCTTCGCCTATGATCGCGCGTCGGATGACCGCTCCCCGTCCGATTTTGACATTCGGCATGATGACGGAGTCGCGGATGACGCTGTTTTCCCCGATATGGACGCCGTAGAACAATACCGACCGGTCTACGTCGCCGAACACCATGCAGCCCTCGTTGACGAGCGACGTCTGCACCTTGGCCGTGTTCGCTATATAATGCGGCGGCTGGTTCGGGTTGGCCGAGTAGATGCGCCAGGCCCGGTCGTTCAAGTTCAGCCGCGGCTTGCTTTCCAACAAATCCATGCTCGCTTCCCACAGGCTCTCGATCGTGCCCACGTCTTTCCAATACCCATCGAACGGGTAAGCAAACATCCGCTCGCCTGCGTCCAGCATGGCCGGGATCAAGTCTTTGCCGAAGTCGTTGGACGACCCTTCCTTCGCCTCATCCTCCTGCAAATAACGCTTCAGCACCGGCCAACTGAACATGTAGACGCCCATCGACGCCAGGTTGCTCTTCGGCTGCTTCGGCTTCTCCGCGAATTCGGTAATACGCTTGGCCGCGTCGGTATTCATAATGCCGAACCGGCTCGCTTCCTCCCATTTCACTTCGATGACGGCGATCGTCGCGTCCGCCCCTTTTTCCTTGTGGTAGGCCAGCAGCTTGTCATAATCCATCTTATAGATGTGGTCCCCCGAGATGATCAGCACATATTCCGGGTCGTATTGCTCGATGAAGCCGATGTTCTGATAAATGGCGTTGGCGGTCCCTTTGTACCAGTCGCCTCCGCGTTGATTCACGTAAGGAGGGAGGACGGTGACGCCGCCGGACTTGCGGTCCAGCTCCCAGGGGCTGCCGATGCCGAGATGCGCATGCAGGGCGAGCGGCTGGTATTGCGTCAGGACGCCTACCGTATCGATGCCGGAGTTCGTGCAGTTGCTGAGCGTAAAATCGATGATCCGGTACTTGCCTCCGAAATGGACGGCCGGCTTTGCCAAGTTGCGCGTGAGGGCGCCGAGCCTTCTTCCTTCTCCGCCTGCCAGCAGCATGGCGACGCATTTTTTTCGCTGCATGAGGAGTCCTCCTTCTGTCTCTTGCGAGGTAGGTTTTCGTATGAACGGCGGTATTGCAGCGGGTTAGGACAATGAGGTGATTCCAGGTTCGATCTAAGATTCGTTTTCGGATAAAAATGAGGCTGGTTCGATAATCAAGCAGGTTAAAGCGGGAAGCGGAAACTCCAAGCTGTAGTCGCGCCCCTGCCATGTGGAGGCTTGAGCTTGCAAAACATGCTCGCCCTTCTCGGTGTAAGGCAGCGGCGAGGTGGAGAACACCCGGCGATACATTCCCGGGGCGGGAACGCCGATTCGGAACCCGGCATACTCGCGATTCGAGAAATTGCAGACGAACACAAGCGGGGGAGAGGCTCCTCGCGCTCGACGAACGAAGGAAACGACGCTCTGTTCGGCGTTGTTCGGGTCGATCCATTCGAAGCCTGCCGGATCGTCGTCCGCTTCCCATAGGGCAGGGTACGAGCGATACAGATGGGCGAGCGCCTGCATAAACTGCCGGAGGCTGCGGTGATGCGGGTAATCCAGAAGCATCCAGTCAAGCTGCCCGGCATCCTTCCACTCGTCGAACTGCGCCAGCTCGCCGCCCATGAACAGCAGCTTTTTGCCGGGATGCCCGATCCAGTAGGCTAGGAACAGCCGCAGCTGGGCGAACTTCTCGTCGTAGCTGCCGGGCATTTTGTTCAGCAGCGACCGTTTCCCGTGCACGACCTCGTCATGCGACAGGGGGAGCACGAACCGCTCGCTGTAGGCGTACATCATCGAGAAGGTGAGCAGCCGATGATGGTGGCGTCGGCTGTCGGGCGACAGCTCCATGTAGCGGAGCATGTCGTTCATCCAGCCCATGTTCCACTTGTAGCCGAAGCCGAGACCGCCGGCGTAGACGGGCATCGAGACGAGCGGATAGCTGGAGGAATCCTCCGCCATCATAAGAGCCGCCGGGTAGCGGCTATGCACGGTCTCGTTAAGCTTCCGCAAGAAGCGGACCGCCTCCCGGAGCTCGGACCCACCGTCCTCAGTATATGTGCGCATGGGCTCCGGCTTGTCAAAATTCCGATCGATCATGCTCGCCACCGCATCGACCCGCAAACCGTCGATATGGAACACATCGAGCCAGAACATCGCCCCCGAGAGGAGAAAGCTGACTACCTCGGACTTGGCGAAGTCGAACGCCAGCGTGCCCCACAGCTCCTTCTCGGCCAGCCGCGGATCGGCCGGCTCGTAGAGCGGCGTCCCGTCGAACAGTCGCAAGCCGTGATCGTCTTTGCAGAAGTGGCCGGGCACCCAGTCGAGGATGACGCCGATGCCTCGTTCATGGGCCCGGTTGACGAGCTCCATCAGTTGCTCCGGAGTACCGTAGCGGCTCGTGGCGGCGAAATACCCGGTCGCCTGATACCCCCATGAGGCGTCCAGGGGATGCTCCGTGAGCGGCAAAATTTCGATATGCGTAAAGCCCAGCTCCACAACGTAATCGACCAATTGGACGGCTAGCTCGCTGTAGGAGTAAAACTGCTCGCGCCCCCGGTTCCTCCAGGAGCCGAGGTGGACCTCATAGATCAGCATCGGCCGCTGGTGATGGTCCCAGGGCGTCGCGCTACGGCTGCGGCTGCGCCAGTCGCCGTCAGTCCAGACGAACCGGTCGAGCCGGCGCACGACGGACGCCGTACCGGGTCGCAGCTCGGCGTGGAAGGCGAACGGATCGGCCTTCAGCCTCTTCTCGCCCTGCGGCGTGACGATCTCGTACTTGTAGGCCGTTCCTTCGCCCAAGCCGGGCACGAAGGCGAACCAGACGCCGGTGTCGCCGAGGCGTTCCATCGGCTGACGGTCGCCCTGCCAGCCGTTGAACTCTCCGGCTACGCTAACGCTTGCTGCGTTCGGCGCCCAGACGGCGAAACGAACGCCATGGGCGCCGTCCCAGACGCCATAATGCGCGCCTAGCACTTTGTAAGCTTCATAGAGCTCGCCTGTGTTGAACAAATACAGGTCTTTCATGTCAACTAAATTCACATTCACAAACATTTCACCCCTTATTTTGAGTGATTGTTCGGATTTTCCCCTATTTTATCATATTCCCCTCCCCGAATGTAAGTTAATATCACATTTACATTAACATTATTTTTTTGAATTGTCGTAAAATTTATTGACGCGCCGTGTCCTCCTTCGCATAATAGAACTCATAGAAGGCGATACTATATTCATAGACTAGCATCATAATCTCGCTTTTTGAGCGTTGGGGGTTTTTCTTATGTTGCAAGAGAGCTACAAGGTGCTGGATCGGCTGCGCTTGCCCGGCGACGTGTATATCGCGAGCCCTTCCCATGATTACAAATACGTCTGGATCCGCGACTGCGTCTACATGTCGTACCCGTACCTCAACAAGGCGGACGTTTGTTACGAGAAGACGTATCACCGATTGTTGGACTTGTTCTTAATGTATGAGTGGAAGATCAACATCTTGTGCGAACATAAACCTACTTGGGAATGGGAATATATTCATGCCCGCTACACGACCGACCTGCTCGAGATCCATACGCAGAATTGGGGCCATGTGCAGCACGATATGATTGGGGCATTCCTGTTCGGGATCGGCATGGGACTAAAATTCGGCAAACCGATGCTCCGCAGCGACCGCGATCGCATCATCGTGCAGAAGCTCGTGCGCTACCTCGACAATGTGCAGTATTGGTGTGATCCGGACAACGGGATGTGGGAGGAAAATCGCGAGGTGCACGCCTCCTCCGTCGGCGCCTGCGTCGCAGGGCTCAAGGCGGTGGAAGGCATCGTCGACGTGCCGGAGCGTATGATTACGCTGGGGCTCGACTCGGTGTTCGGGCTGTTCCCGCAGGAAAGCGCCACGAAACGGGCTGATTTGTCGTTGCTTAGCCTCGTGTACCCATACCGGCTGTATACCGGGCTGCTCGGCGAGATGATCGTCGCGAACGTCGAGAAGCTGCTGCTCCGCGAGCGTGGCGTTATCCGTTACGAAGGCGACAGCTATTACAGCACGCTGGAGAGTATGCACGGCCGCAGCCTGGCGCCGGAGCTCTACTACGGTACCGAGGCGGAGTGGACGTTCGGCTTGCCTTGGCTGGCGCTGTGCTACATGGAGCTCGGCTACCCGGAGAAGGCGTTTGAGCTCGTGGCGCGCACCGAGGCCGTCATGACCGAGCCCGGCGTGCTGCCGGAGCTGTTCTACAGCGGCACGGCGACTCCGAACGCGAACACGCCGCTCGGCTGGAGCTCGGCGATGTACATCCTCGCCAAAGAGCGGATGACCGGCGTCAGCGCCAGCAGCGTGGGGGCTTAATGGGCAGGTAACGGACTCCCGCTGCACAATAACGCTACGATATCACCTTATTATCCGGATTTTTTGGTTTCGCGGAAAATAAGGTGAGGCGTAGCGCTATTCGGCTGAAACGAAGGCTTTCCGCAACAGATTGAAGGCCGAATAAGCGGATGCGGTAGATGCGTAGCGTTATTTTTCGTGATATACCTAATTTTGATTAAATAGCGCCGTCACACAGCAGTATTCGCTCAGGCAGCTGCCCCACCATCCGCCACATCCGCCAAGCAGACCAAATTTCTCCCTTCTTCACCTCCCACTCACCGCCACATCCACCCTGCAGACCATAGCCAATCGCTCCCACACCAAGTAGACTTATTTCATATTCCCCCCGCGCCCAGCAATTCAATATGCACTGAAGTATATATTCTATGAATCAAATTTCCCTCAAAATAGTGAAGCATGTGCATCTATGAACCTAAGTTCACTGTTCAGGAAGCTGGCTTCTCGGATTATGTACTTGGGTTCATAGATTAGCGAGAGCTGTGACTGCTTGCGAATATCGGTTCATAAGAAGCGCACTTAGGTTCATTTAATCAGACCAGTCCCTCCACTGCTAAACATAGAAAAACCGTCCGACTAAGCCGAACGGTTTGTTTCGTTAGTGGTGTGTTAGCGTACTTCGTACAGCGACGAATCGCTCAAAAACGGCGTCAGTTCACCAGGCGACAACATCACCAGGCGATGGAGCGCCCGCGTACAGACGGTGTAGAACAACCGGCGCTCGCGCTCTTGGCTGTAGCAGGCGGCGCTGGCATCGTACACGATGACCCCGTCGAATTCCAGCCCCTTGGAGAGGTAGGACGGGATCACGACGATGCCTCGTTTGAACGTCTGCGTATATTTCGTGACTAACTCCAGCTCCTCCGCGGATCCACTGGCTTGCTCGTCGCGTTCCGCATCGCTGTCGCCTTCACCGCTCACAGCCTCGCCTGCACCTGCGCCGACTCCTGCACTTGCACTTGCACCTGCTCCTGCTCCTGCTCCTGCTCCTGCTCCAGCTCCTGCGTCTGCCCCCGCGCCGGCTCCTACACTTGCATTCGTACCTGCTCCTGCATCAGCATCCGCTCCCTCATTCCCACTAGCCATGCCCGCAGTGCCCGTCTTCGCCTTCGGCACCGCCAGCGCTATGGCGCCGCCTAGTGGCTTCACGCTCAGCCGGAGCCCCGGCTCGAGCTCGAGCATCTCCGGCTGCATGCATTCGTGCTCTCCGGTCTGCCACTCACTCTCGTCCTCGCCCTCGCCGGCGACGACATCGGCCGCCAACAACCGCTTGATCGCGCCATACGCTTCGTCCGCCTCCCGGGCGGTCTTGCAAATAATCGCGATCGAAGCCGACCCGGCCGCGCGCAGCTCGGCGATCTGCTGCACCGCCGTCTCCGCGAGACGCTCGCGGTCCGGCAGGCGCAGCAGGAGCGGCCGATCGCCGCTGCGGCTGAACGGCTCGATGTCCGTCCGCTTCACGATGGACGTCGTCAGCTCGACAATCTCGCGCGTCGAGCGGTAGCTCTTCGTCAGCTCGAACAGCAGCGTGGACTCCTCCGGGAACATCTCCTTCAGCTGCATGAGGCTGTTCCCGCTGGAGAACGTATGCGCGAGAATCGCCTGCTGGAAATCACCAAGCAAGGTCATGCCCCCGCGCGGATAAATCTTGCGGATCATATGGAGCTGGAACGGAGAATAATCCTGCGCCTCGTCGATCATCACATGCCGCACCGCATGATGCTGCTCAATGCCGACGAACGCCTGGCGCAAATACATCAGCCCGATCGCATCCTCATAAGGCAGCGCCTCCGCTTCAAGCCCCCTGAGCGTTTGCTCCCTTACCGCTTGCGCTTGCGCCTCCGCTTCTGCCCTCACTCCCGCCTCTGCCTTCGACTCCGCTTCTGCCTTCGCTCCCGCCTCTGCCCCTGCCTCCGCACCCGAGCCTAACGCCTCGCAAGCGCCGCCCGACGCATACCACTGCCGGTACAAGCCGACATAATCGATAAACGTCAACGCCTCCATATCGGCGCGCATCCGCTTAAAGTTCCCTTTCACCTTCGCCTTGGCCATCTCCATCAGTTCCTCGTCCGCGCCCAAGTATTGATTTTGCTTCAGCAAATTGTTGTACACCCTGGAGATGTACGCTTTTTGCTTCGCCTTCAGCTCCCCTTCCAACCACATCTTAATATTTTCCACACGCTTGCGGATGCTCATCCCGGCGAACTTCTCGTACCATAGCTCGTTCAATTGCTCGACCGGCACGACGGTTTGGTTCTTGAACCCGAGCGGCTTGAACAGCATCCCCGCCTGCTCCAGCGAAGCCAAATATGCCTCCAACTGGTCGACAAAGGCGAGCGACGACTTCCAATGAATCGCCCGCACCCGCGCCTGCGCCTCCTGATCATCCGGACCTGCCGCGAGCAGCGCCTCCAGCTGTGAAAAAGGATCCTCCACCGGATAGCTCGGCCCGAGCGCCGCTTCCAACAGCTGTTGGAACGTCATCTGCCGCAAGTTTTCTTCCCCCAGCTCCGGCAGCACATTGGACACGTAGTCACCGAACAGCCCGTTCGGCGACAGCAGCAAAATATCGTCCGCCTTCCACGTATCCCGGTACCGGTACAGCATGTACGCCGCCCGCTGCATCGCCGCCGACGTCTTACCGCTTCCGGCCGAGCCTTGTACGATGACCGTCCGGTGCCGGGTGTCGCGGATGATGCGGTTCTGCTCGCGCTGGATGGTGGTGACAATGCTCTTCATCTTATCGTCCGCGTTCTGACCGAGCATCAGCTGCAGCAGCCGGTCTCCGATATGGAGGCCCGTGTCAAACATCTGCTTGAGCTCGCCGCGCTGAATCCAATATTGCCGTTTAAGCTCGATCAACCCTTTCAGCATGCCGTCCGGCGTTTCATATTGAGCGTCCCCCAACTGGTAGTCATAGAACATCGAAGCGACCGGCGCCCGCCAGTCGTAGACAAGCACTTGCTCGCCGTCCCGATCCAGCAGCGTCGACTTGCCGATGTAGATTTGATCCAGTTGCACGCTCCCTTGCTCCCGAAAATCAATCCGTCCGAAATATGGCGTATCCGACAGCAGCAGCAATCGGCGATGGTTGGCAAACGCATGCGAATAAACGAGCTCCTGCCGATTCAGTTCACGAGAGTGATGGCTGAAATCGATGATCGATTCCAAGAGCTCGTTAGGGTCGAACGCCAGCTCGCCAAAATGCTGACGCGCTTCGATAATGTCCGTCTTCCGGCTTCCCAGCACCCGCTCCCATTGCCCCAGCTGTTCCCGAATCACTTGCTCCGTTCGCTCCAGCCGATCCGTCTCCAGCTTCCAATCGTTCGATTCCATGCTGTATGCCTCCTTCAAGGTCCGCGCGCCGTCCCAAAAATGATCCCCCACTCCGGTACAAATGCTGCAATCGAGAAGGTTGACAGCAATTGTCTTCTATGATAAGATATTATTAGGAACAGTTTACGGACGATTATTTAACAAGCCAATAACAGATTGATTGTATCATAAAGGGGCCACTGCGGCAACCTTTTATTGTTGTTTCATGACTTAATTAAGATAGACCTGACTGGATGCACACCCCATCAGGTCTTTTACATTCTATAACCGCTTCTGCATGCAATAGCTTTCCTCACAATGGACATACGGCCCATACCGATCAATCGGCGTGTAGCCGAACTTGCGATACAAGCGGACCGCCTCCTCCAGCAGCTCGCCTGTCTCCAGCCGAACAATGGAGTACCCTTCCCGCCGGGCGTGATCCTCCAGAAAACGCAAAATGCCCGAAGCGACTCCACGTCCCCGATATGCCGGGTCGACGTAAAACCGTTTCAGCTCCAGCATCCCGGGTTCCCCAAGCGGCCTCAGCGCTCCGCAGCCTACCGGACGATCGCCGTCATACGCCGCAGCGAACACGACTTCGCCTCCCTGATGCGCCGCCTCCAGGTCCAGACCGAATATCGCTTCCGCCGGATAGATCGTTTGCAGCTCCGCATCCAGCCGATCGATCAACGCCGCCAACGAGGGATCGTTTACCCCTACCCATCGGATTTCAATGGACCTGCTCCCGCTTTCCGCCACCTCCACCTGCACCTTCCTTTTTACACTAAAAACAGGATTATGTTTAGCCCGTCTTGCATATTCTAGGGATGTCCGACAACCTCGAATTTTGCTTCAACTCGTAGCATAAATAAAACTTTTGCGCTAGAGCCAGATGACATATTTCTACATCTTCAAACGCTACCTTCTGTGTGGTATGATACCATATAGCATGAGTTTCACAGGAGGCATCCATGAAAGCAAAACCTATTTTAATCATCACCAGTCTACTAGTTTTCCTAGCCTTATTCGGCGCCAGTGTATGGCAAGAATCGCCCATGCTGCTCTATATAGCCAGCGCGCTGCCGATCTTCATCGTGCCGCTGCTACCGGATCTGCGGACGACCCAGAGGCTATCCGAGCATAACCACTCGACACAAATCGTCAAACTGACCGATGGCGAAGGCGCCCAGTCCGAATGGCTCGTGGTCAACATCAAGCCGGACACGATCTACTGGAACAAAAAATGGCTGATCATCCCGACCGCAGACGCTAAGCCGGTCGATCAAGGGCATACCGATGATTATACCGTATCCTTGACGGTTTTGAAATACGATATCCGAGCCAAACGAAGCCGCTCCGGCAAAATCGCCGTGAACCTGCCGAATCTTCAGCAGCGGATGGCCGGCCTTAGCTTCACTACGGATGAGGTGAATCGCCTGATGATCCGGATGGAGGATGTCCAGGAATGGATCGCCACTCCGGCGCCGGCCGCGATTCCCGCCCTCAGCAGCAACAGCAGCGTCGAAGTCCAGCTCTAGCATGACGAAAGCTGCCGCCCCTTGGGGGATGGCAGCTTTTTCACATTTAGGCGTAATAGCCGGCGGCTTCTTGAATGATCCTCTGCATCGGCAGCTGATACGGACACAGCTGCTGGCATAGAGGCTGCTCCTTGCAAGGCTCATAGTCCGCGCAGGATAAAATCTTCTCTTTGTTCCGCTGATAGAATCCGTCGCCCTTCGGCAGCAGGCCGAACTTCTCGCGCACGCGGCTCGAGATCATCACGTCCGGAATCTGGATGCCGACCGGACACGAGCAATAGTTGCAGCGGCGGCAATTATGCGTGCCGAGCTCCGCCGCGAGCAAGTCCAGCTGCTCCGCTTCCGCCGCGCCGACTTCCTCTTCTATCGCCGCAAGGTTCATCTTCACTTCCTCGACGCTGACCATGCCCGAGATGATCACATGCACGTTCTTGCTATACGGATAGCGAATCGCCGTATCGACCGGCTGAATGAACCCGCCGGACAGCGGCTTCATCGCGACCATCCCCATGTCCAGCTCGCGCATCTTGGGGATCAGCTCCCGACCCGCGAAAGGCTGCGCCAAATTCAAATGAAACAGCACCTGATCGAACTGTCCCTTGGCGATCCACCTCGTGAGCAGATCCGGCCGATGGCCGCTGATGCCGATATGCCGCACCTTGCCGGCGGCTTTCGCCTCGAGCGCCGCTCGGTACGCGCCGTCCGGCTCCATCGCCTGCTTGAACTCGTCCACATAGTTCACGTAGTGGATTTGCAGCAGGTCGACGTAGTCGGTCTTCATCCGCTCTAGGCTGCGCTCGATCTCTTCCTTCGCCGAGGCGTAGTCGCGTTTGCCGGTCTTCGTCGCCAGGAAATACTCGCTCCTGCGATGAGAGATCGTCTCGCCGATAATCACTTCGCTGTTCTTATACGCCGCTGCGGTATCTATATAATTGATGCCATGGTCCAGCGCATAGTTCAAAGCGTCGCCCGCCTGCTCCAGGGACACGCTGTGCAAATTCATCGCCCCGAATCCGAGCGACGATACGTTGTAGCCGATTTTGCCGAAAGTGCTGTAGCGCATATCCGTCTCTCCCCTGTCCCGTCTGTCTTTTCCTTCTACATTGTACCACATTGAGCCCGGCTTCGGATCGCGGATACCATTTCTTAACTTGGAGGAAGCGTGATGAAAAATGTAGTGCCTTCCCCTTCCACGCTGTCCACACCGATAACGCCTCCGTGGTTTTTGATGATCCGATAGCAAACGGCCAGTCCCAGGCCGGTCCCTTCCTCTTTCGTCGTAAAAAAAGGGTCGAACAACCGCGCCATCGTATGATGATCCATCCCGATGCCGTTATCCTGCAGCATAATGCGAATTTTGCTCCCATGCTTGTCCGCGGAAATGCGAATGATCCCTTTGCGCTTTTGGGGCGACCGTTCGACGGCGTCGAGCGAGTTTTTGACCAAATTCAGAAACGCTTGCTTCATTTGCTTGACATCGATCAGGACGGTTAACTGGGGGTCGATCGGTGCCAGCTCGATATCGCAGCCTTTAAGCAGCGCCTCGCTCTCGAAAAGCAAGCAGACTTCCTTGAGCAGAGCGGAAATATGGATTTCCTGCTTGTCCGGCGTCGAGGGTTTGGAGGAGTTGAGAAACTCGTAAATGATTTCGTTCGCGCGGTCGATTTCATCCAGAATGATCTTGGAGTACTCTTCCTTGCCCAGCGCCTTCAGGTGGGGGCGGAGCAGCTGGATGAAACCGCGAATGGAGGTCAGCGGATTGCGGACCTCGTGCGCGATGGAAGCGGCGATTTTGCCGAGCAGGGCGAGCTTGTCGTTCTGGTAGGCGGACTGCTCGATCCGTTTGAACTCCGTGATGTCCTTCACACTGATGAGGATATCCCCGTCGAGCTCATCCCCGTATGTAGTCGTCACTAGGTAGTGCCGGCCGGAATCGTCGATGACTTCCTGGAAGCGGAGCCTGTAGATGTACATTTCCCGGAACAGCTTGTAAATCAGCTTGCGATAGGTGCGGGTAAGCCCCCGATGGCTGATCAATTGGCGAAGGCTGCAGCCGAGCAACGATTTGCGGGAGACGTTGAGAAACTTGGCCATCTGGACGTTGACGAACGATACCGTGCCTGCGCAATCGAACAGGATAATGCCACAGTCCAATTGCTGCAGGACATCCTCATATTTGCTGCTGACTGCTTGTACTTGCTGTATGGAGCCGTCTGCCATCCGCCGCTTCCGGTAAGCGATCACTTCCGTCAAAAACCGAGCCGCCTGCTTGTAAATGTGCAACGCGGTATCCGGAGGCGCTTCGGCGACAAGCGCTTGCAAGCATTCGCCATGAAGCTCCACGATCTCCTCTGTCCGCATCTCCTGCAACACCTGGCTCAAGCTCATCTGCGAAGCCGAGTGAAGGGCAACGCCACCGTCGGTAAACACATTGTGCTCTAAAGCCCGATTGTAGGTTTCTTTCTTTTGCGGCATACCCTGCACCTTCTTCTTCGCTCAATTTCTACCAATTCAACAGTATCATAGTGCCAATCGACAGAGTCCGTCAATCGCGAATAAACTGGAAGTTTGTCGAACGAAGAGAGCCTTTCCTCCTGGGAGGAAAGGCCCTGTTTGCCCCTGCTGGAGGGAGGTTTTAGCGCTGTGAGCTGGTGGGAGTCCATCCGCGGAAAAACAATGAATTTGTATTGTTTGATCGTTCATTGTCGTTCGTGTTTCGATCCGAACCATTCGTCCGCCGGTCGTCGACCCGCTCATTCCCGCGTTTGTTGTCTTCCGCCTTCTTCTGTTCTTCGCGCTTCCGGTCTTCCTCGCGCTTCTTGGCCTCGGCAAGTTTCTTCTCTTCTTCGCGTTTCTTTTCCTCCTCACGCTGCTTCTGCTCGGCGGCGCGGCGCTCCTCTTGCTTGCGCTGCTCCTCCGCTTTCTTGGCCTGCTCTTCCCGCTCACGCTGGCTTAGCTGCGACTGGGAGCCGGTCTTCTTGTCGTCTTCGCGATTATTCCGGGAATTGTCCCGGTCATTGCCGCGATTGTCGTTACGATCGGTATCGTCGCGGTTCTGGAGAAAGGAGACGACCCGGTTGTCCTCCGGTTTGTTCGCCTCCGGCTTTTTGGTTGGCGTCGGCGTCGGCGTCGGCTTGGCGCTGGACTTCGGCGTCGAGCTCGGCGAGGTAGACGGCTTGGTAGACGGCTTGGTAGATGGCGACGGCGACGGGGAATTCAAGCTTTTCCCGTTGTTCTTGTCGTTGCTCTTGTCATTGCTCTTGTCGTTGTTCTTGTCGTTGCTCTTGTCACTGCTCTTGTCGTTGCCTTTGCCGTTATTGCCGGCATTGCCCTTGCCGTTATTGTTGCTGCTCGCCTGCTCCTTCACCTTCGCATCGAGCTCGCCTTGACGCTCATCCTGAAGCAGCTTCGACCATTCTTCCTTCTTCGGCACCTTCTTCGTGTCAATCAGCTTGTCGAGCCCGCCCTGCTCTTGGGCAATCTTGTGGATCGACTGCGTCTTGATCTCATCGATCGTCACCGAAGTTCCGTTGCTCTTCGCATTCAGGTAGATGGAATATTTCCCGGTGGACACGCCTTGCGAGATTGCCGCTTGGCGCACCTCCGTCGGCGTCACGATCGCTGCGACATGGATCGCTTCCTGGGCTGCCGCGTGATTCGTCTGGATGTGTGTCTCTACTTGTTTCTTCACATCGTCGCTCACGACCAGGTCGTCAATCTCCGCTTCCTCGTAGGCCTTGGTGCTCGTAATGATGATGTCGCCTACACCGGAATCGAATAGCCCTTTCCGTTCCACCCGGTTCAGCAGCTCTTCGGTGACGGTGTCCAAGCTTTTCCCCTTGTAGCTTAAGTTTTGAATGAGTTCCTTTCCGTCGTCGTTCAGTCCCTGTACTTTCTGTACGTTCTTCTTAACGTCGATGCCCAGCTCCACACTGGGATTGATGTCCAGCGTGACATAGGCGACTACCGGGTCCATGCCCCCGATCTTCGGAGTGATGCCGTTAAACAGCACGATGCAGAGCAGGATGGCGGCCGTCATGCTGGAAGCAAGTGTTAGAAAAGGACGCCTCCATCGATTCAGCGGGTGGGCAAATACGATTTCCTCGCCGACTTCGCAGGTCCGGTTGCTGCGGGGGATCTTCATAAACCGGCCTTCCGGCGTTAGGACAATCAGGTGCGCTTGTGTCATTTCCATGACGATTCCTTTGTTCAACTTGTTCACTCCTTCCCGGAATACGGATTTGGGATGCGCAGGTAGTCTTTGAGATACGGATAGGGCCCGCTGATAATCAAAGCAACGGCAATGAGAAATTTACGATTGCGTTCCAGCGTCTTGCGGGACACTTGCACGACGTCGAGCAGCTCTTTGATCGGAAGCACCTTCTTGCTGAGCACGACCTGCATCATCTTATTGTCGGCCGCCAATGTGCCGGCAATCTCGAACAGCACCTCCCGAGAATCGCTATGCTTGGGGGAGGCGTCGACCAGCTCGGCGAACGAGATGCCGAACTCCAGCAAGCAATTGCTGAAGTCGACGATTTCGCTGCGCCGTTCCTCGACGGTTCGGTTTTTCTCGTATTGCTCGATGGCCTGATGGATCTCCACCGGGTTCACCGTACTGTCTTCCTCATCCTCCACTTCGAACGAACTGTAGGGGATCTGCTGAGAGAACCGCTGCTCCTTCCGCACATAGTCGATCAGCCGCCGGCGCATAACCGTCTCGGCAAAGCTGAGAAAGGAGCGTCCCGACTCGGGCGAGAATTGGTTGATCGCTTCGTTGAAGGCACCCAAGGCGATACTGAATTCATCGTCGCGGGAAGGGTCTATGTATCTCTTGCAGAATCTACTTGTCACTTTGGCTACAAACGGCTGATAATCGGTGATGAACTGATTGCGAAGCCGTAATTCACCCTCCTGTATGCGCATGACTTTGTTCTCCGGCGTCTCCGGAAGTCCAGAAGGATGGTGAGACTGGCGTTTGCCCAGAAATCGCTTGAAAAGTACCAGTAACAACCGTTCCACCTCACACTACATGTTTCGAGTAGGCCTTTTGCAATAGGGGGGTCGCCAAACCCGATTCTTGTATTATACCACATCCGCCTACCCCGATGACGTATGCAGGGGGATAGGCTCGAATCGTGTCGCGGCGCAAAACCCTTCTGGCAATTGGCCCCAATGTATTGACGCACGTTTGCAACGTTTTGTTGCGGTCCGTTTTGGCGGCTTCTCACCAGTATGAAAATGCCTCTACAATCCATTCACCATCAGCTAAACCGCTTAATCAGCACTCCCACGTAAGCAAGCCAAACTTGACCGCAACAAAAAGACGCCTCCGAAGAGACGTCCTTACACATCCTATCATCTACCGTCCTGCACTAACCGCCAGCCTCACTTCGACCCGGCCGACTTCGCCTTGTTGCGCAGCTTGGCGCGCCTCTGGCTGAGCACGGACAGCCGCTTCTTCAGCTCATTCTCCCATTCGGTGTCGTTCAGAGCCTTGGCCGCCATCAGCAAATCGAGCGAGATGTCGATCTGGTTGCGCACTAGCTCGAGCGGATCCTCGTCTTCATTGCTGACGCAGTTCTCGTACAAAGCCGCTCCGTGCCGATCCTCGACATACTCGTCGAAGTCGATCTCCGCCGCCCCGTCGCCATGCGCATACTCCGCCAAAATCTCGTACTCCATCTCCACCAGATGATGCACCTCGACCCGATGGCAAACCGGACAGAACAACAGCGGCACATTGTGGATATGAGTGTGTATATGCTTCAAGGTACCTTTCGTACCAATCATGCTCGCCCCGCAACAGAAACTCATCGCCGTTCAACTCCTTTCCCGGATATACCGGAGCTCTCGTCGATTCGATTATTAATCCCTATTCGCCGGAATACCCGTTAATTCCTCCCGCGAAACGGGTCCCTCGACTTGGTTTTTCGTCAAACTTCTATATAATCATAGATAATTCGACTTATGGGAGGGAGTAATACAATGGTAATTAAAATCCCGCGCGAGCAAAAGCAGCAAATGTTGGCCGTGCTGTGCGACGATTTCGAGCAGCGCTTCGGGGAGCCGCTAGGGTCTCTGGCCGCCGAGGAATGGCTGGATACGATCATCCGCGAGCTGTCGCCCCACATCTACAATCAGGCGATCGCCGACGCCCAGTCCGTGCTGATGGACCGGATGGCGAGCCTGGAGGACGAGCTGTACGCCCTGCGCCAGCCGATCCGTACAAGGATGGGCTAATGCCGCTCCGCAAGCGATGGGTGTGCGAGGCGGACCCACCCCCGCTTTACAAAGCGTGTTCTATCCGATACACTGAATGCAATTCAAAGTTGCAGCCGCGAAGCACGCGCTGTTGGGTTTCCCGTCGATCGGGGAGCCCACAGTGCGTGCTTTTTTGCGTTCGGCGTCGGCTGTGTCGGTAGAAAACTTGTGATACAATGGGAGGAAACGAACATGGAAGCTGTGCAGTTGAGGGAAGAGTCGGCTCCGTACACAACATCGCCCCGATTGAACCCGAAGAATGATTTTCTGTTCAAGAAGCTTTTTGCCGAGGAGGCTGGCAAGCCGCTGCTGATCAGCCTGCTCAACGCTATCCTGCGGCGGGACGGGAAGGCCCGGATCGCGGACGTGACGATATTGGAGAATCGGGTACTGTCCCGCGAATGGATCGATGACAAGGAAGCGTCTTTGGACGTTCTTTGCGAGACCGATTCATCGGAGCGTGTGAACATCGAGATGCAGATCCGCCGCTTCAAGCGCATGGATCAGCGTAGCCTGTTCTATATGACCCGGCTATTCGCCGACACGATCGGCGCCGGCCAATCGTATATCCGGCTGAAGCGGACGATCGGCATTAATCTGCTGGACCATGACTACCTGCCGCTGGGGAAGTTCCATAGCAT
>NZ_BIMA01000053.1 GCF_004000845.1 Paenibacillus koleovorans NBRC 103111
TCTAACGTAACCACCAAGGATCTCTGGAGTGCTCTTCTCCAGAGGATTTTTTAAAAATTTTGAATCCTTTAGCTTGCTATATTTCAGCTTCACTAAATGTGATAGACCAGCTTCTTCCCCTGTTGCGGTCCTAGGGCTTCACGCTCGAGAATACGATCCAGAATCAGCTTCTCGAAATGGATGAAGCCGCTGTCGCGTTCGCGGGGACGAGCGAGCGTAATGTCTACATCCAGCGTAATTTGCCCGTTCTCGATCAAGATGACGCGGTCCGCCAAGGCGACCGCCTCGCCCACGTCATGCGTGACCAGTACGGCGGTAAATTGCTGCTCCTCCCACAGCCGCTCAATCAACTGCTGCATCTCGATGCGAGTGAGCGCGTCGAGCGCGCCTAGCGGCTCGTCGAGCAGCAGCAAGCGCGGTTCGCCGGCCAGCGCACGGGCCAAGGCGACCCGCTGGCGCTGGCCACCGGACAGAACGCCGGGCCATTCGTCGGCGCGGTCGGCCAGGCCGACTTGCCCCAGCGCTTGCAGCGCCAGCTCGCGGCTTCTCGACTTCACGCCGACCTGCACATTGGCGACGGCCTTTCGCCACGGCAGCAGCCGGGCGTCCTGGAACAGCATGCGCGTATCCTCGCGAATGCCGCGAATCGGCTGGCCGTCGATCTCGAGCGTTCCGCCGCTCGGCGCCTCCAGCCCGGCAATCAGCCGCAGCAGGGTGCTTTTGCCGCAGCCGCTCCTCCCTACGATTGCGACGAACTGTCCGGCGGGGATATCCAGATCGACGCCGCGCAGCACCTGTTTATCGCCGAAGGCTTTGGCGGCCGTGCGTACATGGAGCCCGGCTCCCGGTCGAATGTCGCTCATATTAGTGGTCTCCTCTCGTTATGGTTTGTTGGCATAGTTCGGGTTCCACTTCAACAGACGGCGTTCCAGCAGCTTGGCTGCCGAATCGGACAGCTTCCCGAGCAGCGCATAGAGGAGGATGGCGAACACGACCACGTCCAGCCGCATGAACTCGCGAGCGTTCATCGCCATGTAGCCGATGCCGGAATTGGCCGAGATCGTCTCGGCGACGATGAGTGTCAGCCACATGAACCCCAACGCGTAGCGAAGGCCGACGAGGATAGAGGAGAGCGCCCCGGGTAAAATCACTTCCCGGTAGAAAGCGAAGCCGCTCAGTCCATATACTTTGGCCATCTCGATAACGCCGGGGTCGATGGAACGGATGCCGTGCAGCGTATTCATGTAAATGGGGAAAAACACCCCTAGCGCAACAAGGAAAATTTTCGCGCTTTCGTCGATGCCGAACCATAAAATCACCAGCGGAATGAGCGCCAGATGAGGCACGTTGCGAACCATCTGCAGCGTGCTGTCCAGCAAGCGGTTGGCGGTGGGAGACAAGCCGTTCAGCAGGCCGAGTACAAAGCCGATCCCGCCGCCGATGCCGAGCCCGATAAAAGCCCTCCGCGTACTATCGAGAATATAAATGAAAATTTCACCCGATCGAATAAGCGAAATGCCGGCCGCCGCTACTTTGAGCGGGGTCGGCAGCGTCCGGGTCGATATATAGCCGAACTGTCCAAGCACTTGCCAGACTACAAGCACGAGAATCGGGACATATGCCGGGGAAAACCGGCTATGGAGCCATTTGCCGAGCAGTTTCATGTGCGCTTCCTCCAGCGTGCGGTCCGGTGCGGTTGCCCGGACGTTTGTTATATGCGACCAATTCGCCCGATGCTTCAATCGTACTGAGAGCCGCCTGCGTCGCCTGCGTCTTCAGAGGCAGCAGCGGAAACAAGAGCTCCGCGGCCCGGTACGCCTCCTCCAGGTGAGGGTAGCCGGACAAAATAAACGTCTCGATCCCCAGCTCGCCGTACTCCTTGATTCGGGCAGCTACCGATTCGGGATCGCCGACCAGCGCGGTGCCGGCTCCGCCGCGGACCAGCCCGATGCCGGCCCACAGATTCGGGCCGATGACGAGAGAAGACTTATCGCCCTTATGCAGATCGGCCATGCGCTTTTGTCCCACCGAATCGTAGCGGGTCAGAATCGTTTGCGCCTCCTCGATCGTCGCCTCGTCCACATACCGGATCAGCTGGTCGGCAGCCGCCCAAGCTTCCTCGCTCGTCTCCCGGACGATCACGTGCAGGCGGATGCCGAATCGTACCTTCCGGCCGTTTGCCTCGGCGAGCGACCGGACCTCCGCGATTTTCTT
The DNA here is from genome assembly GCF_004000845.1 of Paenibacillus koleovorans NBRC 103111. Taxonomy (GTDB): domain Bacteria; phylum Bacillota; class Bacilli; order Paenibacillales; family NBRC-103111; genus Paenibacillus_AA; species Paenibacillus_AA koleovorans. The sequence continues at coordinate 2,215 of NZ_BIMA01000053.1, forward strand.
CGCTACATCGGCCGGAGGTTCGCCCCAGGTCAAATAAAAATCGACGTGAGCTGCAGCGATCTGCTGCGCCGCCGGCGAGGAGCCGCCAAAATAAATCGGCGGATACGGCTGCTGAATCGGCGGAAACAGCAGCTCGCTTTCTTCCACCCGCAGATGTTTGCCCTGATACGACACCTTCTCGTTTTGCATCAGCTTGCGCCAAACCGTCATAAATTCGTCGGTCTGCTCGTAGCGGTCGCCGTGGGAGAGGAAGATGCCGTCCCCGGCCAGTTCATGAGGATCTCCGCCTGTCACGACATTGACGAGCAACCGGCCCCCCGACAGCCGATCGAAGGTGGAAGCCATTCGAGCGGCTGTCGAGGGGGACATCAGCCCCGGACGGACGGCGACAAGAAATTTCAGCCGGCGAGTCGCCGGGATGAGCGAGGACGCCGCAACCCAGGCATCCTCGCAAGCTTTGCCTGTAGGGACCAGTACACCGTGATAGCCGAGCCGATCGGCCGCTTGCGCGATTTGGCGAATGTAATCGTAATCGACGGCGCGCGCTCCCGCCGAGGTTCCCAAGTATTTGCCATCTCCGTGAAGGGGGATGAACCAGAACAATTCCATCGTGCATTCTCCTCCCAGTGGAGTAAGATGTAGGTTCATAGCATAAACAGAGCGAGTCGGCAATGAGAGGAGCTACTTCACGGTCGCTTCTTTTACCGAAATTTTGTTCGGAATCAGCTTCAGGTCGAAGAACACATCGGCGATTTTCTGCTGCGCGACGACGATGTTATCCGTAATCGGTTCTACGCCGAAGCCGCGGTGGGACAACGCTTGTTTGAGGGTAGGGACATCTAGACCGAGATTCGGAGCGAGCTTTTCAGCTACTTGGTCTTGGTTTGCCGCCGCCCACTTGTCGGATTCCTGCAGCTGAGCCAGCAGCACATCGAGAGCCGGCTTGCCGGTTTCATAGAACTTGCGGGAAGACAGGTAGTATTCGTAGTTGTCGACAAGACCGGTACCGTCAGCCAACACACGAGCCTTCGTCGCCAACTGGGCGGCCGAGTAGAACGGCTCCCAGATGACCCAGGCATCTACACTGCCTTTTTCGAAAGCGGCTCTCGCATCTGCAGGCGGGAGGAAGACGACCTCGATGTCGGAGTATTTCAAACCTTCCTTCTCCAAATATTTCACGAGCAAATAGTGAACGTTCGAGCCTTTGTTCAGAGCAACCTTCTTGCCTTTCAGATCGGCTCCCGTTTTTATCGTAGATTTCTCCGGCACCAGGATGGCTTCAGCCTTCGGGCTGGCGGGCGAGTGGCCGAGGTAGACGAGCGGCGTACCGGCTGCTTGCGCGAAGATCGGCGGCGCTTCGCCTACGTTGCCAAAATCGATGCTGCCCACGTTGACGGCTTCCAGCAGCTGCGGGCCACCGGGGAATTCCGTCCAGACCGCCTTGTAGCCAATTGCGGCCAGCTTCTCGTCCAGGCCTCCTTTGACTTTCAAAATATTGATCGAGGCGTACTTCTGGTAACCGATGCGAATGGTTTTGTCCACGGTTGGAGCTTTGCTGGGTTGCGCCGATGCGCTTGCGGTTGCTCCAGCAACGGGCGATGAGGTGGGGTCCGACTTGTTCGATCCTTCATTCGAATTGGATGCACAGGCGGATAACACCGACAAGACAAACACAAGTGCCAACATCAACGCTATACGAACCTTTCCATTGTTCCGATACAGCTTCTTTAACATTTCTAACAGCCCCTTTGCTCATTTTTGATTAAAACCAATAATTCCTATGAATTTACTGAGTTTTATTAACGTGAAGGTATCATCCTTGTCGAGATGTGTCAATACAATGAGGAACAATGAGGAGAATGGAGGAGCAATGAGGAAAAATGGCCTTGTTCAGCCGCGTTCGATTATGTAGCTCAGCCTGTAAGTCCTGATTGAAATATGTGCAAGTATCTATTATGATAATGATAAATCCTATATATCCCATAAAAATAGTTGGAATTAATTTGAGGGGGAACAACGACGATGGCCAACGAGCAATTAGGGCTGCTGCGCCTGCAGGAGGCGATGGATCTGTTAGGCGTCAGCCGGGCTACGATCGATCGTTGGCGCAAAGATAAACAGCTGCCTCATATTAAGATCGGCAAGGAAATCTGGATTGATAAAGATAAACTCCAAGCCTGGGTGAGGCTGCACGCACGCGAGTCGGGGGTCGGAGTATCAAACCCGATGCAGGACTCCAAGAAGCGTGTGGTCACTGTCGGTTATCAGAGCGGGGCTGCCTTGTTATGGAGCACGCTGATCATTAAGCAACGCGGGATTTTCGAAGATGAGCTGGAGCGGCTGAGTCCATCGACAGCATACCGAGTGAATTGGCTCCACGCGCCGAACGGAATGGAGCTTGTCGAGAAGCTGATCGGGGGTCATGTGCATATCGCGTCGGTCGGAGACTATCCGTTAATTGCCGGCCGGGCGTTAAGCCTGTTGTTGCCCCGCTTTCAGCCGATGTTCCTTGCGTTCGACGGAAAGGCGCGGAATGGCGGAGGCCTCTCTCTTGTCGTACCCGCCAGGAAGGCGGTACATCGTCCGGAAGAGCTTAGCGGAGCGGTCATCTCCACTGTGGGGAACTCCAGCGCTTCTTATCGGCTGCGAGAGTGGATGAACGCCTATGGGCTGGCAACCGATCCGATCGTACACCGCACGATGCGCGATTGCCTAAACGGCATCCTCGAAGCCAAAGTCGGAGCGAGCTTTATGTGGGAGCCCTACCCGAGCTTGGCGCGATCGCTGGGAGCCGGCGTCTCGCTGCCGTACGAAGGGATTGGCGGCGATTATTTGACCGGACTCATGGCGGACGGTCATTGGGCGCGCGACAATGAGGAGGTCGTCATTGCTTATCTGAAGGCTCATCTTCGCGCTCACAAGTTCATGCGCCAAGAACCGGCGAAGTCCGCCGCCATCATCTCCGAAGCGAGCGGGGTGCCGATTGCGGTTGCAGCCGGCGTCATCTCGGGCATCCGCTGGGATGCCTCCCTCTACAGCAAAGACTTGCAGACGCTCCATCGTCTGAGCGACGGCCAGGCCGACTGGCTTCCGACCGCTAAAATCACCGAGAACCGAGCCGGGTTCGAACTAGGCAATCCGTACTTGCAATACGCCGCACAGGCGCTGAGGCTTCCGAAGTTGCCGGACGCCCCGCTGCCTGGCGACTGGTCACAAGAGTCCATTTATTAGACTGGCCCGGAGCTGCAGGAGGAAAATCTCTATTTGAGAATAATCTCGATCACATTCTCCGTTTAGCCTTCGCTGGAACTGTTTATTGTCTTGCCGACATGCCGCCCCCGAAGTAACGCTGGAGATCTCCAGTGTTACTTTTTTTTGTGTCTTCGAGAGCTTGAATTGAATAAATGGGGTATGCTTCCGTCTGCTGATAATGGCAGATACCTTAGTATACCGTCCTCTAAGACGATCCATGATCGCCCCATTCCGCAGCATTTTCGCAACCAGGGGGTCCGGGCGTTGGGGAGCAACATAAGGGGATGCCAAAAGTCGGATAGTAGGAGCACCGCCCGGCGATGAGCCGGGTTTTACTTCGCCAAGTAGACCCCTAATTACCCTACATCGCATCCAATCGACCGTTTCATCCGTCAAGTAGACCATTTTTACCCTACATCGCATCCAGCCGACCGTTTCATCCGTCACAACACCTTAAGTAGCAACCCGCATCACGCTATTTCGTTCCGGCGTTGTTGCCGCCCAATAGCGGTACGTCATCACGCTTTAGTTATACTTTCTGATCTGTAAAAAAAACGTCGAGACGATTGCTTATCGTCCCGACGCCTATACAACCTATTATGAATTTGTAGCCAGCTTGACCGCCTTGCGGACGAAGCCGCCGGTCTCGACGAGCAGCCGGTCCGCCGTCACGCGGTCGACGCCGGCGAGCAGCATGACCGTCGCCGTCTTCACGTGGCCGTCGGCCGCGTCGTACGCCTCGCTCACTTGCGGCTCCACCGCGCCGGTCGCCAGCGAGATGATCCGCTTGGCGCGATGCACGAGCTTGCCGTTCGACGGATTCAGGTCGACCATCAGGTTGTCGTACACTTTGCCGAAACGGATCATCGCCGTCGTCGTCAGCATATTCAGCACGAGCTTCTGCGCCGTGCCGGCCTTCATACGCGTCGAGCCGAGCACAACCTCTGGACCGACGACGGCTTCGATGACATGATGCGCATACTGGCACATCGGGGTGTGATGGTTGTTGCACAGGCCGATGACCGTCGCGCCCAGCTCCCGCGCGCGCTTCATCGCGCCGAGCACATAAGGCGTCCGGCCGCTGGCGGCGATGCCGACAACCGTGTCGTTCGGCCCTACCTTGAGCAGGTCCTCGATGTCGGCGGCACCGGTCTCGGCACTGTCCTCCGCGCCTTCCACCGGATCCTTGATCGCCCGGTCGCCGCCGGCGATGATGCCCTGCACCATCGAAGGATCGGTACCGTAAGTCGGCGGGCATTCGCTGGCGTCGAGAATGCCGAGCCGTCCGCTTGTACCGGCGCCTACGTAGAGCAGGCGGCCGCCTTTCTGGAACGATTCCAGGATGTAATCCACGGCTTTCGCAATAACAGGCGTCAGCTCTTGAATTTTCTCCGCAATCTGGCGGTCTTCCTCATTGATCAAGCGGACGATTTCTTCGGTCGATTGACAATCGATATTGCGCGTACGAGGGTTCACTTGCTCCGTCGTAAGATCGTCTAATAAATTGGTCATCGGGCACTAACTCCTTTTCGTCTTCAAAGCCAGCAGCGCGGCTCCGTAAGCGGGCGGCTGCTCGGCGGTATGAAACTTTATTTCAGGATATGCATGAGCGACATGGGTGCGAAACACATGCGCGAAAGTAGGGCTGTGCTTGAATACCGAACCTGTCATTACTAAATCGCAGCCTGTGAACCAGCCATCCTTCCGGATCAAAGCGACAGCGGCGGCAGCCAACTCGCCTGCACACGCCTCCACCACAGCCGTCGCCCCCGGGTCGCCTGCCTCGCAGGCGCGGATGGCGATTTCGGCGAAGCCGGCGATATCGCTCTTCTTGACCGACGGCTGGTACACATAAGCCTTCAGCTCCAATAAAGAAGCGAAGCCAAGCCGCTCTAGCAGCGCCGCCGTCATCGAAGTCGGCGGCAGGATGCCGTCGTAGCTGCGCATGACCGTCTTGAGCATGCGTAAGCCTATGTCGTAGCCGCTGCCTTCGTCGCCGAGCAGATGGCCCCAGCCGCCGGTCCGGTACGCGGCGCCGGAAGGCGTCAAGCCGGAGATGATCGAGCCGGTGCCAGAGATGGCGATGATGCCCTCCTCCCGGCCAAGCGTCGCCATCAATGCGATCTGGGCGTCGTTGCGGATCGCACAGTCGAAGCGCATCCCGCGCTCCGCCTTGTATTGCTCCAGATAGCGGTACACGGCCGCTTGCTCATCGTCGGTGCTGACGCCCGACAGCCCGAGCACGACCGAGTCCCACTCGGCGCCGGCCGCAGCAGGCTCGGCGCGAAGCGCATCGAGCAGGGCGGCCAAGTTCGCCATGGCGCCGTCGAACGTGACGGCGTGCGGGTTCGTCGATAGGCCGGCCGTTCTGGCGACGATCGCCGAGGACGGCGTGCCGGAAGCCGGACCGAGAAGCCCCGAAATGGCGGCTTCTGGCATCAGCGCATCCGAACGGAGCGCAATCGCTTCCGTTTTGGTGCCGCCGCCGTCGATGCCGATAGCCAAGCGCATGCCGATCACCTTTCTTTTGAGAGAATACAAATACAACCATGAGACAAGCTCACATCATTTTAACCAAAGTATAAAGGAACGTTCATCACTTTGTAAAATAAAATTTTATGACAAATAAATTTATATTGAAATATTATTACACGCACGATATAATAACGATGTGAAAGCGGTCCCATCCTTTTTTCATTTTTTCAAAGCAAGGACGGGGCTTCCGAAGGGATTCGGTAGGCGGACGAATGACGGCCAGGATGCAGTAGGTAGTATTGCCAAACTTACGAATAACTTGCCGGATTTCCAAGCAAACTGAACTCGTATGCATGCATCACAAACTATTTCGAATCAGGGGGAACGAAGAAGGATGAAAATGAACAAATGGCTAGCCTTATTCATGGTCCTCGTGCTTGTAGCCATCACGGCGGCATGCGGCGGTAAAAAGGCAGAACCTGCACCGCAAACCGGCACCGACACGAAGGTCGACACGACTCCGGACACCGTAAAAGTATGGACCTACCCGGTCCACGCGACTTACGAGAACGATATGAAAGATCTGGTCGCCGACTTCAACAAACAATATCCTCACATTAAAGTAGAGTACGAAGTGCTCTCCTGGGCTGAGGGTCCTAAGAAATTCGACGTTGCTCTGAACGCGGGAGATCCACCGGATCTGTACTTTGGCGCACTGAACGGCGCTTATGTGGACACAGGTCTCGTCCTGCCGCTTGATTCTTACATGACGCAAGCCATCAAAGACGATTTCCAAACCGGTACGCTAGAGACGATGCAGATGAACGGCAAGCAATACGGCCTACCGATCTACCAATCGCTCTGGGGCTGGGGCGCCAACAAACGCATCCTGGACGAAGCCGGCATCGACTATAAGAAAATTCAACAAAACGGCTGGACATGGGATGAATTCCTGGCAGCAGCCAAGAAACTGACCAAGAAGCTTCCAGACGGCTCGACGCAATACGCACTCGTATCCGACGGCACTTCCACGGACCTGATCGATATGCTGAGCCGTGCGAACGGCCTTGTAGACGCAGTCGACGAGAAAGGCTCCTTTATCTGGAACGACGCCAAGATGGCCGACACGTTGAAGTTTATCGAGTCGCTGCGCAAGGACGGTGTCCTTCCTAAGGAAACGGCTGCCTTGACTCCGGCGAAACGTACCGAGATGCTGTATGCCGGCCAAGCGGCGATTATCTCGAAAGGGATTCCGTATTACGACATCATGATCGCCAACCGCAACAAAGACATCGAAGCAGGCAAAGTACAAGGCGAAAAGCTGGACTACATCCAACTGCCGGTTCCTCACGGCAACTCGATTACCGGCTATGGCAAAACTTCCGGCAACGGTGAAGGGTATGTGATGTTCCGTCAGAAGAACGATAAAGGCGCTCAGCATGCCAAAAACGCGTTTTTAGTGATGGAAGCTCTGACAGGGGCAAAAGCGGGCAACTCCGCTAACGAATTGGCGCTTCCATTCGTACGCAAATCGCAAGCGAAAGCATTCGAAGGCAAGAGCTTGGCGAAAGCCGACAACCTGGTCGCTTCCGGCAAAATGCGCGAGAACGCTTCGCCGAACGTAACGCTGAAGATTACGGCTGAGAAAGCGGCTGCTCTGAAGCAATACCGCGAGCAAGTGCTGAAGCCGACGTTCCAAGCGCTTCTGGCCGGCGAGAAGACGGCGGATGCTGCAGCGGCGGACCTCAAGTCGAAGGGCGAGCAAATGCTCAAATAACTCCCGTGCGAGCGGGGTCTTCGGAGCAAGGGGGAATCCGGGCGGTGCAAGCCGCCTGACGGACCGGTTGCTTCGGAGATGGAGGGCCCTGTAGGGAACGGATCCTATAGGGCTCTCCATTTTAACGTATGTTGGAGAATGGAGGAACATAGGTGGAGAATCGCGCAGTTCAACCCAAACCGGCCGCTTCGTCCTTCACTCGCTTTTGGAAGGATTACGGATGGGCTTACTTATTTATTTTGATTCCCGTGCTTTTGTTTGTCGTTTTTACGCTGTATCCGGTCATTTCCGCTTTTATTATGAGCTTTCAGAAATATAACGTTTTGAAATCAAGATGGATCGGCCTGGACAACTACGCCTACATGATGAAGGACGACGTGTTCTGGAAATCCATTAAAAATACAACGGTTTTTACCCTGGCTACTGTTCCGGTAAACATCATCATTACGTTCGTTCTGGCGTTCTTTATTTATCAGATGAAAAATACGTGGCAGACGTTCTTCAAAGCGGCGCTTTATTTGCCGGCCGTCGCTTCCGGGGTTACGATCTCCGTCGTGTGGCTGGCGATTTACGACCCGACCTCGGGCGGACTCTTGAACCGATTCCTAAGCATATTCGGCGTCGATCCGGTCATCTGGCTCGGCCAATCGAGCACGGCGATGTTCTCGCTCATCCTGATGAGCTACCTGGGCGCGCACGGCTCCGGCATCATTCTATATTTGGCGGCGATGGGCGGCATTCCGAAGTCGTTGTACGAAGCGGCCGACATCGACCATGCGAGCGGATGGACGAAGTTCAGCAAAATCACGTGGCCGCTGCTCAAGCCGACGACGCTCTATTTGACGGTAACGGGCGTCATCACCTCGTTCCAGGTGTTCATCAGCGTGTACCTGATGACGCAGGGCGGCCCGAACTTCGCCACGACGACGATCGCTTATTTGATCTATCAGACGGCGTTCCAGTTCTCGAACTTCGGTCTCGCATCCGCGCAATCGTTCGTGCTGGCGGCGATCATCATCATCATCTCCGTCATCCAGTTCAAATTTTTCTCCTCCGATATCGAATATTAGGGTGGTGTGCACGTTGCAATCGAGATCCAAATCAATACTGATAGCGGTGTCCGCAGCGGTGCTCGTCCTCTGGGTGCTCATCTCGATCGTTCCGCTATATTGGATGATCATAGGCTCCTTCCAGGATTCCAAGGCTTCGGCTTCGTTCCAGCCTCGGTGGGTTCCGGATGTCTGGTCGATGGCGCCTTATGAGCGGTTTTTCGGCAAAACGATGGCGGTTCGCTGGCTGTTCAACTCGCTCCTCATTTCTTCCGTCCTGACGGTGACGAACGTCTTCTTCGCCTCTCTGGCGGGTTATGCGTTTGCGAAGCTGAAATTTCCGGGACGCAATTCGATTTTCTGGATTTTGCTTAGTACGATGATGATTCCGGCGCAGGTGACGCTCATCCCGCTGTACGTGCTGATGATCAATGTGTTCGAGCTCGGCAATACGTACACGGCGATTGTGCTTCCCTCACTCGCGACCGTGGGGAATATCTTCCTGATGAAGCAATACATGTCCTCGCTGCCGACATCGCTTATTCATGCGGCACGGATCGATGCGACGAGCGAGTTCGGGATTTTCTGGAAAATTATTATGCCGATGGCGAAGCCCGGGTTGGCGGTATTGGCGATTTTCACCTTCGTGGCTCATTGGAACGACTTCTTCTGGCCTTTGCTCGTCACGAGCAGCAACAGCATGCGTACGATCCAGGTCGGTCTGGCGAGCTTCAAGTTCGCGGAGGCGACGGATTATGGCGCGATTATGGCAGGTGCTACGATCGGTGCGGTACCTATGTTCATCCTGTTCTTCTCGCTGCAGAAATATTTTCTCCAAGGCATTACGATCGGGGCAGTCAAAGGGTAACGGTGCGGTTCTTCATAGCAGGAAAAGGTTCAGTTTAGGAGGAGGTTCCATTTTATGGCTAGAGTCGAGTTTAAAAATGTGGTCAAAGAGTACGTCGATCCTAAGCGCGGCACGTTCACGGCGGTGACGGGCTCGGACTTCGTCATCAACGATAAGGAATTCGTCGTCTTCGTCGGGCCGTCCGGCTGCGGCAAATCGACTTCGCTACGCATGATGGCGGGCCTGGAGCAGCAATCGAGCGGCGATATTATCATCGGCGACCGGGTCGTCAATACGTTGCATCCGAAAGACCGAGACATCGCGATGGTGTTCCAGGATTACGCGTTGTACCCGCATATGACGGTGAAGGAAAATTTATCGTTCGGGCTGAAAAACCTGAAGCGGCCGAAGGCGGAGATTGAGAGCAAGGTGAAGGAAGCAGCCGCTATTCTCGGCTTGCAAGACATGCTCGACCGCAAGCCGCGCGAGCTGTCCGGCGGTCAACGCCAGCGTGTCGCGCTGGGACGGGCGATCGTGCGCGATCCGCAGGTGTTCCTGTTCGACGAGCCGCTGTCCAACCTGGACGCCAAGCTGCGCATACAGGTGCGCGTCGAGCTGGCCGAGCTGCATAAGCGATTGGGGGCTACGATCGTATACGTAACGCATGATCAGGTAGAAGCGATGACGCTCGGCGAGCGCATCGTCGTCATGAACAAGGGTGCGATCCAACAGATCGCTTCCCCGACGGAGCTGTACAACAAGCCGAACAACATGTTCGTCGCAGGCTTTATCGGGTCGCCGGCGATGAACTTCATCGATTCGCGCATCGAGGGCGGTCGCGTTGTGCTTGAGGGAGCGGCGTTCGAGCTCACTTCGGCGATGGCTGCCGCTTTGAAGGACTATGAGGGCCGCGAGATTGTGCTCGGCATTCGTCCGGAGCATATTTACGGCGACGATTTCGTGTTGAATGTGCCAAAGGATCATGTCTTGACGTCTCAGGTGCAGGTGCTTGAGAACTTGGGCGCCGAGAATCTGGTTTACTTCCGTGTAGGCGGACGGATGGTCACCGCTCGCGTCAATCCGGAGACGGAAGCGCGTGTCGGGCAGATGAAGACGTTCGTCTTCGACCGCAGCAAGTTCTCGTTCTTCGATCCGAAGACGGAGCTGCGGATAGCTTATTAAGAGAGTGGACTCGGTCTGGGCGGAGCGCGGAAAAAACATCTTCAATCGCCGTCCTGTGCCGGTCCGTTCGGAATGCCATGGAAGGAGCGGGATTGCATGAAAAAGTTGAGTCAAATTATCGCCCAGACCGGGGTGCAGATTTACCGGGAAATCGTGCCGGTCGCGCTGTTCAGCATTGTGAGCTCGCTCGTATTGCTGCCGCTCGTGTTTTTCTTGCCGATCGGATTGGCCGTCGTGTTGGCGGTGCTGCTGTACTTACCGGTTTGTACCGGTGTGCTGTACGCTGCACATCGGATGCTGGACGGCGAGAAGCCAAGGCTAAGCGTGATGTGGGCCGGAACCTTCAAGTTCTTCGGTGCATCCGTGGTGTACGGGGCGATGATGTCGCTGTTTGTGCTCATCCTGCTCTCCTCCTGGTGGTATTACGGTGGCAAGAGCGGCATGGTGTATTTCTCGCTGGCGGTCTTCCAGACGTACTTCGTCGCGATGGCGATCGTGTCGCAGGTATACACGCTTCCTCTGGTAGTGCAGGAGCGGATGAACGTGTTCGCCGCGATTGCACGCAGTGTCAAGCTGTTCGTCGGAAATCCGTTGTACACGATCGGGGCGTTTTTCCAGATCGTCTGTTTGACTTTGGTTTTAGGGATAACAATTGTCGGCTTCGGCTGCGTGTACGTGGGCATGATGGGCGTCTACCTGAATATGCTGACGGCGAACTTGATTCGGCGGGAGGAGCATGCGGATGAGGAGGCCGGCGGCGGGGGACGCGAGTCTCGGTCGCTGGAGCTGGACGGTCGTGCCGAGGCTCGTGCACTTTGTTAGACTGACACCTTACCTCCCGCCCATTTTGTATGATTTTTCATACAAATCGTGACTCAGATCAGTTGCTGTGTCCCATTTTGTATGATTTTTCATACATAAGATGACGTCATAACGTTGTTTTCCGCAGAGTCGTTTGGTCTTGAAGGTATCCGAGCAAAAGCAGTTGTTGATTCGCTCATTCGGCCGGTTGCGGTCTCCGAAGAAAGCAAGCATCAATAGTTGCTTTTGCTTTTTTTCATAGTAAAGGACAAAGAGAGAGTAGAAGACGGAGGAGTAGCGAGGATGAACAGCTTGAAGGGGAGCGTAGTGAGAACCGGGGCCGATCAATTACCGACATGGGCGGAGCGTCACTTAAGCGGCGCGCGGATCGGGCTGCTGACGGCGCCGACCGGGATCGACCGGAATTTCAAGTCCACAATCGACGTATGTGCGGGTTTGGAATCCGCAACATTAACGGCGCTTTATGCGTGCGAGCATGGCATCCGCGGCGAACGTCAGGCAGGCGTCTTGTTCGAGGATGAGCTTGACGAGCGGTTGGGGATCACGGTGTACAGCCTATATGGGACGAATAAAAAACCGACCGCGGCGATGCTGGAGCCTGTCGATGCGGTCTTATTCGACATTCAGGACTTGGGCGTCCGGTTCTACACATACTTGAGCACGATGATCAACATGATGGAAGCTTGCGCGGAGAACGGGAAACGGTTCATCGTACTGGATCGACCCAATCCGCTCGGCGGCAATACCGTCGAAGGCGGGTTGCTCGTTCCCGGCTTCGAATCGATGGTCGGCCGCTGGCCGGGCGTGCCTTACCGGACGGGCCTCACGATCGGGGAGTTCGCCCGTTACGTGAACGACCGCGCCGAGACGCGCTGCGAGTTGGACGTTGTGCCTATAGATGGTTGGTATCGGGATATGGAATACCCGGATACGGGTTTGCCATGGCTTATGCCGTCGCCGAACATTCCTACGATGGACACCGTTCGCGTTTATTCCGGCAACTGCCTGTTTGAGGGTACGAATTTGTCGGAGGGCCGCGGTACAACCAAACCGTTCGAACAGATCGGCGCCCCATGGCTCGACAATTACGAGGTGGCGCGGCGTATGAACGAGCGCGGTCTGCCAGGTGTTTATTTTTATCCGGTCACGTTCACGCCAATGTTCTCCAAGCATCAAGGCGCTTTGTGCAACGGCGTGTTCACCTACGTAACCGATAAGGACGCTTACCGCCCATTGGAGAGCGGGTTGACGCTGCTGCATACCGTGGCGCGGCTACATCCGGAACAGTTTGAATGGATTCCTCCTTTCAAGGAAGGGCGCAAAAATTTCATGGATTATTTGACCGGCGACGACTTGATTCGGACGACCATCGAGCAGGAAGGCTCGCTGGGGCCGATCGTTGAGAAGTTCCGTGTTGAGGCGGAAGCCTGGAAGCGGGAGCGCGAGCCGTATTTGCTGTATAGGAGCGTTGACGATCAAGAAGGGGAAAGAGGAGGGTCGGCGTAATGGTCGCGAAAGGGAATGAAGGGGAGCTGCAGCAGACAGGAGCGGGGACCGGAGTCGATTTGGCTGGCTGGTCGCTGCGCCGTAAGATCGGGCAAATGCTGCAATGTGGCTTCGACGGAACAATACCGAATGAAGATATATTGAAGCTGATCCGGGAGCATGCGATCGGCGGCGTAATTTTGTTCGCGCGCAATGTTTCCAGCGCGGTGCAGGTGGCGGAGATGAATGCGGCGTTGCAAAAGGCTGCGCTCGAGTCGGGCGGAGAGCCGCTGTGGATTTCGATCGACCAGGAAGGCGGCATGGTTGCCAGGTTGATCGAAGGCGTGGCGCTTATGCCGGGCAACATGGCTTTGTCGGCGGGCGGAACGGCCGAGCAGTCGTACCAGGCTTCGCGTGTGGCTGGGGAAGAGCTACGGGCGCTTGGTATCAATCTGAATTTCGCGCCGGTGCTGGACGTGAACAACAACGCGAACAACCCGGTGATCGGCGTGCGGTCCTATGGCGAGTCGCCGGATCGGGTCGGCGATTTCGGATTGGCTGCAATTCGCGGATTGCAGGAGGCGGGCATTGCTGCAGCGGCCAAACATTTTCCAGGGCATGGGGATACGGATGTGGACTCGCATCTGGATTTGCCGAAAATCAAACATGACCGCGAGCGGATTTACTCTGTAGAGCTGCCGCCATTCGTGCGTGCCATTCAAGGCGGGGTCGACTCCATCATGTCGTCGCATGTGTATTTCCCGGCGTTCGAGCCGGATGGGCTGCCAGCGACATTGTCGCGCCGCGTCTTGACGGGATTGCTGCGCGAGGAGCTTGGCTATGACGGCGTCATCATGACCGATTGTATGGAGATGAATGCGATCGCCGGGCATTATGGCACGGTGAATGCCGCTGTTATGGCGGTCGAGGCTGGGGCGGATATGGTGCTGCTCAGCCACCGCCACGACTTGCAGTATGGCGCGGTCGAGGCGCTAGTCGCCGCGGTCGAGAGCGGGCGCATTGCGGAGGCGCGGATCGACGCGTCCGTGCAGCGGCTGCTCGCACTGAAGGCGAAGCGCGGCGTGACCGCGGCTGCCGTCGCCGCGCGGGCGGCGGCGCCGACGGCCGGCGAGGCGTTCGCCCGTGTCGGCGGCCGCGAGCACATGGCGCTCGCCCAGTCGCTGAGCGAGGCGAGCGTCACTTGTGTGCGCGCCGCGGAGGGCGCGCTGCCCTTGCGCGCAGCGGGCGATGGCGCTGGGCGCACGCTCGCGCTTGTGATGCAGCCTGCGGTCGTGACGCAGGTGGATGAGGCGCTCGAGGCGCCGATGACGCTTGGCCGCGCGCTGCAGGCGCAAGGGCTGGCGGCGGTGGACGAGCGCGTGCTCGCACCGGCGGAGCTCGAGGGCCGGGTCGACGAGCTGGCCGCATTGGCTGCAGGCGGAGCGTACGACCAGGTCGTCATCGCGACGTACAACGCGGCGTTTTTCCCGGCGCAGGGCGAGCTCGTCCGCCGCGTCATGGCGCTCGGCAAGCAGCCTATCGTCGTCGCCCAGCGGAACCCGTATGACTTGCTGCAGTTCCCGGATGTGCCGACATTCGTCGCGATCTACGAATCGCGTTCGCTGGCGCTTCAGTCCGCCGCGAAGTTCTTGACCGGCCGCATCCCGGCGGCGGGCAAGCTGCCGGTGTCGATCGGCAGCTTGTATCGGGCTGAAGCAGGGAGGGTGTAACGCAGCTATGAGCATGCTTCGCGATTTATTGAACCAACCAAGCCGCATGGTCGTCGGCCTCATGTCCGGCACTTCGCTGGACGGCGTCGATGCGGCGATCGTCCGGATTACCGGCAGCGGACTCGATTCCAAGGTGGAGCTCGTCCACTTCTACTCGGAGCCGTACGATGATGCGCTTCGCGAGCAAATCAAGGATCTGTGCAGCGTAGAACGCTCCGACGTGGCGCATATATGCGCCATGAACTTCAGCATAGCGGATCGCTTCGCCGGAGCCGTCCGCCGCGCGGTTGAGAGTGCGGGTCTGACGATGGACGACATCGACCTAGTCAGCTCGCATGGACAGACGATCTGGCATATTCCGGAGAACGACGCCGACGATGCCACGCTCGTTCGTTCGACGTTGCAGATCGGCGACTTGTCCGTGCTCGCCAAGGCGACCGGCAAACCGGTCGTCGGCGACTACCGCACCGCCGACATGGCGGTCGGCGGGCAAGGCGCGCCGCTCGTGCCGTACGCCGACTTCATCCTGTGCCGCCGCGAGACGAAGGGCGTCATCGCCCAGAACATCGGCGGCATCGGCAACTGCTCGGCGATCCCGGCCGCCGCTCAACCGGAGCAGGTCATCGCCTTCGATACCGGTCCGGGCAACATGCTGATCGACCAAGCGGTCTACACGCTGTCCAAGGGTGCCCGGAGCTATGACGAAGGCGGCGCCTGGGCGGCGGCCGGCACCCCGAGCGCTTCGTTTGTCGAACAGCTGATGAGCCACCCGTACTTCTCCCGCAAGCCGGCGAAGACGACGGGCCGCGAGCTGTTCGGCAAGGCGTACGCGCTCGACTGGATCGGCCGCATGCAGCAAGCGGGCTTGAGCGACGCCGACATCGTCGCGACATTCACCGCCTTCACGGCGCACTCGATCGCACAGAGCTACCGGGACTTCGTCCTGCCGGCGATGGCGATCCATGACGTGTTCGTGTCCGGCGGCGGCGCCCACAACCAAACGCTGCTCGCGATGATCGGCGAGCTGCTGCCGGGCCTGCGCATCGAGACAACCGAGGCGATCGGCATCTCGAGTGACGCCAAGGAAGCCGTCGCGTTCGCGATTTTCGCCAACAACTTCGTGCAAGGCATTCCGAACAACCTGCCCTCGGCGACCGGTGCGAGCACATCAACCGTGATGGGCAAGCTGGCCTTGCCCTGGTAGCCGAATGCTTAGGGCAGGAGTTAGTGCAGAAAATTGACTAACTGGCGCTCAGAGTGGTGCGTGGAGCAGGAGTTAGTGCAGAAAATTGACTAATTGGTGCTCAGAGTGGTGCGTGGAGCAGGAGTTAGTGTAGAAAATTGACTAAACTGGTGCTCAGAGTGCTACGAGGTGCAGGAGTTAGTGCAGAATAGTCATAATTTTTGCTTGTATGGTTTCTGTCTTTCATTGAATTGCAAGGAGATGACCTAAGGATGCTGACTTACCGCATTTATCAATCCGGAGATGAAACCGAGCTCGTCCCCCTATGGAACCGCTGCTTGACGCGCGATCCGATCACGTCCACCCGCTTCCGCAACCTGGTGCTGCTGGACGCCAACTTCGACCCGCAAGGGCTGCGCATCGCTGCGGACGAAGAAGGCTGCGTCGTGGGCTGCGTTTACACAGTCAGACGACTGTTGCCCATGCACGGCACCGAGCTGGAGCCTGACAACGGCTGGATTCCGTTTTTCTTCGTCGCGCCGGAGCTGCGCCGTCAAGGCGTCGGCTCTCGGCTCATGCAGGAAGCTGTCGCTTTCCTGCGGGAGCAAGGGCGCAAGGCGATCTTCTTTTCCTCGTACGCGCCTAACTATATCGTGCCGGGCATCGATCCCGCGGCGTATCCGGCAGGGTTCGCATTTCTGCAAGCCCAGGGGTTCGCACGCCTGTACTCGCCGATCGCGATGGACTTCTCGCTCGTCGACTATGAGGCCCCGACAGATGTGGCCGCGCTGAAACGGCTGCGGCTCAGCGAAGGCTACACGTTCACCACGGCACAGGACGGCGATCTATACGAGCTGATCCAGTTCGCGACGAACGCGTTCAACCCCGACTGGGGCCGCGCGATTCGCGAGGGCGTGCTGCAAGGGCTGCCGATGTCCAGCATTCTGGTCGTTCGCGAGCAGGGCAAGCTGGCCGGGTTCTGCCTGCACGGGGGCTACGAAGGCGTCAAGGAACGGTTCGGTCCGTTCGGCGTCGATCCGGGGCAGCAGGGCAAAGGGCTCGGCAAAATTTTGCTGCACGACTGCCTGTCCTCGATGCGCGCGCAAGGGCTGCACGGGGCCTGGTTCCTCTGGACCGGCGAGACAACGCCGGCGGGGTACCTTTACAAGAAAGTCGGATTCCAAATTACGCGAAGCTTCCATGTGATGAAGCTTGTCCAAACAGAATAGGAGCGAGACAACCATGAGTACGGAACAGACGAAATCGCATATTCTTGCGATCGGAGCGCATGCGGGCGATGTTGAGCTTGTAGCCGGTGCCACGATGGCGAAGTATGTCCTAGCCGGGCATAAAGTGACGATGCTGCACTTGACGCCGGGCGAGAAGGGCCATCCGACGCTGACGCCGACCGAGTATGCCAAGCAGAAAATCGAGGAAGCGTACAAGTTTGCCGATAGCATCGGCGCGGATGTCCGCTTTTTCAACTACAAGGACGCTGAGCTGCCGCTGAATGACGAGATCAAATACCAGGTGGCGGACGTCATCCGCGAGGTGAAGCCTGACATCCTGATCACGCACTGGAAAAACAGCATGCACAAGGACCACTCGAACACGCATTACATCGTGCAGGATGCCCAGTTTTATGCGGCGCTTAAAAACATCGAGCGGGATTTGCCGAACCATTTTGCCCGCAAGCTGTATTACACCGACAATTGGGAGGATGCCGACGACTTCGAGCCGCAAGTGTTCATCGACATTCCGGACGAAGCTTACGAGCTTTGGCTGAAGGCGCTCAGCCAGTATGCCTTCGCTCGCGGCGAGACCGGCTGGCCTTACATCGATTACTACAGCGCGCTCAAGATCGTCCGCGGCGCCCCGGCGCGCATGAAGCGCGCGGAAGCGTTCGGCGTGCCTCGCGGCTCGCTAAACAAGCGTCTGCAAATGTTCGAATAGTCCGGCTAAGGCCGTCAAGCCAAGCAGGAAATCCATCTCAACGGCACCAACCGCCAGAGGCTGCTCCCTACTCGCGTCTGATCGACGCGGGAAGGGGCAGCCTCTGTTCATGCAGCTCGAATCAATTCAGCAGCAAATCTCAGCTGAAGAAGGCGTTCCGGTCGGCGCAAGGAGCAGGAGTAATCGAGACGTTTAACCAAATGAAGATCGAGGAGGCGAAGACGCTGATTCGTGAATCATCCCTCAATTTTACGGAAATCGGAGAGCGGCTCGGCTACAACAGCATCCATTACTTATCCAAAAACTTCAAAAAATCGGTTCGAGGGTTACTTAATCGGTCCGCATGCGAGACGGTCGCCGGAGTTGCCGCTCGGGTCGGTCTTCAGATCATCCGGCTTGTCGTGGATGACGAGCGCGGTGCCGCCTTCCTTGAGGAGCGAGCTCGGCTTGCCTTTCTCCAGCGTGACGTTTGCCTGGAACAATTGCGCTTTCGCCTTGCCGTCCGCACCGACGGTCAAGTTCGGGAAGTCGCCCGCATGGAAGCCCTGCGGATTGGCGTAGCCATGCTGCTTACCGCCCGGATTGAAGTGGGCGCCAGCACTCTTGAAATCCGGCGTCTCGCATTTGCCGGTATCGTGAATGTGGATCCCGTGCTCGCCCGGGGTCAGTCCCGACACTTCGACATCGAACACGATACCGTGTACGACCGGTGTCAGCTTGGCGGCTCCGATAGCGGTGCCGCTCCCGTTGATAATGCTAATCGACATCGCTGCACCTGTCGGTTTTGGCGGCTCCGTCTCCAAGCTGGCGGACGTCGGCGCCGCTTTGCTGCACGCCGTCAGCGCCAGCAGCATGGTTCCGTATAATAGTACTCGTTTCATAGTCATATCCCTACCTTTCGGTGCTAACGTAGCTTGCGTTCTGCTACATTATTCACCTTTCGGCGCCACTCTAGTCATTCACTCACTTATCATTCGCATCAAAAGCGGAGCTCGACGAGCCTTCGTCTTCTGCTCAAATGCATATGCGAGGCGTAGCAGCATGGGTTCGCTGTACGCCGGTCCGGCGAAAGAGACGCCGAACGGCATCCCGTCCTTGCGGAAACCGGCCGGAACCATGACGGCCGGGTAGCCGGAGACGGCAGGCGAGTCGGTCACACCCGGGCAGAACAGTGCATCGAGTCGATGCTCCGCGAACAGTCGATCGATGCCTTCCTCGCGTGAGGCTTTCCAGTCTCGCAACCGGTCGCGAATATAAGCAGGCTCGGTCATCGTCCCCGTTGTCTCGTATTCCGCTTGCAGCAGTGTCTTCTGACCAAATTTCAATGTTGCCTGAGGATGTTCGTTATTGAAAGCTATTATGTCCCGCAATGACTTCACAGGTGCCGAAGGACCAAGAGAAAATAAGTAACGGTTCAGCGCCGACTTGAACTCTTGGAGAAGAACGGATGATTTCTCGGCGATATGAGGTAAATCAGTGCCCTCCACAATGACAGCGCCGGCTTCCTTCATTTGCCGGATCGCTGACTCTATCAACCCTTGCTCCTCCCCTGAGAAGTCGCCTATATACCCACGATTGATCCCGATACGCGCTCCATTAAGACCTTCGGCATCCAAGAAGCGCGTGTAATCCTGGATTTGCCGGATCCTCTCAGGCTGCAGCAGTGTCGTCTCATCGTCCTCATCGATCCCCGCCATCGCTCCGAGTAGTATCGCCGCGTCTTCCACGGTTCGTGCCAGTGGCCCCGCCGTATCTTGCGTATAGCTGATCGGCACGATGCCGGATCGGCTGATCAGACCGAGCGTCGGCTTGATGCCGACCAGGGCGTTGCGATGCGCCGGGTTCAGGATCGAGCCGGAAGTCTCCGTTCCGACTGCTACAGCGCATAGGCTTGCCGCAACGGCAACGGCCGAGCCGGAGCTCGAGCCGCCCGGCGGAAACCGACCCGGGCCATAAGGATTCAGCACTTGGCCACCCCTGGAGCTATATCCGTTCGGCATCCCGCTCGTCATGAAATTGGCGAACTCCGTCATGTTCGCCTTGCCCAGGATGACCGCACCCGCTTCGCGCAGAAGGTTTGCCAAGTGCGCATCCGAAGGTGCATAACTATTAGCGAGGGCTAGCGACCCTGCGCTAGTATGCAGCTTGTCAGCCGTGCTGATGTTGTCCTTAAGCAAAATCGGGATGCCGTGCAATGGTCCCCGAACACGGCCGATGGCACGCTCCTGATCCATCCGCTCGGCAATGTAAAGCGCATCCGGGTTGAGCTCGAGCACCGCGTTCAACGGAGTGGCTCCCGAGCGATCTACTTCCGCGATACGCTCCATATATGCGATCGTTAACCGACGGGACGTCCATGTTCCATCGGCCAAAGCGCGCTGCAATTGCGCGATCGTCATTTCATCAACGGAATGCTGCATAAAAAATCCCTTCCTTCGCTTCCGTCCGTCATGACCTTAAGGTAGCAGACGACGGCAAACGAGGAAAGGGATTGTTTCGTTCAAGTCATTGTTTCCGTATAAAGGAATAACTAATTCCGATCCGGTTCCGCCAACAGCGACCAGCGATGCGAGAACTCGTTGAGCTTCGGATGCGGCGTGAAAGGAAGCGGCGAATCGACTACGAGACGGAGCTTGCGAATCCAGGGCTCGAAGCTGGAGTAGGAGGCGAACCGGTTCGCCATGTCGCCGCTCATAGCGACGAAATGCGGCCCCTTGTGCTTCTCGCACAAAAAATCAAGCGCCGTGTCGACCGGCGTGTACTTCTTCCGCTTACGCTCCCATTCGTCGATCTCGAAAGGAACTTCCGCCTGCGGGAACGCCTCGCCGAGCTCTTCCAGCCGCCGCAGCCTGGCGTGGTAGGGCTCGATCATCGCCGCCGCCGAACGGCTGATCATACGCCGCAGCGTCTCCTCATGGAGCGGATACAGCACGATGCGGGCGATTTGCCGCCGTTCGGCCCAGTCCAGCCAAGCCTCGAACCGCCGTTCGTCGAACGATTCGTCAAAGGCGTCATACACGATCAACGTACCGCGAATCGTCTCGACTTCCGGCTCGTAACCGTAGGGAACATGTGTAACCGTGCGAGCCATTGGGCTAACCTCCCTTGCCATTCACAATCGAAAAGGTGATACGCCTAGTTTAAACCGCAATTGGGAAAATTAATATAGCCAATTAAGCCCGGAACACTTCTTGTTCTTTACCGATTGCCCAGGCGCGCTCCAATTGCAGCTCCTCGGCCGACACGATCAGGATATCGGCTTGTTTGCCCACAGCCAGACTGCCCGTCCGGTCGAAAATGCCGAGCAGACGAGCCGGATTGCCGCTTGCGAGCTCGCTTGCTTCCGGTACGGATAAACCGACTCGTTGTACGAGGTTGCGCAGCCCTTGAATCGTCGTAAGCGTGCTGCCGGCCAGGCTGTTGCCTTCCTTCAGCATGGCGACGCCGCCTTTCACGTTGACGCCCAGTCCGCCAAGATCGTATTCGCCGTCCTCAAGGCCGGCGGCGGACATGGCGTCGGTGATCATGACCAGGTTATGGCCCGTCTTCACCTTGGTTAAGATACGCATACAAGCCGGGTGCACGTGGATGCAATCGGCAATTATCTCGGCGGTGATCCGATCGTCCGACAGCACCGCGCCAACCGTCCCCGGTGCTCGGTGATGCAGCCCCGTCATCGCGTTGAACGTATGCACGGCTTGATTCAGACCGGCATCGACAGCAGCCAGCGCTTGATCATAAGTGGCATCCGTATGAGCGGCAGCTGCGTTGATCCCGTTCGCGCGAAGCCAAGCAATCAGCTCAATTGCGCCTTCCGTCTCGGGAGCAAGCGACAGCTGTTTGATCATGCCAGGGTAGGCGGCATTCCACTCCTCAATCCAGTCTTTGCGAGGCGGGATAATGTAGGCCGGGTTTTGCGCGCCTTTCCACTTCAGGTTAATAAAAGGACCTTCCAGGTGAACACCTACGACTTGAGCATAAGGCATCTCTTTCGAACGGTAGGCGCTCACGACAGCCAACACCGCATCGAGCTGTTCCTTGGGCCCTGTCAATGTTGTCGCGAGCATGGAAGTGGTGCCATGACCGGCGTGGAAACGAGTAATCGTATCGATCGACTCGGCGCTGGCGTCCATGAAGTCGCCTCCGAAGCCGCCGTGCACATGCACGTCGACGAAACCCGGCAGCACCCAGCCGCCGGCAGCATCTACAGTCTCGCCATCGAAGACAGCACTCGCATCCGATTGCCCGGCCTCTGAGATCGAGACGATACGCCCTTCCGCGAATACGATCGTGCCGCTGCTCAGGACGCTTTCTTCCGTAACGATGTTGGCATTAACAATACGAGTCGATTTCATGAGTTATACAAGCCTCCCCGATTCGGAATCAAGCAAAACAACCACATGCGGATGGGTTTGCAGCAGCGAAGCCGGACATTCGGTCGTGATCGGACCGGTCAGCGCCTGATGGACGATCTCCGCCTTGTCCGCTCCGCGAACGACGAGGAGAATCATTTTGGCCTTCAGAATCGTACCGACGCCCATTGTCAGAGCGTGAGTCGGCACCTCGTCAATATGGTTGAAAAACCGCGCGTTGGCGGAACGCGTCTCTTCCTTGAGCTTCACGACATGAGTGCCGCTCATCAGCGCATGATCAGGCTCGTTGAAGCCGATATGGCCGTTGTGGCCAAGTCCCAGCAGCTGCAGGTCGATCTGTTTGGCGTCGTCGAGCAGCGCGTTGTACCGCTCGCATTCCTGCTTCAGATCGGCGGCGTTGCCGTCCGGAATATGAATACGGGCCGGATTCGCGTCAATATGCGAGAACAAGTGATGATTCATGTAAGCATGATAGCTTTCCGGATGGTCGGTAGAAATGCCTACGTACTCGTCCAAATTAAACGTTGTGATCGACTTGAAGCTGACCATTCCTTTGCGATGGGTGTCGACCAGCTCCTCGTAAATGCCGACCGGTGTGCCGCCCGTTGCCAAACCGAGTACCACTCGAGGGTTCGTCTGCACCAGTCCCGCGAGGATGCCTGCACCGGCCTCGTTCAGCTTTTGCTGCGATTCGAATTTCAAAATATTCATAGCGATTATCTGCCTCTTTCTTTCCTATATTTGCGGACCATTTGATACGATTGTTCAAGCTTGGGAACGTACTCGTCGAACGATTCGCTCACGAGCCCCATGAACAGAATGTCGATCATATGCAGCTGGGCCATCCGGGACGCCATATCGCCTCGACGCATGCCTTCCTCTAATGAAGAGATGTGAAGCTGGATATCGGCGAGACCCGATAAGGCGTTAGGCCCGAACTTCGTGAGCGAGACGGTGAGGGCGCCATTTTCTTTCGCGCAGCGCAGGGCATCGATCGTCTCTGGCGTTTCGCCGGAATACGAGATGCCGATCGCCACATCGCCGTCGGACAAATTCGAAGCGGACGTCACCTGCATATGCGGATCGGAGAACGTGAAGGCCGGTCTGCCGATTCGAATGAGCTTCTGGTAAAAGTCTTGCGCTACTAGCCCGGAGGTAGCCACGCCGTACAGATCGATACGCCGTGCCTGCCTGAGCGCATCCAAAGTGCGGCGCAGCTGCTTCAGGTCCAGCATGCGGGTCGTATCCGAGATGGAACGGAGATGGTTCGCTTCCATGGCGGCTACGATGCTCTCAAGCGAATTGCCGGCGACGATGTCCTGATAGGAGGTCGCAGGCGGCTGCTGGGCGAGCTCGGTCGCGAGCTGCATCTTGAGGCCGGTGAACCCTCCGGCATGAAGCCCTTTGCAGAAGCGGGAGATCGTCGCCGCGCTCGTCCCGGATTGCTCCGCCAGCTCGGTGATGCTCATGCGTACGACGAGCTGCGGATGTTCGGCGATGAACGCGGCGAGGCTCATTTCCTTGGGATTCATCGTGTCCATATGGGCTTGAAGCGCGCGCACGATGTCTGACATCGATAGGCCTCCCCTCTTTAGTTCAATTGCATCGCATTCACGAACTGTTAAAATTATTTTACTGATAACTCTATTTTACACGAAAATAATTTTCGTAGCCACATTCATTTTGACGGATGGAGGAATGTTCAGGCGGTCGATCCCCTTTGAATGTTTACCGAAATGAAGCTTCATTAATCATTGACTTCTATGAAATTTCATGGTTGACTTAAGTTTATTCAGAAGATTTTCGATGGGGAAATGGAGTGTATGCAAGCTGTGAAGAAACATCAATGTCCGGAAGCGATGCTGTTCGATTTGGACGGTACGCTGTTCCAGACGGAAACGCTGCTGCTGCCCGCTTATGATGCCGCTTTCGACGAAATGCGCGCAGAAGGTTCTTATACCGGGGATACGCCGCCGGCGGAACGCATTCTTGGTTCGCTCGGCATGCTGCTGGAGCATATTTGGGCGCGGGTGCTGCCTGAAGCCTCTTCGGAAGTTAGACAACGGGCGGATGAACTGCTGCTGAAGCATCAGACGCTCCTGCTGGAGCAAGGGCTCGGGACGCTGTATCCGGGTGTTCGGGAGACGCTGGAGGAGCTGCATCGCCGAGGCGTGAAACTGTTCGTTGCGAGCAACGGATTGGAAATGTACGTAAGGGAAGTCATTGGCAAGCTGGGTTTAGGCCCGCTGTTTACGGATCTATATAGCGCCGGCGAATACGCCACGCGATCGAAGGTTGATCTCGTCCGGCTGCTGCTGGACAAACATGGAGTGGCTGCGGCGTGGATGGTCGGGGACCGTTCCTCCGATGTGGAGGCCGGCGTTAAGAACGGATTGCCTGTCGTAGGCTGCAAGTATGCAGAATTCGGCAAACCTGGGGAACTGGACGGCTCCACGATGATCATCACCTCGTTCCCGGAGATACTGGACTGGGTGGAGTAAGCGATGAAAAAGCGATTTGTAATTGAAGCCGTCATGTTGGCGACGTACGGAGAGCTGATGGTCCCGGACGTTCCAGTCGAATTTGTCATTCCCCACTCGACGATTCTCGAGCTGTACGAGATGCGGGACAGCGCCGAGCCGGTTATGCCCGAGCCGGAAGACGACGCTCATGTGAAGCGGAAGATCGGCGAGCTGATCGCCTTTTTCGAGACGCCGTTCAACAAGATCAAGATCGAACGCGCGCTGCTGGCGCCTTGGCGGAGCAGTCCGAGCCTGCTGATGAACGACCAGGTGAGCGTCGTCGTGCTGTATGCGGTCGATAGCGCGCAGTACGGCGAGCTGTTCGATCCGATCGAGACGGAGCTTTTGCTCAGCTGCATGCGGGAGAAAGCCCCAATTCTGACCGATCAGCTGGAATTTCTCGACAAGGTGATCGAATCCGATGTGCCGGTGCAAGTGTTCGACGTGGACGATTTCGAGTTCGCGCTCGAGGATGATCTGCATCCGGATGATTGGAGCAAGCTGTAGAAGCAGGAAGCCTCAAGCTTAGGAGCCGAGCCCGCTCGGATGGACCTGAGTTTGGGGTTTTTTTGTTGCGAGGCTGCGAATAGGCTGCCGACACGACCAAGCATTGCCATGCAAGTCCGAGGAACAATCCGGCTCAGCCTGTCATCTCGATTCAAGCTTAAGACTTTCTTAAGGAACTCTTTCATCGATCTTAAGATTCGGTCTGTATAGTGAGTAACGTCGGTCGGGTGGATCATCTGCGCATCGACCAGACCAAATCAAAGCTTCGATGGAGGTTGCCGTGATTACAGTTTCGGATTTATGCCATGAATTTCGGATTGGGAAAAAAGGAAAAGAACGGGTCGTTCCCGTCTTGCATCATATTAATTTGCATGTGGAGCGCGGCGAAATTGTGACTGTCGTAGGGCGAAGCGGCTCGGGGAAGTCGACTTTGCTGAATCTCGTGAGCG
The DNA here is from genome assembly GCF_004000845.1 of Paenibacillus koleovorans NBRC 103111. Lineage (GTDB taxonomy): Bacteria > Bacillota > Bacilli > Paenibacillales > NBRC-103111 > Paenibacillus_AA > Paenibacillus_AA koleovorans. The sequence goes on from NZ_BIMA01000053.1 coordinate 27,821, forward strand.
GCTATATTCGGCCTACGGCAGGTCAACTGGTCATCGACGGGCGCAATGTGACGAAGCTGAGCGAAGGGGAATGGGCCGATTTTCGGCTGGAGAAGTTCGGCTTTATCTTTCAGAGCTTCCAGCTTATCCCGAGCATGACCGCCTTTGAGAACGTCGAGCTGCCGCTTGTGCTGAAAGGGATGGAGGTTGGCGAGCGTCGCCGCCGGACGGAAGCGATGCTGAAGCGGGTCGGACTGGATCCGTATGCCGGCCATTATCCCGGCGAGCTGTCCGGCGGTCAGCAGCAGCGGGTGAGCATTGCCCGGGCGCTTATCGTGAACCCGCCGATCATCCTGGCGGACGAGCCTACCGGCAGCTTGGACACGGAGAACGAGCAGTCGTTGCTGGATTTCATTCGCGAGCTGAACCGGGAGCAAGGCATTACGTTCCTTATTATTACGCATGACGAGCAAGTCGCTTCGATCGGGCATCGGAAAGTCGTTATCCAGGACGGCCGGCTCGTGGACTCCCTGAGCTTGGTTAAGGGGGGCTTGCGATGAAGTGGGGCGATCGGTTCCGGTTTGTGCGGCAAAATATGAAGAAAAACAAGTCGCGGGTGTTCATGACGGTGCTCGCGACGGCGATGGGCTGTTCGTTCCTGATCGTGCTGGCCTCGGTCGGCTTCGGGTTGCAGAAGAGCGTCGTGAATGAAATTACGGGCGACAGCTTGTTGACGGAGATTAGCGTCTATGGCAAGGAAGAGAGAAAGAATCTGTACTCTCAACTGAAGGATGCGGATATTGCAGAGCTGGAGCAAATCCCGAATGTGAAAAGTGTGACGCGCCGGATCACCGTCGGCCAGCAATTGAATCTTCGAGTCGGTGATCAGGTGACCTCGCAGCAGGGCGTTATTATGCATATCCCGTCCGAAGTGAAAGCGGGCTTTAAGTTAGAGGCGGGCCGGATGCCGCAATCGGATCGCGAGGTGATCGTGGGCTATCAATTCGCCGAATCGCTTCGGAAAGCGGGCGAAGCAATAGAGGAAGATAGCACTGCCGCTGAACCAGAGAAACAGGAGCAGTCCATAGAGGAGATGGACAAGGTAGCTGCTTCGGTGCTGAACAAGACGATGGACATGGAAGTGAAGCGAATGGTCGGCAAGGCGGAGGAGAAGACGGTCATGCCGGTTACGATTGTTGGCGTAGCGAGCAAGCCGACGCGTGAGTGGATGAACGACCGCAAAATCTACTTGTCGGACGCGATGCTTCGCGAGATCGAGAGCTATACGAACACGCGTCGTGGCGATATTATTCCTCCGGAGCTAATGGAGAAGGGAGGCGCAGCGAGTGCCGCGCCTATCGACGGTGAGCGGGAATATGCGGAAGTTCATATCTACGCAGACAACGTCAAAGACGTGAAGGGCATCGCCGATGTGCTGGAGGAGCGCAGCTATGCCAACCATTCGATCGTGAACGAGCTGGAGCAAGTAAACGTCATGTTTACGATCATGAAGATAGGGCTGCTGCTCGTCGGGACGATCGCCGTGCTCATCGCCTCGATCGGCATCTACAACACGATGACGATGGCGGTCACCGAACGGGCGCAGGACATCGGCATCATGAAGGCGATCGGCGCGCACCCGTCCACAGTGAAGAGCGTGTTCCTGATCGAGAGCACGTACATCGGGGTGCTTGGCGCCTTGATCGGTACCGTTGTGTCCTACGTCATCAGCTTCGCCGTGAACTTGTCGCTGCCGGCGGTCATCTCCGGCTTCATGGGGGAGAATCCGCCGGAGGGGCTGATCTTCTCGGACATTCCGCCGTCGCTCACGCTGATCTGCGTCGCGATCAGCCTGGTCGTAGCGATGCTGTCCGGCTTGCGTCCGGCCAAGCGGGCTACGCAGGTGGACGTGCTCAAGGCGCTGCGGCGCGATGTGTAGCCTGCGGATCCACATCCAGCCGATCTGGAATGGCAACGGACACAAAGAACCTCCGGCGATTTCGCCAGAGGTTTTTGCGCACATATGAAAACACCATATTTGATCTAACTGCCGCTGCCGCCCGCGCTGCCATAGCCGTTCGCGACTCCGCTGCCATTGCTGCCGCCGCTACCCGCCACCGCTTCCTCCGCGCGTTCTCGCTCGGAAGTCGACGCAGGTTTGCCGCTCCGCTCCGCTCCGCCGAGCGGCTTGCTCTTGTCGCCGCTGCCGCTACCCGCCTTCCGGCTTCGGTTGCCGCCGGCATGCACCCAGAGCGCGTACTCGAGCGGCCGGCTGATCGCCTTCGCATACGTGTCGCGTTCGCCGATGCGTATGAACACCTCGCGCGCCGGCTTCGGGTTCAGCTCCAGCAGCCACGGATGCCCGCTCGGATCGATCGCGATGTCGAGCCCCAGCTCGCACAGCTTGCCGTACGTGCGTTCGAGCTGCTCCGCTACGGAATGGCTCAGCCGGTGGATCTCCTTGACGATCTGATCCGTCTTGTCGTTCGAGAAATTCAGCCGCAGCAGCGTCAGCATCGGCACCGCTTCCCCGCCTCCGTGCAGGTTGGAGGTGATGCTGCGTTTCGGCCCGACGCGTCCCGCACAGCCCGTCACCTCCCATTGCCCGCTGCCGTTCTTCTGGATGAGTAGCCGGAAGTCGTGCACTCGGCCGTCGCTTAGCTTGCTCTGGATGCCCTGCTGGATCAAGTAGCGGTCTCTAATATTAAACCCCGTCAGCTTTTGCGGGATTTGACGTTCGCTGGCGGTTCGCGGGGTGATGATCCGGCGATGGCTGTCTCGGCCTTGGATCAAATACGTGCCGCTGCTTACTTTCTCGATGCGGACGATGCCTCGCCCTCCGGTCCCGTTGATCGGCTTCATATAGACGAGGTTGCGTCCTCGGATGAATTGGACCAGGTCTTGCGCCGAATGATAGACGCTGGTAGCCGGCATGTATGGACGAACTGCCGTATTCCGGCTGAGCAGCTGATGGATCGACCATTTGTTGCCGATCGGCCGGTTCAGGAAGACGAGCCGGTCGGCATATCGCGCACGGAATTTCTGGAACTGCCGAAACCGCTCGTTCGGTTGGTAGCGGCAACGGTCGTAGATCACTTGCGGCAGCGGCATCCATCGCCGGACCCACACTTTATTATCCGGATCATAGAGCTGCGCTTGCACGCGGTCATAGCTGTAATCGACATCTTGGGGCGTGAAGACGACGACGGTGATCCCGAGTCGCTTGCCCTGGGCGATCAGCTTGCGGAAGTAAGCCCGTTCTTCCAATTGCTTGTTGGCATTCAAATATAACGTCATGACGCCGAGTGTCAGTTTGGACATGAGCAAGTTCACCTTCTTCGGTTGTCGGGATGCTCCGGCGATCGGATCAGAATGGGGTGGTCACGGTCCCGGGTGCCTTCGCTTGTTTGGATCGGATCAAATGGAGCGAATATTGCACGATGCGCTGAAGCGACTTTTTGCGGATCGGAGGCTCGTCGAACTTCATCGGCTTGGAATTCGCTTCGAAAAACCAGATGCTTCCCGACGTATCGACGCCCATGTCCATCGACATCTCGCCGAGCAAGTGACCCGACTTCTTCTCGATCTGGCGGGCGATCGTCAGCGCCGCCCTCTTCGCCCGGAGCAAGATGCGCCGCGCGCCTTCCCAACCGAAGGTGGATGCCAGCAGCTTCTCCGGATCGTCGATCGACCCGCCCCGCGGTACATGGGTGGTGATGCTCATCTTGCCCGCCAGGCGTGCGCCGATGCCGGTCAGCTTCCATTCGCCCTTGCCGTTCTTCTGCACAAGCAAGCGGAGGTCGAACTTCCGCCGTTTGTGCCGGGCGAGCGTAATGCCTTGCTGGACGATATATTCGCCGTTCTCCATCTCTTCTTGGACTCTCGTCCACAGCTGGGAGACGGTCGCTGTCTTATACAATTGGCTCGCTCGATTTCCTTGTACGCTCAATCGGAATTCCGTCTTGCGAAGCGGCCGGGTGACGGCGCGGCGCACCCGCATGATGCCTTGGCCCGCCTTGCCCCTCACCGGCTTCAAATAGAGGACGGGAAACGTTCGGAGCAGTGTCTCCAGCTCCTCCGCATTCGTCATTTTGCGTGTCAATGGGATGTACTTGGCGGTATGTTTGCCTTTGTTCAGCCACTCGAACAGTGTCCATTTGTCAAAGTACGAAGGATTGAACAGGCGGATTTGCGGATTGCGCATACAAGCCTGGAGCGTCTGCTGCACGTCCGGCGATTCTTCATCGGACCGGCTCGGGATGCGGTTGTACAGCACATGGGGGACGGCGATCCATTGCTGGGACCACGAATCGGACGGGACGTTGTAAACATGCGCGATAATCCGTTTATTTCTCGGTTTCAAATCCTTCATCGTGATGACACAGATGGAGACGCCCATCTCGTAGCCGGTGCGAATCAGGTCGATGAAATTCGCCCGGTTGCCCCGGAATTGCTCTTCGCTGTCATGCATGGTCAAGATGCCTACGAGCGGGCGCTGCAGGTAGGTTTCGGAAACGTCGACCATCTAGGATTCCCTCCTCGACCGGAACTTGCCGAGATAGGCGAGATGCTCCGCGATGTACTTCAGCGAGGAGTTGCCCTGAGCCTTCAGCGCCGGGTGTTTGAAGATTGAACGACCGGGTTTGGAATTCGCCTCGAACATCCATACCCTCTCGTTCTGGTCGATGCCGATGTCGAGTCCTAGCTCGCCCAGGTTGCGGCGTCCGTGCTTCTCGATCGACTCGGCCAGCTTGATCGCGGACTGCTTCGCATCCTCCAGGATGCCTTCCGCCTTCGCTCCGAACACCCGGTCGAGCACATACTCCGGCGTCATCACCTGACCGCCGTTTTTCACATGCGTCGTGACGCTGCCTTTGCCTGCTTTTTTGGCGCCGATCCCGGCAACGACCCACTGGTTGTTCCCGTTCTTGTTGAGGTGGAAGCGGAAGTCGATCGGACAAGCGTCGATTTCGATCAGGCGAATGCCTTGCTGCACGACATAGTTGCGCATCCGGCCGTTACCATTGAGCAGCTTGAACAGCCCGCTCGTGTTGTTGAAGCGGAACAGCACGTTTTTGCCGCCTCGGCGGAAGCGGACAAAGTAGCCGCGTTTCGGATGGTAGGTGAGTCGATAAATGCCGATCCCGAGACTGCCTGCGGTCGGCTTCAGATAGACGAATCGATGTTTCTCCAGCATCTCCCGGATCCGGTCCGGGGACGGATTGTTATGCGATTCCGGAACGTGCTTATTCGCCTCTTTGTCCTCCTCCAGCAGCTTGTAGACGTCGGATTTGTCAAAGAAGCTCCAGTTGAAAATGCCGATTCCTCTGCGTACGAACCGATCTTTCAGCTGATCCATCGAGATGGAGCGGTCGACGCGGCGATTGGAGAGCCGGTTGTATACCGCGTCCGGCAGCGGCACCGTCTTGCGGATCCAGCCCGTGCCGTTCGGGAAGTAGGCGACGACCGTCTCGGCTTGCCAGTCGATGTCGCTCGGCAGAAACGCAAAGTAGTAGGACGTTTTGCTGCCGGCGGAAATATAGGATTTGAGCATCGACGACCGCACGCCGAACGGTTGAGTGACGCTGCCTGTTCCGTTGGCCAGAATGCCGATCAGGGGGCCAAGCTGCACTTCCTTCGTACCGCTCGCCTGTACCGTTATTTGACCGCTTCTCGGCACCATCAGCTGGCTTTTGACCGAGAGGGGGAGAATGATATGCTTGCCGGGCTTCTTCGTCATTCTCAAGCTGACGGAAGCGGTGCGGCTGCCCATCTTCATCGTGAGCATGTTCGTGCTGGTCAGCTGAAGGGCCTTCGCGAGGGCCGTGGACATGTGGACGACCCGATCTGTTCGAGGCGCAAATTGAATCGAGCATAACGTCAAACTCATGAAATGACCCTCCTAGTGGTGTCAAGAAGATAGCGAGCGTAGTAGATCGGATTCCGGATGGAGGCTAGGCGCACCTGCGGATCGCTCAATCGGGCGAAGGCCGAGCGGCCGGGCTTCGAATTGGCTTCCAGAATCCATACATGACCGGAGGCGTCAATTCCGAGATCGATGCCGAGCTCTGCTAATCTTCCGTGGTGCTGCTCCAGTATGACTGGGACGCGGGAGGCGATATTTAGCAGGGTGCTGCGGATCTGCCTGGCTTTCTCCTCTCCGAATTCGTTCTGGAGAAAGGGCTCCAGGTCCATCGCAACCCCTCCGCCGTGCAAGTTGGAGGTGACGTTGCCGGAGGCTCCGCGCCGGACGGCGAGACCGGTGACGCTCCAGACGCCGCGGCGGTTTTTCTGCACGAGACAGCGGATGTCGAACGGCTCGCCGGAGCGGGTGTTCAGCCGCAAGTACGGCTGCACGAGGTAAGAGCGTCCGGCGGTGAACGCTTCGAGCCAGCTGCGCAGGAGCGGCTCCGACGCGAACGTCCGCGCGAACGGCTCATTGCGGCCGCTTCGGCCGACGGCGGTGTAGCTTCCGTCTGCGGCGGCGCCCAGCCGCAGCACGCCTTTGCCTTGCGAGCCGGCGTCCGGCTTCAGGAACAGCGTGCCGTCCCGCTGCAAAGCGGCCGTCAGCGACGCCCAGCCGGTCAGCCTGCGCGTCGCCGGCAAGTACGAGCGCAGCGCCTCGTCGCGCTGCAGGATGCGGTGCACCTGCAGCTTGCCGCGCAGCCCGTAGCCCAAGAAGCGGACATCCGGACGTTCCTTCAGCCGGATCAGGCATTCGCGGTATCGCCCGTAATCGTGGCGGTTGCGGAAGAAGCTGCGATCATAGACGATCGCGGGCAAGGGGAAACGTCCGGCTTTCCACCCTCCGTGCTCGGGGGCGTATGTGTAGCCGTCGATTGTTTCGTCCTCCCAGTGCAGGCCGTTCGGCGAGAACACGAACACCTGCAAGCCTTGCTCCCGGCCGATTCGGATCAGCCGGCGGTAAAACATTTGATCGCCGAACGGTGGCTGCCCCTGCTTCTCGCAGACCAGAATCCCGATAAACGAATGGGTTTGTTTTCGAGTGTCGTTCATAACCATACCTCAGAAGCCCGATAAGTAGCGGGCGTATTGAATCGTCATCTTGACGGAGGGCCGAATCGAGCCGTCCGCCAGCGGCGTGCCGTCGTTCTTCGACGGTTTGGAGTTCACTTCCAGCAGCCACACTTTCCCGTTCGAGTCGACGGCCAAGTCCACCCCCAGCTCGCCGAAGTGCCCCTTGACCTGCTTCTCGATGCCGCCGGCAATATCAAGCGCCGCTTTGCGCAGGTTGGCGGAGACAGACTTCTGCATGGCGGCGCTCAGATTCGTTTTGGCCAATGCTTCCCTTACTTTGCTGAGCGTGCCGCCCCGTGCAAGATTGGAGACGAAATGATTGCTGCCCGCAATCCGCGCCACCGTCGAGGTGACGACCCATTCTCCTGCTTGCCCCCGCTGTACCAGCGCGCGAAAGTCCACCGGCCTGCCGCTGATCTCGATCAGCTGCAGCCCTTGCTGGATCTGGTAGCTGCGTTGCTTCAGCTTGCTGGCCATTGCGCTGAAGGCGGCGGCTAGACTGGGGTACGATTGGCGCGTCGTGCCGGTCAGGTTCGTGAAGTGGCAGGTGATGGACTGCCCGTTCAACCGGGTAATGCGGATGATGCCTTTGCCCAGGCTGCCGGTGATCGGCTTCAGGAATACGATCGGGTATTTGGCGGACATCGTTTTCAGCATGGCGAAATTTTTGAACAGATGCGATTCCGGCAAATACTTCCCGAGCGACGGATCGCCCCGGAGGGCATCGAACACTTCGGTTTTGTTCAAATATTTTTCGTTGAAAACCTCGGTTCCGTAGCGCTGCTTCACTTCCCGCATAAAATGCTGGACGCTCGGCTTGTTCTCCAGCTTGCGGGTTGTCAGCCGGTTGTACACCACATCCGGAATCGGGAACGTCGTTTTGTGCCATCGCCCGGAGTAGCTCCAGCCTTCCAAGTGCTGATTGTTCGCCGGAATGCCGCCGGTCGTGAAGAAGAAGACGAAGCCGCCCAATGCTTTGCAGCTGTCGACAAGCTCCTTGCAGAACGTGGTGTTGGTGCCGAAGGGTTTGTCGGAAGCCGAGTATACTTGGGTCATCATGACGCCGATCAAGGGTCCGAGCGCCAATGTACGGCCGCCCGCTTTATACGAGAAGCCCACATGCGAGTTGTGGTGCAGACCGAGCTTTTGCGCCAACGATTCGCTCATGCGCATGCCTTCCAGGTGCTGAACCGGAATGACGGTCACATAAGATCGGTAGGAGCCGAAGCGAAGCAGGATTGACGAATGGGCCTGAATTTTGTGCTGCTTGAGGAACCGTTCGCCAAGCCATATCGAATGATCGCCGATCAGGGTGCCCGAGCTCTGCACTTGAATCATTATTTTCGTACCTGCCATGATTGGTCTCCTTCAGAAGCGCCCTCTAGTTGTTCGCTTGCTCGTTGACAAATAACTACTTCATCATATGAGGACATATATCTTGTGGTGCTTCGGTTTTTCACCTTAGGCTCGGTCCGAATGCGGCTTTCGGGGCATATCGGCTTGCGGATTCGCATAAGATGAACCAACATGTACAAGTTGGAGGGGACAAGAGTGAAGCGGTGGAGAAACGTCATTTACATGAGCCTCGCGCTCATCATGTTGATTTATGCGGTGCCTCGGTTGGAAATGGGGAGCGGCTGGACATTGCCGACGGTAGCCGGAGTTGTGTGGATCGCGCTCGCGCTGACGGTCGTGGCGGCGCATTTGCATCGCATTCTCGGCGTGGATGAGACGCAGGAGGACGAGGCGCGGCAAGTCCGTCAAGTCGCGCGGATGAGGCGTCAGCAGTGGCTGCAGCGGCAGGTTGACCGGCAGGCGGGGAGGAAGTAGAGGAAAGGCGGGAAGAGCAGGAAGAGCAGGAAGAGTAGGAAGAGTACGAAGAGCAGGAAGAGTAGGAAGAGCAGGAAGAGCAGGAAGAGCAGGTGAGGCAAGGAGGGCGGGGCTGAGGAGGCCTTGCCTTTTTTGACATATCAGAAATTGTAAATCCTTTACAGGACTAAAGCGTAAGGGGTACGCCTGCTAAGCACGGATGGGGTGAGGCAGAACGATAACGCTACGCCGGAGACCGTCGATTAATTGTGGACTGTTTTCAAAGTCGGCTGTGAAATGGCGTCAGATCGACGTTTATTTTTCCTTTAGAATTATCATCCGCAGAAAATCGCTCTAAAGGGCTGAAAACGATGCATTTTTAGTTTCGCTCAAGTTTAATCACAATGAATCGACAGTCGCTGGTGTAACGCTATTTGGCCGGAACAAAGCCGGAACAGCGAAATAGCGTTTATGCGGGAGCGTTATTTGTCTGACGAGAGGTGCAGGTGCCCTCCGCCCTCTCCGCAATGTTGTCAGGTTAAGGACAATAAGCATGCTATTTGAAGGAAAGTGGGTGGGTGTTGCGTCAGGCCGAGCTCGGGGCGGTCACAGAAGCCCTTATTTCATCCTAAAGTAGCTTGAGGGTTGGATTGGCGGACACAGATGCGCTTATTTGCCCTTTCGCCCCCTCAAAACCTCACTTTTGGCCCCAATAACGCATCGTATGTCCGCTTACCCCGTAAAATAGCCATTTTGTTCACAAATAAGGGCCGTATGGTCCGCTTACTCGCCGCTGTGGAGTCCCTAACCTGACAGCATTGGCCCTCTCCGTCCCCCTTCCCGTGTGCCAACTAAACACAACCGCAATAAATGGAGCGGTGATTGTTCCGATGAAAAGGCAACATACGCTCTAGTCCGACTTTTCCGGACTGCGTGGCGGGAGCGAAGGGGGAAGCGGTCTCTAGTCCGAATTTTCCCATTTGCAGAGCCGGTTGTGCACGCTCCCTCTGAAAAACGCCGCTCTAATTCGGCCGATTCGGACTACAGAGCTGTTCCGGTCGGAGAGGCGCGCGCTAGTCCGATTTTTTCGGACTAGGGAGCGAGGGTACAGGCGCCACGCTGCTCGATAATGCAGCGGGTATAGCTGGCGGGAATGCGGCGGAATGGGGCGATCATGGATCGTCCTAGAGGATGGTTTTTCGGAACAAACGTAACGCGATGAATGAAAGAAGGACAGGAGAGGGCAGGAGGAGGGAGTGGAGAAGCGAAGCGTCCGCCTCCCTCAGCCCCCTTTCCATCAAGGGCCATGCTACAACAGCCGGTCGGCACCTCTCTTCCTGCCCTCTCCACGCGCTAACGGAATGCCACGACCAAGGACCATCAGGGGATCTTCCCTCATGATTTTTCTTATTTGCTGCTAAGGAGAGACCTACTGGCTCAGAAGTAGGCGTGAAGTGCGTGGTTACTTGGCTGAGGTCGGAGGGGTGTGCAGGAATGCGGAGGAGGGCGCCGGGAGAGCTGATACTTATGCTGACCTTTAGTGTTAACGGACAATGTGCTGCTAAACTTTTGGCTGGACAACGTTCATAACGTTATCGCGCCAACCAGTTGAAAAATAAGAACATTTGTTCTATAATAAAGAAACAAAAAAGACGCTCGCGAGAAGCGCCTTCCATTTATACATTCAAACTATCGGCGAGGGAAGCGACGGGCTGGCGCCATGGAATGTCGTCCGAAGCTCCTTTGACCGAGAAATGATTGCAAGTGCCGATGCCGATCGCCGCTTTGCCGGCGTGTTTGTCGTAGTAGTAGCACAGGCCGTTTAGCATGTCGGTGCTGACTCGATAGAACTTGCAATTGTAGCAGCTGGACTTCAATTGGGGGGAGATGCATTTGTAGCTCATAGGCCATCAACCTCCAACTGATGGACCGCATGCTCGGACAACGCTTGGAACATGCGCGCCTTGTGGCTGATTTCGAAGGCCAGCTTTTTGATCAGCGCGGTTTGTTGAGGCTCGCGGAGCAGCTCCAGCTCGGATTGATATTGGTGCAGCACCGTTTGAATAGCAATTTCCAGGTTTTGTCGGTCGACCGTCACTATCGGCATGTTCTCACCTCGTTGGCTGTTCAACGTTCTGGAAGCGGTGGTGCAGGGCAATCTAGGAAAAAGGACCCTTTTCGGCCGCAGGTCGCAAGTCTTAGCTGTTAAAAAAGGAACCCTTTTATCCTAGAATTATTTCCAGAATAATGGATTCCTGTGCTGGGTGTACACAACTTTTCGGACGCACTAATTATTGTTTACAAATCAATATGGATATGCTACTATTCTAATTTTTGAAATTGGAATTGGATTTTTGTACCAAGTCTATCATCATATTTTTGTTCGTGAAGGAAACGGTCGTGTTTTTCGTCCCCTCCGCAGCGGGCTCGTCGAAAAAGACCTTGCACTGTTTGTCGTCGAATTGCTTGATCTTGTTCATGTTCACCAGATTGATGCGATCGAGCTTCTGGAAGCCGAGCGCGCCCATTCGTTTCGCCAGCTCCGAGAGCGTGTCCACCAAGTAGAACTTGTCATCGGCCGTATGGAACACGACGGTGCGTTCTTCCACTTCCATATAAAGCACATCATCGGCATCGAGGACGAGCAGCTCGGGATCATGCAATGGGTGACGGGTGACGGCAAATTTCATCAAACTCACTCCAGAATGGACTTGCAAGCCTAGGACTTGCTATAGCCTGTCGATGGATTGGAAAATTATGATAGCTGTTCCAGACGATATTATATTCATCCTACTATAATGTAATGAAATTGAAAAGTGAAAATGGTCATTTCGTCGGCTAGATTCGTAGATTATTTGTGATTCCGGGACGAAATTACTATAATGAGAGTAGTACAGGCAGGTACAGTTTCGACGATCGGGGTGGAATAGATGGAGGAAATGCTTCACGAAGCGGTGACGAAGCATGAGCAGCTCATTCAATATATAGCAGGGCTTAAGCTGGGGACGAAAATTTCGGTTCGGAAAATCGCCAAGGAGATGGACGTCAGCGAGGGTACGGCGTATCGGGCGATCAAGGAGGCGGAGAATCAAGGCTACGTCAGCACGCGCGAGCGGATCGGAACGATACGCGTGGAGCGCAAGCTGCGCAACAATATCGACAAGCTCACCTACGCGGAGGTCGTCAATATTGTCGACGGTCAAGTGCTCGGCGGGACGCTCGGGCTGGACAAGTCGCTGAACAAGTTCGTCATCGGCGCGATGGAAGTAGAGGCGATGGCACGCTATATCGAACCCGGCAATCTGCTTATCGTAGGCAACCGCGTGCCGGTGCACCGTTTCGGACTGGAGCACGGAGCGGCTGTGCTTATTACGGGGGGCTTCGACACGAATGAGGAAATCAAACGGCTGGCGGACGAGCTGGCGCTGCCGATCATTTCATCGAGCTACGATACGTTCACAGTGGCGTCCCTCATTAACCGGGCGATTTACGACCGTCTGATCAAGAAAAAGATTACGCTTGTGGAAGATATCATTGAAGCGGATGCGCCTCCGCGCTCGCTCAAGAGCAGCAGCACGGTAGCGGACTGGGAGAAGCTGCTGGAAGTGACCGGCCACAGCCGGTTCGCCGTCGTCGACGAGTGGAACCGGGTGATCGGGATGGTAGCGTCCAAAGATTTTATCGGCGTACCCAAGGAGCAGACACTGGACAAAATTATGACGCGCAACCCGCTCACCGTCAATCCGCACACGTCGGTCACGTCGGCCGCCCACATGATGGTGTGGGAAGGGATCGAGCTGCTGCCGGTGGTGGACAACAAAGGCAAGCTGCTCGCCGTCATCAACCGCCAGGACGTGCTGAAGGCGCTCCAATACATCCAGAAGCAGCCTCAGATCGGCGAGACGTTCGAGGATTTGATTCTGATGGGCTTCGAGGAGCATAAGGAAGAGTCGGGACAGCTCACATACCGGGGTGTCATCACGCCGCAAATGACGAGCCATCTCGGCACCGTGTCCGAAGGCGTGCTCACGACGCTCATGACTCAGTGCGCCTACCGCGCGCTCAAAGCTCAGAAGAAAAGCGATTACGTGCTGGAGCATTTCTCGGCGTATTTCTTGCGCCCGCTTCAACTGGAGAGCCGCATCGAGGTTCGGCCGCGCCTGATCGAGCTGAGCCGGAAGTTCGGCAAGGCGGATGTGGAGATCCATCACAACGGCTCGCTCGTCTGCAAGGCGATGCTGGCGGCGCAAGTCATCGATTGACATCGGCTGCTGAACCCGACATGCCTACGGTCTAGGAGTCGGTCTTCATCCGATCGAAATAGCCATGGTTGCGGATGCCGGCGAACAGGTTGAACAGCCCGATCAACATCATGACGGCGCCGATGATGACGCGTACGGTCGATCCGCTGAACATGAGCATCTGGACAAGGGCGATGGCGATCAGCATGATGCCCATGCAGATGTTCATTTTGGCGGCTTGCAGCCCTCGCAGCTTCGCATTCGTCTGCTGCCGGTGCTTGAAGCTGAAGTAGACGGAGCCGCCCAGCGTGACGAGAATGACGGCGGCGAGCAGCGTTTGTAGCACTTGTTCGAACATAGCGAATAACTCCTTCTATTAATATATACGCGTATTACTTTATCGATTTTGGCGGCGAAAATCAATGCAGCGAGGGACAGGGGGATGACGGAATGAGCGGATTCGTACATTTGCATGTGCATAGCGAGTACAGCTTGCTGGACGGAGCGGCACGAATCGAGGAGCTGGCGGCCCAGGCCGCGCGGCTTGGCATGAAGGCGCTGGCGCTCACCGACCACGGCGTCATGTACGGCGCGATCCCTTTCTATAAAGCGTGCAAAGCGAACGGCATCAAGCCGATCATCGGCTGCGAGGTTTACATTACGTCCGGGTCTCGGCACAACAAGGTTTCCCGGCAAGACAATCCGACCTACCATTTAATTTTGCTCGCGAAGAACGAGACGGGCTATCGCAATTTGATGAAGATATGCTCGAACGCCCATTTGGAAGGTTTCTATTACAAGCCCCGCACCGATATGGAGCAGCTCGCTCTGTACTCGGAGGGGCTCGTTTGTCTTAGCTCCTGTCTCGGCGGCGAAGTGTCGCAGCATCTTCTCCATGACCGGAAGGAAGAGGCGAAGGCGGCGGCGGAGCGGCATCGGGCGATTTTCGGCGACGACTATTACTTAGAGCTGCAGGACCACGGGCTGATCGAGCAGAAGAAAGTGCTGCAGAGCATGCAGGAGCTGAGCCGGGAGACGGGCATTCCGATGATCGTCACGAACGATGCGCATTATGTGATGCCGCAGGATCACGACATGCAGGATGTGCTCATCTGTATCGGAACCGGCAAGACGCTGGAGGACGAAGCCCGGTTGAAGTTCCATACGGAACAAATGTATTTGAAAAGCCCGGAGGAAATGGCCCGGCTGTTCCCCTTTGCGCCGGATGCGTTAGCCAACACCGTGCGGGTGGCGGACAAATGCGGGCTCGAGCTAGAGCTCGGTCGCTCGATTCTGCCGCAGTATCAGCCGATCCCGGCGTCCTATGGCGGCAATGCCGTGCGGTATTTGGAGGTGCTGTGCGAGGAAGGTTTGAAATCGCGATATGCCGGGCTTCCTGCTTGGACCGGGGAAGGAGGCGCCGAATACCGGGCGCTGCTCGAGAAGCGGCTTCGATATGAGCTCGGCGTCATCGCGAGCATGGGCTTCTCGGACTATTTTCTCATTGTGTGGGATTTCATTCGCTACGCGCACGAGAAAAGCATCGCGGTCGGACCGGGCCGGGGTTCGTCGGCGGGCAGTCTGGTCGCCTATGTGCTGCGGATTACCGATGTCGATCCGATCCGCTATGGATTGCTGTTCGAACGGTTCCTGAACCCGGAACGAATCTCGATGCCGGATATCGACATCGACTTCAGCGATGAACGGCGCGACGAAGTGATTGAGTATGTCGTGGACAAGTACGGCAGCGAGCATGTCGCACAGATCATCACGTTCGGGACGATGGCGGCCAAGGCGGCCGTGCGCGACGTCGGACGCGTCTTGGATTTGCCCTACGGCGAAGTGGATCGTGCGGCCAAGCTTATCCCGAGCATGCTCGGAGTGACGATCGAGGAGGCGCTGAAGGCGAGTCCGGAGCTGAAGGAGCTGTGCGAGAAGCAGAAGAGCACGGCTGATCTACTCGCAATGGCGATGCGGGTCGAGGGCTTTCCGCGCCATGCCTCCACGCATGCTGCCGGCGTCGTTATTTCGCGCGAGCCGCTGACCGACTATGTGCCGCTGCAGGAAGGCACGGAGAAGGTCGCGCTGACGCAATATTCGATGGAAAACCTGGAAGCGGTCGGGTTGCTCAAAATGGACTTTCTCGGTTTGCGGTATTTGTCGATTATTGAGCGGACATTGCGTTGGATAGAGGAGCGTCGCGGCATCCGCATCGATTTCACGCGTATTGCGGACAGCGATCCGGCTACTTACAATATGCTCAGCCATGGCGATACGACGGGCATTTTCCAGCTCGAGTCGGCTGGGATGCGTCGGGTGCTGAAGGAGCTCAAACCGAGCCAATTCGAGGATATCATCTCGGTGCTCGCGCTGTATCGGCCGGGGCCGATGGAATTCATTCCGAAATATATTCAGAGCAAACACGGCCACATGGAGCCGGAGTACCCGCATGAATCGCTGAAGCCGATTCTGGGCGATACGTACGGCATTATCGTGTACCAGGAGCAGATCATGCAGATCGCCTCGCAGATGGCCGGCTTCAGCCTGGGAGAGGCGGATTTGCTGCGACGCGCCGTCAGCAAGAAGAAACGCGAGGTGCTCGATGAGCAGCGGGCAAAGTTCGTCGCCGGCAGCTTGGCGCAAGGGTTTCAGGATGAGGATGCGAACAAGGTATACGATATGATCGTACGTTTCGCCGATTACGGCTTCCCTCGGGCGCATGCGACGGCTTATGGCGTCTTGGCGTTCCAGACGGCCTATTTGAAGGTGCATTATCCCGTCGAATTTATGGCTTCGATGCTTGCATCGGTCATGGGCAATCATCGCAAAATCGCGGAATACGCCGACGAATGCCGTCGGATGGGCATTCCGGTGCTGCCGCCGGACGTCAACGAGAGCGGCATCCAGTTTACGCCGGTGCGCTCGCCGGAGGAAGGCGGTTCAGGCGCGATACGCTTCGGGCTGGCAGCGATCAAGAACGTCGGCGTGCAGGCGATGGAGTCGATCATCAAGGAGCGTCGCGAGAAGCCTTATGAGCATCTAACCGACTTCTGCCGCCGCGTCGATCTGCGCGCCTGCAACAAACGCGTCATCGAGTCGCTCATCCAGGGCGGAGCGATGGATTCGATGCCGGGCCACCGTTCCCAGCTGATCGCCGTGCTGGACGAGACGATCGAAGCGACGCAGAAGTGGAAGAAGGAGCGGGAGGATTTGCAGCTTCACTTGTTCGGCTTCACCGAAGAGACGAACGTCTCGATCGAGTATCCGGACGTGAGGCCTTACACTCCGATGCAGATGCTGGAGCTCGAGCGGGAGCTTGTCGGCCTCTATTTATCGGGTCATCCGCTCGATGCCTATGGGGAGGTTGTTGCCGGCTTGCAGGCGGATCAGTTGCATGAGCTGTCCGATTATCCGGACAACCAGGAGGTCTGGGTGCCGGCGATGGTCGTCTCGAGCAAGTCGATCATGACCAAGAAGGGCAAGCCGATGGGCTTCGTCGAGCTGGAGAACCGGATCGCCCGCGTCGAGGCGGTGCTCTTCCCCGAGGTGTGGGGAAGAAGCGGGTCCCTCGTGCAGAAGGGCGCGGCGCTCTACGTGAAGGCGAAGCTGCAGCATCAGGACGAGGACGTGAAGCTCCTCGTCGACCAGCTGTACCCGCTCGGCGCGGAGAACCTCGCGCAGCGCGTCGCGGCGTCGCAGCGGCGCCAGGCGCCGGCTGCGGGGCAAGGGCCGGGGCCAGCGCAGGCGCGCGAGCGCGCCGGGCCAGCCACGGCCCC
>NZ_BIMA01000054.1 GCF_004000845.1 Paenibacillus koleovorans NBRC 103111
AATTGTTTCAGTTTGTTTTTTGGTCTTATAATGACGACAGAAAACGATAGGGGGTAGGACACGATAATAGAATATCAAACAGACATACTGATTGTAGGCGCAAGTTTCGGAGGAGTATCCGCGGCACTGTCCGCCGTCAAGATGGGAAAACGAGTTATCTTGACAGAAGAGACCGGCTGGATCGGCGGTCAGGCAACAGGGCAGGGCGTACCGCTGGATGAGCATCCATGGATTGAAAACTTCGGCCATACCCGCAGCTACTTGACATTTCGAAGCAAGGTCAGGGATTATTACCGCAGAAATTATCCGATGAATGAAAAGGCCCGGCAGGATTTAACCTTGAATCCGGGAGCGTGTTGGGTAAGCGCCCTCGGCTTTGAACCGCGGGTAGGCGAGGCCGTGTTGGAGGAAATGCTTGCTCCATACCGGTCGGCAGGACTTCTATCCATCTTCAAAAGACTTACTCCTGTCAAAGCCATGATAACCGGCGATATCATTCATGCACTGGAATTTCAATCAATCGATGGAGAAAATGTGACAATAGCGGCCCAATATGTTCTGGACGCTACAGAATTAGGCGATCTTCTGCCCATGTGCGGGGTTGAGCATGTCATAGGTGCCGAAAGCATCAGCCAGACAGGTGAACCTTTGGCTGTGGAAGGAGATGCCCAGCCTCTCAGGCAGCAGCCGTTTACACATCTTATCGCACTATCGCATCACCCGGAAAACGACTTCACGATTCCCAAACCTCTGTCTTATGAGAAATTCCGTCCCAAATTCGCTCATATTACGGCAACAACTGAACGCAGCGGCGCGATGGCCGGGCTATTTGCGAATAATGACGAGGAAGTGTACCGACAAAGTATATGGAATTTCCGCAGGCACTTTTGCCGGGACAATTTTGACCAGACCTTATTTACAAGTGATCTTACCGTTCTGATGAACGGGAATGAATACCGTGACGGCGTACTGGCCGGTGTTTCCCAGACGGAAAAACTAACTGCGCTTAAAGAGGCAAAAGAACTTTCCCGTTCACTGGTCTATTATCTGCAGTCAGAGCTTGGGTTCAAGGGGCTCTTGCCAAGATCCGACGTTTTCGATACTAGCGATGGTCTGGCCGCTCATCCATATATCCGTGAAAGCCGCAGGATAAAAGCCGAGTTTACTATATGCGAACAGGATTTCCGTATCGACATGCACCCTGACGGACCGGTTGATTATGCGGACAGCGTAGGAGTATCCGGTTACCGGATCGACATTCATGAAAAGGGAAGAGACGGGGGGCCAAACATTACAACAGCCGTCCATGGCAAGCATTGGGTGCAGCAGATTTCCCTGGGAGCACTAATACCCGTTCGTCTTCAGAACCTGATTCCTGCCTGTAAGAACATCGGTACGACCCACGTTACCAATGGCTCCTTCCGAGTTCATTCCACCGAATGGAATATTGGAGAAGCTGCGGGAGCTTTGGCCGCATACTGCCTCAAAACGGGGGAATCTCCCCGGGCCGTACGCAATACGAATACCATGCTGGAAGATTTTCAATTCCATCTCGACAGGCTGGGCATTGAAAGAGGCTGGCCCCGTCTAAGCAATTCCTATTCATATGCTAGTTATGCGGGAAAAAGGAAAAATTGGTATTTCGGTGAAGCTAAACGGCTTTAGCGAGTAACAATCGAATGGAGCTGTCGCAATCGTCATAAAACCATAACTTGCGGCAGCTCCTTTTCTTTAAGTTGCGCATTTCCTTTTTGAAGATTGTAGGCGCTTTCACGGCGGCGTAAAATCGGCCTATACTCATTCATCATAAATAAAAGAAAGGAAACGGATTCTTAATGACAAACACAACAAGTATATCCATCGCAAAAAAAGTAAAAAAAGGCTTTTTGTCAAATTGGGAATTATATGTCATGTTGCTTCCTGCCATAGCGGTGACTTTTGTGTTCTCTTACATTCCCATGTACGGGTTGCAGATCGCCTTCAAAACCACACGTCTCGGCGCTAATTATTTGAATGGCGATTGGATCGGTTTTGATAATTTTGTCCGCTTTTTTAACTCCGGCTGGTTTGGCATTATCATGAAAAACACGGTTCTTTTAAGCATCGTAAGCTATTTGATCACATTTCCGTTTACGATATTGCTGGCGCTTATGATTTTCAACTCAGTGAACAAACGAGTGGCTAAATTTACCCAGACATTTACCTATTTGCCTCACTTGCTTTCAAGTGTTGTGGTGATCGGTATCCTTAACCTGTTTTGTAACGGAGAAACAGGGCTTATCAATATCTTGCTAAGGATATTAGGTCTGGACCCGATAAGTTTTTTTGGGAGAAACGATTTGGTGCTGCCGATGTACACGATCACGAATCTATGGCAGCACGTCGGATTTTCGGCCATTGTGTATTTGGCAGCCCTGAATTCCGTCGACGTTTCCATCATCGAGTCAGCACGTATTGATGGTGCGAATAAATTCAAAATTATGATGAAGATTCAAATCCCATGGATTTTACCTGTCATCGTTACGATGCTGATCCTGCATATGGGTCATATGTTAAATGTCTCTGTGGATAAAGTGCTGCTCATGCAGACCGATTTGAATATTTCAGCTTCTGAGGTCATCGGTACCTATGTCTATAAGGCAGGAATAAAAAGCGCGCAATATGGTTTTGCTACGGCTGTGGGTTTGTTTATCAATTGCATTAATCTGGTTATGCTGCTACTAGTCAATTGGTTGTCCAAGCGTGTCAGCGATACGTCCATTTTTTAACGGGGGTGATGAATATGAGCGATACATCACTGAAAAGAAGCTTCAAGCCAAACTCGGGTTTGGATGATCGTATTTTTGATCTTACAGTAACAGTATTTTTACTGATTTTGGGGGTTATGGCGCTGTATCCGCTTTGGTTTGTACTGATAGCGTCCATAAGCAATCCTTCGGATATTCTTTTGGGCCGTGTCGTTCTATTTCCAAGCGGACTGAATATGGAAGCCTACGTTAAGCTTCTGCATACACCCAAAATATGGACAGGATACATGAACAGTATCATTTATACCACGGTGGGTACGTTTATTAACCTTGCGGTGACATTGCCGGCAGCTTTTGCCATGTCGAAGAAAACGCTTCCGGGCCGCAAAATCATCAGTATGTTCTTTATATTTACGATGATATTCAGCGGGGGTCTTATTCCGAGCTTCATGCTGGTCCGATCGCTGCATATGGTGGACACGATCTGGGCTCTGGTAATACCCGGCGCTTTATCCGTATTCAATATGCTCATCGCCAAAAGCTTTTTTGAGGAGGGCATACCGGAAAGCATTTATGAAGCGGCCATTATAGACGGAGCTAGTAAATTCCAGTTTTTTTTCCGGTTTGCTCTGCCTTTGTCCAAAGCGATGATAGCGGTACTTTTTCTCTACTATGCTTTAAGTCATTGGAATGATTACTTCACAGCGCTAATCTACATTAGATCCCCGGAGAAACAGCCGTTGACGATCATCATATCGCAACTGGTCGCTAACGCGGATTCAACACTGCTGGAGATGATGCCAAGCGAAGAAGCGTACCACTTACTTATGGAAAAATCACTGATGAAATACGCCGTCGTGCTTGTGGGTGCAATTCCAATGATCATTTTGTATCCGTTTCTGCAGAAATATCTGATTCAAGGGGTTATGTTAGGCTCAGTAAAAGGCTAAGGGTGATCATGTTTGATCGTGTTGCTCAGACGCAGCACGGGAAAACGTCACAATATAAACAATTATTTAATGGGAGGGTTTATTGTATGAGTTTGAAACGAATGCAAAAGTTGTTACTCCTGGTCATGGTTCCGGTTATTGGGCTGTCCATGACGGCCTGTACCGCAAATTCGAAAGATCCGTCTGCCAGTTCAACAGCAGAACCAAGTCCAACCGGAACAGAGAAGGCCGGCATCACCTTTCCCCTTCCGAAAGCCTATACATTTACAATTGCAGGCGTTAACGGCACGGATGGCGAAAATCCGGAGCAAACCGCGTTTTTTAAAAAATTGGCGGAAAAAACCAACGTCAACATCAAGTATATCAGCTTAGGTGCGGATATGGCCGGAGCCACTGAAAAACTGAATGTGCTTTTGGGTACGAAAGACGCTCCGGATGCGATTATGGGCGCATCTGCCATGAATGAAACCTTTTTGGCCATGTACGCAAAAGAAGGGTTTTTGGTTCCGATGAACAAGTACCTGAAAGATCCGAAGGTTATGCCTGTATTCAACAGCAGAATCCTCAAAGAAAATCCTGATATGCTGACAGGAATCGCATCGCCGGATGGCAATATATACTCGCTGCCCTATGTAAATCAGGTTCCCGGCACCTATTTGGAAAGTCCTATATGGATCAATAAAGTATGGCTGGATAATCTTGGGCTGTCTGTACCGAAGACACTTGCCGAGTTGGAAAATGTTATGGAGGCTTTCGCCACGAAGGACGCTAATGGAAACGGCGATCCGGCGGATGAAATTCCGCTGCTGGCTCGTAACGGTGCCGGGTTTGAACACCTGGAAGCCTGGCTCTCCTTATGGGGCATACCTACAAAAGACAGCACATTTGAGAATTTTGTATACGTGAAGGACGGAAAAGTTATTTTCGCTCCTACGTCGAAAGATTACCAGGCTTATATAAAAACCATGCAAAAATGGTATGCAAAAAAATGGCTGTGGAATGAGTATTTTACAGGCTCTTCTCAGACTTTCAGCGCGATCCAAAATGATGCCAACGCAGCAAAATACGGTATACTCACGTCAAAGAACCCTGCCGGGAAGTTCGCCAATCAGTACATTGCCATTTTGCCCCCGGTTGTAGAGGGCTACAAACCGAAATCCTATTTGAATCCGGCCTATTTATCCGGAAGTAAAGGTCAGTTTGAACTGACAAGCAATAGCAAAAACGCGGATATCCTGATGGCTTTCATTGATCAGTTTTACCTTATGGAGAATACGCTGGAAGCTTACAACGGAATCGCAAATGAAGACCCGAGGCTGTCTTTGAACAACAATGTTTATACGGTTAATGCCCTGCCTGCTACCGAACTAGGAAAATATGCAACAAATACGTTTAGAAACTTCTTTACAAACAACCTTCCAGGAGCCGTGCTTGAATCGGATTATAAGAATGGAAAAGTTGCCATGAGCGCGGCTGATAAAGTAAAGGGAGAAACCTACCAGTTGTATGATAAAGCAGGCGTAATCAGCACTGAAGTATGGCCGCGCCCTTATTTGGACCCGAATGACGCGACAAAGCTGAATGAAATGAGAACGGATATTTTCAATACAGTGAGCAAGTACAGAGCTTCCTGGATAACAGGGCAATCCGATATCGACAAAGAATGGGACGCTTATTTGAATGCCTTGAAGTCAATGAAGGTAAACGATTTAGTCAGCATTATGCAGAAAACATACGATAACTATAAGTCGCACTAGAGATTGAATGAATAGCTGGCAAAACAGATAGAGTTAAATCTATCTGTTTTTGCCAAGCCCATTGTGATACCCGCAGAATTGGAGGCTTTTCTATGAAGCTCGCAAGTTTTTTAGTTGACGGTCAGGAACGATTCGGCTTTGTACTGCTTCATCCGGTAACAGGCGATGAACTGCTAGTAGAGCCCGGCAAGGCCGAAAAAGATATCATCCATTACGCAGTCAGCAAAACGTCAGGTTACCAGTTCAGTGTGCCGCGCTTTCTCTCCCCGAAGCACTGGCCTTTGACGATGCACGGGTTTCTGGAGCTTGGCGAAGAAGGAATGGACACGCTTAGAAAGCTGGTTAGCTTCACAGAAAGATTTGTTGAGCAATCAGACGGTTTTTCAGTGCTGGCCAGAGCTGGTCATCTGTTAAAAGACGTGAAGCTCTTGCCGCCGGTTCCCGAACCGAGACTTCTGCTGGGGATTGTGGGCAACTGCCCTGGATTTAGTCGCAATCACGTCAATATCAGGCACATCAACCTGATACCGCAGGCACATCAACGACATCTGGGGAGCGCGATCGGGAATGGAGAGCCATTTGTCATTAGAAGACCTAAGGGACGAAGCGTGAGTATGTCTTTTAATGCAGAACTTGGCGTGATTATCGGTAAAGCCGGCAAGGACATACCCGTGGAGGAAGCTATGTCTTATGTTGCGGGATATACGGTGGTCACGGATACCGCGCACGGGTATTACAATGTGGACTACGGCGAGATGAGCAAACATAGCGATCCGATTTCCATTATGGCTTATGGATGGACACACAAAAACACCGACATCAGCTGTGCGGTGGGACCCTATCTCGTTACAAAGGACGAAGTCGGACATCCATACGATCTAATGCTCTACTCAAGGACGAACGGTATGCTTCGGGATCGAGCCAATACTTGTTCTACGCTGGTGGGCGTTGAGCGAACAATCGCTTATTTCAGCTCATTCATGGAACTGCTGCCTGGCGATGTCATTCATATGGGAGCAAACGGCAAGGACGGCATTGGGATTGATATGGATCATCATGTTGGCTGTGAGACGATCGAGGTGGAATGTGAGATAGAAAAACTGGGTGTTCTACGAAATACGGTCACTTATCTGGATGATGAAGAAATAGAGGAGAAACGTAGCGAAATCAGCGCTTCTACGCCAATGAAGGCAGAAGAATGGAGTCTGGGGAAAGCGCGCAACTTCGTCATTACTTACGCCAACACTCAAGCAAGCGTTCTGGATCATGGCTGCCAGGCGTCGCCAATCCCGCGTTATCTTTGGAGTGTCGCTTCCGCCCTTTCCAGCAGAACGTCCTACTTGCCTGATGAAAAGGAAGAACTGTACGTAACCGCCGAAATAGCCGTGGTGATAGGTAAGACAATCAAATGGGCGGACAAGGAAAATTTGTCGGACTGTATACTTGGCTATCTTCCTCTGGTTAGCGTTACAGATAAGCGACTCTCGCAGCAGGTCATACACCCGGCGCTTGCAAGGGAGAGCGAAATGCCGGAAATTTACGCAAGATGGGCCGACGGATGTAATATGACTTGCGATGCCGTTACGCCTCTTTCGAAAGACGAGCTGGCACAGATGACTGTGTTTCTTGAAATTGACGGAGAACGGGTGATGGATGCCAAGTACGAGGATTATATCTGTAAGGCGGAAGATGTGATAGAGATGATCGGTTATGGTTCAACACTGTTTGCGGGCGACGTCATATCGCTGGGCGGGCTGTGCGCGCCAGTAGTGATTCCCTCCGGACATACTGCCGTGCGCATTGCAATGAAATCGTCGGGAATGCCTGATCTATCGCTCGCTTTACAATAATCCGAAGGACGAAAGGCAGGAGTAACAACATGATAGTGGATAGTATCAAGCAACTAAAAAGTTATGAAAGTCTGATCCCGGGAATTACAAAAATAATGGAGTTTATATCCGGCTGCTCCGACCAGACGAAAAACGGTCGTTATGATATCGATGGGGATCGTATTTACGCCAGTGTATTTGAATATGACACTGTTGCGCCGGATGAGATGAAATGGGAAAGTCATCGGGAATGTATGGATCTGCATGTACCGTTGACGGGTGAAGAATGCATTTTTTGGGCGCCTGTCGAAGAACTTGCCAGCATAGTGGATTACAACCCTGACAATGATTGCGAATTTTATAAAGGAGAATACAGACAGCTATTGAAAGCGACGTTTGGACAGTTCCTTTTCTTTTTTCCTGCGGATGGTCATAAGGTTAAATGTCATTTGAATAGTTCCAGCCATGTTAAAAAGGTTGTTATTAAGATTAGAACTACATTCTAGTGATAGGATTAAACCGTTTTAGCTGGAGGAGGTAGGCGGAAATTTAGAGAGGAAGTGGTAGAGCAATGGAAAAGCCTTTATTTAATACATTCCATGCACTGAATGAAAGAAAAAAATTGACCATAGCCTATTTCGGAGGATCGATTACAGAAGGGAGCGGCGCTTCCGAACCATCAAAGAGTAGTTGGAGGGCCATGACTACATCCTGGTTCAGGCAGAGTTATCTGAATTGCGAAATTACTGAAATACAGGCTGCTATAGGAGGTACCGGCTCGGACCTTGGGGCTTACAGATGCCGGACCGACCTCCTGGGGGGAGAGCCTGATTTGGTATTCATTGAATTTGCCGTTAATGATAATAAGAAGGATGAAGAATGGATATTGTGCTCCATGGAAGGAATTGTGCGGCAGATTTGGAATCATAATTTCAATGCAGATATAGTATTCGTATATACAATAACCAAGGAAATGGCTAAGACATATGAGTTTGATTGTGCCCCCCGTACTATAGAATTGCATCAAAAAATAGCAGACTATTATGAAATCCCGTCTGTTAATTTGGGGAAAAAATTATGGCAATATGTCGGAACCGGTTTGAGTACGTGGGAAGAGCTTTTGCCGGATGCGGTACATCCTTCGGATAAAGGTTATAAAATATATGCGGATGAAATGCAGAGATTTCTTTCGGCATGCATAGCACCGGGGCAGATAGAAAGGAGTTTAGAATATTCAGTAACCTCAAGGGCTCTTGACAAGGGGAGACTTGTTGATGCTTGGGAGCTTTACCAGGAACCATGGGAAAAGGATATTAGCTCACTGGCAAGAAGATATCCGCATATGCTCGTATGCGGTACGCCAGGCGCGGAACTTGAATATAAGTTTAAAGGCAGATCAATCGGATTATATTGGTTAATCGCACCAGATTCGGGTGACATGGAGTGGAGTGTGGATGGAAACAAGCCGAGAAGACAATCAAGCTGGGATAAACATGCTCTGAACTTTACAAGGGCTGGTTATTGCATACTTGACCCTCATCTTGAAACGGGCGAACATGTGCTAAAGATAAAAGTGCTGCAGGAGAAACAACCGCAGTCTGAAGGAAATTGGATAAGAATCGGAGCCGTTTTAGTGGATTAAAAACCAAAGGACGGAGCGACTACAATCGAAGCGAAGGTTCGAGGCGGTCCATTCGCATCGTGAATGGACGAGCCCAAAGAACGTGCGAAAGATCTGAATCATAATCCGCCGGAGGTACAAAGAATGGAACAACAAGCGCAATCAAGAGATGTTAATCACGGATTCGGTGAACGAAGATTCGGTTTGTTCATTCACTGGGGACTCTACGCGATTCCCGGCTGGCATGAACAGATTCAGATGCGGCAAGGGATAGATAAGCCGCAATACCAAGCGCTGCAAGCGCAGTTCGATCCGCAGCGCTTCGACCCGGACGAGTGGATCGACTTGGCGGAGGAAGCCGGGATGAAGTACATCTGCTTCACGACCAAACATCATGACGGTTTCTGCATGTGGGATACGCAATACACGGACTTCAAGATTACCAATACACCTTACGGGCGAGACATACTAGCCATGTTAGCAGGTGCTTGCGAGCGGAGGGGGATGGGGCTTAGCTTATACTATTCGAATCCAGATTGGCATCACCCTAACGGCTACAATCCGCTAAGCTCCCACCAAGTGCCGCCCGTGCCGGGAGACGAGCCGGATATGGACCGGTATATCGATTTTGTCAAAAGTCAGATCGCGGAGCTATGCACGAATTACGGTAAGATCATCAGCTTTTTCTGGGACATTCCTCCGAGAATCTACG
Source organism: Paenibacillus koleovorans NBRC 103111 (assembly GCF_004000845.1). GTDB lineage: Bacteria > Bacillota > Bacilli > Paenibacillales > NBRC-103111 > Paenibacillus_AA > Paenibacillus_AA koleovorans. The sequence continues at coordinate 9,617 of NZ_BIMA01000054.1, forward strand.
ATCCGTCGCTCAACGCCATTATCCGGCGCTTGCAGCCCGGCATCCTGATTAACGACAGAGGCTTTGACGAAGGCGACTATTCCACGCCGGAGCGACACGTTCCAGAAGGGTGGAAATTCGAGAAGCCGACGGAGGCCGTCCAATCGATCGGCAGGCAAAGCTGGGGATACCGGACGAACGAGGATTATTATTCGCAGCAATTCCTGACTCAGAGCATCGCCAAGATCATGGCGATGGGCGGCAATTACGTACTCAACGTCGGCCCGAAAGCCGATGGCACGATTCCTAATATAGGTGCTCACATTATCCGGGAAGTTGGACTGTGGTATCAGTCGGTTAAAGAGGCATATGAAGGCGCGAAGCCGATCTCGGCCGTATTCGGAAGAGACGATTTGATGTTTACCCGCAAAGGAAGCGCGCTGTACGTGCATCTGGTGCCGACACCCAAGAGCTCCGGAATCATTCTGAATCCCGTTTCGGTTATGCCCCAAAGCGCGATCCTGTTAAATAATGGAGTCGATGTGAACGCGGACGTAGAGAAGATGCCCACATTGGCCCACGAGAAGGATTACTTGCATTTATCCGACATTCCGGTTAACGAATTCGTCTCGCAGGTTATTGTCATTAAGCTTGTATTCGATGATCTGGACGGTATCATGGGCAGCATGGAGAGCCGCGGACAGATGGAAAATAGATTATAGGGAGCTCCACAATGAAGCCGATTTATGAGGAGCCAACACAGTTATCGAAGGCCAAGAAGATTGTGTTCCTCGGGGATAGCGTAACGGACGAAGGCACATATATCTCTTATTTAGATGCTTATTTTTTACAGAACCAGCCAGACCACCCGATTACGTTCATCAACCTTGGCGTTAGCAGTGAAACAGCCTCTGGCTTAAGCGAGCCAGAGCATCCTTTTCCACGTCCATGTATCCATGACAGATTGGAACGTGCGTTGCAAGAAAGCCGACCTGATTGTGTCGTGATTTGTTATGGCATGAACGATGGCATCTACTATCCTTTTTCCGAAGAACGATTCGCAGCCTACCAGTTAGGCATTCACAAGGTAATTCGCAGCGTGCAACAAACGGGTGCTAAGGCCATCGTAATGACACCGCCTCCGTTCGATCCGCAATCGTTGCGAGGAGCTAACTTGCTCCCTGATGGGGAGAATCAGTACAGCTACTTGGAGCCCTATGTCCACTACAATGAAGTCTTGGGTCGATATTCCGAATGGCTGATGTCTCTGGGCTCAGTCGTTGACGGGATCGTTCCTATTTATGAACCGCTTTTGGAAAATATTAATAGGCAACGCACCAAGGATTCTTCCTATATTTCCGGTGACGGCATACATCCGAATTCAGAGGGACACTGGGTTATCGCCAAGTCGTTGCTAGCGCATTTATTTCATATCACTTTGGATGGAGTTCCTGAATACGTACTTCATCCGGAGCGTTCACCATTCTACTCGTTGGTTAGGGAGCGGCATCGCCTGTTGAGTTCTTCATGGAAAGAGCATGTGGGTCATACTAATGTGCACAAAGCAGAAGCATTGCCCCTAGATATAGCGATTCAGTGCGGAGAACAATTGAAACAACAGATTCTTGAACTGTCCCCATAATTATTGGGAGGAACAATTTTTTTCTGAGATGGGAATGAAGAGAGTGAAACTATCCTATCAGCACCCGGCCAATAAATGGACGGAAGCGTTACCAATTGGTAACGGTCGACTAGGAGCGATGATTTTCGGAGGAATCGGGTCGGAAACCATTCCATTAAATGAAGATACTCTTTGGTCGGGAGGGCCGAAAGAGTGGAATAACCCTAGCGCAAAAGAAATGCTTTCAGAGGTGCGGAGGCTCGTCGCTGAAGAAAAGTACGTGGAGGCCGACCAAGCAAGCAAGGAGATGCAGGGACCCTATACACAGTCGTATTTGCCGTTTGGTGATCTTACGATCACATTCGATCATGGTGACAATGCGCACTCGTACCGCAGGGAACTGGACTTACTGCAAGGGGTTTCCCGTGTCGAGTATACGGTGGGAGATACCAGGTACGTACGTGAGTGGTTTGCTTCATATCCAGGTCAGGTCATTGTGGCTAGACTCCATGCTAGTCATGACGGCATGTTGAACTTTACTGCGCGGCTGGATACCCGATTGCAGGGACGGACTTTTCAAGAAAGTGGTCAATGGATTGTTCGAGGTAAGGCGCCCGTGTATGCTGCTCCCCTTTACTATAAAGTACATCAGCCGATTCGGTATGAAGAAGAAGACGCCGGTGAAGCTATGACGTTTGAAGGTAGGATGGTGGTTGTCTCTAATGAAGGGAGAGTTTGGGTCGACCACGAGGGTGTCCATGTCCGAAATGCAACGGAAGTAACATTGATCTTCAGTGCGGCTACGAGTTTTAATGGTTATAACCGTTCGCCGGGCAAGGAAGGCAACAATCCGGGGGATGTTGCTTCAGCGAGCTTAACAGCTGCATTGGGCTACACCTATCAAAAGCTTCTTGAAGACCATGTTCGAGACTATAAGAGCTTGTTTGACCGTGTTGATATTCGCTTGGGGGAGACCGTTAGCCCTGACGATCTGCCTACAGATCAAAGAATTACGGAATTTGGGTCTTCAGATCCGGGCTTGGTAGAGTTATTGTTCCAGTATGGCCGGTACCTCATGATCGCAAGTTCCCGTCCCGGCACGCAGCCGGCAAATCTGCAGGGCATCTGGAACAAAGAGATTCAGCCGCCATGGAGCAGCAATTATACCCTAAATATCAATACGGAAATGAATTATTGGCCCGTAGAAACTTGTAATTTGTCCGAGTGCCATCAGCCGCTGCTCGAATTTATCGGACATTTGGCGGTTACGGGCCGTTACACGGCAGCAACTAATTATGGCACTCGCGGTTGGGCCGCTCATCATAATTCTGATATTTGGGCGCATAGCGCTCCCGTTGGCGAATTCGGGCATGGAGACCCGGTTTGGGCGAACTGGCCTATGGCGGGGGCCTGGCTGAGCCAGCACCTGTGGGAGCATTATGCCTTTGGTAGAGAGGAAGATTATCTTCGTAATTATGCTTATCCTATCATGAAGGAAGCGGCGTTGTTTTGTTTGGATTGGCTCATTCCGGATCAGCAGGGGGTTCTGATCACGAGTCCGTCCACCTCGCCGGAACATAAATTTCTTACGAGAGACGGACATTTAACAGCCGTTGGCGCAGCGTCAACGATGGATTTATCGCTTATTTGGGATTTATTTACGAATTGTATGGAAGCATCTGAAGTACTTCGGTTGGATGAAGCCTTTAGGGAAGAGCTAAGGGAGGCAAGAAGGCGATTGCTCCCTCTACAGATAGGTAGACACGGTCAATTGCAAGAATGGTACAAAGACTTTGAGGACCAAGACATGCAGCATCGCCATGTCTCCCACTTGTTTGGTGTTTTTCCAGGGCGGCAACTTGACAAAGATAATACACCAGAATTATTCGATGCTGCACGTAAGTCGCTTGAACGCCGCGGAGATGGAGGAACAGGCTGGAGTCTCGGTTGGAAAATCAGCTTATGGGCTCGTTTTCAACGGGGAGAACGTGCGCTCCAGCTAATCTCAAACCTTTTGCAACTCGTAGATACAGATGACACGAGCGAGCAAGGTGGCGTCTACGCAAATTTGTTTGATGCACACCCTCCTTTTCAGATTGATGGAAATTTCGCAGCTACTGCCGGCATTGCCGAAATGCTGCTACAGTCTCATCGAGGGAAGATTCATTTATTGCCGTCACTACCCCAAGCATGGTCCTCTGGCTCGATAAGCGGTCTGCGAGCACGGGGTGGATTCGAAGTTAGCTTGCGATGGGATAACGGGAATCTATGCGAAGCAGAAATTTTATCACTTAACGGTGAGAAATGTATAGTTTTTTCAGAACTTCCTTTGGGTGTGGTGACAGTGAGTGGTGGCCCTGTAGGATCAGTAGAAGATTCTCAAATGGACTGCATTTCGTTTAGTACAGTTGCAGGGGCTAGGTACAAATTATTACCTTTAGGATAGACACGAGAGCTAAGGGATTATTGTGCGAGAACGATGAAATCGCCAGGCATATGCGCTCAGCGTCTTTGGATTTAGATTTTAAAGTTGATGCTCTTCGTTATCCCTGGCCTTCCGACGCAGGATTGTTCATGAAGTTGATCGCCCACATATGGCCATCCAAGCTATTGAGGCTGTCCGCTTCATTGCTTATAATGAAAGTACCGCCCTTCGGGGAGATTGTTAAGGGAGGCCGCGATGAACGAGACCGCATTTGACGAACCATTATTTGCAAGCTTGAAGCCGGGCTTAACCTCGTTCTGTTACCGAATGCTAGGCTCCATGGACGATGCGGATGATGCCGTTCAGGAAACGAGTATTCGGGTCTGGCAGAGCTGGAGCACGTTCAGACAGGATTCCTCGTTCAAAACTTGGGTCTATCGGATTGCCTCCAACCTGTGCTTGGACAAGCTGAGACAATCCAAACGCCGCGCGCTTCCCGTTGACCTGTTCGATCCGGCCGTCGCCATCGTCGTGCCGCGCGACACGCTGCCGGACTCTGCCTGGATCTGGCCGTCTCCCGACTTTGGGGGCAATCCGGAGGATCGGCTCGTCCGCAGAGATACCCTTCAACTGTGCTTCATCGCTCTCCTGCAGACCTTGCCTCCGCGGCAGCGCGCGGTACTCATTTTGAAGGATGTATTTGAATGGTCCTCCAAGCAGATCGCGGAAACGTTGGCGATGTCGCCGGCAGCGGTGAACAGCGCCTTGCAAAGAGCCCGAGAGACGATGGACCGGGCGCAGCTTCGCTCGGATGAGCTCAGCAGCATGGATGTTCAACCGGAGCAGCAGCTGCTGTCCCGGTATGTGGAGGCCTTCGAGCAATTCGATATTGCTGCGCTCGTCGCGTTGTTCCACGAGGAAGGCTGCATGTCGATGCCGCCCTTCGAGATGTGGATCCGCGGCAAGGAAGATTTGTCCGCCTTCTATTCGCTTACCCGTTGGCATTGCGAAGGTTCGCGATTGGTACCCATTACGGTGAATGGCGGTTATCCGGCGTTGGCCCAGTATATGCCGGGCAAACAGGGCTCTGGCCTGGTCCCCTGGGGCATCCACGTCATCGAAACCAAAGAAAATCAAATCCTGCACGTTCAAAACTTCATTCATACGCCATTATTTTCGCGATTTGGGCTGCCTGAGCGAATGGACCGATGAATTTCGTCATTGGCTTACGTCTATGCAAACCGTCATACAAGTCACTGTCGAGAAGGGACCGAATCATCGCGAAGAAGACGCCGGAGAAGATGCCCGGCGTCTTTCTTTTTGAAACCTAGTACGAGCGTGATCTCCGTTAGCCTTAACCTTGTGCCGCATCCATGTTCATGTAGTTAACGGCCCACAGATGGCCGTCCAAGTCCACGAAGCCCCAATGATACATGGACCCATAATCTTCAGGTTCAGCGTGCAATTTCCCTCCCAAGGAGACCGCGGTATTCACGATTTCATCGACCTTTTCCCGGCTCTCGAAGGCCAATGCGATCGTCATCTGCGCATACTTGCTCGTATCGACGGATTCCTTCTCCGTGAGCGTATTAAAGAATGCTTGATTGATCAGCATGACCTGCAGGTTGTTGCCGATCACGATGGCTACCGAATTCTCGTTATCGGGGAATTGCGGGTTGAGCTCGAATCCGAGTCCGGTGAAGAACACTTTCGATTGTTCTACGTTTTTTACAGGTAGGTTGAAGCTTGTGAATGCGGACGTTAATGCCATTTTCAAAACACCTCTTCGTCAAATTAGTTTGTATTCATTTATGCCTTCGTTTATATAGACGACAGCCGATCCGGGAATTCATCGGTCTCATGGATTCGGAAGCGTAAATTTTGGACGATTCGTTTGTGCGCGGCATGACTGCGCGTCAAATCGTCAAAATTCTGCGCGAAGCAGGCACGACCGAAGTACATATGCGGATTGCCTCGCCGCCTACTATGTTTCTAATTTATTTGTTACGTTAACGGGTGACGATAGTTCCATCAAACTGCCAGGACGAGGCTGCCGTTATGATCGGCGGCCTCGTCAAGCGATCGAGCTCTGGAAGGCTGCCCGCTTGCTTCGTATCGAATGTCAATCGTCTTCATCGTTGCGGTTTTTCGCTTTCTCGTTCTTCTTGCCGCGATCCTCATGCTTGTCTTCCGGTTTGCCTTTGTTTTTCTCTTTCTCTTTCTCTTTTTCTTTCTCTTTCTCTTTCACTTTCACTTTAGATGATGCGTTTCCTTGGCCTTTGGATCCGTTCGGGTTTGTCGTCACTGGCGTCTTGAACGCCGTGACCGGGCTGTCTTTCAGCGAGAGTTGCATCATTTCGCGGAACACAAGCGCCGGGTTGTAGCCGCCAGACGTCGACAAGTAGTGGGTCTTGTCGGTATGGTCGTAGCCGATCCAGACTGCTCCGGCGAGCTCCGGGGTGTAGCCCGCAAACCAAGCGTCCTTGGCTCCGTCCGCGACACCGGCGAACTCAGGGGTGTCCGGCAATTGCGTCGTACCGGTTTTCCCGGCGACCGGACGGTTCATCGCGGCGTTCGTCGCCGTCCCGCGTTTGACATTGTCCGCTAAAATTTCGGTCATCCGGTAGGCGGTGGCTTCCGACATCACCCGGACACTCTGAGGCTTCGCTTCCGCCAGCACATGTCCGTCGGCGTCGATGACTCGGGTGATCGTATGGCCGGTGTTCAAAGATCCCCCGTTCGCGAAGGCGCCATACGCTTGCGCCATCTCCAGCGGCGAGACGCCTACCTCCATCCCGCCGAGCGCCAAGCCCAGATTGGAGTCGTTCGGCGTGAACGGGATGCCCAGCTTGCCGGCGAACGACTTGCCGGTCTCGAGCCCGATTTCATTCAACAGCCATACGGCAGGAATGTTCCACGAGCGGAGGATGGCTTCCCTCAGCGACACTTGCCCTCGTGTGGAGCGATCCCAGTCCGTCGGCTTGTAGCCGTTAATATTGAGCGGTCCGTCGTACAATAGTGCTTCCGGGGTATACCCACGTTCGAGCGCCGGTCCGTACACGATAAGCGGCTTGATCGTAGAGCCGGGCTGCCGTTTCAGCTGCGTCGCGTGGTTGAACCCTCGGTATACGTGCTCTCCGCGGTTACCGACGATTCCGCGCACCCCGCCCGTAGCAGGATCCAGGATGACGGCCCCGCTCTGGATGAGCTGATCCGGTGCGCTCTTCGGGAACAGGTCGTCACGCCGGTAGACGGACTCCATCGCTTCCTGAACCTTCGGATCAAGCTCGGTCTCGATGCGCATGCCGCCGGCAAGCAGCTGCCGCTCCGTAAGCCCGTATCGTGCGATCGCCTCTTCGATCACGGCGTCCATGTACGACGGGTATTGGCCGCGTAGCCCGGGCTCGGCTTGGGTCGCGAGCAGGACGGGACTCGCCTTGGCAGCGGTCGTTTCCTCTTCGGTGACATAGCCAGCCTCCCGCATCAGGTCAAGCACGAGGTTGCGCCGTTCCACCGCCAAATCCATGTTCTTGAACGGCGAATATCGGCTCGGCGCCTTCGGCAAGGCGGCGAGCATGGCGCTCTCGGCCAAATTCAACTCGGACACCGGCTTGCCGAAATACCGTTTTGCCGCCTGCCCGATGCCCCACTGCCCCTCGCCGAAGTAAATCTGGTTCAAATACATTTCCAGGATGCGGTCCTTATCATAAGTAGCTTCGATCTTCATCGCATATGCGGCTTCCGTCAGCTTGCGGCTGAATGTTTTTTCCTTGGTCAGGAATAAGTTTTTGGCGAGCTGCTGCGTGATCGTGCTGCCGCCTTCGCTCAGTCCGCCCTCTTGCACGTTGCGAAGCGCGGCCCGCATAATGCCGAACGCATCCACACCGGAGTGGTCGTAGAACCGTCGGTCCTCGACGGCCACGACCGCTTGTCGCAGCGTCTGCGGGATGCTCTCGAGCGGGACGGGGACGATTCGCGAGGAAGACATCTCCGAGGCCGGCTTGCCGTTCCGGTCGAGCAGTTGCGTCGGGGCGAGGAGCGGGTCAGCCAACTTCCCAATGTCGAGTGACCGGATCCAGAGCCCGCCGGCCGCCAGCGTCCCCAGCAGGACCACGCCTGCGACGAGCAGAGCCAGCTTTTTGTTCACCCGTAGCTTCGGCCGGACCCGCTTCTTCAGCGATTCGAACGGGCGCAGGCCGCCGGGCAGCGCTTGCGTCGGTTTATTCATCTCTAGTTCCCCCTTGCACCACTATGCTAATCGCATTTTGGTACATAGTATTCGTGAGGCCATGTCGATAAAGGGGGGCTTTGGGATGTAGCGGGGTGGAGAGCCGTGTGCCCGGCGGCAACTGCTTCATTTTCATTAAGCTATAGGGCAGAAAACTTCTAATATGTGTTACTATAAAAAAATGGATGTTTCTTTGTTCAACTTCAGATGGGTAGGCCTTAGTTACGTTGAAAACTGAAAATTGGAGGCTGTTATTGAAATGACTAAGCTGATCTATTCTGCTAACGTATCTTTGGACGGTTACATGGAGGACGAGCGCGGCAATCTCGATTGGGGGATCTCCGATGACGAGACGTATGCGTTCTGGACTGACTTCCAGCGGACGATTGGCACTTGCCTATACGGGCGTCGAATGTACGAGTCGATGGTGTACTGGGAGACTGCGAACATCAGCGGCGGCCAACCGGGGGTAATGCGGGAATTCGCGGAGAGCTGGAGAGCGGCTGAGAAGATCGTGTATTCTCGGACGCTTCAGTCGGCCTTAAGCGCCAGAACTAGGATCGAGCGCGAATTCGATCCTGATGCGATTCGGAGGCTGAAGGAGTCTTCAGAAGCCGACATTTCGATTGGCGGCCCCGAGCTTGCTGGGCAGGCGATGAGCGAAGGACTGATTGACGAGTGTCATCTGCTTGTTAATCCGATCAGCTTAGGTGGGGGTAAGCGAGCATTGCCGAACAACCTCCGCATGCGGCTCGAGCTGCTCGGTGAGCGCCGCTTCCGAACCGGCGTGGTTCATCTTCACTACCGCGTGATCGTCTGACCGCGATGCTAGAGTGAAATTCAGGAGTTACGCTTTCGATGCAGTTTAGTACGAATGATGGCCGTCCTTATTAAGGGTTCTCCGATTGCTGCGGCGATTAGAGGATTCCTTTTTTTGTAGAATGCATTTTTTAAAAATTGAGATTGCGAGGCAGGATAATACAGTACATCGTGGAATATATTGGGGTGCCAATTTAGTATAAGAAGACGCTATTTTATTGAAATTGGTTTTTTATGATGCGGAGGAAATGCAATTGACTAACCTACAAATACAACAAGAATTATCCACTGAGAGATCATTTCAACCACCATATTCAAATGTTCAACCCGTATGGCACTTGATTTTACTTACTGTGCTTACATTTGGGTTGTATCAAATGGTATGGATTTATAAAACGTGGAAACAGTTATGTAAACATAACAATTGGAATATTAACTATGTATTTAGAACAGTATTCACATTCATTCCCATCATTGGTTTTATTATTGTACCTAGCATGTTTAAGCGTATCAAAATGCTTTTGAAACAAAAGGAAATAGAATTAAGGATCTATCCTGTTCCTTTTATGTTAACTTTTTATGTTCTAAACGCGCTGTTCAGACTGCCAAGTCAATATTGGCTTTTGGGATTTTTGTCCATTATTCCGATTGCATACACCCAATATGGACTAAATATTTATTGGAGAAAAGAACAAATGAATCATGTTGTTATTAGCAGATTCACTAAAAGACAGTGGATTCTTATAACGCTAGGTTCATTGCTTTGGATTCTTACATTAATTGGGATGTTTGGAGAGCAAGAAGGGGAATAGTGGCTGTTTAATTATTTGTCAGAATGAGAGATTTGTTACGCTAATGGAAGCCGGCATACAAGACGAATGCGTTGTCCTTAGGAAGCAATCGCAGAAATAAACGTCATTAAAGTAACGGGTGACGTACTAGTAAGGAGCGGTGTGTTTGAAGAAATCAATAATTTTTCTAAGATTGATAATGGGTGCTTTAATATTCGCTCTTTCTTTTTATATACCAGCAGAGTCACTTTTACTTAGATTACTGATATTTATTATAATTTCTTTATTAACTACACATTTCGTTGCCAATAAAACTAAAAATTTTTATGGTCAGTTTATTGGTGTAAGTGTGTTTATTGTTTTCTTTGGCATGATCCTATTTATTCCGATTGTCTTAACCAAGGCTGTCATTATTAATTTTTTTAAGTAATGAATGATAAGTATCTCAATTGCAAAAGGGGGATCATGCGACATTAGCAAGCGCTCACATTTTGTGGGCATCTGAAATCTTATCAATGAATCAGCATGCACATTTTTATACAAAGAGTGGACTTTTGACTGCGCAAATGAAAGGTTCATGGATTCAACTTAATTTTCCTACAGAACCTGTGATCGATAGTGAATATCCATCTGTACTACTCGAAGCATTAAATATTGATCCTATATATGTCGGGCGTAACAGATTCGATTAATAAATGACAGAGTTTTACTGTCAGGACAAGCAATAACGATTATGAAAAGTGAGTTATTAGTGTAGAGCCCCCCATCATTCAGTTAGCAAGTGTTAACCTAATGGAAACGATAGTTTAATCATGACAAGACGGCAGCCGATCACGCGAATGGCTGCCGTTGTCCGTTGTAGTAACGAATAACTTGAAGAGTTCAGTCCGGCAGCAGCGTACCATCGAAACGTCTCGCAAAAAGCAGCGTCGCTTGGTTTGGGTCGATTTCGTGAACGAGCAGCCCTTCTTCCCCATAGGGAACATAATCGAGCAGTCTGCTTTGCGGGTCGATGAGCGAGGTAGCCGACGCTTGATAGTCCATGGCGACGTTGACGCTAGCAAAATAGATCTAATTCTCGCCGGCTCTGCACACCATTGCCTTCTCGAAAAACAAAGTCCCCCAGTTTTCAAGCTTGACCTGTCCGTTATGTTTCCCAGTCCATTGGGGCTGGAACACGATCTTCGCCCCGCGTACAGCCGCCCATCGGACCGTTTCCGGATAACGCCAGCCCTCGTGGCAAATCGAAATTCCGAATGGGATCCCTTTCACATGAAATATGCTTCTTGTCCCATCCGGTATATATTGATCCGACTCTCCACCTGGAGGAATATGATTTTTCGTCTGGTACCCTAGCACAGCGCCTTCATCCGAGATGACATAAGCACGGTTGTGGAACTGATGTAGTAAAGAAGCGAGCGCGATTTTTAGCATGCCTCTCCCTCTTTTCAGGATATTTATTTTGTAGCGGCAATTTTCTACATATATGATTCGATCCGCTCCCAATGGACTCCTTTTGCCAACCCGACTGCAAGCTGAAAATGCAAACATGTGACAATCGTGATCAATGTGCTAACGATCGTGACATCGTGAAACCCATTATCGTGATAAGCTTGTCGTGCAATATTAAGCGCTTACATTCCGGTTGGGAGGTTTGATCATGAAAGGTTGCAGCAATAATATTAAAGGAGTGAAAAGGATGTCAGGGATTCGTTACCCAAACAGGAATACAGCCTATTTGTTCCTTTTCATCGTGTTGCTGATCGGGTTGTTTTGCTGGGGGCTGCCAGGTACGGTTCATGCGAACAATACGACGTATTACGTGAACAATGCAAGTGGTTCAAACTGCAACGACGCCGGAGCCGGCACATCAAGCTCAGCACCATGGTGCGGATTTACCCCAGTGAATGCCATGACTTTTCAACCTGGCGACCAGTTGCTTCTAGCGCGCGGAGCCGTCTGGGACGAGTTGATGGAGCTGCGTGGATCGGGAACGTCCGGTTCCTGGATCACATTGGATGCGTACGGCAGCGGCAGCAAGCCGAAAATCGAACGCAGCCATCATATGGATGACCGCACATTGCATATGTTCGACACTTCGTATTGGAAGGTCAATAATCTGGAAATCGCCAATGCCGGCGACGGCATCCGGGTCAAGTATACGACACTTGGCAACGAAGGCTTGTATTTTGACAACTTGTATATTCACGATATCGATCTGGTTGCCAACAGAAGTCCGCTTGCCTTCGACAGCATCTATTATTCGACGGGAATTCACATTATAGGCTCTTCAGCACCGTTCCCATCCCCTTCACAGTGGGTGCTTCGCGATATTCGTATTACGAACAGTGAGATCGGATACACGACAGCGCCGATTACACTGGAGAGCCAACAGAAGTCCAGCAACGAAATGAGTCCCAACGCGTTCGTCGACGTCGCCCTGCTCAACTTGAACATACATCACGCAAAGGGACCGTTGAGTCTGATGAACATAACAAACGGCAGATTGATCGATTCCGTTTTCGATTCACTGGGAACGGTGTATTTACCTCAAGGCACAACGGGGATATTCCAGTGGAAAACCGAAAATTTCACTTATGCCAACAATACGTTCAATCATGTACCGAACACCGGCTCGTCGGATGAAACGATGATCGATTTGGAGGGGTATACGAACAACACGCAATTTTATAGCAATTACCTCTCCAATACGGACGGCCCGGGTATCGAATTTCTCCAGCTTGGGAGCGGTAACCCTCCGCGCAATCCGGCACTCGACCATAACACGAACAATACGCTGACCGGCAATGTATTCGTCTCCAACAACTACGCGCTCAAGACGATCAGCACTTCGAGCGTGCCAACCGGGACTTTGACGGATAATTTCTACTACGAGCCGGGAACGGGGCTGACGACAGGCACATTCACCGGATTCACGCAAACGAACAATCGGAGTGTCGCGAGCAGCAATGATCTTTTCAACGCCGCCAAACAGTTCGGAACAACGCAAGGGACGAATGGGTGGTCCTACCAGTTGTACAACGGTTCGAGCTATTCGAACCTGTCGTACGATGCAGCGAACGGCTGGTGGGGAACCTCCGGGGGCTATGTAACGCGCTTCAACACGTTCCCGAATGCGACGTCGTCGAACTGGCTCGCAAGGGCTTGGACTGCACCTGATCAGGGCACGATCAGCATTCGCGGGCGCGTGCTCAAAAACGATGTCGGTGGCGGAGACGGCGTATTGGCGCGCATTACGAAGAACGGAACGGTTATTTGGCCCACTGGCGGTACGCCGCAAACCATCGCCTATAATGACGCTTCCGGCTACAATACGAACCTCGATACGATTTCGGTCGGGTCAGGTGATGTGATTCGCTTCGAAATAAACAACGGCGGCAGCGGCGGCATCGTTTCGGATGCCACCAGCTGGATGCCCAGCATCGTCTACACGTCGCGTATCAGTAGTACGAGCGGCCTGATGCTTCACTGGAAAATGAATGAATCGAGCGGCACAACCGCGGCGGACGCATCCGGCAACGGTTATACGGGAACAGTCGCGAATGGAGCACTTTGGGCTAGCGGTGTAGTTGGCAACGCGATTAGCTTGGACGGTACGAACGACTACGTATCCCGGGCGGACAGCTCATCGCAACCGCTGGACGGCATGAGCGCGATGACACTGTCGGCGTGGGTCAACTTCGCGCAGCTGCCGCCGACCGGCAAGTATGCGGTGGTGGCCGGCAAGGACATCTCCGGTGCTTCCTATCGGCTGACCGTAAATGCGAGCGGATCGCTCACATTTGCTGTAGCTACGGTGAACAACGGCTGGTATACGACAGGGACGACGGCCACAGCATCGACGCGACTTGCAGCCAACGCCTGGTATCTCGTCTCGGGCTCATACGATGGCACGGTTGTGCGGATTTACGTTAACGGTAAATTGGACGGTACTGGATCCTCCGCTATCTCAGGCGCCATTTTCAATAGCGCCTCCGATTTTCATGTCGGCAGAAGCTCAGCTGCCAATATCGATTATTTGAACGGTAAGGTTGACGAAGTGCGGCTCTATAACCGGGCGCTCTTGGAGAGCGAGCTGCTGCAATTGTACCGCAATGAGGGAGGCGTCGTCGGCGAGTGGAATTTGAACGAAACTAGCGGCACGGTAGCAGCCGATAAGGCGGTGGCCGGTAATAACGGTGCACTGATTGGCGGTCCGTCATGGACGGCCGGAAAAAGCGGCAATGCGATCCAGCTCGATGGCGTCAATAATTATGTGACTATCGCAGATCAAGCCGCTCTAGACGGTATGGCGGCGCTGACGATTTCGGCATGGGTTCATTTATCGCAAATGCCGGTTACCGGGAAGTACTTCGTACCTGTAGGGAAAGATTCGGCGGGAAGCAGTGAATCGTACCGGCTAGCGATCAGTCCGGGAGGAAGCGCCAGCTTAGCTGTCAAAACCGCGAATAACGGTTGGTATACGGCAGGGACCACCGCATCCTCACCGGCGGTAATCGGCACCGGTACATGGGTTCATCTAGTTGGCACCTATGACGGCACGACGGTAAAAATTTATCTCAACGGATCCTTGGCAGGAACCGGCGCGTCGGCGATTTCGGGCGTGATCTACAACGGAACTTCGCCGCTCCGTTTCGGTTATGGGTCTTCTTTCAACATCGCCTATACGAACGGCACTGTCGACGAAGTTCGAATTTACAACCGCGCCTTAAATGCGACGGAAGTGCTGGCGCTGTACGCGAGTTATTGATTGGCTTGGATGGAAAGTAATCTCAGCCTGAACGAACCTAATGGTAAACTGTCTTCATGAGGGGAAAAGCGGTTGCGCTTCGGCGCACCCGCTTTTTTTAATTCCAACAGCTGCCGTAACCCTCTTCCTACCATCCTCGCGCGCCAACTGTACTCTTTCGCAAGAGGACCTTATCGGATCGACTTCTGCCTCGTACTGACGAGTGATCCAACAAGATTTGTATGATAAGTAGGCTGAATGGTCGCCAGATGTAAGCTATCCTACAAGATTTGTATGATTACAGGGTAAATCGGTCTCCCCCTGCGTGCTATCCAACTATATTTGTATGATAACGAAGAAAAACGGTCGCCTTCTGCGTGCTATCCAACAAAAATTGTAAGGTGACGATTTAGGATATACGAATCATCGATTGGGTGTGTGGGAGCAGATGAGAATGAGATGATCAAGGTATCCATGACCTGGAGTAGTGACTCGCCCGATAAATAGCGATATGAAAACACCTTATTTGCTCGTCCGGCAGAATATTCGAAAGAATAACGATATAGGCATAGCGTTATTCTGACCTAGACGGCCAAATTCCGCTTCTTTTGATCGAAATAGCGATATTTTCTAGCGTTATTTTGAGCTGGGAAAGGCATTTGGGGCAAATAGCGTTATGGCAACCCCTTATTGGAACGGCATCGCGTACACTTGGCTCCATAATCAAAATTCTAATATTTTATTCGCTTCCTTCTTAGAATCTTGCATGGTATTGGTCGGCATGTATGCACTAGAATGACCCTATCGCACTTATTAAATTATCATTTACGAGGTGTCTCAAATGAATAGGAATCCGTTAGGTGTAATCATTACGTTGGGTCCGCAGTCTTGGGCCGTCGTGCAGCATGAGAACGGTTACGGCAGCATATCGCTTGCAGGTCGTTGGTCGCCGGTCGATCAGGAGGAACCGGAAGAGCCTATGGTTTACGTACGCATCGTGCGTGAAAACGACGGCGGGACAATCGTGCCGTGGCAGCGCTGCGACGAGATGCTGCCGGAGCGAGGCTGGCGCACGGAGTTGCGCGGCATACCGGTTGGCGGACTCTACCGGATCGAAACGAGTCTGCAGCCTGACAACCGCGTGAAGGACAACACATGGGCGCTGCGCGGCGACATGGTGCATCACGTCGCCGTTGGCGACTTGTATGTGATTGCTGGACAGAGCAATGCTGCAGGGTACGGCCGGGGACCGCACAACGACGCGCCGGAGCTCGGCATTCATCTGCTGCGGCACAGCGGCCGCTGGGATCTCGCGACCCATCCGTTCAACGAATCGACGAATTCGGTTCATCCCTTGAACCGGGAGACGCCGAACCCCGGACATTCCCCCTATCTCGCCTTCGCGAAGCAGGTGAAGCGTGAGACGGGCATGCCGATCGGGCTGCTCGTGACGGCGCTCGGCGGTTCGCCGCTGCGCAGGTGGAATACGGAAGAAGAGGGCGACTTGTACGACAACATGCTGCGCATTATCGGGGCCGCTGGAGGCAAAGTCAGGGGCATGCTGTGGTACCAGGGCGAAACCGATTGCATGAAAACGGATTGCTCTCAGACGTATTATGCGCGTTTTGTCCGTACAGTTGAACGGATGCGGTGCGATCTCGGCGACACGCTGCCAATATTCACCGTGCAGCTCAATCGATATACAGGGGCGCCTGGAACCGACGAGGACGACCGTGCGTGGGGTAGGGTGCGTGAGGCACAACGACATGTCGCCGCATCGATCGACAGGATCTACGTGGTACCGGCGCTCGATTGCATGCTGTCGGATCCGATTCACAACGGGCCCGAGGGCAATATGGTGCTCGGGGAACGATTGGCGAACGCGGCGTTGGCGGCGGTGTACGGGCGGCATGTTTCGCATCGTGCGCCTGATATCGCCGAGGCGACGTACGGCGAAACTGACCGCGAAGGCCTGCACACGATACGGCTGCGTTTTGCTAACGTAGGCGGCTGCTTGCAGCTGATCGGTGCTCAGCAGGAACGAGTATTCACAGTCGATGATGAGCAAGGCGCGGTGGAAGTAAAACGATGGCAAATGATCGGCCGCGACGAAATTGAGCTGACACTCGGCCGGGAAACAGTCGGAGCGGCTTATGTGAATGCGGCGTACGAAGCGAACCCGCCGGTTACCAAGCTGCCGGTCGATACGGCGACGTATTTGCCGATGCTTGCCTTTTACGGCGTGGCGGTGAGGTAACAGGACCGCGGCGGTTCCCGCCACCGGTATGGCCGGGCGGGAGGGCTTGGGGCGGTTTAAAAATATGAAGGAGGAGAACCGATGTCAACCGGGAAAACGAGTATTTTGAACGAGAAGGATTATTATAGAACGGTATATGGCGGGTGGTTGGGTAAAAACATAGGAGGTACGCTGGGAGAGCCGGTAGAGGGGCAGATGAAGCTCCTGAATCTGAGCTTTTACCCGAAACTGGGAGAGGGTCCGCTCCCTAATGATGATTTGGACCTGCAGCTCGTCAATCTTCACGCGCTAGAGCAGTATGGCCCTCTCCTAAACGCGCAGAAGTTAGGGCAGGAGTGGCTGGATCATGTGTTTTTTCCATTTGATGAATACGGCTACGCACTTACGAACATGAGAAGAGGGCTGATCCCTCCGGTGTCAGGCTGGTTCGGGAATCCCTTTACGAATTGCATGGGTTCGCCGATTCGCTCGGAAATTTGGGCCATGGTAGCGCCGGGTGCTCCTGAGGTGGCTGCCTATTACGCCTATCAGGATGCGATCGTGGATCATGCCGGTGGGGAAGGCGTATACGGAGAAGTGTTCTTTGCTACGATCGAGAGCGCTATTTTTGTAGAGAAGGACCGGGATAGGCTAATCCAAATCGGACTACGGAGTATTCCTGAACAATGTCGCACGGCTAAAGCGGTAAACGATTTATTGAGGTGGCATCGAGAAGGGCACGAATGGATAGAGGCCAGAAAGTTAATCCTGCAGCATCACGGTCATCCCAATTTTACGGATGCTCCGCAAAATATTGCTTTTACGATTCTCGGCTGGCTGTATGGGGAAGATTTCGAAGATGCCATCTTAAAGGCGGTCAATTGCGGTTACGATACGGACTGTACGGCAGCTACTCTTGGGGCAATACTCGGAATGCTTCACGGCGCGGAGGCCCTTCCAGCGAAGTGGGTAGAGCCGGTAGGGGATAGAATCGCGGTTAGCGCGGCTGTCAATGGTTTTCCTGCTCCTCTGCATCTGGAAGAATTGACTCGTCGGACGATCCGGATGGGAAAGCAAGTCCTGGCCGCATGGGATACAAGCATAATTGTCCACGATCAGCAGTCGACCGCTTGGAATCGGAGCGATCTCATGGAGCTGGTACAGCCTTGTTCAATAGAAGTTGCTGCTACTGAGAACAAGTATCTACTCCCGCCTCAATCTACGGCAGATCCGATGTTGGGATTAGCTATCGATTACGGGTACGAAGGTCCGGCTATCGGGTATGAAGCATCCAAAGAGCTTGCGATAACCTTGACTAACCGATCGAATGTTGCCTTGAGCGGGTCTATTTCACTTGAGCTTCCTGCGAACTGGACAGGGCCAAGGCCTGAAGAGGTTGAGATCGAGCTGAAGCCAGGTCAAAGTCAAGTCTGGAAGCCTACCATCCGGAATACTGGAGCTCTCGAGCCCTATTATCGCTTCGCTGCGGTATGGAGACGGCATCATGATGGCTCCTTCTGGTCGGAACATAGCACACCGTTCACACTCGTTTTGGCCTCAAAATGGACAATATGGGTTCCGGAAAATTCGGAGGCCAACCCTCTATTTTGTCCAACTAACCGGATTGCATGGGACAAACTATCGACAGTCCCAGGCGTTTACCGTGCCTCTACACGACTCTTGAATCCAACTGAACGCACGATTAAGCTTATCGCGGCATCCAACTCACCGATCACAGTAAGGCTTAACGGCGATATACTCATCCAGTGCGAGGAAACGATTGATTTTATGCCGGCTTATCATCGGGCCCCGCAGAGTCAATTTGCTCAGGTCGTAATTCCAGCCGGCGAACATATACTGGAGATCGAAGCGGTGAAGGGGGATACGAGTAGTCTCGAGGTTTATGTTTTGCCGGTTTCCACTAAGGAAACCAAGGCTCCGGGACCTAATTATTACATCACGGATATTCTGTTCTGCTAGGTGTAGAAACGAAAAACGGAAGCCGCTCCATCATGGAGCGGCTATTCGTCTTTCCGGTGAGCTTGACGATATCGGGAAGGGCTAACACCCTCCAGTTTCTTGAATACTTTACTGAAGTAATAAGGATCTTTGTAGCCCACATCGATCGCAATCTCATGGATATCCGTCGATCGATGGGCTAATAAATATTTGGCTCGTTGATTCCTTAACTGCTGTACATAGGTGATCATCGAGATGCCGGCATTTTTCTTGAACAATTGACACAAATACTCGTAACTGCGGTTCATCGCTTGCTCGATATCAGGTTTGCTGATCTCTCTATTGTAATGTTCATTTAAATAATTCACTAAGTGACGGTAAGTAAAATAGGAAGTGGAGAAAGAATCCATAACCTTATTCTGATATAAGAAGTCATCGGCGAGTTTCTCTATAATATGACCGAGATTCAACGATAATCGATAACGGAAATACCCTTTCGGTTGATCCATCTCCTGTAGCAGCTTCTCGAACATACTCAGCAGCTCGTAACATCTTCGAGGTTGAAACCGCTGAGGCAGGATCAGATGCTCTACATCCTCTTCGTCGGCGATCCGGAGCTCAGGATGCTTCACATCAATGCCGGATAGAGGCAATGGATTGGAGGAAACCGCTTGGAAACCTGGATGCGGGGTGAACTGAACCCAGAAGAACCCTGTCGAAGCGTTCAATTCCTGCCAGTTCTTGTGCCAGTCCCACGGCTCCAATAGCAAACACTCGCCTGACGACAGCAGCAGCTTTTGATTGGCAACCTGCAAATAAATAGGCCCCTCTGTAACCATGATCAGCTCATAATTGGGATTGCTGTTGCCCCATTCATGAAACTGATGGTTGCCGCCCTGGTGGAATCCAACCCATTTTACATCAAGCTTGGTTAATCTCGACATTCGAAAATATCGCATATAGCTCCCCATTTCACGATGCCTCATCCGGCTCAGCTGTCCCCGTCCAACATCCCTTTGCGATAGTCGCCGGGCGTCAGGCCGGTATGCTTGCGGAACATGCGGATAAACGGAGTGATGTTCGGATAACCGACCAGCTCCGAGATCTCCTGAATTTTTTTGTCCGTTTGCTTGAGCATCTCCTTCGCTTTGCGCATGCGGATCTCGGTGAGATAATCCTTGAAATTGACGCCCGACTTCTCCTTGAAATGCGCCGAAAGATGCCCGCTTGTCAATTTCATCGTATCGGCAACCTTATCCAGTGAAATATCCTCGTGATAATGCGATTCCAAATATTGAATCACATAAGCGACCAATGCATCCTGTTCTTCTCTGCGGGCTTGAATTCTGTCCATGGTCTGTTCGAGCAGTCGGGTCAGCAAGTCCTCGCAATCGTCCATGCTGTAGCAGAACGGCAATTCGCGGATCATGGGCTCCAACAGCTGTTCGTCCAGCTTCATCACGCGCAACGCCTGTTTCGCCTTGTTCAACAGATGATGGGCAAATGCTCGGACATCTTCCGCGAATGGACCTTCAGCCCGCAATTGGTTCATGATACGCTGCAGCAGCTGCAACGCATCCTTGCGGTTGGCCGCAAGCAAGGAGCCGTACAAGTCCAGCTCTTGTTGGGGGCTGACCATAAAGTCGGTTCGGGGCGAACGCGCTTCGATGATTTGCATCGTATCGTTCATTAGCCGGTACCGGATCAATTCTGAAGCTTCTTCATAGGCAGTCGTCAGTTTGGAGGATTGGGCATGCATCGAGCTGACGCCCAGAGTAGCCAAACAATAACGGGCATCCAGCTCCAGCACGCGTAACAACTTCGACAGGGACAGCAGCAGTTGCTCCCTGCCGGAGCCCCCTAGGAACACAAGCGAGGCAATTTGATCCTTTTCCAGTTGGAAGGTGATGGAATTCGGGAAGTCCTGAATCAACGTGAGATGAATGAACTCGCGGATATAGGAGGCCGCCCTGCCCGGGTCCAACTCCGCATAGTCATCGGACTGCTTGCGGAAATGCAGTTGAGTGAGCACGAATACGAACGGGTTGTGCTCGAATTCGGGATTGATCATTTTCGGGAAATGTTCTTTGATGGCCTTGATTTTATTGATGTACGTGTAATAGCGCAGAATCGACTTGGATTCGGATAAATCCTGATCGTCGCGTTTCTTCTTATTGGCCACATGCTGAAGATGCTCGTTAATGGCTTGAAATTCCCGGATGCCGCTCGATTCCTTGTCCTGTTTCCCCGCACTCTGCAAGGAATGGACGAAGCGTTTGACCGGATTGTAGATGGACAGGCTCATCGCGACGGAAACACCGATTCCGATTAGCAGCGAAATGAGTAGGGCAGGAAGAAATATCCAACTGAACCTGTCAATTTCCGTCTGGATGATGGCGCCGGGGATGCGGCTCGTATAGATCAGACCGGAAAACTGCCCTTGCTGATATAGATAATAACTGCTGTCGACATGTTTCAATTGCTTCTGCGGCTCGGGGAGCACCAATCCAGTTGCCGCCTCGGCATTCATGTTATAGATTCGGTTTTCCGCATCCGTGATCCAGAAGCCGTTATCGTAGGCATGATGAAGGGCGGCGGACGCTTTGTCCGTATTAATGAAAGCAACCAAATAAAAGTTCGGCGCCAGCTGATTTTTGACGATGAGCGCAACCGTATGCGTCTGCTTCGTATGTGGAAGCGTAAACATACTGTCCACATAGGCGGGAACTGTCCGGTTCCAATAGGACGTCTCGAATTGGCCGCTCCAGAAATCGGGCTCTATGTAATCGCTGCCTACATATTTGGAGAATATGAGATTGGCATCGGAAGTGCCTTCTTTCGTAATGGCGATGGAAGGCTTCTTCACATACACCACAATATTTTCGAGAAACAGGCTCGAATTGGATTGTACGGTTTGGATGAGAAGCTCAACGATTTCCTTCATATTGATTGCGGATAGGTCGGCATTACCCGTCTCCAGCTCGGCGGCCAAATAGGCGAAAGGGGCATTGTTGTATAAACCGATCATGGCATCGCGAGCGGACTGGATCACATTCTCATAGCTTTTGACGGTAAATTGCAAGTTCGACTGATTAAAGCTGATCAGCCTGTCCTGGTATTGCCCCCGCAACGAATAAATGGACAGGAAGTGGAAGGACAGCAGCAGGGCGATCACAATGGCATAACCGAATAGCAGCCGTTTGAACAACGACCCCGAAAATAGCTTGTACCACTCTTTCCATCGCATAGGCAAGTCTCCTTCCGGTTATTGTACAAAATCGTGGTTTTCGCCTTTCTTGCGGGTAACCCCGAAAATGATGCACAATCCCCAGTATTGCATGTATATCAGCCGGACTGCAGTTGCTATACTCAAGTGTGTCAGGGGGGGATGCAAGTTGGATTATAGAGGGATTCCGATCGGAATGCAATCGGAAATGATCGGGGTCGCAACCATTCACATTCATCAGCATGAAGGGAGGTAAACAAACAAATGATACAAACGCATCGCAAGAAAGCCGGCTTCCAACATGCGGGATTATTACTTATGCTGCTGCCTGGTGTCGTATTCGTCTTTATTTTCAGTTACATTCCGCTATACGGCATCTTGCTGGCGTTCAAAAATTACAACTATTCCATGGGCATTTGGGGGAGTCCGTGGGCCGGGCTCGAGCACTTCCGCACCTTTTTGACCAATCCGGATTTTTTCCGGTTAATGCGCAACACCTTGCTGCTGAATATATACTCGCTGCTCTTCTACTTCCCCATGCCGATTGTGCTGGCGATTCTGCTGTATGAGGTGCGCGGGCGTTTCTTCAAACGGTTCGTGCAAACGGTTTCTTATGTGCCTCATTTTCTATCGACAGTAGCAATTGTAACTTTGATGGGTGTCTTGTTGTCGCCGGAAAGCGGAATTGTCAATCTCATTCTCAAATCAACGGGTGCCGAACCGATTTACTTTATGGCCAAGCCGGAATGGTTTCGCACCTTGTATATCGGTTCGACTATTTGGCAAAATGCCGGATTTTCAGCAATCATTTATTTGGCTGCGTTAAGCAGCATCGACACGGAGCAGTACGATGCCGCTTATATTGACGGCGCTTCACGATTACAGCGCATTCGTTATATTTCCCTTCCGGGAATTGGGCCGACCATTATCATTATGTTGCTGCTGCGTCTTGGCGATTTGTTGGAGCTTGGGTTCGAGAAGGCATTTTTGATGCAAAATCCGTTGACATACGACACTTCCGATGTGGTTTCAACTTATGTGTACCGTGTTGGGCTTATGGGAGGAGAGTTCTCCTATGCGACAGCCGTTGGCATATTCAATATGGTGCTTTCTCTCATTCTGATAGGCATCTTTAATCAGATCAGTCGCAAAGCTAGCAGCGTGTCACTGTGGTAATTATTGTAATTTCAAGTCGCTTACGCTAACCTGCATGAATGTTCATGCAGAAGAAAGAGAGTGATTGTGCTGAGAAAGCTGGAAGGTTTCGATATTGTGGTGTATGTTCTTCTCGGTTTTGTTGGGATTGTCACATTGCTGCCATTGCTCCATCTGCTTTTCATTTCATTTGCCGATCCTGCAGTGCTGAGTCGTGGCATGTATTTGGTGCCAACCAGCTTTTCTACTGTAGCGTATCGGTTTGTGTTCGAGCACACGGATATGCTGACAGGGTATCGGAATTCAATCTTGTATACGCTTGCATATGTAACGCTTGCACTCCTATTGACAGTCATGACCGCGTATCCGCTCTCCAAAAAAGTGCTGCCTGCCCGCAAGTATTTAACCTTCTACTTTGTGCTTACCATGTTTGTCAGCGGAGGGCTGATTCCCTTTTTTCTCGTGGTAAAATCGCTAGGGTTGGTCAATACGGTTTGGGCAATGGTCATTCCGGGTTCATTATCGATTTTCAATATGATCCTGATGCGCACCTATTTTCAATCGTTGCCCCAGGAAATGGAGGAAGCGGCTATTATCGATGGAGCCGGGCTGATGAGGACATTGCTTTCGGTCATACTGCCTGTATCGAAACCGATGTTGATGACGATTGGATTGTTTTATGCCGTATCGAAATGGAATGACTATTTCAATGGATTGATTTTTCTCAATGATCAGAAACTGTTTCCGCTACAGTTGATGGTTCGCCAGACGAATGCCATTATTGACGCCGCGCTTTTTGAGATGTCCCGGCAAAACAATACCTTATACGGCTATAGCCTCATGGATTTGTCCAGACCGATCAGTTACGCCGCTTTATTCGCCTCGATCTTCCCGATTCTTGCCGTATATCCGTTTATTCAAAAATATTTCGTGAAAGGGGTGATGATCGGTTCTTTGAAAGGGTGAAAAGTAAGGCATTTTAGTAGGCTGGCTTCATAAGAATCGACTAAAAATCAAGGAGGGCATTCAATGCACACACAGAGAGGTTTGTCTGACATGATCAGAAAGTTGTCGCTTGTTGGAGTTCCCGCCGTGTTGCTGTTCGTAGCGGCTTGTTCCGGTTCGCCAACGAAAAATTCGGACAGCAGTTCATCACCCGCAGCGGGAAACAGTTCGCCTGCGGCAAGCACGGCACCGAGCACACCCAAAGAGAGGATTGCCTACACGGTGTGGGTGGAAGGCACGGAAAGCGATGCGAGTCTCGCGCTTGCGTTCAAGAAACTTGGCGACAAGTTCAATTTGGATTTGAAAATGGTTTATACGCCTTTGACGGATCTGCCGACCAAAATCAACCTTGCTGCTTCGACGGGTGATTTCCCGGACATCATCTTCAAGATTCCAAATGGGATCGATACGAAAAAGATGGGAGTTCAAGGCATCCTGTTGCCGTTGAAGGAATTATCGAAGAAGTACGCTCCGAATTTTCTCAAGGCGTTGAATGAAACTACCGATGCGGAAAAAGTGATCACCGTTCAGAACGATTTCTACCAGATGCCTGTATTGGCCGAAAAAGGGATGGCAAACAACAATCGCAACGGTACCATCTATCGCAAAGATATTCTCGATAAAAACGGAATCAAATCTCCGACGACAACTGAGGAGTTCTACAACGTATTGAAGCAATTGAAGCAATTGTATCCGGATAGCGCTCCGATCTCGAACAGAACGCCTGGGCTTGCCAAATCAACGTTCTTCTCCGTTTTCGGGGTATACAGCACACCGGTGGAACAATACATTTTGGCATCGGACGCTTACAAAGAATCCATTGCCTATATGGCCAAATTGTATAAAGAAAAGCTGCTTGACAACGAATTTCTGACCATCACTCAACAGCAGTTCAATGAAAAGGTATACGCAAACAAAGTCTTTTTCTTCTACGACAATGAACAAACCTATGAGCAGATGGGAACACAACTGGCGGGAATTAACACGCAGGAGTTGACTCAGGCGATGGCGGATTCCGATCCGAAGAAAAAAGAAGATTTGTCCAAGAAGCTGTTATCCGTAGTCGATGTAATGCCGAATATTCAAGCGCCAGGCAGAGAGTTTAGCAAAGGCTCACCCGATCTTGTCAACTTGCGTGGTGTCGTATTCAGCAAGAAAATCAAAAATCCGGAACGCGCGCTTGAGATGGTCGATTACTTGTTCAGCAAGGAAGGCAGCCGGTTCGGTGCGCTTGGCGATGAAGGGGTTGCTTACACAATTGGCAGCGACGGAAAGCTGAGAGTGAGAAACATGACGGATGAGGAAAAGAAAAAAAATCCGCTGGCAGCTGCGCTTCAATTGGGTTCGCGCCGAACGCTGGAGGTTTACCGAGATACGCGTTTGGTTGGATACCGGGAAACGACTGTCAATGGTGCGTCATTCAAAGAAAGACCGATGGAAATTTACGAAATGAACGATGAACAAACGCAGCGCTATGCCGTACTGAACGCACAGATTACGAAGAAGCAGCAGGAGTACGAGAGCAAGTTTATCACCGGAGCATTGGAGGTTGAAAAAGGCTGGAACGATTACATCAATGATCTGAAGAAGCTGGGTCTGGATGAAATGCTGAAGCTGCAAAACGACACGCGGGTAAAATAGACGATAATTTCACATGGCTACTGAGGGTGGACGGCGTTTGAGAGTAACAATATCAGACGATGGTGTCCACCCCCATTATTGGCGAGGCGACGATAGATAAGGCAGAAACGTAAGCATACTCTTTTATTTATGGAGGCTTTGATGACAGGGATGGGTCCGATAAGAATCAACAAAAAATGGTCTACGTTGATATTCATGATGGCGTTATGTTTATTTTGCTTGAGTATTGCCGCGTATTGCAGCGGTACGACGGTTTCAGCTTCGGATGAATATGATGGCCTGCGTTTGAAGCTGCTGGAGCAACTGGATGGGGGGGACGTGAATTCGTCCGACTCCGACATCGCGGCGGCAGTGACGACAGTAACGGCAAGAGCCCAAACGTATTGGGACAGTTTAAATACCGCAACAGGACGAACTTATTTATGGAGCAATCTGCAAAGTGTAACCCTTTCCAGTCATATTACATCAGCTTACGGGCGATTGAGGGCTATGGCTCTGGCCTACCAGACGAAGGGCTCTTCCTTGGAAAATGATGCTGCGCTCGCTGCAGACATCGTAAGCGCTTTGGATTGGATGTATGCCAACCGCTACAGCGAAAGCACCACGCGTTACAACAATTGGTGGGATTGGGAAATTGGTGCGCCACTCGCGTTAAATGACACGGTAGTGCTAATGTACGACCAACTCAACAATACCCAAATTGCGAACTATATGAAAGCGGTCAATCAATTTTCTCCAGACCCGACGAAATTGCAAGGCAATACTAATGCTACGGGAGCTAACCGGGTATGGAAAGCAACGGTTGTGGGAACCCGGGGTATCTTGATAAAGGACTCCGCCAAAATCGCGGCAGCCCGCGATGCTTTGACCGATGTATTCAGCTATAGTACAAGTGGCGACGGATTTTACACCGATGGGTCCTTTATCCAGCATAAATATTTCCCTTATACCGGGGGATATGGCAAGGATTTATTGTCCGACATGGCCAGCCTGATGTACCTCCTGGATGGATCAACCTGGGCTGTAACCCATGTGAACCAACAAAATGTATTTAAATGGGTGTACGATTCCTATGAGCCATTGATCTATAAAGGTGCCATGATGGACATGACGAGAGGCAGGGTAATATCCTGGGGTTCCTCCTCGGACCATAAGGCGGGGCATGAAGTGATGGCTTCCATCGTCTTGCTGTCGCAATTCGCCCCAACAACGGATGCGCTTGCCTATAAGCAAATGTTCAAGGCGTGGATGGAGAGCGAGGCAGGCTCCGGCATCAACTTCTATGCGGACGTACCGCTCCGTTCCATCGAATTGGGCAAATCGATCATGAACGATTCGGGCATTACATCCAGAAGCGAATTGGTGATGACGAAAATATTCCCTGCGATGACGCAGGCTGTCCATTTGCAGCCCGGCTTCGGCTTTGCTGTCAGCATGCATTCCAATAAAATCAAAAATTTTGAAAGCATCAACCAGGAAAATCTAAAGGGCTGGCATACCTCCGACGGCATGACTTATCTATATAACGATGACCTCGAACAGTTTGGCGGTAATTTCTGGGCGACAGTCGACCCTTACCGGCTTCCGGGAACGACCGTACAGAGCAATACATCGGTTGTTTCCGGGTTCAGTGATAAAAATGCGGTTGGCGGTGTCTCAATGGGAAGCTATGGAACGGCGCAAATGGCGCTGCATCCGAGCAACTCCACCCTGTCGGCACTAAAATCGTGGTTTATGTTCGATAACGAAATTGTCGCGTTGGGCAGCGGGGTTACGAGCACAGGCGGCAAAGCCGTTGAGACCATTATCGAGAACCGCAAGCTAACATCAGCAGGCGACAACGTTTTTAAGGTAAACGATGAAACCGCGGAATCCACCTCGCTTGCCTTGGGCACCCAAACGTATGCGGGCACCAATTGGATGAACCTTGAGGGGAATGTACCAGGCAGTGAGATCGGCTACTATTTTCCTGACGCACCCACCATCAAGACCATCCGGGAATCGCGCACCGGCACGTGGAATGCGATTAATACGAACAACGGCTCGACCGATCCGAAAACCAACTCTTACCTGACTTTGTGGTTGGAGCATGGGACGAACCCTACAAACAGTAATTATGCTTATGTACTGCTGCCTAACAAGACGAGTACACAAACAAGCAGCTACGCAGCCAACCCGGATGTGGAGATTTTGGCGAACACTACCAGTGTCCAGGCGGTAAGAGAAAAGCAGCTCCATGTTACCGGCGCTAATTTCTGGACCAATGTGACACAGACAGTGTATGCCGACAGCGCACCTTATTTGACCAGCAATAAAATTGCTGCCGTGATGGTGCATGAATCCGGCAATGAGCTGACGGTTGCCGTATCCGACCCGACCCAGGCCTACAACGGAAGTATCACCCTTGAGATCCACCAGCCTGACTTTCAACTGTTATCCAAAGATTCCCAAATTACCGTACTGCAGCAAAGTCCAACCCTCAAGCTTTCAATAAATGTCAATGCGGCGAAAGGAAAGACGTTCAAGGCAACTTTCCAAAAATCGATCCAACCGACCCTGAAAGGGAAGTGGAGCTTCAATGAAACAAGCGGAACAACCGCCGCCGACCTATCCGGGAATGGCAATACGGCAACACTCGTGAATGGGGCGGCCTGGGCACCAGGTATAAGCTTCAATGCGTTGGAGCTGGATGGCATCGATGATTATGCAACCGTTGCTGATAGCAGCACCTTAGATGGGATGGGCTCGCTAACCGTATCCGCTTGGGTGTACCTCGCGCAGCTTCCTGTGCAAAATTATGTTCCGGTTGGCAAAGATTCTGTCTCCAGCAGCCCATCTTATCGGATAGCCATCGGTTCGACAGGGGCAGGACATTTTGCCATCCGTACAACGAATGATGCATGGAATGCCACAGGAACAAAGGCTAGCTTTGGCGCCATTCTTGCTTTGAACCAATGGCATCATATTGTAGGTACTTATGACGGAACTACGGTCAAGGTATATGTAGACGGAGTCCTTCAGGGAAGCGGATTACAGCCCATTTCCGGGAGTGTTTACAACGGTACTTCGCCGCTTAGGTTCGGTTATAAGTCTGCTACCAATATCGATTATATGAAGGGCAATGTGGATGAGGTGAACATTTATAGCACGGCTTTGAGTGCAGCCGAAGTATTGGAGCTATACCAATCGTATACGGGCTATACAAGCGCAAAAGATTGGAACTTTAATACAAGCGGCTCATCCGAAGGGTGGACGGCGTTTTACCAAGTCAGCATGGCGGTGTCGGCAGGCGCAATGAACCTAACTTCAAGCGGCACGGATCCGCAGGTGAAGTCGCCTGACAATTTGGCAATTGACCCAGTCAACAATACCAAAATCCGCATCCGAATGAAAAACAATACGAGCCAGACTACTGGCGGCATCTATTTTATAACCAATTCGGATACCACCTGGAATGCTGCGAAAAAAGTGAACTTTACGCTTGTGCCCAATAGCGACTATACGGATTACGTTGTAGATATGTCGACCAATGCGGCATGGGCCGGAACGATCAAGCAGTTGAGGCTGGATGCTCTGAATCCCGCAGCAGGAAGTGGTCAAATCGTCAATATTGATTATGTACGTGTCACCGATTAACCAATTCCGGAGAGCGCAATATTGGGGAGTGTAATAGAGGTAATAGAGGTAATCGAGGTAATAGAGGAGAGAAACCAATGAATTTGAATTTACCAGAGCGCGCGGTTGCTGACCGCGTAAGCCTCAAGCAGCATCTTAAAGCAGGGGAACGATGCAGCTTTGCCCAGCTTGAAGGTCCAGGCTGCATCCAACATCTTTGGATAACGCCAACGCGCGAGGAAAATGGCAACAGGGATACCATTATTCGCATATATTTCGATGATGAGCCGATTCCTTATGTGGAAGCGCCTATAGGTGATTTCTTTGGTGTAATGCATGGCAAGAAGTTTTATCCAATAAATACTCCTTACCTTGCAGTTTCAGCAGAGTCCGGGTACAGCTGTTACTTTAAAATGCCGTTTGCTCGCTCGGCGCGTATCGAACTGGAAGGTGGGGAGAAGTCAAAGACGGTCTACTTGATGGTGGATTGGCATCGTTATCCCGGCCAGGAGTTGAAGGAAGCGAGAAGATTCGCGGCCAGATGGCGCAGGGAGATGCCTACCCAAAGTTATGGCGAAGATTACTTGATTTTGGATGCCGACGGTCCAGGCCAACTGCTCGGCTTTGTGTATGGCGTCCGGCTGATCGATAATGAAGACCGTTGGAGCCATGGAGGTGGAGACAATATTTATATAGACGGGTTGGGCCAATATCCTGCCTATATTCGCGGTATTGGCGGCGAGGATACGTTTGGGGCCGGTTTTGGAGGAGCCTTGCACAATCCGCCGGAATCCTATTTGTATCAAGGAATCCCGTATTATGTCCATGAGGATACCGGAGAAGCCCGACCCGCGCAACGTCTCGTCGGGTACCGATTTTATGAAAACGAATCGATCCATTTTGAGGAATCGATTCATGTGCGCTTTGGCTCTATGAGCAATGATATATGCTCCACTGTGTATTGGTACCAGGAGAAGCCTGTGCGACCCTTTTTCAAAATGCCGTCTTTTACTTATTTGCAGCCGCATGCCTTAACCGGCAATGCATCAATGCCAAACTCGAGAGGCATGAACCTCACGATGCCCCTCGGCACCAATGATTTGGAGTTGCCCGCTTCTGGGCAATGGTGGGTATGCGGACCGTTCTTCAATCGGAGCAATAAGGCGATGGATACGACGCTAGCTGCCGAGATCGAGTTTTTCCCGGATCAATTATACGATGGCATGCATAACGAGGATTCCTTATGGTTGACAGCGGGTTCCGTGAACAGCGGCAAACATCAGGCAAGATGGCTGCGGCGGAACGCTTTACATGGTTTTGTCG
The DNA here is from genome assembly GCF_004000845.1 of Paenibacillus koleovorans NBRC 103111. GTDB lineage: Bacteria > Bacillota > Bacilli > Paenibacillales > NBRC-103111 > Paenibacillus_AA > Paenibacillus_AA koleovorans. Next base: position 40,390 of record NZ_BIMA01000054.1, read on the forward strand.
ATTTTCGGCATGTATTCCGGCCCAATGCCAAGAGTGTAGCTCCGACTGAAGCCGGGGTGGCGCTTGCCCGCTGTACATTGTACGCCGAGAGAGAGACGACCGTGTCGCTCCGGGTGGCATGGGATGACGAATTGGTTATTCGGTTGAACGAGGTTGTTTATCCGATGGGCAAGCATACCGCGTTTCGAGACAAAACGATTCAAGTGAAGCTGAAGGCAGGTGCAAATACGCTGCTGCTGAAGCTGTCCAATGAGCTAGGCGCCAACCACGGCGGATGGGCATTTTGCTGTAAGGTAACAGATGAATCAGGCTCGGTTCTGGTAGCAGCAGCAGAAGAGGCACCGCGAACTAACGGAGAGGAACCTTACAATGACTGAAACTAGCAGCAAGGTTCAACCAATGGCTCAGGATTACACTATAGTGTGGCATAACCCCGATGTAGAGCGCTACGTGGAAGGATGCGGATTAGTTCGTCTGGACAATGGCGATTTGGTTGCAGCAGTGCCAGTTGTACCGCGCTTTATATGGAGCAAAGAAAGGCGTGCAGATCAAAGTCGTTCACATATTCTGAAAAGCGCCGATGGCGGGAAGGAATGGCAGAAAATTGCGGAATTCAATTTTTATTCGGCTATTCCTTGGGTATACGAGGGAGCGCTTTATTTATTTGCCAACAAGGGGGGCACGGAATACCGAAATGATGATCTGCTGTTACTAAGAAGCGATGACGGCGGCAGCACCTGGACGGAGCCGGTGACATTGTTCGAAGGGCATTTCTGGAATTGCCACACAGGCATGGTCATCCGGGATCATCGCCTTTATTGGGCTATTGACGATCTTGGACTCGGCAGCGCTTATGAACAGCCTGACGATATTCGCCATGGCGCTTGTCGCGCTCCCCGGGCGATCACGGGAGACCTGCGCCGCGGTCCTATGGATCCCGGGTCTTGGCGTATGTCGAATCCGGTGTTTTTTCCGGAGCATACGGACGCGTTGTTCAATGTTCGGTTTGCTGAGAATGCCAGCCATTACCTGGAGCCTAACCTCATCGATGTCAACGGCCAATTACGCATGCTTGCCACAGTCAAGCTCAAAGGCCAAACTACGGCAAATCTATGCGCAGTTGCCGATATAGCCGATGACGGCAGCAAGCTTGATGCGACATTTGTACAGTTCTCTCCGATGCCCGGCGGACATCTGAAGTTTTGCGTGATTTGGGATGAGGTGTCCTGCATGTTCTGGGCTACGGCCAACCTTACGGTCGATAGCCAGAAAGTGTTTAATTGGAAAATAAAGGAGCAAGGCACTGAGCCTGACCGTGTTTTTGCTCCTCTGCCTGGCGGAGACGATCGGCGTTTTCTGATGCTTTTCTATGGTCTGGACGGTATGAATTGGTTCCAGGCCGGTTGTGTGGCACGGGCCGGTCAGTTGACCCAGTCGTTCATGTATGCGAAGCCGGTCATCGATGGAGATGATCTGGTGATCATTTCCCGATCAAGCGTTCAGGCACCGAATCGTCATGATGCGGATTTCGCCGCGCTCCATCGCGTGCACCATTTTCGCCGGCTGGCGCTGGACTTGTATCCGGACCCGAATTGAAGCCGATCAATAGACAACAGACCTGAGTGCGGAAAGGGAGTATTGACTAATGCAACAGTCTCATATGGCATTGCCGTTGGCCCAAGATTACACCACGATCCTTCGTGTGCCGGAAAGCGAGCAGGAGGGAGCATACTACATGATTATCGATCCTGCGTTCATCATGCTTCCGGATGGGAAATATTTGACGACTGTTCCGGTGTATTACAAGCAAACGATACCGCACAAAAGAAGAGAACCATACCAATTGCATATTCTTCTTAGTGAAGACAAGGGATCGACGTGGCATACGGTGAACGACAATTTGCCCTATACGGATAACATTCCGTTTTATTTCGAGGGCAGGCTTTACTTGTTTTTCATGGCTGTTCCGTATCGAGAAGCGGACCATCAGAAGATGGATGCCCATACCGATTTGGAGGCCACTCTGGCTACGGACGACAGAGTAGATCTCTACAAGGGATTGCGTTATGTAGGCATACATGCCATAGCCAGCGACGATCACGGAAAAACATGGACGGAGCCGGTTGAAGTTATTAAAGGGACCCATAAATACTCCACGTGTCAAATGCCGATGGTAGTCAAGGATGGTACGCTGTATTGGGCGATCAGTGAAGGACCGTTCAGAAAAATGGCGGTCGCCTCCTGCAATTTGCAGGAGGGAGTGCTTAATCCCGCCGCATGGAGAATTACCGAAGGAGCGGAAATGGTCATTCCCAAGGAGTTGAATCCGGGATTGTTTCCAGGTCCTTCCATGCACTGTCTGGAAGGAAATGTTGTAGAAGTGGGAGGACGTCTGCGCGTTCTCGCCCGTGCCGTTATTGATCGTCAAGGCACTGCCAATATTGCAGCCGCATTCGATATTGCGTTGCATGCAGAGGGAGCATCGATTTCCTTTACCCAATTCGTGTCCTTGCCGGGAGGACAATGCAAGTTTTATATCGTTTACGACGATATTTCCAAACTATATTGGATGGCCTCCAACGTTCCCTCCAACTCGCAAAATTTAATTGAGATTTCTTCCAAACTCGAAGAAACTGCCTATCAGGGAACCGTGGGGAACGATAGACGCTATATGATGCTATGGTACGCTTGCGACGCGCTCAACTGGTTTCCTGCCGGTTGTATTGCAAAGGCGGAGAAGTTGACACAATCTTTCATGTACCCGTCGGTTGTTATCGATGGTGACGATCTTGTGATCACATCACGGACTTCGCATCACGCTGTCGACCAGCATGATGCGGATCTCGTTACGTTACATCGTGTTCGTGATTTTCGAGCATTGGCGATGGACATTTGGCCAGTCGTGTGAGCGATCAGCATTTCACAGAACGAACCCATAATAAGGAGCAGCCTGATGCAATCATTGTTTGATCTTACAGGCAAAGTAGCGGCAATTACGGGTGGCACACGCGGGATCGGACGGACGGTTGCGCTTGCATTGGCTCGTCAGGGAGCGGATATTGCCCTGTTGCAGCGCAACGTAGAACTAACCGAGGTAAGGGATGAAATCCAAGAATTGGGACGAAATTGCGCTATTATTGCTTGCGATCTTATGCAGGAGGAACAAGTGAAGGCGGCCGTTCCGACTGTGGTTGAGCATTTTTCGAAAATGGATGTACTGGTTAATATTGCGGGTATTCAGCGACGCTCCCCGGCAGTGGATTTTGCGGATATAGATTGGGAGGATGTGCTTCAAGTCAATCTCAAAACAGTATGGTTATTATGCCAGCAGGCCGGGAGAGTGATGATTCCGCAGAAGAGAGGGAAGATTATCAATTTTGCTTCGCTGCTATCCTTTCAAGGGGGAATCAATGTGCCGGCATACGCGGCGGCGAAGGGCGGCATCGCGCAATTGACTAAAGCTTTATCCAATGAGTGGGCGAAATACCAAATAAACGTAAATGCCCTTGTTCCCGGGTATATCGACACGGATATGAATGCGGCATTGATAGCAGATGAAGTGCGGAACAGGCAGATTATTGAAAGAATCCCTGCGGGACGTTGGGGAAGACCGGAAGATTTGAACGGGGCTGTTATTTTTCTTGCCTCCGATGCCTCCGATTATATCAACGGACATCTGCTTGCGGTGGACGGAGGATGGCTCGGGCGGTAAGATAACCCCCGCATTTCGAATGGACTTGCATGGCGCAAGTTCTTCGAGAGCGGCTGGCGTTATTCGGCATCGAACTCTAGGACGTTTTCTTGGCGACAGAAACTCGATTTGGGGGATTTAAAATGAAGCCGTATGTGTTCGTAGACAAACCGATTCCGGCCGAAGTGGAGCAATATTTGGAGGGTTTCGTGCGAGTCGGCAAGTGGGAGGCGGGCGAGCCGAAAGACCGGGAAGCGCTGTTTCGCAAGCTGGAGCAGGCGGACGGTTTTCTCACGGCGGGAACGCCAATCGACGAAGCTCT
>NZ_BIMA01000055.1 GCF_004000845.1 Paenibacillus koleovorans NBRC 103111
TCGCTGGTAAATTCACGGCCCTTGATTGCGGTGAAAAACTTAAACTTTCTTATTTGTTGAAAAAACCTGACGCAGGTTCACCCGGTCAGGCTCGAAAGTGTAGGCTAAAGGCTAGATCCACTTCTGAACCGCTTTCGAGTAGCAGAGCAGCTCGTGCGGCTGGAAAAAAATCGCGATCTCCCGCAAGGCGTTCTCCGGAGAGTCGGATCCATGAATGATGTTGCGGTTCGTGTGGATGGCGAAATCGCCTCGAATCGTGCCCGGCAACGCCTCCAACGTGTTCGTCTTGCCCATCATGATACGGGACAACGCAATCACTTGGTCGCCTTCCCATACCATCGCGAACACCGGTCCGGCTGTGATGAAGTTCATCAGATCATCATAGTAAGGACGGCCTGCGTGCTCCGCGTAATGCTTCTCCGCCATTTCCTTCGGAATTTGCATCAGCTTGCAGCCGACGAGCTGGAAACCCCGGCGCTCGAGGCGCTGAACGATTTCCCCGATCAATCCGCGTTCGACCCCGTCCGGCTTCACCATCATAAACGTTCTTTCCATAGGCTATCCCTCCGTCTGAAAAAGGTGTATCAACCAGTGTAGTCCGAACCTGCACCTGGCATACATGCACGGCCCGACTATGTGCAATCAGGCGCTAGTAAGATCGGTTCCCGATAAAATGGGCGATCTCGATCAGATCCTTCTTCGCCCGAATATTCGGCAACCCATCCAGGGAACGTATTGCTTTCTCTATGTACCGCGCCGCAAGCTCGTCCGCCCGATCGATGCAGCGACTGCCGCGGATTAGTCGCAGGAACGGCTCGACATCGGTCTGTCCGTCTGCCTCCTGGATCCGCCTGATCTCGGCCAAGAGCGGCTGCCGCAGCTCCGGCTCGCGCAGGGCGAGCAGCACCGGAAGCGTGATGTTGCCTTGTTTGATATCGCTGCCCGGCGGTTTGCCCAGCTGCTTCTCGGTCCCGGTCAGATCGAGAATATCGTCCCGGATCTGGAACGCCATGCCTACGTTATAGCCGAACCGATACAGGCTGGCGCTGCACGCGTTGTCCGCGTTCGTAGCGATCGCGCCTAGCTGGCAGCTGATGGCGATGAGCAGCGCCGTCTTGCGGCGAATGCGAAGCAAATATGTACGGATGGATTGCTCCGGCTGGAAAAAATACCGGATCTGCTCCATCTCTCCGATCGACATCTCTACGATCGCTTTGGATAAAATTTGATGCACGCGGGGATTCTCGAGCTCGGTCACAACCGTCAGCGCCTTGGCGAAAATGTAGTCCCCCGTGTACATTGCGATGCGGTTGTCCCACTTCGATCGGACCGTCAGCTGCCCGCGCCGCGTATTCGCATCGTCGATCACGTCATCGTGCACGAGCGAGGCCATATGGATCAGCTCGAGCGGCACCGCGATACGTTTGGCCCGCTCCAGATCATAACGACCGAACTCGCTCGCCAGCAGCACGAATACCGGCCGAATCCGCTTGCCGCCCGCCTTCAGCAGGTGGAGCGACGTTTCTTTCAAGAGCGGCTGGTCCGTGTAAATGCTGCCTTCCAGCTCATGCTCGATCTGGGCGATTTCTTTTTTCTTACGGGCATAGATGTCCAGTAGTTTCATTCGTTCACCTGACTCTGCTAATATCAGTCCAAAATTGCAACGGAACGTCATGCGCCAGCAGCCCCAGCTCTCGGGCATACCGGAAATACAACCGCAGTCCTTGCTGCTGGGCTTCGCCGAAATCATGATTCAGATGACGGAAATAGTGGCGCCAGTAGTCGGCTTCTCCGCCCACCGTCTGCATCGCCTGACGAATGATCGATTCCGGATCGCGCACACCATGGCGCTTGCTCTCGAGAAACGCTTGGTGAATATCGGCGATGAGCTCCGGGAACTCGCGAATCGTCTGTTTGCGAACCGCCCATACCGCGAACGTCATCCCGGTTCCCGTGCAGCGCCGCCACAGCTCGCCCAGATCGGTCACGAGGTACGGATGCTCGGTCCAGCTGGCGCGGATCGCATCGTCTCCGATTAAAAGCGCGGCTTCATTTGTTTCCATCATTTCCTTCAAGGAAGGGGTGGCATACTCGTATTGCGGCTTCACACCGTAAAACTTTTCCAGCAGTACTTTGAGCAGGTTGACCGAGGTGGCCGAAGTCGTAGGAAGCGCAAGTCGCGCTCCATCCAGCTCCTCAAGCGGCCGGCGGTGAAACAGCAGAATCGAATTCACTTTGTCCACCGCGCTTACGGACAAGTCCGGGTACATCTCGTAGTCCTGGTACGACTCGCCGTAGGCGAAGGAAGAGATCGCGCCCATGTCGATTTGGCCGGCCTTCATCGCTTTGTTGAGTCCGGTCGGCACCGTCTCGATCCATTCCAAGCGGCCCTCGAACCGTTCATGCGGGAAAAAATGATAAATAGGCCAAACGTTCGTATAGTTGATTTTGCCGATGCGGATTTGTGCGTCTGCCGTAGCCATTAGCTGTCCCCCCATCGCCGGTATAGCTGATGCTCGATTTCCATGCTGTCCAGCACTTTGCCGACCATGAAGTCGACCAGCTCGTCCATTGATTGCGGCTTCTGATAAAAGGCGGGCATGGCCGGAATAATCCGCGCACCCATACGCACCAGCTTTAGCATGTTCTCCAGGTGGATCGCATGCAGAGGCGTCTCGCGAGGCACCAGGAACAGCTTGCGCCCTTCCTTCAACACGACATCCGCCGCGCGCTCGAGCAAATTGTCCGACGCGCCGGTCGCGATGCCGGACAACGTCCCCATACTGCACGGCACGATGACCATGCCGCTCGTCAGGAAAGAGCCGCTAGCCACCGAAGCGCCGATATCTTGAATCGGGTAATAGCGGACCGGGCCAGTGAACTTCTCGGCTATCGTCTCCTGGCGGCGACCGGCGCTCCAGTCCAGCTCCTCGTGAAGCACCCGCCACCCCGCGTCCGTAATGAGCAGATGGACCGGAATATCGCGCTCCAGCAGCGTCTCCACAAGCCTGACCCCATACACCGCGCCGCTCGCCCCGGTAATCCCGACAATCCATGGTTTGGTCACCCGCTCCATCACCACGCGTAACGCACCACCAGATCAATGCAAGTGAAGCAGAACACGACGATGCTCAGCGTCCCGTTCATGGTGAAGAAGGCGGTATTGAGCTTGGACAAATTATTCGGCCGTACGATCGAGTGCTCATAAATCATCAGGGCATAGGAAATGAGCACGCCGGCGAAATACCACCAGCTCAGCTCCGCCATCAGCAGGAACATGACGAGGAAGCCGATCGCCGGAATGAGATGAAAACCTTTGGCGATCCAGAGCGCACCGTTCAGCCCGAACCGCTGCGGGATCGAATGAAGACCGGTATTGCGGTCGAACTCCATGTCCTGGCAGGCGTAGATCACATCGAAGCCCGCCGTCCAGAAAGCGACGCTGACATATAAGATTAGGGCGTAAATATCGACATGCCCCGTAACCGCCACCCAACCGCCAAGCGGCGCGAGCGCAATCGTGAACCCCAGGATAATGTGGCACAGCCAAGTGAAACGTTTCGTATAGGAATAGAAGACCAGCATAAAAACAGCCAATGGAAGCAGCTTCATCGCAAGCGTGCTCAAATTGGCGGTTGCAACGAAAAGCAGAACAAAGGACGCGACGATGAAAATCCAGACTTCCTTCGAAGAAAGCAAGCCGGCCGGAATCGCCCGCATCGACGTTCGGGGATTGTTCTTGTCGAACGTTTTGTCGATGACCCGGTTCAAACCCATTGCCGCACTGCGGGCGCCCACCATCGCCAGTATGATCCAGCCGATCTGCGCCCAGGAAGGCAGCTCGCCGACGCCGACAACCGCGCCCAGCATCGCTCCCATAAAAGCGAATGGAAGAGCAAACAGGGTATGCTCGATTTTGATCATTTCCAGAAACGTAACGAGCTTATTTCCTCTCATGCTACTTCGCCTCTTTCTCCTTGATGCCGATATGAAGCGCCGCGACGCCGCCGAAGAACGGGTACACCCGCACATCCGTAAGCCCGAGCTCGCGACAAATACCCGCCAATTGTTCATAGTCGGGGAAGTGGATAAGCGATTCAGGCAGCCATTTGTATTGCTCGTACTTCTTGGCTACGAGCTTGCCGATAAGCGGCAGCAGCTTCTGGAAGTAAAAATAGTAGATCGACTTGAACGGCTGCCAGGTGGGCTTGGACAGCTCCAGCGAAACGACCATTCCGCCGGGTTTGACGACCCGATGCATTTCCTTGAGCACTTGCACCAGATCCGGCACGTTGCGCAGGGCGAAGCCAATGGTCGCGTAGTCGAACGTATTATCCTCGAACGGCAGCGCCATCGCGTTGCCTTGAATCAGCTTGATCTGCTTGCTGCGGCCTTGTTTGTCCACCTTCATCTGGCCGATGTCCAGCATGTTCTGGCTGAAGTCGAGTCCGGTAATCGCGCCGGTCCCGCTATGCTCGGCCAAACTGAGCGTCCAATCGCATGTGCCACAGCACAGATCGATGGCCGTCGAGCCCGGCTTCACCGCCATCTTCTTCATCGTAAACTTGCGCCATGCTTTGTGCCGGCGGAAGCTGATCAGATCGTTCATTAAATCGTACTTGGGGGCGATGCTCTCAAATACGGAATGGACGAATTTCTCTTTGGATGTCTTCATCTCCATCCGTTCCTTTCACCTCACCCTTCTTCCAATGCGCGCGGGGCGGCCAAATACCGGGTGAACGGTTCTCCGATCCGGTAGACGTCCTGCACCAGCTTGTCCGAATCGAGCTGCCGGACTTTGTCCGACACGAGCTTGAACTGCGACTCGAGCATGTGGAACAGCTGGGCCTTCACGTTGTACTTGAGCAGCAGCGTGCGCAGCTTCGCTTGATCGGGATCTTCCTGCAATTGCAGCTGGCGCTTCTCTTCCTTCGTGCCGGACTGCATAATATGCCAGAACGCCCAGCCCGCGCGGAACCCGCCGACCGTGTCCAGCCGCTTGATCTCGTCCAGGATGATCTCGCACCTCGTGAAGCCGGTCAAGAGCTCCGGCCACAGCTTCAGCAGGCTGCCCTCCATCTGCTTCGCGAAGGATGTGTAGAGCTGCGACTTGATATGCACCGTTTGCTGCAAATACTCGTCCGCCGTCACTTTCCATTGCCGCATTTTCGTATAGAGCCCCATCTTCAGCCGGTTCACTTCGCAGATCGCGCCGGACATCTGACGGATCATCTCGACTTGACCCGCTTGGGACAGCAAATGATAAAACCGGCTGCTGAAGTAATCGCCCGCCAGCACCTTGAGCTGTCTGGCCCGGGCTTCCTTCTTCTCCTTGCGCTCGTTCGTAGCCGGAATCAGATCATGCGTGTCCAGTCCCAGCTGGGCGAGCGACGCCACTAGTGCATACAGCTCGCTTAGCTCGGCGGAGGAGCCCTTGTGAAGCGCCATGTACAGCAGCTCCGTCCTCAAGTTAGGAAATGCAGGCAGCTCCGTATTCGATTGGATCATATCGTACTGGGTATATTTCGTTGCCGTATCTTCGATCGAGTGTTTTTCCATGTACAGCCTGCCTCCGTTGCCCGGCCAATGTCATTGAACGCCATTTTGCTATTATATCACATCCGATTCCCGGACGCACATTACCTCTATTGTACTCTCCTATGGAGACTTCCGGTCAAGCCACTTGGGCGTAAAAGTAAGTCTAAAATGTGAACTGACGTACTGCTCCGCATTGATCGACCCCGGCGTGGCGTTTAGCGCATCCTCTCTTTTCAAATCGTCGCGTCTCGCTTCCATCGCCACTAACAGCTGGGGTTTCCCCGCTCCGATCGCGGTCGCCGATGCCGGCAGCTCCATGACCCGGACGAGCAGTTGCTTGACGTTTTTCGTTCCTTGCAGGCCAAGCTTCGATAAAGTATACAGATCGCGATATACAAAATCCGGATCCACATGCCCTTGCTTCGCCTTCAGGTCGATCGATAAAATCGAATCGCTCCATTCGACATGGCCGATATCGAGAAACAGCGGCTGCCGGACGAGCAGGTCGACCACATTGCGATCTGTGAGCAGCTTCACCGAGCCCGATTGAACCGCCATTTCTTCCTCCGCCATCTGGCGGGAGCTTGAGTCCAGCCGGGGCAGCCCTGACACGCCAAACGCAATGACTAGCGAAACCAAAGCAACGAGCAGCAACCGGTAAAACCCCTTCATCCGTCCTACACCTCCACGTGAGAAAACTCCCTCCTCTCATTGTACAAACAAAAAAAGCAGGCTATGCCTGCTCCTTCGAATCCGTGCTTCTATTCGGATCAATCTTCCGTATTCACCGTGCCGAACCTCGTCACGATCGTGGCCTTGCCCCGCACCTTCACCGCGGAGGTATGCTCCGTGAATTGAGCGATCATGACTTCGCCCTTGTCCAGCTTTTCCGTATGGTGAAACCGGGTGTCATGGCCCCGCGTCAACCCGATGACGTGAACGCCGTTTTCTTTGGCCTTAATAATGAAATAATCTCCCTGTACCGTCTCCATCGATTCACCTCATCCAAGGACATCTACCGAAAAAGAGACATCGAAGCGAATTCGATGTCTCGCGGATCGGAGTAACACGATTCGAACGTGCGACCTCACCCACCCCAAGGGTGCGCGCTACCAGGCTGCGCCATACCCCGACAGCAATTAGCGTAATGACATTATAAATCAGATGCCGCCGGGATTGCAACGCTGTTTTTCCTAAATGCTGATAGCTGCGCGAGGCATTATGGATGCAGCAGCACCTTGGCTACTTTGCCGGGATTGCCGAGCAATGCCTCATACCAATGCGACGCTTCCTCCAAAGGGGCTTTGACGATCCAGCTCTCATCCAGACGGACGCGCCCCTCCGCAATCCAATCGAGCGCCGTTCGGAAATTGGCCGTCGAATAAGCGAACGCCCCGATGCATGCGATCTCTCTGCGCACGATATGGTTGACCGGCAACGAGGAGTCGGCTTCGTGCAGGCCGGTGAAAATGACACGGCCGCCGAAGGCAACGCTCTCGATGCACTGAGTCCGCGTGGTGCTGGCTCCGACGGCATCGATCGCGATGTCGGCGCCGGTCCCGCCGGTCAGGCGCAGCACCTCCTGCAGCACGTCCGGCGTCGCGGACGGGTCCAGCGGGATGGCGCCGAGCTCGGCGGCCATGTCGAGGCGCTGCGGGTTGCGGTCGACCGCAACGATGCGGCTCACGCCGTACGCCTGCAGCGCCTGCAGCGCGAACAGCCCGATCGGCCCGAGGCCGATCACGAGCGCGCTCTGGCCGGGCTTGGCCTCGGCCAGCTCGGCGGCGCGCACGCCGCAGGCGAACGGCTCGACGAACGTGCCTTGCTCGAGCGTCACGTTCGCGGGCAGCGCGTACACGCAGCGCGCCGGCGCCGCGACGAACTCCGCGTTGCTGCCCGGCAGCGAGGCGCTGAGCAGCTTGCGGCTCGCGCACAGTTGCTGCTTGCCGCGCACGCAGGCGGCGCAATGCCCGCATGTGACGAGCGGGTTCGCCGTCACACGGGTGCCGCGGCCGAGCTGCGGGAACGCCGCGGCGGCGGCAGGGCCGACATGCTCGACGACGCCGGCGAACTCGTGGCCGAAGATGAGCGGCGGCCGGCGCAGCGAGTTGTGCCCGAGGTAACCGCTCAGCTCGGAGCCGCAGATTCCCGAGTACGCGACCCGGATGAGCACCTCGTCGTCTTGCGGAACGGGCAGCTCGACCTCGCGGACATTCATTTGGCGCGGGCCTTCGTAGACCAAAGCTTTCATGGGGGAAGCCTCCCTTATTGGCTGGTATAGGAAACGAACTCTCTCTCTCTCAAATTACCCTATCACGGGCTTCCGACAGGTGTCAAACTTATTTCGGAGTAAGAAACCCTGATCGGAAGTTCACTGATCAGGTTATTGGTCGTGGCATTCCGTTAGCACGCGGGGAGGGCAGGAAGCAATGTTGTCAGGTTAAGGACAATAAGCACACTCGCTCTGCTTTTAGTGGATGGAGCTATTTGAAGGGAAAGGGGGCGGGTGTTTCGTCAGGCCGAGCTCGGAGCGGACACAGAAGCCCTTATTTCATCCTAAAGTAGCTTGAGGGTTGGATTGGCGGACACAGATGCGCTTATTTGCCCTTTCGCCCCCTCAAAACCTCACTTTTGGCCCCAATAACGCATCGTATGTCCGCTTACCCCGTAAAATAGCCATTTTGTTCACAAATAAGGGCCGTATGGTCCGCATACTCGCCGCTGTTGGAGTCCCTAACCTGACAGCATTGGGGCAGGAAGAGGGGTTCCGACCGTTGTTGAAAGCATGGCCTTTGAATTGAAGTTTAGTCGTTGTTGGGCCGTCATTCAAAGACGGAAGCTTCTCTTCTCCACTCCCTTCTCCTGCTCTCTTCGGTCCTTCTTTCGTTGATGGCGTTACGTTTTTCTGAAAACCGTCTCCTTGGACGATCCCTGATCGCCCCATTCCGCTGCACTCCCGCAACCAACTGAACCCGATCGAGGCAAAGAGCATTCTCGAGCAGCGTGGCGCCCGTACCCTTGCTCCCTAGTCCGAAAAAATCGGACTACTGCATGCCTCTCCACCCTGAACAACCCTGTAGTCCGAATCGACCGAATTAGAGCGGCGTTTTCCAGAGGGGGTGCGCGGAAACGGCGATGCAAGTGGGAAAAGTCGGACTAGAGACCGCTTCGCCCTCCTCTCCCGTCACGCAGTCCGGAAAAGTCGGACTGCATGTGTGTGGGTTCTGAGAAGCCAAGGTAAATAGCAACCCGTGGCAGCTGCGTCCAGAAACATAAGCTCTCGTTGCCAATCTGCAAACAAATAACAAACTCAGCCCTCGCTAATGTTCGCAGCAAGTTTGCTAATAACGAATATCCGTCTTGTTACGCGGCTACCCGCCCAGTTTACCTGAAATATAGCAAACTTACGTTTGTTATTAGCCAGCTTTCGTTCTCTGTCCGCCAGTTCGCACCAGCCAGCCACTCCCGCACCTGATTACTTGCCCAACCTGCCACCCCGTGCATCCATCCCACACCGCTTGCCCTTCTAGCAGGGAAGGGCTCGATAGCCCACGCCACAGTCAGCGCAGCGAACAAACCATTAACGAATCAAAATTAGCTATTAACTAACTTTTGTTAGCAGGATTCCTGCCATTTCCGCAGAGACTGCACCATAACAAACACAAAACCGCTAATAACAAACTCTCAGCAGTTATTTTCCGAACGTAAGTTCGCAATTCTATTGCCTCCGGCCATCTCGCTTAGCCCCCAACCCAACAAGAAACTCTCAGCGAAGGTCATCCGGATCGTTACTAACCTATACAATGCAAAAAACCGAAGGCAGCTGCCCCCGGTTTCCGGTCCGTTCCATTATCCTCCGTACCCATTGGGACGGTTGCGATGCCATTCCCAAGCCGATTCGATGATCGTCTTCAGGTCCGCGTAGCGAGGCTGCCAGCCGAGCACGCTCCTCGCCTTCTCGGACGAGGCGATCAGCACGGCCGGGTCGCCTGCACGGCGCGGCGCGACGACCGCCGGGATCGCGTGGCCCGTCACCTCGCGAGCCACATCTACCACCTGCTTCACCGAGAAGCCCGTGCCGTTGCCGAGATTGAACACGCCGCTCGTATCTTGCTCGCGCAGATGACGGATCGCGAGCCAGTGCGCATTCGCCAAATCCATCACGTGGATGTAGTCGCGGATGCAAGTCCCGTCCTCGGTCGGATAGTCGTCGCCGAACATCGTGATATGCTCCCGCTTGCCAAGCGGCACCTGCAGGATAAGCGGGATGAGATGCGTCTCCGGCTTGTGATCCTCGCCGATCGTGCCGTCCTGCGCCGCTCCGGCCGCATTGAAGTAGCGCAGCGATACGGATTTGACGCCGTATGCTTGCTCGCACCAGCGGAACATGCGCTCCATCGCGAGCTTCGTCTCCCCATACGGGTTCGTAGGTTCAGTCGGATCGCTCTCTTCGATCGGCACCCGCTTCGGCTCGCCGTAAGTTGCAGCCGTCGAGGAGAACACGATCTTCTTCACGCCATGCCGCACCATCGCCGACACGAGCGAATGCGCGCCGATCATGTTGTTGTCATAGTATTGCAGCGGTATCTCGACGCTCTGTCCGACAAGGGACGAGGCGGCGAAATGAACGACCGCTTCGATCGAATGCTGCGTGAACAAGGCGTCCAGCACGGACGCGTCGCGAATGTCGCCTTCGATGAACGACACTCCTTCCGGCACGGCCGCCCGGAAGCCCGTCGCCAAATTATCGATGACGACGACTTGCTCGCCTTGCGCCAACAGCTCTTTTACAGTATGACTGCCAATGTATCCGGCTCCGCCGGTAACCAAGATGGACAAAGCTACCCCTCCATTTGCCTCGTACTATCCTACACTACTCTTACTCCTATGCACGCGCCATGCTAAAGGACTAAAGGACAATCTCGTGCGCCCCGTCGCCGATATCGCAAATGTAGAATGACGGCGCGAGACCCGTCGCACGCGTATAGCCATCCGCAACCTGCGTCATGAACCGCTCCACCGCCTCCTCGCGAACAAGGCTTACATTGCAGCCGCCGAAGCCGGCGCCGGTCATACGCGTGCCGATGCAGCCGTCCACATCCTTCGCGACGGCGAACAAGCTGTCCAGCTCGAAGCCCGTCACCTCGTACAGATCGCGCAGCGATTCATGCGATTGCTTCATCAGCTCGCCGAATGTCGTCAAGTCGCCGGCCGCCAGGCTCGCCTGAGCTCGCAGCACGCGATCGTCCTCACGGACGATATGCTCCACCCGATTCGCGATGATCGGATCGGCGATCAACCCGCGCACCTGCTCCCAAGCATCAACGGACAGCTCGCCGAGGCTAGCCAGCTGAGGCAGCTCGCGCCGAATCGCCTCCAGCCCGTCCTCGCATTGCTGGCGGCGTTCGTTGTACTTGGAATCGGCCAACCCGCGGCGTTTGTTCGTATTCGTAATGATCAGCTTACAGCCCTCTATCGCAAGCGGCACGTAAGCGTAATCGAGTGTATCGCACTTCAACATCATAGCATGACCTTGCTTGCCCATGCCAACCGCAAACTGGTCCATAATGCCGCAGTTGACGCCGACGAACCGATTCTCAGCCCGTTGGGACAGCTTCACCAGCTCCATCGTCGGGATAACTAGCCCCGCCAAGCTAGACAAGGCGAGCGCCGTAGCCAGCTCGATAGACGCCGAGGAAGACAGCCCCGCTCCATTCGGCACATTGCCCCAGTAGACAAGATCCGCTCCTTGATACGCGCCAACGCCAGCCCCAGCTTCCCCGGCGCCGGCCAGCTCCAACAGCTGCACAAGGACGCCCTTCGGATAGTTCGCCCAATCGTCTTCTTTGCGATAAACAATATCCGTCACGTCCACATCGACTTCGGCTTCGAACTGCAGGGAGCGGAACCGATACTTGCCGTCCTGACGGGGAACGACCGCCACATAGGTGCCGAACGACAAAGCCGCCGGAAACACATAGCCGCCGTTATAGTCCGTATGTTCTCCGATCAAATTTACGCGGCCGGGCGCAAAAAAATACCGGACCTCCTTATTTTTCCCAAACGCCCGTTCAAAACCGCCTTGCACCTGACCGATACCTTCCTCGTGCAGCTGTGTGGTCATGACTGCCGTCCCTCCTTCTCCAAATAACGCTTATACGCTTCCCTCAAACGAGGCGCAGTTTCTTCGACCGCCGCCGGATTCGCAGCCGCCCAGGCTCCCATCTCTGAAGAGGCATACCACTTGATCCGATCTTTCTCCCGAAGCGGCGGGTAGAACTCGATATGGAAATGATAATGGTCCTCGACATTTTCCCCGTTCACCGGCCTCTGGTGCATCACCATCATATAAGGAAACAGTTTGTCGAACAGCATGTCCATCGCCCCGGTCGTATCCTTCAGGATGGAGGCGAGGCTGAGCTTCTCTTCCGACGTGAAGTCCGTGAGCGCCGTCTTATGCGATTTGCTGACGATGAACACCCCGTACGGATAGTCGGTGAAAAAAGGAATGTAGCTGATGAAATGGTCGTTCTCCACGATGACGCGCTGTTCATACGCCTTCTCCTCGCGGTTCATATCGCAGAACAGGCAAGTGCCGTTCTCCTCATAGTGATGCTTGCAGTTGTCCAGCTCGGTGCGGAGCTTGAGCGGAACATGCGGATAGGCGTATATTTGGCCGTGCGGATGAGGCATCGTAACCCCGCATTCCTCGCCGCGATTTTCGAAAATCATAACGTACTGGTGCTTCGGGCTTTTCTCCATCTCGGCGAAACGTTCGGTCCACAGGTCGATCAGCTTGCCGATGTGGTCCACCGACAGCTCGGGCAGCGTCTTCCGATGATCCGGCGAATACAGAATCACCTCGCATTGCCCATAGGACTTGGCTGTCTTGTACAAGGAAGTGGCTACCGGATCCGGTTCCGGAGGGTCTGCGCTTAATACGGGAAAATCGTTAGGATACACGAGCACGTCGTAATCGTCCGGTACTTTGCCGGAGCCGGGACAAAACGGGCAATAGCCTTTCGGCATATGAGGGCGGTTGGCACGGTTCGATGCGACCATGACCCAATCCCCCAGCAAAGGGTTATAGCGAAGCTCTGCCATCTGGATCCTCCTGGATGAAAATTGTTTAGGGTTGACTTTATTAAATATATTAATTAAGTTTATTATAATAATACTAACAAACCGTAACTTTGACAACAAAAACAAATCAGAGCTCACTCACTTATTTCGCCAAATTAACAAAGCAAAGGATAATCTCCGATGAAACCTACCGTTACCGGCAATTCCCAATGGATGAAGTCGCTGAACCGGTCGCTCGTGCTCAATAAAATCCGTGAGGACGGGCCGATATCTCGCGCGGACGTCGCCAAACGCACATCCCTTACGCCGCCTACCGTCACCCACCTCGTCCAAGAGCTGCTGGAGGAACGATACATCGTGGAGAGCGACATCGGCGTATCGAGCGGCGGGCGCAAGCCGATTCTTCTTCGTTTGAACCCGGAAGCCTACTACAGTATCGGGATCGACGTCGGCGTGCATTCGGTAAAAAGTGTTGTAAGCAACCTGTCAGGAGAAATCATCCTGCAGGACAAACGGTTGATGCCTTCGCCCGTCAGCGGCGAGACGCTGCTGCAGCTGCTCGTGCAATCGGTTCAAGAGCTGCTTGCGGGGTCGAGTTTGCATCCGTCGGCGTTGCTCGGTATCGGCATCGGCATGCACGGTCTCGTGAATCCAATGAGCGGATTATCCTTGTTCGCCCCGAACTTGGGATTGCGTGGAGTTCCGCTGAAGGAGGAGCTGGAGCGGCGAACCGGCATCCCGGTTCATGTGGAGAACGACGCGGCGGCCATGGCGCTCGGCGAGCTCTGGTTCGGCGGCGGACAAGGCTTGCGCGATTTCATCTGCGTCAACATCGGGGAAGGCGTAGGGGCCGGCATCGTCGTCGACGGTCGGCTGCATCGGGGCAGCCGGTTCTCGGCGGGCGAGATCGGCCACACGACTGTCGATCTGAACGGCCCGCGCTGCAGCTGCGGCAACTACGGCTGCCTGCAGACGCAAGTGTCCGGTCCGGCGATCGCGGACAAGCTGCGCAAGCATTTGGCGCTCGGCGGTACAAGTCGTGTGCTGGAGCTGGCCGACGGCGAGCTGGAGCGAATTACGGGGCAGCTCGTCTATGAGGCGGCTCAGCAAGGGGACCCTGCTGCGCGCGATGCCTTCCGACAAACCGGACAATTGCTCGGCATCAGTCTGACGAACTTGATCCATACGCTCAATCCCGAGAAAATCATTCTCGGCGGCGGCGTTTCCCAGGCAGGCGCCTATATATTGGATCCGGTGCACACGACCGTCCGCAGCCGCGCGCTCGAGTCGACTGCCGAAGGGCTGACGATCGAAGCTTCGCCGCTCGGCGAGCTCGCCACCGCCATCGGGGCAGTAACGATTGTGCTGTCAAAGCTGTTTTCCCCGTCTCCGTCTCCCCCTGTGCCGCAGGAATCATAAAAACGCCCCAAGCGGCAGCTTGTCCGCTTGGGGCGTCTTATACATACGTTTCAGAAGGCTTAAGGACGTTTTATTGAGCTGCACATACGTCACGCAGCGACTTACCCGGTTTGAATGCAGGCACTTTGCTGGCAGCGATTTCGATTTCTTCACCGGTTTGCGGGTTGCGTCCTTTACGGGCGGAACGCTCGCGGACTTCGAAATTGCCGAAGCCTACCAGTTGCACTTTGTCGCCGGTTTGCAGCGCCTCCGTGATTGCTTCGAAGACGGCATCCACCGCTTTCGTTACATCTTTTTTGGACAGATCAGTCGATTCGGCCACTTTGGCGACCAATTCGGATTTATTCATGCCTTTCACCTCCCCCCATGAGTGATACTTCCTTTATTCTCCTGTGTTCACCGTTTTCAGCAAATTTATACATGCGAATCCGCGAAAAATAAGGATTCGTTCCATAATCTGCCTCGCTCGGGAGGAACCAAACCTATCTTATACGAACCGAGTCCCTGCTGACAACCGGACTTTCCTCCTATATCCAGCCGGAAAACGGGGGCAAGAGTCCTAAATAAAAGAAAGGCACCCTGGACGGGCGCCCTGAACCGAACGAATTAGAGGATGATGGCGATCAAACCGCCCGAGCCTTCGTTGATAATCCGGCCGAGCGTTTCTTGCAGCTTGTAGCGGGCATTGTCCGGCATCATCGCCAGCTTGCCCTGAATGCCTTCGCGCACGATGGAGTGCAGCGAACGGCCGAAAATATCGGATTCCCATATTTTAAGCGGGTTTTCTTCGAAATCCTGCATCAGGTAACGCACGAGCTCCTCGCTCTGCTTCTCCGTCCCGATGATCGGCGCGAATTCCGACTCGACGTCGACGCGGATCATGTGGATCGAAGGCGCGGTCGCCTTCAGGCGGACGCCGAAACGAGAGCCTTGACGAATCAGCTCCGGCTCGTCAAGCGACATGTCCTCGAGGCTCGGAGGCGCGATGCCGTAGCCGGTCGTCTTAACCATCTCAAGCGACTCGGCGAACCGGTCGTACTCGCGCTTCGCATGCGTGAATTCCTGCATAAGCTGCAGCAGGTGGTCCTTGCCGCGAATTTCGACGCCAACGACCTCGACGAGAATTTGATCGTACAGCTCGTCAGGCGCGTACAAGTCGATCTCGGCGACGCCTTGCCCCATATCCATGCCGGCGAGCGCGGCTCGCTCGATGAAGTCGTACGTATCGAAATGGCTGACGACGCGGTCGACATCGCGCAGGCGGCGAATATCCTTCACCGTGTCGCGGACGGAGCTCTCGAAGTACGAGCGCAGCCAATGCTTCTCTTCCAGCACCATCACCCAGCTAGGCAGGTTGACGTTCACTTCGTGAACCGGGAATTCGTAGAGCACCTCGCGCATCACTTGCAGAATGTCGTCTTCGTTCATGTTGGCGACACTCATCGCCATGACCGGAATGTCGTACTTGGCCGCCAGCTGGTTGCGCAGATCGATCGTCTCGCCGCTGTTAGGGCGAGTCGAGTTGACGATCAGGATGAACGGCTTGCCGACTTCCTTCAGCTCATTGATGACACGCTCTTCGGCGTCTACATAGGAGGAGCGCGGAATTTCCGCGATCGAACCGTCCGTCGTAATGACGACGCCAAGCGTGGAATGCTCTTGAATAACTTTGCGCGTGCCGATCTCGGCCGCTTCCTGGAACGGAATCGGCTCGTCGAACCACGGCGTGCTGATCATGCGGGGACCGTTTTCGTCTTCGTAGCCTTTGGCGCCTTCCACCGCGTAACCTACGCAATCGACGACGCGGACGTTGACATTCAGCCCTTCCGCGACTTGCAGCTTGACGGCGTTGTTCGGGACGAACTTCGGCTCGGTCGTCATAATCGTCTTGCCGGCTGCGCTCTGCGGCAGCTCGTCGGTCGCCCGCACCCGCTCCGCCTCATTCTGAATGTTCGGCAGCACCAAGGTTTCCATAAATCGCTTGATGAATGTCGATTTGCCTGTACGGACCGCGCCGACCACTCCCAGATAAATGTCCCCGCCAGTACGCTCTGCGATGTCCTTAAAAATATCCACTTTCTCCAATTTGATCCCTCCCAACAGGATGATGAACGAAGCAAGTGTCGCGATACGTTAGACGGATGCTGCATTTGGGCAACCCGGTATGCGACGAAACTCGTACATGCTTTCAGACTAGTAAAAATATATGTACGGGACCTCCTTTTATGACTGCCTGACTACTATTTTTTTCAATCTAGCAATCGGATGTCCCATATGTTTCCCCTCCCCGACCGCTCGCATCCTGCATCAATATATGTCCGCGCTGAAAAAAAAGAACCCTTCGCGCCGAAACGAATCGGACGCCGAAGGGTTATTCGGAAAGCGTAGGCTGGCCGCCTACCCAGCGATACGGGTAGGATTTGACAGGTACGTAGGGATATTCTTGAGCGAGTAAAGTTCGCAAGTCCATGGTGGCGTTCAGCGACGAAGCCAGCCCTTTCTCGGTAATCAGCTTCATCAGATCCGGCCCGTAATCGATCGCAATCGTGCCCGTCTCGTTGATCACGTAGCTGAGATACTGGCGAGAATAGCGGCTCTCCGCTTGCTGCTGCTTCATCCCGAGCTTGTCGAAGTCGAGCTGATAGAAGCGCGGCGCGATCTCCGCTCCTTTCGGCAGCACGTTCTGATGCTTAGCCAAATATTCGTTGACCTTGTTCTGGATATCACCCGCCTGCTGATGCAGCACGACGTCCATGATCCGAACGAGCGGCTTCGTCTCCGGATCGACCAGCACGAACATCGCCGTCCCCCCGTTCTCATAAGCGATGCCAGGAGGCTGGGAAAGATATTGGCCATCCTTCAGCTTGCGCATGTCGAGCACATATTTCTCGTAGATCGGGGTCCTTGGCTCCGAATTTTTGATCGGGAGCACGCCGGTGCGCTGTTTGTATGTGTCAACGGCGTTCTGGACGAGCAGGATGCTCTCCCGCACCGACGCCTGGTTCTCTCGCTTCTTCTGATCCGGGTACAAACACCCCGATAGACTTGCGGTCACCAATACCGCAATTATAAGTCCGGCGAGCCGGCGAACCGTCTTTACCATAAATCATCTTCCTCCTGCTGCTTGGCCAGTTGAGCGCGAATGGCGGCGCGCAGCGGATCCTCCGGGACATCGACCGTCACATCGCCGCACACGCGGGCTTGACAGGCGAGCCGCATATGCTGATCCGCGAGACTGCCCAGCTTCATCGATTCATTCGAGGTCATCGGCTCCAGCCCTAACGAGTGTTCAACTGTCACCTTGCACATCAGGCAGGCCGCGTTGCCGCCGCAACGCGACCGGATTTGCACCCGTGCCATACTAGCCGCCTTCAGCAGCGTAGTGCCGGGTCGAACGTTGACTTTCTTATTGTCGGGTCTAAAGGTTATGATCAAGGAGGAGCATCCCCTTCCCCTTGCTTCTCCATTCCCAGCGGCTTCGCGTTTTCGCGTCGACTCCTCTCCTCGGCCCATTCCGGAAGAAGTCCCCGCACTATCCCGAGAAACGGCTCTGCAATGCGATTGCGCCTCACCAGCGCCGTCCATGCATCCAGATAAGCCGGGAGGTTGTGGCGCATGTGAGCCGCGATCGGTTCATACCGGTCCGGACGCTCCCTTAATACGTTAAACAGCAGCTCATGAGCTAGCGGCATGACCTGAATCCGGATCGGGTCCGCCTCATGGGGAATAAGAAATTCAAGCGAATGGGGTGCCATTATTTGAGCGGTCTCCACGCGATAGAGGGATACGTCCCTGCGGACTTCGAAGCCGCCGACCAGCTCGACCTTGACGCCATCGATCCTATAATGGCTCAAGTTCGAGACGTACATGCCGGTCTCGCTGAAGTGAGGGACATCCGTCGCATAGCTGCGGAGCGCCCCGTGAAGCGCGGGTACCGACTCGCGGTCCGCGTACAGATCCAGATCGCGCGGATCGGCTGCCAGCGGGACGCCGTGCATGAGGAGGCCGGTGCTTCCTCCAACGAGCCAGAGCGCCTTCACCGGACCGAGCCGCTCCGCAATGATACGCAGCGCCGGGTACAGCCGTTCCAATTTCTCAGTAATCATCAGAAATAGGGCTTGAGCACAGCGATAACGCTGCCATCCCGTCTCAGCGTCGCTTGGCAGCCGAGCCGAAAGCCCGCCTCCAGCTCGTCCGGCTCCAGCCGCAGCTCCTCCGCTTCGTTCGGAGCGCTGAGCAGCTCCGCTCCGGCTTCGATCTTGCAGCGGCACCGCGCGCAAGTCCCCCGCGTACAGGAGAAGCCCCAATCCACATCGTGCTTAAGCGCGTGATCCAATATCGTAAGCCCCGTCTCTACCGCAACGGTTGCACGTTTCGAGCGCCCTTTCAGTTCCAACATCGCCGTTCCTCCCACGCGCCATTCACTCTGTTGGCTCTAGTATTTCGCTAAGCTACAAAAGAGATGCGAGCATGAATACGATTGAAATGAGAAGAAGCAAAAAGGCAATAATCGAGACAACGACCCGGAAAAAGCCCCCCAGCTTGACGCGGGCAAAAGTAATCAACAAGGAAGCCACAATCATAAGGCCCATCCCGACGAAGGACGCCCACATTTTATCCAAACTGCTCATCTCTTGTTTCACCCGAACCTCTATGTATTCGGCCTCGCCCAGTCCACGGAGCAAAAAACCTATCCCTGATTATAGCATTCCTGCTCCGGTTTGTGAAACTCGGCCCTAGAAAGCGAAAAAGGCACAAGCTTTACGGGATTCCCCGCTTGCTTATGCCTCGAACGCCTTATTTTTGCCCGGTCAACAGCTTCATCATGGATTCCATGCTGTTCGGATTAACCCCGCTCTTCTTAACCGAGCTTACGATTTCGTTGATAGTTTTTTCCGATACCGGAATATTGACCATGCTGGACACTTGCTGGATCAACTGCCGAAGCTGCTTCTCACTCTGTAAAGTGGAAGGCTTCACTCCACTGGCTAGCTTCTGAATATCTTGTTCGGATACGCTTTTGCCGGTCTTTTTCTTGATCGAGTTCAGAACGTCTTTCGACACATTTTTGCCGCTCATACCATACCTCCTCTAACCTTGGCATGTGGTATAGTATGAGATTCGGAGAGCAACGGTATGGGCAGCTACCTACCGGGTTTACCCAAATTTGACGGCGGCGCCGCCGCTTCCTCCAGCTCGTGCGTCCGCACCCGTCCCATCAAATCCTCGACGGCCGATTGCGGCGATTTGCCTTCGAATAGAACGCGATACAACTGCTCGGTAATGGGCATGGTGATGCCATACGACTGGGACAGCGGGAAAGCCGCCTTCGTCGTCTTGACTCCCTCGACCACCATACCCATCGCGGCGAGCACTTCCTCGAGCGGCTTGCCCTGGCCCAGCATATAACCCGCGCGCCAGTTCCGGCTATGCTTGCTCGTTCCCGTCACGACCAGGTCGCCAACACCGGCCAGGCCGGAGAAGGTCAGCGGGTTCGCTCCCATTGCCGTGCCGAGTCTGGCAATCTCCGCCAGTCCTCGCGTCAGCAGCGCCGCCTTGGCGTTGTCCCCGAAGGACAGCCCGTCGGACATTCCCGCGCCAAGCGCGATAATGTTCTTAAGCGCGCCAGACACCTCCACCCCGGTGACATCCGGATTCGTGTAGACGCGGAAGTAGGAATTGATCAGCAAATCCTGAGCCGCTTCGGCTACCGCTAATTGTTCCGCGGCGACGACTATGGTCGTCGGACTGCGGCGAATGAGCTCCTCGGCATGGCTCGGGCCCGAGAGTACAACGATTCGCTTCGGCTCCAACTGCGGCAGCTCTTCGGATAGTACCGTCGTCATCCGTTTGAGCGATTCCGTCTCGAAGCCCTTAGTCGCATGAATCACGATCATCTCATTCGTTATGTAGGGAGCGGCCTGTTTCGCCACTTCTCGCATGCTGGCCGATGTAGCGACGAACAGCACCGCCTCCGCTCCCGACAGCGCCGCCTCCATGTCGGTAGTCGCGCGAATGCGGTCCGACAAGCGGATGTCGCCGGAATATTTCTTATTCGTATGCTGCTCGTTGATTTCTTGTGCCTGACTGGCATTGCGGGTCCATAGACGGACGTCACATCGGTTGTCCGCCAGCACGGATGCGAGCGCGGTTCCCCAACTGCCCGCAACCAGAACGGCTACACATCGGTCGCTCATGGCGTTCCTCCTCTGCCCGATCGTTCCGGGTTATTTGGTGGCGTGCGTATGCGGACGATCTTTGCGGGAGCCGAGCTTGTTCTCTTTTCCCTGAATCAGCTTCACAATATTGGTCCGGTGACGGAAATAAGCGAATGCCGCAATGACCAGACTGGCAATGACGATCTCGGTCGGACGACCCATAAGCAGCAGAAAAATCGGAAGAAGTCCGGTCAAAACTAGCGAACCGAGCGAGACGTATCGTGTCAGGGCGATGCAAACAATAGCCAAAATGCCGGCGAACAGCGTAGGCAGAAAACACAGCGTTGCGGCAACACCGACCGTAGTGGCGATCCCTTTGCCGCCCTTGAAGCCCAAGAAAACCGGCCAATTGTGACCGGCGATTGCAGCCAAACCGGCCAGCACCGGCGCCCACTCATTCGAGTCGGCCAGCCCGATGGCGATCCAGACGGCGGCTATGCCTTTCGCCGCATCCAAGAGCAACACGGCGATCGCCGGGCCGACACCGAGCACGCGGAGCGTATTCGTCGCTCCGGCGTTGCCGCTGCCGTGGGAGCGGATGTCGATCCCTTTGCCCAGCTTGCCGAACAAATAGCTGAAGCTGATGGACCCCAGCAAATAACCGATCAATATACTAAAAGCTGACAGCACGGAACGGCACCTCTATTCGTCGTCTGATTTACGCCGGGTAAACAAGCGGAGCGGGGTCCCATCGAAGTTGAAGGAGGCCCGGATGCGATTCTCCAAATAACGCTCGTAGGAGAAATGCATCAGCTCCGGATCGTTCACGAAAAATACGATCGTCGGCGGCTTGACCGACACTTGCGTCACATAGTTCAGGCGCAGCCGGCGACCCTTGTCCGTCGGCGGCGGATTGACCGCCAGCGCATCGGAGATCACATCGTTCAGCAGATGCGTCTGAATGCGCATCGCATGCGCTTCGCTCACTTCGCCGACGACCGGGAGCAGCTTCTGCAGCCGCTGCTTCGTCTTCGCCGAGACGAAGACAATCGGGGCATACGTCATGAACAGGAAGTGATCGCGTATTTTCTGCGTGAACTCCTGCATCGTCTTGTCGTCTTTCTCCACCGCATCCCACTTGTTTACAACAAAAACAGACGCTTTGCCCGCATCATGCGCGTAGCCGGCAATATGCTTGTCCTGCTCGATAATGCCTTCTTCTCCGTTGATCACGACTAGAACGACATCCGCTCGTTCGATCGCCTGCATAGCGCGCATAACGCTGTACTTCTCCGTTGTCTCGTAAACCTTGCCGCGTTTGCGCATGCCGGCGGTGTCGATCAAGACGTATTTCTGACCGTCCTTCTCGAACGGGGTGTCGATCGCGTCGCGGGTCGTGCCGGCCATTTCGCTGACGATGACCCGGTCTTCCCCGAGAATCGCATTGACTAGCGAGGACTTGCCCACATTCGGTCGGCCGATCAGCGCTACGCGAATCGTATCCTCGCCGTAATCCTCTTCCGGCTTCTCCGGAAGAATCTTGACGACCGCATCGAGCATATCGCCGATTCCCGTCCCGTGCGACCCCGAGATGCTGATCGGATCGCCGAAGCCTAGGGAATAAAATTCATAGATCTCATCTTGACGCTTCATGTTGTCCACTTTATTGACAGCCAACACGACCGGCTTCTTCGCTCGGTAGAGCATTTGCGCCACTTCATCGTCGGAACCGGTCACCCCGGACTTCGCATCCACCATGAATATAATGACGTCGGCTTCTTCAATCGCGAGCTCCGCCTGGATCCGCACCAGCTTCAGCATCTGGTCCTCGCCGTCGATTTCAATTCCGCCGGTATCGATAATACTGAATGCGCGACCCAGCCATTCGCCGGACCCGTACAGACGGTCGCGGGTTACGCCGGGCTTGTCCTCCACAATGGCCAGCCGGTCACCGACAATTCGGTTGAATATCGTCGACTTCCCCACATTCGGGCGTCCTACAATAGCGACGATAGGTCTTGCCATTTCACGTTCAACTCCCATTCCTTCGAATACTTCACCGCTTAACATCATAGCAAAAATGAATCGAAAGCGCCAATTATTTCCCGTACATCAATTCCCGTGACGTACTAGAATGAGCGTTCCGTTTTGCAAATCATGCGCGGTGGCATCCATTATTTTTTCCAGCAAAAAGGCGACTCGCTGCAATTCCGCTTCATCGGAAACAAGGAATATTGGCGCACCCCCGGCGACCTCGTCTCGCAGCAAAGTGACGACCGCTAATATGCCGCCTCCCGTACTCATGACGATCCCGCCTTTCGCATATCGGCCTTCGCCTCGGACGGCATCCGCACCGCGCTCTCGAGCAGCGGCACCCGCTCCAGCACTTGCTTCGCCAACCCCGGGTTGCGTTCCTGCGGGAGGATGAACACGGCCAACCGGCCGTCGTTCAGATCGAGCTTGCTGAGCGGCACGAGCGCCGGCTCGCCGGAATCGCGATACACGCCAAGAATGGTGGACAAGTCGTGAAGCATCGCCTGCCGCTGGCCCAGGTTGGCGATTGTAATGCGACCGTTTCGATTGCACGGGGTTACTATCAGACCCATCCCATGCTCCAGGATCAACGTCTGATCTTGCCGCAAGCCGACGTTCATGATATAGATGTCATCCACATACAGATCGGGGCCGTCCATCCGAATTTCCGCGTTTCGCACCTTCGCGGCGGCCGTGATCGATTTGCCGGACTTGAAGATCAACGCCACTGCACCTGCCCCGATTCCCGCCGCGATTCCATACATCCAGCCGAATAGAATCGTGAAGAGCGACGCCATGAACGCAGCGAAGATGACCATATAATTCCGGCCTTCGAATACCATCGCCGTCCCTTCGATGTAAGTCCCGCCGCGCGGCACAAGCTCCATCTCATCGATCTTGCCGAGCGTGTTGCGCTCCATATTCCGCACGTCACGGAATTGCTGGGCAGCCAAGGATAGAAACGTAATCGCCGTGTAGTTCTTATCGAACAGCGAAGGGACGGCGACGGCGCCAAGCCCCGCTGCGATAACCCCAAGCGAAATATGAATGATGCGCCCATGCGGATATGTAGGGTATTGACGGTAATCCGTCTGCAACAGGGAGAGCCGCGTGACGATGCCAAACACGACGCCGATCACGATTCCGATCGTGTAGCGGTCCGAATAGAGCGATTCCATACGTCTCAGTCCTTTCTCTCGGGATGGTCTTGCTCTTCCGACACCGAGCCTGCGCTCCGAGAGCCGCTCCATAAATTCCGGGCTGCGGCGGCTCCGACAGACCAGACAGTCTGAACGCTCCAGGACAATGAGCGGGCTGCGGCAGCGCCCACCCACCATTGATCCTGAAAAGAAGCGCCACCCAGCAAATAAGTGCCTGGCGCATGATGCTTATGCGTATAAAGCCCGCTACCGATCAGCAAACCGATTGACAATACAGCAAGCTGATCCTCTGCACGGCGGCACAGGATAGAAGCGAGCAAGCCGATCGTCGCCGCTTGAGCGACTGGGGAATGAAATGGGAAAAACATAGGATCCGCCATCATCAGGCTATGCAGCAAATAGTAAAACGAAGTGAGCAGCAGTCCGATGGACATCAAATTCATCGCGGCCGACCATGACGGGCTTCGGAGTCCTTGTACGAGAACAAGATAGGCGACGGGCAGCACAACCAAACTCACTTCCAGGGAGCGAAAGGCCGGCACAGATACATGTATTTGCGCAAGGAAGAACCAACCGGCCAAAAACAGGAGCGCCCCTCGCTCAGACACACCTGGAACGATCGAGTCTTTCCAGCCGCTGGCCAACAAAATGGCCGTCAACCCCGCCAATATGAAACACCAGTAGCCTGGATTCATCCGCTTCCTCTCCTGTTCCTTTCCTGCTTTGCCTAGTATTGCTGAAAGAAGCCGGTTTTAATCCACACAAAAAACAGCGGCCTCCCGGATTACGGGTAGCCGCTGCTCTTCAATAGCTGTTATCGTGCCTTATTTGAACTTGTTCAGCTTGTCGCCGAAACGTTCGCCGAGCGTCATGCTCATCGATTGATTGGAGAGCGAGACGTTCTCGTTCTGAATCTGAGGCGTCTTCTCGGAACGTTTCTCCGAGCGCTCGCGCTTCTCCGGCCTGGCCGGTGCTTCCGGAGCTTCTTCGGTTTCCTTGATGCTCAAGGAGACGCGCTTCTCGTCCGGATTGAAGTCGAGCACTTTCACTTGCACTTCCTGGCCTTCCTTCAACACTTCATGCGGTGTGCCGATGTGTCGGTGCGCAATCTGCGAGATGTGTACGAGGCCTTCAACACCTGGAGCCACTTCTACGAACGCGCCGAAGCTGACAAGGCGCTTAACCGTACCGGACACGATGTCGCCGACATTGAACTTGCCGGAAGCCATCTGCCAAGGACCTGGCTGAGCAGCGCGAATGCTCAGGCTGATGCGATCATTCGCCGGATCGACCTTCAGCACTTGAACCGTTACGTTGTCGCCTTCTTTAACGACTTCCGAAGGTTGGGCCACATGATGCCAAGCCATCTCGGAAATATGAACGAGACCGTCTACACCGCCGATATCCACGAATGCGCCAAACGGCGTCAAACGTTGAACCGTGCCTTGCAGCTGCTGTCCGACGGACAGACCGGCCATCACTTCCAGTTTCTTCGCTTCGAAATCTTGATCCAGTACGTCCTTCTGGCTCAGAACGACTTTGTTCTTCTCGCGGTCGATTTCCTTGACCTTCAGACGAAGCGTGCGGCCTTTGTAGCCGGAGAAGTCTTCCACAAAGTGGCGCTCAACCATCGAGGCCGGGATGAAGCCGCGCAAGCCTACGTCAACGACAAGGCCGCCCTTGACCACTTCAGCGACTTCCGCTTCGATGATCTCGCCGCTCTCGAGCTTCGCCTGGAGCTTGTCCCATGCTTTCTCGGAGTCTACGGCTCGCTTCGACAGCACGAGGCGCTCCTTGTGGTCGTTCAGCTCGATGACCTTGAGCTGGACCTCTTGTCCGATTTGAACGGTAGAGCCGACTGCGTCAATCTGCAAGGAAGACAGCTCCTTGAGCGGGATTACGCCGTCATATTTATAACCGATGTCGACGATCGCTTGATTGTCCTCGATTTTAACAATGTTGCCCTTGACGATGTCGCCTTTCTTCACCGGGGCCACATTGGCGAAATCCGGAATGGCTTGGTCCACCGACTCTGCAGTCTCCTGGGTTTCGATTACGGCATCGGTTTGTTGTACATTTGTTTCTTCTGACATGGGTAAAGACCTCCTCAACAGACAACCTGTGTGATCATCTACAGACATATTGTGTAGTATAATTCCAAGATACCATTTCCATACGCGTGAAGCAATGTTCGTTTCGCAACAAAACGCAGGTTTGTTCGGTTAGCCTTTCGCCCCATATACGGCGACCATCGCGCGAATCGTCTCCATAATCCGTTCCGTAGCCAATTCGAGCGACTCCGAAGACGGATTCTCCTTGAATGCGGATAGATCGACCGGCGGGCCGTACACGATCTTCATCGGCTTGAACAGCTTGTACTTGCCGATAATCGCGACGGGTATTACCGTTGCATCGCCTTTGAAAGCGAGACTGGCCGCCCCCTTTTTCCCCATTCCGCCCGAATTGGAACGCGAGCCCTCCGGGAAAATCCCGAGCACTTGACCGTCCTTCAGCAATTGGGTGGCGAGTCGGATCGACTCCTTGCTGACACCTCCCCGCTTCACCGGGAAAGCACCCAGATTGCGAATCATCGGGCCCAACACAGGGATCCGGAACAGCTCTTCCTTCGCCATGTAATGTACCTTGCGGTCGATCGGCGTTCCGACGAGTGGCGGGTCGAATAAGCTGATATGGTTAGCGCACAGGATGACGGCGCCGGAGCGCGGTATATGCTCGGTCCCTCTAACCTGCAAGCGGTATAACATTTTGAATAAAATGCGCAGCAGCCTGCGAAAAAATAAATAGAGCATCTTGGTCTACGCTCCTTTACCGGCCGAAGCTTGAGAAATCTCGAGAATGCGCTCGGCGACTTGCTCGATTCCCATGCCGGTCGTATCGAGTAGAATCGCATCGTTCGCTTGACGCAGCGGCGACACTTCACGCTCCTGGTCCTTGCGGTCGCGCTCGGCGAGATCCTGTTCGGCCTGCTCGATCGTGAGATCGGGATGTTTGGTCTTCATCTCGTCGAATCGACGCATCGCTCTCTCCCGAAGACTGGCGGTCAAATATACCTTCACTTCGGCATCCGGAAGCACTTGCGTGCCGATATCGCGGCCATCCATGACGACGCCTTTCGCTTGGGCCAGCTCCTTCTGCATCTTCACGAGCCGCTCGCGAACGGCCGGAATTTGCGACACTTGCGAGACGTTCGCCGTCACTTGCGGAGACCGGATCATCTCCGTGACGTCTTGCCCGTCGGCGAGGACGACTTGTCCGTTGTGTCCGGGCTGCAGCACCAGCCTCATCGATTGCGCCATTGCCGCAATCGGTTCGCTTTGATCCGGGGTCAAGCCGGAAGAGAGCGCTTTCCATGTTACAGCGCGGTACATGGCGCCCGTGTCGACATAGACGTATCCGAGCTTCGTTGCCACGATCCGCGCGACCGTGCTCTTGCCGGCGCCGGCCGGACCGTCGATGGCGATGTTCATCTTGTTCAACCGTTGACTCCTCCAGTAATCCTTATCTGTACATTCAAGCGCAGGCAGGGCCTGCCACAAAATGATACCATGAAACGATTACCGTTGCAAAAAGGAGCCGGCTGAATGGCCGCTCGTTGCAGGCGGGTACGGAATCCCCTCCAGACGCTCGACTTGTACCGTCCAATACCGGAACAACGGCCATTGCAGCAACGCCTGGGAGAGCAGCAGCAGCCCCAGCAAGAGGGCGATCGACCATTTCAGCAGCCGCTCGCCCCTATTCGACCAACGCTCGAATCGCTTGCGGAAATCGAGCTCTTCCTCTTGTTTCCTCTGTTCCCTCACATCGTCCGCCTCGCTCCTATGTGGAAGTAGTTTCCACACAGTGTGCCCTGGCGAACCATCGCTTATTCTTACCGCTTGCGGAAGTCCAGTTGACGCTCGAAGCAGTAGCGGATAATTTTCTGGCGTTCGAAATCTTGAATTTCCGTAAAGGACAGCATCACGATCTGCTTGCCGGTCTCCAGAGGTTTCGTCCGGACGACCTCGCCCTTGAAATTGGCGTGATCGACTTGGCCATTCTTGTACGGCGTCAGCAGCCAGCAGGACAAGGCGTCATGTTTGGCCAGCGGTATGCGTCCGTCGCAGAAGAACGAGATGCCTCCGCCGCCGACATCCTCGGTCGTGGCGAGAAATTGCATCTGCTCCGACAGCTTGACTGCAAGCTCCAGCTCGCCTGGGACGCGAAGGAAATTTCTCCGCTGCACCTGGGTAATCTGTGCCGCTTCGGGAGGTTTGATCAGAACGAGCCGCAGCACTTCTTCTTTAAAGCCCAGGATGACCGTATTGAAATAGTTCTTCACTCCGCCATCGGAGACGAAATACGCGTTCACTTGGTCGCCGGCGTACAGCCGCTTCAGCTTCCCGGTCTTCGTATGAATCGGCACTTCCATCGAGATATAATTGGCGTTGACGTCCGCGATCCGGGCTTTGTATTCTTGTTTCGCTTCTTCTTCGTCAATGGAATTCACTTGCAGATAAAGCACGCTGTTTACCTTTGGAAGCACAAAGGGTCCTCCCCCGTTTTATGAAATTGCTGGGAACTCGTCAGAATAACTTCATTATAGCACCGACCCTACGTTTACGAAACAGCGAAAACACTAAAAACCGTCCCCTCCCGAAGGGGAGAAAGACGGTCTACTCCGCGTTTATTTAGGGTTGGCTCTAGACGCTTACGTCAGCATCGACCGGCCGCAAAATCTCGACCTTCTCTTCATTGCCCGTGTCGGCGTTCAGGAAAATCCGATAGTTACCGCCATTGATCGTGCCGATAAACTGATAACACAGTACTTCCTTCTCGATCTCGTTCTTGATAAGCGCCAGCGTTTGGTCGGACACCTGGAGCGTCGGATTCAGCTTCGCCTTCACCTGTTCGAGGGAAAGAGCCGGCGTCGGAATTGTCCGGTCCCTATGCTCGAACAAGTAGTCTGACGCTTGCAGCCCCGTTATCTCCCCGTTGTCCAAAGCGATCATGGCAGTTACCTTCTCGGGATATAGCAACACATTGTCCTTCTGTGCGGCAAACGTAATGCTCGCCACGTTCTGGTATTCATCGTAGCTGATCGCCTTCATGCCTGAATACCCATGCGCCTCCAGAAACTGCTGTGCCGCCTCGCGCGCTTTCTCGGTATCGACATTGCGCTCATTTACCGTTTTCGGCTTCATGAACCAGATCAATTGACCGCCCTTTTTAGTAAAATCGGCCGAGATGTCCTCTTGCGTGTTCGGATCCTTGACCGAGGCGCTAAACGAGCTGTATTCGGTGCCGGCCCCGTTCTCCACCACTTGAACCGCCGATCCGTCGGGAAGCCCGAGCAGCTGCGCCGTTTTCTGCTTGATCTCATCCGGCGTTACGTCCGTGCCCGCCAGCGCCTGGTATGTCCGCTTCTCGAACAGTCCGGTCATGGAAGGGCCCCAGTTCAAATCTTCGTACTCGCTTACTTTTTTGTCCACCGTCTGGAAGCCGTCGATGATCGTGTTGTCCAGCGCCTTCTGCTCCGTCGCGAGTGCGACCTCGACGTCCATCCAGCGCAGATTGTTCGCAATGACCTTCGATTGGACATCCCGAAGCTCATTCGTAATTTCCTTGGACCGGTCGTACAGCGCCGTCAACGATTGCATCTCTTCCGGCGACATCGGCTCCTTCGTCAAGTCCCGAACGGCAACCCGATACGAGAAGCTGGCTATATTGCTCAAGAACTCCTCCGTTTTATTAAACGGCAGCAACGTCAGCGGCAGCTGGTTGATCTCATTGCGCGCCTCGCTCGTCAGCCTCCACACGTTTACCAGCCCGCGCCGTTGCGAGGCCGTCGACGTGGAGTTGATTGCGAGCGTCGTCCCGAGCTCGTTCTGAAGCTGATCCACATGATAGGACAAGTCATGGAAGGCTCGCTGATATTGGTTCTCCGCCTTCAGCAGAATCGAGTTTTTCTCCTGATTCACTTGATAGCCCCACAGCACAGCGCCTGCAAGCAGCAGCGTAAAGACCGGGAACAGGATCGCGCTTAATCTTCTGTACATCGAATGGTTCGCCCCTTTCATTCACCAAAACTGTCAATAGTTTTCGCAAGGAGGCTATCCGTTTATGCATAAGGGCAAACAAAAGCCGCTCGGCATCCCGAACGGCTTCGTTCATATATCGTATTCCAATTCAAAATCGTCTTTGTTGTTGCAGAGGCACATTTTGAAGCCCGTCTCGATCTTATCCTTCTCCCGCTTGCCTCGCAGCACGAATTTCTCGCCGCACTTGCGGCAGCGGATCCGGACCTTTACCCG
Organism: Paenibacillus koleovorans NBRC 103111; assembly: GCF_004000845.1. Lineage (GTDB taxonomy): Bacteria > Bacillota > Bacilli > Paenibacillales > NBRC-103111 > Paenibacillus_AA > Paenibacillus_AA koleovorans. Next base: position 29,704 of record NZ_BIMA01000055.1, read on the forward strand.
CTCGTTGATCATACGATCCCCCCATACCGGATTTCTAACTATTCCCAGTATGGACGGAGTGTTTAACTTTTAACCTCTTCCTCGCGCCGGACAAGCCGGAATGGAGACTTGGCGTTCGCCCGGTTCACCTTTCCCATGCTGAGCACCCAGAGGAACACCATGAGCGGCGCCATCAGCCAAATCCAGCGGGTGGACACTTGCAGCAATATATAGTCGAACAGGCCGTGCCAGAACACCGGGATCATCAACGCATATAGCAGCAGCCTCGACTTGTCGCTCGGCGACCCGAATTTCGCTTTGCCCATATAGTACCCCATCATCACGCCGAACAAGGCATGTCCCGAAACCGGGAGCAGCGCGCGGAACATGAGCGAGGATAGCGTAAAATGATTCATCAAGGCGTATATCACGTTCTCGAGCGTCGCAAAGCCCATCGAGATGCTGACCGCATACACGATGCCGTCGTACGGCTCGTCGAAGGAGGAGTGCTTCAACACCGCGAAGTAGAGGACGAACCATTTGATGAACTCCTCCACGAAGCCGGTGATGCCGAAGGCGAACAGCAAATTGCTTTCCCCTAGTCCGAGCACGAGCGCGCGTTGCACGACCATCGTCGGAAATACAATGAGGACGCCGAACAGGAATACGCGAACGACCATTGCGATCGGTTCGGACTCATATAAGTCTTTCAGATAAAAATAGACGAGCAGGGCGATTCCCGGCGCGATCGCAGCCGTGACGATCGACCACCATTCCATGACTTTCCCTCCTTGCCTGGCCTTGCCGCTAGCGGCGGATACTGGAATTGTCCTGCTGACATGCGAAAAGCATCCGCAAAAACGTATCGTTTTTGAAGATGCTTCATCCTGACTGCTTGGATGTGCGAATAAGGACAAGCCTGACCATTAGTTCTTGAAATGCTCGCACAGGACGCGGATCGCCGCGCTCTGGATAATCGACTTGCCGTATTCCTGAAGGACGGCGGATGTGACGGACGTCGCTTCGCCGAACTCGGACAAGATCGCGATCAGCGCTTGAAACTTGGTCTCTTCCAGCTCGGAAGGGTCCATCTGCAAAATCCACTTGTTCTTATAGGAATACAGGCTGCCGTCCTCTAGTCCGATACCGGCTACTACTCTGGCGGCCCGCAGCAAATGTTCGAAATCTGAAAAGGCGAAAGCGACCATATCGCTCTGTTCGAGGGTAACTTCCATTTCGTAGACGTCTTCGGCTTCTTCCTCGTCCAGTACTTCGCCGTCAGCGCCTACATGAACCTTGCCTCGCGTCACGATGACGACCATGCCTTGTGCAGGCAGGGCGAAAACTTCGACTGCAAGCGGTCCCGTAGCGTCGAATCCTAGTTCTGTATAGGCTTGTTCCATCATTTCGCTGAATAGCTCGTGCACCTTCGGGATTTCGCGCCACATGTCTTCCTTCTGGATGCCTCGCTCTTTCAAGTCGTCGAAAGTTAGGAAAATCCTTATCTTATCCACGCTCAATCGTTCGATCTTCATGACAGGACCTCCCTCTCCATATCTGATTATTAACAGATTATGAAATCGTAGAAAGAATGGTGAACGAAAGATCAGGCTTGTATTATGTATGTTATCATTTTTTTCACTTCATTGCACGAAAAAAAGTGAGGATCCGTATGGTATTAAGGGAGGTCTGAACATATGTATGACGGAAATTCACGCTAGATACGAGCTTGCATAAAAAAAATCCGAACTCCCCGGATCCAAGGAATTCGGATTTGCTGCTTGCGGTTAAGGAAAGGAAATCGAGCCTAAATTAGCCGGACTGCGCTAGTGTGCTTGGCTGTGGATCATTTCGTCCACTTGCTTCTTCAGCTCCGGATCGCCGTCGACGAATGCTTTGACTTGATCCAAGCCGTCCCCGATCTCGGGCTCGATTTTGTCGAGCTTGTCCATTTTGTGCGATGCCGCCCGGCGGACTTGATTGCCCTTGTCCTTCATGTTGTCCATCATCCTGTCCGCTTGATGGGAAATCGCCGCGAACGTCATATGTTTGCCCCGGCGGTTCCAGAACATAATGGCGCCGGCGCCGACGAGACCGCCCAGCAGAAACGAACCGAACCTCATCCTGGTCTCCTCCTATCGTGGTAAAATGGCGTTTCGTCAGTAGTGTTCGCGCTTCGGATGCCGGACATGCCTGATAAAAATAGGAAGCTGTACGGGGGCTAACGGAAATTCGCGCGTGATAAAATAAGAAAAAGCTACTCGTTCAGGATGGAGTGATCAGATGAGCTACTTAAGAAAGCTGATGATAATAGCCGGTGCTGCGGTCCTGCTTGCAGGCTGTTCAGGATATACCGACAGCGCTGACCAGACTCCGGCTTCCACTATAATCCACGCATCCCCGTTGCCTGCTCTTGTACAGCTGTCTTCCTCGACGCCTGCAGCTTCACCCACCCCCACTCCCACTCCCACTCCACTGGCTTCGGCAAGCCCGTCGCCGACGCCACGAGCGGAGTATCGACTGAACGCGAACTATGACGTCGTGCCCCTCGACCCGAACGGCAACAAAAAAGTGGTGCTGCTTACGTTCGACGACGGTCCGAAGGATCGGGAGCTGAACGAGAAGCTGCTGGCGACGCTGGACAAACATAAAGCGAAGGCGATTTTTTTCGTCAATGGCTATCGCGTCAAGCAGAATCCGGATCTGCTGAAGCTGTTGCATGAGCGGGGACAAGTGATCGGCAACCATTCGTGGGATCATATCGACCTGAAGCTGGAGAAGCCCGAAGTCGTCGACAAGCAAATTCGGGACGTACAGGAGCAGGTGCAAGCGTTGATTGGCGAAAAGCCGGTATTTTTCAGGCCTCCCTATGGATCGGGCAGCGACTACGTACGCCAGCGCGCGAAGGAAGAAGGGTTGCTGTATATGACTTGGTCGAACGGCTCCGAGGATTGGGTCGCCAAGTACCAGACCCCTCCTGCCGTCATCCAGCGCGTGCTGGAGCAGCTTCACTTCGGGAGCAACATTCTCATGCATGAGCTTCCCTGGACGGCCGAAGCGCTTGACGAGCTGCTAACCCGTCTGGAGGAGCGGGGCTATTCATTTGTTGATCCGAGAACGATTCAAGGCGTTCACTAAGGCGATTCATCAAAAAAACCGCCCCAGCAGGACGGTTGCTATAGCGCTATAGATCTACCATATACACCTTGTACCACACGACCATACCTGCAATCAGCACAAACAGCAGCAGCACCAGGCTGAAATGAAACCAGCGGCTCCACTTGGCGGGATCGTGAGGGTGAATCACCCTCCTGGGCGGCAGCCTTCTCTCGTCTTCGCTAACCGTTTCCAGTCGATCCATAGAGCCCAAGACCGTATGCTTGGAGTCCCCCGTCATCTAGCTTTTCCTCCCATAACGAATTATGCATCCCATCACAAAATCTATAATAAAATGGGCGACTATCGGTGTCCATAGGGTATTAGTCTGAATATAGATCCAGCCTAGGCCATAACTGATACTAAAGACCAGGCCGGTCATCAGCCAATGCTTCAAATAGCGGATATGGATGGCCGCGAACAGGATGCTGGTCCAGTATGGCCCGAACGCATGCTGGATCGCTCCTCGAAACAACAGCTCCTCGCAGACGGACACGATGAACGAAATCACCGCGATATGCCACAAGGCTCGTTTGCCGAACAGCAGCTGGTTGATGCCTCCGTCATCCGTCACTTCCTCCGGCACGAAGCGCCCTATTAACGCGTCCACTCCAAGCACGACAGCCGCGAATAGGACACCCCATAGCGCGAACTCCGCCCCTTCCGGCAGCCGGAACAAATGAATCGGATTGCGAGACTGAAAAAATAGAATCGCGATGCCGACAATTAATGTAAGGACTTGCGTGACGTATAAATTCAGGATCAGCAGTTGATCCGTCAGCTCCTGCGCCTTCACGACACGGAACTTGATTTGCTTGAAGTTGAATTTTTTCATGCCGCTCCTATGTTTGCACGGTTCCCTTTTCGGAAAAATTCCCCTATACTAGTTTACGACACTGTACAAGGAGCTATTTTATGGAAAGACGACTCAACCGCGCGGATTATTTATTTTCGCTCTTCACTGTGTTTTTGCTTGTCTGTATTGCCGGGGCGTTTTTCTATGGAGTCAAAATCGGCCGCGAGAAAACGGAAGCCAAATATGCCGTCATCATGAAAAACCAAGAAGAAGCGGCACGTATTCCAGGCGCCTACGATCAACAGTATTTGGTCTCGTTCTATCACTCGGTGCTGTCGCCCTATCGGGAGTTCCAGCTCAAATGGTTCGAGCAGCTGAAGCGGCTGGAGCAAACGTCCCCTTCGCTGGATCCGTCCGATGTGATGAAGGACTTGAGCCGTCTGGCTTCGCAAAAGGTAAACACCGCTTCCAAGGTTGCCATGTCGAGCTCGTCGCCTCTGTTAGTGGAAGCCCAGCAAAACTACATGAAAAGCTTGCAGCTGTTCGCCGACACGCTGCAGAAATACCAGAGCAAGGCGAACGGAATGGCGCCGACCGCATTAGTCGCGGAGCTGGATAAAGACGCCTTCCTGACGGAAGCGAAACGGTTCGCCCTGCAAGGACAGCAGCAGTTCTACACCGCCATGACCAAGTGGAATGAAACGATGGAGCCGAAAATTCCTGGACTGGAATCGCTATCCAAGACGCCGCTAACAGTCAAGGAATGGGCGGGTATGAGCCTCATCGTCAAGAACAATGCCTCCGCCAACCTGGTGCTGAACAGCCGGTGGTTCGCTCCGGTCTATCCGCAAGACATCACGTCGCGCATCGAAGAGCTGATCGCATCCGGACAAGCCAAGAAAATGAATCTGAACGACATCTCCGCCATTGTCGACATGCTGCTCGGCACGAATGCCGTTCGTCAAGGCGACTTCATCCAGAGCAAGCTGAAATATTACAACGGCGAGACCTTGCCCCAGCTGCCATTCTTCGCGGAGCCCTGAGCCCGAAACTAGTCGTATTGGAAGCCTCGCAGCTCGGCGAACGCCGCCATGCCGCCGTTCACGTTGACGACGTTGTCGAACCCCCGCTCGGCGAGGAAATGACTGACCGTCTCGCTGCGGACACCGTGCGCACAAATAATGAACAGCTGTCCTTCGCGAGAAAGCTCCTCCAGACGGCCGGGGATCGTGTTCATCGGCATCAGGATACTCTCATCGAGATGGTAATAGTCCCATTCGTAGCGCTCTCGTACGTCGACGATCATTCCCTGTTCGGGCGACCAGGCGTTAAGCTTCTCGTGAAACGCCTTTGGTGAAATATACGCATAGCTCATCTTTTGGTTTCTCCGCCTTCCTGCCGCCTTCCTGGCTGCGGGATTTTTTCTTTTGTGTAAACTGGCGTATGCTTATACAGTAACAATAGCGAAAATGAAGCCATTGTTCAACAAGCCGCAGCCGGTAAAAAGAACGTTCCACCCGTTCCCGGCGCAATTGTGAAGATTGTTTGACGAATGGGAGAGCGCGGGGAATTGTTGTCACAAATATGTCTTTAAATGATTGACAGCGCGAAACCCGCATGGTACAGTAGGTAACAAAGTTGAACTCGTTATTGGCTGTGACGGAGACTCCGATAAATGATCATCTTGCAGAAAGCCGGTGGACGCTGCGAACCGGTAGCTGATCTTATCCTTTCCACTCCCGAGCCACCTCGCGAAAACTCGCCTCTCGGCGAACGAAGCGAGGTCGGTCCCAAGACCGTTATCTCTTGTTCGGTTGCGATCGGCATGACCATGATCCCAACCGGCTAAGGCCGCTTGCGCAAGCAAACCGGCAAATTAGGGTGGCACCGCGAACCAAACTCTCGTCCCTTCATACGTCCTAGTCGTCGTATGGAGTTCGAGAGTTTTTTTGCGATTTCTTATTACATTTTCAGGGAGGCAATCACAGCATGTACAAAGTGTTAGTATCGGATGCAATAAGCGATCACGGCTTGCAGCAATTAACGGATGCAGCCGACGTGGTGTTGGACAAGAAAACGGGACTGAGCGAAGATGAGCTCGTCGCCATTATCGGCGGTTACGACGCGCTGCTCGTACGCAGCCAGACGCGCGTGACGAAGCGGATTATGGAGGCCGGCACGAATTTGAAGGTGATTGGCCGCGCCGGTGTCGGCGTCGACAATATCGATCTTGACGCCGCCACGACATGCGGCATCGTCGTCATCAACGCTCCGGACGGCAATACGATCACGACCTGCGAGCATACCTTCGCCATGATGATGGCACTCGCCCGCCACATCCCGCAGGCTTACCGCAAGACGGTCGAAGGCGTCTGGGACCGCAAGTCGTTCCTCGGCGTCGAGCTCCGCAACAAGACGCTCGGCGTGCTCGGCCTCGGCCGGATCGGCACCGAAGTGGCGAAGCGAGCGATTGCGTTCGGCATGACGATCCTCGGCTACGACCCGTTCATGAGCGAGGAGCGCGCCTCCAAGATGGGGATCAAGCTGTCCAGCGTGGAAGAGATTATTCGCAACGCGGATTTCATCACGGTGCATACGCCGCTCACTCCCGAGACGCGTCACATGATCTCGAAGCCGCAGTTCGACATCATGAAACGCGGCATGCGCATCGTCAACTGCGCCCGCGGCGGCATCATCGACGAGCTGGCGCTGGTCGAAGCGATCGACGAAGGGATTGTAGCCGGCGCCGCCTTCGACGTGTTCGAGGAAGAGCCGCCGCGTCCGGATCATCCGTTCCTGGCACATACCAAGATCGTCGTGACGCCTCACTTGGGCGCCTCTACGGTAGAGGCACAAGAGAACGTTGCGATCGACGTATCCGAGCAGGTGCTGAATATTTTGCGCGACGCGCCATTCAAGAACGCCGTGAACATGCCGCCGATCGCCGCGGAAGTGCTGAACAAAATTCAACCGTACTTCAACCTGTGCGAGAAGCTGGGCCTTGCGCTGGCCCAAATTACCGAAGGCGCCGTGCAAGAAATCAAAATTCATTACTCCGGCGATATCGCCGAATTCGATACGAATCCGCTCACTCGTTTCGTGCTGAAGGGCGTGCTGTCGCATCACCTCGGCAAAGAGCAAGTGAACATTGTAAATGCAACCCATCTAGCGAAACAGCGCGACGTGAACGTCGTCGTCGAGAAAGCTTCGACCGTTCAGACATTCGCGAACATGGTTACCGTCACGCTCAAGACGAAGGACGAAGAGCGCTGGTTGTCCGGCACGATGCTGGCGGGCTACGGCGAGCGGATCGTACGCTTCGGCCCTTACCCGGTCGACATCGCGCCGGAGGGCAACATCCTGCTCATCTCGCACAACGACAAACCCGGCATTATCGGGAAAGTCGGCACGCTGCTCGGCAACAACGACGTCAACATCGCGACGATGCAAGTGGGCCGGACGGACATGGGCGGCTCGGCCGTTATGCTGCTTACGATCGACAAGCATACGCCGAAGCATGTGCTCGACGAGCTCGGCAAGCTGCCGGAGCTGAAGCGCGTACGCGAGATCGTCCTGTAAGCTACATTGTGCAGGGTGCTGCGCAGGCTTAAGATGTTCCACGATTAACAAGATTAATTCGGTTGTTTCAACAAAAAAGGATTTTTCCGATCCAGTTATCGGAAAAATCCTTTTTTCCTATGCGGAATGATTAGGAATGGTGATGGAAAATGTCGTCCCCTTGCCCTTCTCGCTTTCGGCCGAAATCGTGCCTTGATGCGCCTCCACGATGTTCTTCACGATAGCCAGACCGAGTCCTGTACCGCCGGAGCCGGCGCTTCCCCGCGTTCGAGCTTTATCCGCCTTGTAGAACCGTTCGAATATATAGGGCAAATCCTCCTGCGGAATCCCTTGCCCTTCGTCTCTTACCTGCAGCAGCAACATCGGGTTCCCTCCCGCGCTCTTCTGCTCGACCGCTCTTATTTCCACATGCCCGTCTGAAGTACTGTGACGAATGGCGTTGTCCAACAAGTTGGTGAACACTTGCTCGAGCCGGTCCTCGTCGCCCTTCTGCAGCTCGAGCCGATCGGGCTCGAAGCGGACGAGCAGCTGCAACCCTTTGTCCCTGGCGAGCACCGAGAACTTGCGCTGCACGCGGCTCACGAGCGCATTCAGATCGACCGGCCCGAACTGCATCTCGAGATGGCCGGCTTCCATACGGGCCAGATCGAGCAAATCCTGCACGAGCCGGCCCATCCGCAGCGACTCGTCATGGATCACCTGAGCGATGTCATGTCGCTCCTCCGGCGTGGAAGCGATGTCGTCGAGGAGCGCCTCGCTATAGCCTTGGAGCATCGAGAGCGGCGTCCTCAGCTCGTGCGAGACGTTGGCGACGAAGTCTTTGCGCAGCTTGTCGAGCTTGAACTCCTCCGACACGTCGCGCAGTACCGCTACAGCGCCGCGCAGAGCCTCTCCGGAGTACAAGGGGGCCATCACAACGGAATAGACGGCGGCGCGTACCTGTATCGTGGACACCTTCTCCCGTCCCTCCTGCAGCACCGCGTCGTACAACGGCTGAAGCGGCGCAGGCACGGCCCCGCCGGCATCCTCGGACCAGCCCAACTCTCTCCATTCCTGCACGAGCTTCTCGCCCTTCGGGTTCGTCAGGATGACGGCTCCTTTGGCGTCTAGCGTCACGACCGCGTCCGTCATGCTTCGCAGCACGCTGGCGAGATGCTCCTTCTCATGATTAAGCGCATGGATCGTCTCGTCGAGGCGGCCGGCCATATGATTGAACGCCTTCGCCAGCTCGCCGATCTCATCGCTGGAGCTTGCCGGAACTCGGGTCCGGTATTCCCCCATCGTGATGAAGTCGGCCGCTTTTTTCATCTGCAAGAGCGGCTGCGTAATCCGGCTCGAGAGGAAAAACGCGAACAAGGTGGTGAGCAGAAAACCAACTACGCCTGCGATTAAAAATAAGTTCCGGAAGTAGGCTTGCGTATAGCTGAGCGTCATCTGCGATTGATAAATGAGCACGACGCCGCCCGGCATATCAGGCTGGGGCACGGCAACGGCCAGAAACCGTTTGCCGCTCTGCGGATCGATGAAAATGCGTTTCTTCGGCTCGCCCTTGAGCACGGCATTCAGATCGTCTTGTGTGAAAATGTCGATCGCCTTGAATATCGGCAGTTGCATCGTCCCAGGAGCGGAGAACCGCTCGCTCAGCTTGGAGTCCAGCACGACGGCGGCGGCATCCTGCGCCGCCAGCAGCTCATTGACGGCGTTCATGTAGCTGACGTCGTCCGTATGGTTGCCTAAGTCCACAGACACTTTGGAGGCCAGTTTTTGCAAACTGACCTCCTGGTCTTTCGAATTCGCGAAGCTCGTATTTAGAAATTGCCCCATGAAAATCCCGTTTATCAGCAGCACAACTGCGACCAACGCGATGATCGTCATCCATAGCTTGCCTACGACGCTTTTCCACAGTCTCACGTTATTTAGGCACCTCGAGCTTGTATCCGACGCCCCACACCGTTGTGATCATGGAGGCGGCATCCGCGGACACTTTGTTCAATTTCTCGCGCAGCCGCTTCACATGCGTATCGACAGTCCGCAAGTCGCCAAAAAACTCATAGTTCCATACATCCTTCAGCAAATCCTCGCGCGAGAACACTTTGTCCGGCGAAGAAGCCAAGTAATGCAGCAACTCGTATTCCTTTGGCGTCAGCGCGACTTCTTGACCGCCCGCCGTAACCCGGTGAGCGTCATGCTCGATCAGCAAGTTCGGGAACACGATATTGTTGCTCGTATTGAGCGTCTCTTTGGCCAAATACGCCGTCGCCGAGGAGCGGCGAAGAATCGCCTTGACCCGATAGATCACCTCGCGCGGGCTGAACGGCTTCACGACATAATCGTCGGCGCCTACCTCGAACCCTTGCACGCGATTCGCCTCTTCGCCCTTCGCGGTCAGCATGATGACCGGCGTCGCCTTCACTTGGCGCAGCCGGGTGCATACCTCGATGCCGTCCATCCCCGGCAGCATCAGATCGAGCAGCACGAGATCGAAATCCTTGTCCACCGCCTTGGCGAGAGCCGACTCGCCGTCCTCCGCCTCCTCGATCGAGAAGCCTTCCTTCTCCAAATACATGCGCAGCAGGCGGCGAATTCGTTCCTCATCGTCCACGATCAAGATGTTCGCTTTCATCTCCGACATGAGCTTGACCTCCTTTGAGCTTGAGCTCTCTTGCTAGACGCCGGCATAGGAATGCAGCCCGGCAATGATCAGATTCACTCCGATAAGCGTAAACATAACGATAATAAAGCCGATGACCGACATCCAGGCCGACTTGCGGCCGTGCCAGCCGCGGGACAAGCGGAAATGCAGGTAGGCGGTATAGAATAGCCATGTGATAAGCGCCCATACTTCCTTCGGATCCCAGCCCCAGAAGCGGCCCCAAGCCTCCGACGCCCAGATCATCGCGAACACGAGCGCTCCGAGGGTGAAGACCGGGAATCCGATCGCAATCGCGCGGTAGCTGATCTCGTCCAAATCTTCGGCGTCCATCCCTTGCATCACCGGGTTGATCGCGGCGCCGATCGGCTTGCGCAGCACGAGACGCGCCAAGCCGTACAGGACGCCGGCGATGATGAACGACCAGATGACCGTGTTCAGCTTGCGGCCGGCATTCACTCCGTTCATCCAAGACGGAGCGGTCAGCAGCGGCTTGTCCACCCCGAGGAACGAATCCATCTTCACCAAATTGCTGTTGTAAGGCTTCACAATCGGCGGCAGTACGTAGTCGACGAATTCCGTCGCCGTTACTTCTTGACCGGCTTTATCGATCTGGACCACTTCCCGGCTGAATTGCGCCTCATAGCCGATGCCTTTGAAAGCAAAGACGCCGACAATGAACGACACAATCAGCAGCACGGTGAAAATGGTAAACTCTACACCGCGGCGTTCCCGACGTGACTTCGCGCTGTCTTCCTTGTAGTCTACCACCCGAATCAAGTACATCAGGCCGGCGGCAAATCCAACCGCGAAGAACGCCTCCCCCGCGGCCGCAGTCGTCACGTGAATTTTCAGCCAATAGCTTTGCAACGCCGGAATGAGCGGTTGGATATCATGAGGGAATACCGATGCATAAGCCAGGATGATGAAGCCGACCGGCATCGCGAACACACCGAGCACCGGTTGCTTATAAATTAAGTAGACGATAATGAAGGCGACCATCGTCATCATGGCCAGGAACGTCATGAATTCGAACATGTTGCTCGTCGGGATGCGACCGGCCGCCGCCCAACGAGTGAAGAAGAACGTGATGTGCGTGACGAGCCCGAGCACCGCCACCCCGAACGCAATGCGGCTCCACAGCCGTACATGCTCGTGAGGCTCGCGTGCGCTGAACCGTTTGCCGGTAATCGAGATGACGAATATCCCGAACGACAAGCAATAGAAAATAAATGAAAACAATAAAAACGTGCTGCTGACCGACTCTAATGTCACGACGACCTCACCTCATTCGCAAGCTGCTTCGGGTCCGTATCCAGCCCGATCGCGCGCAAGGCGGAGGCGGTTTCGTTCCGAAGGCCGTACCAGTTTTTGTTCGTATGGGCTCCGAGCGTCACTTGATTGCCGCCGTCAATCCGGAGCCAGATGCGGCGATGCTGCCAGTAGAGGCCCATGACAACGCCGATGATGAAGATGGCCGAACCGATCCAGATGTAAGGCAGCGCCTTGTCGACCCGAATGTTCAAGTAGCTCGTGTAGTTGGCGATTTCCACATCGTTCATCGAGTTCGCGGAAATTTCCCAGTTGCCGCCGATTGCTCCGTTGATCTCGTCCTGCCGGAAGTTAACCTTGTCGATCTCCCGCGGGAAATAAATGTAGCTCTGCCCTTCCTTCGGCATGTCCGGTCCTGACATGGAGAAGATGAAGGCCGGCGCGTTCGACTCGTTGGACTTCGTCATCGGCAGCCCTTTGGCATCGAGCCCGAAATCCGGGAAGTAGCCCCGCAGAGAGAGCTTGTAAGGGCCGGCCGTGTATTCGGTCGACGGGTTTTTCATTTGCAGCTTGATCGGGCCGAATTGCTCGCCGGTCTTCTTGTTCTTGAGCATCGGCGAGACCGAGATGAGCTGCGGCGTCTCCGAGAAGTCGAACTGGTAGGCCAATAAACCTTTGTAATTGAGAGGTTTGTTCACGAGAATGTCATGCCGCGCCACTTCCTTCAGCACCGGCTCCCCCGTCTTGCTGCCGCAATTGCTCAGGCATTCGTAGAGCACCGCCTTCGTCTCGAACGTCTTCGGGATCGTCTGGTTGCGCTGGCGGAATTGCTCGGTCATCTCGTGTTCCTCATAGTAGACAACCTGGAATTGCTCGTTTTTCAAATAGTAGCTCGTATCCGGAATTTGCAAAGGCTGTCCTTCGACGAAGCCCATGTAATGATCCATGCTCCAGCCCGGAATGCCTCTCGCCAGTACGGCCAGCAAGAAAATAATAAGTCCGATGTGATTGATGTAAGGCCCCCAACGGCTGAAACGATGTTTCTCCGCAAGCAGCGCCGTCCCGTCTGTATGCACCCGGTAATGCTTCTTGCGCAGTTGAACGGCCAGCTTCTCGATCCATTGTTCGGCGGGCTTGTCTGCTTGCGCGGCATCGGCTCCGGCTGTCGCAGCGAATGCCAGCTCCGTGGCGAACGTCACGCGCTGTCTCCGCAGAAATTGCATATGCTTGCGGATTTGCTGTTTGCTGAGCGCCCGATACAGCGGCAGCACGCGGTCCAGACTGCAGATGACGAGCGAGGTGCCGATCATGACCAGCAGCCCGATAAACCACCAAGAGCCGTATGTGTCGGACAATCCCAAAGTATAATAAATCGCGCCTAGCGTACCGTATGTCTGCTCGTAGTAGACGGCCGGATCGATGTTCAGAAACGTATTCTCCTGCGGATAAATCGTTCCGAACGCCGCCCCGACCAATGTGGCTAAAATCAAATAAATGGCCACCTTCACCGAGCTGAAAAAGTTCCACACTTTGTCCAGCCAGGAAGGATTCGCTTTCTGCGACCGACGCGCCACCCCGTCATAACGCATCTCCAGCACTTCTTCGCTCGTATCTTCGAACAAAGGCTTGCCGCAAGACTCGCACAGCACCGTACCGACATGGTTCTGATGGCCGCATTCGCATTTCGTGTTGCTGATCACCCGTCCCTGCTCCCTTCCGTCACTTATTCAGTATGGCTGTCAGCGTCTGCTCGATGAACGCTTCCGTCATCTCGCCTACGTGAATTTTCTCGATCTTCCCGTCCCTACCTATGAAGAACGAAGTCGGATAGCTCACAACACGGTAGCGATCCCTCATTCGCAATTCGTTGTCGAACAGGAGCGGAAACGTCAAGCCGTACTGTCGGCCGAAGTTCTGCACGGTTATCGGGCTTTCGTCCAGATTGAGTCCGAGCACGACCAAGCCTTTGTCCTGCCACTTGGCGTACTGGCTCTGGATCGCGGGCATTTCCTTGTAGCACGGCTCGCACCAGCTGCCCCAGAAATTGACGAGCACGACACGGTCCTTGTAATCCGACAGCGAGTGGTTCTTCCCGTCAGCCCCCATTAACGTAAAAGCAGGAGCGGTACTCCCTTCCCGCGGAATCGGATCCTTGGAAAACAAGCTGCTCCCGATCGTATAACCGCCAATCAGCAATACGGCGATAAAAATGATGATTTGGATCCGTTTCCTATTGTTGCCCATCACTCATCACCTTCAAACTTGAGAATTCCGCAGGCGTCGCCGCCCTGAATCCATTATAGCGAACTTGGCCGCTTCCTAATCCGTTCCTTTATGAACATTATGTGACTCTAAAACGCTGTCGCGAAGCTCTTTTACTTGGGCCGGCGTCAGCTTGCGAGTCTTGCCTCGAGGCAGTCCGTCCAATTGCAGGGAGCCGAACTGAATGCGCTTAAGCCGTTGAACGGGAAAATGGATCGCATCGAACATCCGGCGCACCTGGCGGTTGCGCCCCTCATAGATGGTGATGGTGATAACCGCTTCTTTTCTCTCCGGATTGACGTCCTGATATTCCACTTCAGCGGGTGCCGTCATGCCGTCTTCGAGTTTGATGCCATTGCGCAGCTTGTCCATTAAAGTTCCATGCGGCGTCCCTTCGACGGTGACTTGATACGTCTTCGGCACGTGATGCTTCGGATGGGTGAGCAGGTTCGCCAGCTCGCCGTCGTTCGTGAGCAGCAGCAGCCCCTCGCTGTCATAGTCCAGCCGGCCTACCGGGTACACCCGCTCGGCGATGCTCTTGGTGTAGTCGGCCACAGTTTGGCGGCCTTCAGGGTCGGTGATGCTGGTGATGACGCCTTTCGGCTTATTCAGCACGTAGTAGACAAGCGTCTGTTGTTTGATCGGCTTGCCGTCCACGGTGATGACATCGGCAAGGGGGTCCACCTTGGCCCCTAGCTCGGTAATGGTGATCTCGTTCACTTGCACGCGTCCGGCCGTTATGTATTCCTCGCACTTCCGTCGAGAGGCGACGCCGGCATGCGCCAGCACTTTTTGCAATCGTTCCATCGGTTCATTCAGCTCCAGCTTCTATAAATTACTTTAATATTACCTATCCGGGGGTTAATTCACAAGTTATGTGGCGTTAGAGTACAGTTTGGCGCGTGGGGAGGGCAGGCAGCTAGGTTACGATCGCTGTTGAAATCTTGTGCCTTGGATGGAATAGGTTAAGGTGGGCACAAGATTTCAAAGGCGACC
>NZ_BIMA01000056.1 GCF_004000845.1 Paenibacillus koleovorans NBRC 103111
CACGCCGCTTGGCGCGGGCGAGCTCGCCGTGCTGGCGTCGCTCGGCCACGCCCGCGTCGCCGTGCGCTGCCGGCCGCGCGTCGCCGTGCTCGCCACCGGCGCCGAGCTGCTGCCGGTGGATGCGCCTTCGCCGCTGGCGCCCGGCCGCATCCGCGACAGCAACTCGGCGATGCTGGCGTCGCTCGTCGCCGAGGCCGGCGGCGAAGCTGAGCAGCTCCAGGCGGTATCCGACCGCCTGGAGGACGTGCTGCCCGTCGTGCGGCAGGCGCTCGACTCGGGTGAGTACGACATGCTGTTAACGAGCGGCGGGGTCTCGGTAGGCGACCATGATGTGATGGTCGACCTGTTCGATACCTGGGGCGGCCGGCTGCTGTTCAACAAGGTGCAGATGCGCCCCGGCAGTCCGACGACCGCCGGCTGCAGGAACGACCGTCTGCTCATCGCGCTGTCGGGCAATCCCGGCGCCTGCTTGGTCGGTTTTCGGCTGCTCGTGCGGCCGGCGTTGCAAAGCCTGCTGGGCGAGCCGCGAGCGACAGCGGCCCAATTGTCGCTTTCATCGACGCATCCCGGCCCGCCTGCACCGCTCCAGCTTTACGAAGAAGCGATACTGGACGGCGCCCCGATCAAAGGCATCGCCCTCGAGCGCTATGTACGCGCGAAGCTCCGGCTGAATGGCGGGCGCGTCTATGCGATGCCTTGCGCCGGGAACAAGTCGAGCGACCTTCTATCGCTGCGCGAGGCCGAATGCCTGATCGTCGTCCCTCCCGGAGGGGAAGGCGTGCAGCCGGGCGCCGTCGTACGGATCATCAGGCTATAGCTGATCTCCCCCGTCCACAGGAAAAAAGGCATACCGGCAAGCCGCTTGCGGCTTGTGGTATGCCTTTTCCCAGGGAGGCATTCGAAGGCCTCAGATTAGCACCAACCGGAGCAAACTATGATCACCAGCAGGATATACAGAACCAAAATTATGCCAATACAATTTCCAAATCCAAATCCACCAACTGCACCCATGATCGCATCCTCCTTTCGGATTCCAGATAATGCATCATATGCAGTTTGAGCCGGTGAGACTGGACAGATGCCCTAGGGTAAAGGCCCAGTTTTTCCGCTAATGTCTACTGGTTGTCCATAATATGCGTACTGGACGTGCTGTTTAGGGCAGTGTGCTGCCCCCGAACAAGTACCGGTGCTCCCAGGCGGTGCCTGCGATCGAATCTACACGAACGCCTCCTGAGCTGACGGAATAGGTATGCAGCATTTTTCCTTCGCCCATATAGATGCCTACGTGGGAAATGATTTCTTTCGACTTGTCGACACCGGCATAATCGGAAGCTTTGGACCCCATGTAATCCATGAAAAAGAGCAAATCGCCCGGTTGCAGCTGGCGCCAGTCGGTCTGGATCGCATTATGCTCCTTGACGTAGTTGCCTTGGGCTTTGGAGTCGCTCGGCAGCTTCAGTTGAATCCCGTCGAGAAACGCTTGCCGGACAAAGTCGGAGCAATCGAACGTCGACGTATCGCTCCGGTCGGAGCCGAATTCGTAAGGCGTGCCCAAATATTTCAGGCCGGCGTCGATCACTTTCTTGGCGGCGGCCGATGGGTCGATCGGAGGCGGTGTAGGCGGCATGTAGGTCGTGCTTATGTATTTGGTATCGGTGCTGACGTATCCGACTACGTTTTTGCTATCGGTGATTTTGTACCAGTAGGCGTTGACCTTCTCCTTAATCCATATCGACTCGCCCTTCTGCAGGTAGCGGATACGCGTACCGTCCGTAGAAGGCGCTTCGCGGAACGAAACGGAGCTCACAACCGTACCATTCGGTTCAGGCGCCGGAGTTGGCTTAGGAGTCGGTGTTGGCGTTGGTGTCGGTGTTGGTGTTGGTTTCGGTGTCGGCGTTGGTTTCGGTGTCGGTGTTGGTGTTGGCGTCGGCGTTGGTTTCGGTGTCGGTGTTGGCGTTGGTTTCGGTGTCGGCGTTGGTGTTGGTTTCGGTGTTGGCGTCGGCGTTGGTTTCGGCGTCGGTGTCGGAGTTGGTGTAGGCGTCGGCGTTGGTGCTGGAGCCGGAGCAGCAGGTGCAAACGCACTGTCCACATACTTGTCGCTCGTGCTTATGTATCCGATTATGCTGTTGTTGTCGGCGATTTTGTACCAGTAGGCGTTCACCTGCTCCAGGATCCATACCGGCTCGCCTTTTTGCAGGTAGCGAGTGCGGGTTCCTTCCGTAGAAGGAGCTTCCCGAAAAGAAACCGAGCTCACAATACGGCCGTTCGGCTCCGGGTACAACAGGACGGTTTGGAGCGATACATACTGGCTGGACGAGGAGACGTACCCGGTCACGCCGTTCTCATCGCGGGCTTGCAGCCAGCTGGCGTTTACGCGTGTTAACAGTGTAAGCGTTTCCCCTTTTTGCAAATAGCGGATACGTTCGCCGGCTGTGGAAGGAGCTTCTCGGAAATTGACCGTGGCCACAACGGTAATTTGCTCGACGGGAATCGAGTAGGCCGCTCCTGCTTGCATCGGGGAGACGGTAAGCAGCAAAGCCAGCAGCAGCGTCAAGAGGATCGATTTGGATTTCATTCAGCTAGCAGTCTCCTTTTCATCGTTAAATAATTGGTATGATTTGGACAGCATTTCAGCCTGAATATACCATAGTTAATTTTGGTAAATTAAGCTGTAAATATTACCAGTTGTGGGCCATGAACGATCGGAAAACAGCAGTGTGGGCCCTTTGTCGTAGATCCTTCGGGTTTTTCGGCGTTATGTTTTCGATTGACGATGTGCGTTGTCAGGTTTTGTCGGAAAAAAGAAGTTCGGAAGGGGCGGATTTTACCCGCTCGCATGACTTTTGGCTTATTTTTGAGTAGAGAGGAGAAAAGAAGGATGGAGATGGAATGGAAGGAAGTCATACGGCCGTTGCGAGAGGATGAGCTGGATGAGAGCTTGGATTTGTCCTGCTTCGCCTTTCAATATGAACTGACCGAGGAGGAACGCGCCGAACGGAAATCATTCACGTTGCCGGGCTCTATCTGGGGCTGCTTCGTCGGGGACAAAATGGCGGCAAAAATGACGATTCACCCGCTGCAGCTCTACATCAACGGTCAACCGATTCCGATGGGCGGCGTGGCGAGTGTGGCGACTTGGCCGGAATTCAGGCGGCAGGGGATGGTGGCCAGGCTGCTGCGCAAAGGGCTGGAAGTGATGAAAGCGGAAGGGCGGACGATCTCTTGTTTGCATCCGTTTGCCATTTCGTTTTATCGCAAGTATGGGTGGGAGCTGTACATCGACTATGTCGAGTACGAGCTGGATGCTTCGCATTTGCCCAAGGGGCTTGAGGCTTCCGGTACGATGACACGAGTGGCTCGAGACCCGGAGCTGCTGAGCGGGATCTACGAGGCTTACGCGGCGCAATATAACGGCATGCTGGCTCGGGATGCGCGGTGGTGGAAGTATTTTGTGTTCCGGCAAAAGAAAGGGCAGGCTGTCGTGTATCGGGACGGTGAAGGCCGGGCGCGCGGGTACATGTTATATGAAATGAAAAACCGCCAGATGAAAATCGGCGAACTGATCTGGTTGGATATGGACGCTTGGGCCGGCTTGTGGAAGTTTATCGTCCATCACGATTCGATGTTTCAGACGATCACGTTGAAAGTGCCTGCCGACGATCCGCTTCCTTTCCTGCTGGACAATCCCGACGCTCGGATGGTCACAACACCTTATTTTATGGCGAGGCTTGTGGATGTGGCCGGGTTTTTGGGGTTGTATCGATTTGAAGGGGTCGGCGAAAGCGTTAGCTTGCAGGTAAAAATAACGGATCGGCAAGCACCGTGGAACGACGGTTGTTTTGAGTGGGCTGTAGCGGCGGATGGTCGGGCGGCTGTTAAGCGAGTTGATGTTGAAGGGGAGGTCGACGCATCGCCGGAGCTGCAGTTCGCCTGCGACATCGGGACGCTAACAGCCATGCTGATGGGGTACAAACGACCTTCCGCGCTTCATCGGTTCGGGCGGTTGAAGGCGGAGGCGCGTACGATCGAGATGCTGGAGCTGCTGGTTCCTAGAACATCTACATATTTGTCGGATTATTACTGACCATGCCGGAGTCCAAGTAGCGTCGAAGGCCGTACTGGTCGAGGAACGGTCCTGCGCTCATTTTCAGCCTGTACACCATCGGTTGCTCTTGTTCGTCCAGAAGCAGCAGCGCCGGTTTGTCGACAGTCGAATGGCTTACGAACAGGAAGGCTTGCACGGCTCGGTTTCGGAGCCATTCGTTGTTGATCTGGAGCACCGGGTTCAACGGGATACGGATAATGACCCCCTCTAACGGCTCCGGGTTGACGGCGGCAACCAATCCCTCGATGGAGCCTATCCATTTTTCCACTTCCAGCCTGAGCTCTGGCGTATTGGGGAACGTATGGACGATTTTGCCCAATTTGATGTCGAACACTTGCGCCTCTTGGGAAGGTGCTGCTGTGACTGAGTTGGAGGTTGAGCTAGCGGCTAGCAGTACGGCGATTGTTAGGATAAAGGACAAGGCGGTACGATACTTACGTGGAGCACGACGGAATGTGTGGCAGTAGCTGTGGCTGCTTGGCATGCGCATGCGTGGAGTCTCCTTTTGTTGGTTGGCTTGTTCGGTTAACGGACGGTTTGGCAAGGAGCAGGGGCTGGGCTTGGGGCTAGGTTGTCCTCGGCGGGGGAACTTATTCTTCCTGCGGTAAAAAGACAATTAATCGACTTGTCCCTGCGTTCGGGCAACTCTACAATTGTTATAGGACTGATAAGCTGGCGTTGAAAGGTTGTGCGAACAATGAGATACAAAATCGGTGTGATCGGAACCGGCAATATTTCGGGCGGTCATCTGAAGGCGATTGAGAAGCTGGAGCAGCTCGAGCTCGTCGGCGTGGCGGATATTGTGCGGGAGCGGGCCGAACAAGCGGCGGAGCAGTACGGTGTGAAGGCTTATGCGAACTATCAGGAGATGGTGCTGGAGCAGAAGCCGGACATCGTCGTCAACACACTTCCTCCTTTTCTGCATCGGGAAGTGTCGATCTGGTGCGCCGAGCAGGGCTGTCACATGATGCTGGAGAAGCCGATGGCGCCGTCGCTCGAGGATTGCAATGCGATTATCGACGCCTATCGCCGGCTTAAGCTGAAGCTGATGGTCGGGCATACGATTCATTATATTCGGGACAATATCGTCGCCAAATCGATCATCGAATCGAAGCAGCTCGGCGAGCTGATCACGATCAACGACATGCGGCATATGAAATACTACCAACCCAATCGGCCGCAGTGGTGCTACTGGAAAGCTCAAGCGGGCGGCGGGGTGTTCACCAACCTCGGCACGCATTCGATCGACCGCATCCAATGGATGACGGGCAGCCCGATCGTGAAGGTGAAAGCCTCGTTCACCTACGGGTTCCCTGTCGGCGACGTTGAATCGAGCGGGCTCGCTTATGTGGAGACGGCGTCCGGCGTGACGGCTACGATCTCGCAGAGCGGCTACGGCGGGGTGAACCGCAACGAGGCGGAGTTCCTGTTCACCGACGGGATGCTGCGGCTCGCGACCGGTTCGGGGCTGTGGATCAGCCGAGACGGCAAGTATGAGCCGGTGGAGCTGCCGGAGCTGGGGGATACGTTCGTGCTGCAGTATCGCGATTTGCTGGACGCGTTGGATCGCGACGCGGATCCGAGCGTGAGCGGCGAGTACGCGCGCAGCGTCGTGCAAGTGGTCAACACGATGTACGAGTCGCATCGGGTGGGCAGGGAATTGGCAGTGCAGCAGTTGTAGGTGCAGCAGTCGTGTGTCTGGGCAGTTGTTAGTGCAGCGGTTGTAGGTGGGTTGAGCGAGCAATCGTCCAGGTGCGGGCGGTTGCTTTTTTGATGCTTTGTGGTTCGAAATTCGCCGTGCAGCAGAAGCTCGGGGATACGTTTCGATTCATAGCCGAGGATTCCTCCGGGACGGCGGTCGGGACGATCGACACCTTCGCCTGCCAGCGAAGAGATGGGACTTTCAAGTATGGGATCGCGGTTGCCCGCCCCTTCAGGCGCAAGGGGTCGCGAATTTATCGGGCGGCGCCTTTGCTGGCGAAGTGATCCTGAAGGGCCGGTATCACAAGCTGTGGGCGATGGACCGCGATTTTAACCTGCGGGCTGGACTACATATTGGCCTATCGCCGTGGCGGCGGGGTGTACCCGACCTTGTATGACGGGGACATGCAGTCGGTCGCCTCCTTCCCGATGGAGGGCTACGTGGTCCATACGGACTTGACCGGATCCGGCACCGAGCAGGTGATCGTGTATGGCGAGGGGAAGGCGGAGCTTTATGCTAGCCGGCCGATTGACATAGCGCAGCGGAGCGGCGGACCATTGCTGCAGCCGAAACGTTTGTCTAGCCCGACGCTGTATCCAGGTGGAGAAGTGCATACCAAGTAAGTATGTAACCGAGTGAGGAGATGGGGGAAACCATGACAACTGTATCGATGCGCATTCGTCCGGAGGAATCGGCTGGCCGAATAAACCTCCATGCTGGATCGCGCTTTGGCAGCCGGAGCAACCGCATCTTACGTCTTGATGAACAGTTGGCAGTATCGGCAAAGTACGGATGCTCGCTCCTTCGGCGGATTATTTTATTTTTGCTGTGCGATGAAGTAGGGACGATGGATTGGGCAATTGCCTTGCAACAACTGCTCGATCTGATCAACGAAGTGGCTACAAAAGCAGGCAGAAGGCTTTCAGCCCTGATTCAGCGTCAACTCCAGCAATGGATGTCTGCATTGCCCATCTACATCAAGGCTTGATTGCCGATTTCATGCTGCGAAAGTTGAGTTAACAAAGCATGCTACCATAAATAATCGATGAGCCATCTAAGAATGAAATAGCTCACAAAAAATGGTTCCAACCACCCAAGTCCAATGGTTGGAACCATTTTTAATTATTTTTCTTGGCTAGTTTTGTCCCAGCCCCATACACTCCACCACTACGGCGAGTACACATAGCCTCCGCTGACAAACCCTGAGGCAAATGTATTGCCGGGAGTCAATTTGTACACGATAGCATCGTTGTCATTTAAGGGAGCGTTCAGGGAGACGGTAATCGTGCCTTCGCCCGTTTCCTCGTCAATCTGGCAAACAGCGGCAGTCGGGACGCCGTTCAGCAATATTTCATATGAAGGTGTAATGTGCTCTAGCGTCCTGTATTCAAACTCCACACCTTGTGCCGGGTTTGTCGAATTCGTTGTGCCTGTAGCAACAGGAAGGGTTGTGAAGTGAATCGCAAAACTCATGTTGCCATCGTAGTTGTGACTAGGCTTCCCTTCCAAGAATTCGGCATACTCCGTCTTGTACCTTCCATTTGACAAAGCAGTAGTATACCGTGCATCGCCATAACCTGTATCAGTAAAGGTGATGGTGGCAGTATAGGTTTCCGTAATTCCGCCGGACAATGCCGTTACAGTAAGGTTATAGTCGCCAACAGGAGTAGTGTTTACAGCTCTCCAATCCATCGTCCATGGTGGGGGGGTCATCTCATGTTGGGCTGCGGCAATCCCGTTCCCCATAGAATTAGTAACGACAGCCGTAGTGTAAACATTCTCTACAACCGTGGCATAAAACCCGCGATGAGCGCTTGGATTTACATAGGGATAAACCTTATTCCCTGTGAACAGCACCGGGTCATAATCCATAACCCTTACCTCATTGAACATAACGAGGTTTGTATATTGATTTCCGCTGCTACCCACAGTAAAGCTTGCCGTATAAGTTTCCGTAGCCTTACCTAACGTAGCTGTAATAACTACAGTGTAGGTATTTCCCGGTACTAGGCCATTGGCCGTATTAAGATTTGCTGAGTTCCAGAACCAATAGCCACGTTGAGTACCCGTTGAATTAGGCGTCACTACAGCTTGATTCGAGTTATAGACTGAAATTACAGGTGCATTAGCCCCAGCAGGGACATTTACTGCGAACCAGACTCGACCGGCTGCGGTGGCACCTAACGGAGCTGTTGCCGGGTTTATCGTAATAAGCTGCCCGCTGTTTACAGGAGCAGGATTGGTGACCGTAACGACGATGGAGCTTTTTTTGCCGTATAGATTAGCCGTTATTATAGCGGTTCCGGCTGATCTTCCTACCACCCGTCCGGCAGATGTTACAGTGGCAATGGCCGTGTTGCTGGACGACCATTCGATCTTACCGTATAACGCATCGGAGGGTAATACCGTTGCAATAAGATCGTAATGTCCACTCACCTCAATTTCAATATCGGTCGGCTCTACTTCGATCGACTGTACGCTAATCTTGGGTATAATTTCATAGATTTCGTCAGCCGTTTTCATGGCGAGGGGGTCGAATCTTAGGAGCATTCCCAAATTTTTGCCGTTGTCCCCTGAAGTGGTCATCTCCAATCGGGATGTCATGAGTCTTGCAAACACATACGCAACCTTGTCATTAAAACTCGCTAATTCCGGGTCGTCCTTCGTGAACTCATACGCTGCTGCCAAGGCCGGAGCCATGGCGTCGGCCCAATATTCTTTTTGAGCTTGTAAACTTTCATTAAGATAGAGGATATCCCTGCCTGCTTCATCGTAGTTGTAATCGAAAAAGGTTTGGACCGCTTTTACAATCATGGGAGGTATTGTCTCGTCGCCTGTTAGTTTGTAATATTCTAATATGCCGGCGGTAAGTATGCCAAACTGGTACGTCATAATACCGTAGCACTGAGAGGGGATGCTGTTCTTGCATTCGTCTACCATCACCTTTAACCATGCTCCTTCAGCGCTTTGGGTGTCTATAGCTTCCCTGATTATCAGGCGGCTGGCATTTAGATAGTACGGGTCTCTGGTGGCTTCATAAGCCGACGAATAAAGCAGAAGCGGCCAGCCGATATACCGGTCAAAGTCAAACGTCCAATCTTTGAAATGATTAAGGCCTTTTAAGATATCCCTGTCAAAGCCGATCAATTGATCCGCAACCTTGATCGCGGACTCAAGAGCCATTCGGTCACCCGTCATCTCATAGTAACTGACCAAACCCGAGATAAAGCTGTGCCCCAAGTCTCCTTCACTGAGAATTATCGCATTGCTTCCATAACTGGGCTTTGCATTAAAGTACACGCCCACATGACCCATAGAGTGTTTGGTTTGATGACCGATTAGAGCGGGATCCCAATGCACGCGCTTAATGTCTATGTTCATCTGATGCAACGCACCTTGCTCCGCGAGGATAAATGCGTCCTTATTGCCCGTATGAGCATAGGTTAGAAGAAGCGCTTGGGCGAGGTCGTATTCCAGGTTGCCCCAGTTGACCACACGCTCTCCCCACCAGTCGCCGAAATTAAGCATCCCGTATGCCCTTTGTGCATCGAGGCCATTTTTATAGGTGCTGATATGATTTGCTGAAACCTCATCCAGCTTAGTAGAAAAGTGACCGGGATCCGTACTCATAGCACCAAATACTTCGGACTGTACATACACATCCCTATCCAAATCCGCTTTCAGCGCGCTGTTCACATACTCTGTAGGAACATTGCTTGCTTCCTGCCCAAAGGCCAGCAGAAAATCATGACGCACGCTCATACCCGCAGCCAACTTATATAAGTTTTCTTGCATATGGTAATACAGCTTATCCTTTTCCATTTGGCTGCTAGTGTCAGTCGCATAATCGCTTGTCTGGAACGGAGGCATAATATCTATGCTTATCTTATCCTGGCTGATTTTAATCTGCTGCGGGTAATTCTGCCAGAAGTACCTGGTGGCAATTGTGGTAGCAGCCGTGTCGGAGGCAAGCTCCACCCATCCGTCAGCTCTGGATCCGTACACCCCGCCTGTTACGGTATAAGAGCTGTCCTTCATCTGGGACAGAACGGCGGGAGATGTCAAATTATTCACTTCATGAACAGTACCATTTTCGCCGCCAATTTTAGCGGAATCAACCCCTTCCACAATAGGTATATCGAGAGTGAGAGACTTTATCTTCGTAAAGGCGGAGTTTCCATCGCTGCCGAGGGTGTATTCCAACCAAAGGAGAGGTGAGCCTTTATAAGCGTGAATACGGATTTCATACTGAGATTGAGGGAAATTATTCCTTTTATGATGTCCCTTGACATAAATTGTGGCACGAACAGGCCCTGTTGACTCTACCCGCACTTCTTCAGCTGCGCCTATGGATGTAAAAATATTTCCGTTTTCGATGGTGACAGAAGCCTTTCCATTCTGTGTTATGGGATTTCCTGAATAAGTTCCGCTGCCTGTCAAATCCATCCATATTTTTCCGGGAATACTGATGTTTTGGGGATCGATTTGGACTTTCAGGTAATCGGTATTAATTTCATATACGCTGTTCGTCACAGTCACTAGGCTGCCGGAAGATTCATTCTCAACACTCAGACCGTACTGCAAGGTATAATTTTTCGTTGCTCCCGCCGTTATATCGGTTATGAACTCGACCTCAAGCCATCTGACAGAACCGTCGTCCCATCGCCCTAACACGGAGGTCTGTGCAAGGACGGGGGCATACACACTATCGACAACTCTCACGTAATTATCGCTGTAAAGCGTTCCTTCAGCAAAGGGTACGCTGGTGCGAGTCGGCCACTTCGTCAGGTCACTATCCGAGTTGTTTACTATAGGAAGTGCGATTGTATGCGTACCAGCAACAGTTCCAGAATGAACCGGAAGACTGGCGGTTACCGTATGCGGTCCTGAAGTAACTGGATTTCCGTCAAGATCGGTTGTTTTGATTGTCCAGGAGTAAGTCTCCGTTGGCTCAAAGTCAAACCAGTCAATACGGTGCAGCCGCCCTTCCGTATTAAAGGGAAGGATTAGGGTGCCGCTCAGGCTGCCCCCGGTGATTTCTATTGTGCCCGTGGCTGCCCATGAAGTGGTCCACGTAAAGCGAATGGCCGTTTTCCCGTCCGTTCTGTAAGGGAAACCCGGCTGATACACAGCAGCCACATCGTCGATCGAGTATCCTCTTTTAGTTGCGTCGGGCTTAACTTCGGTAAAAACGAACCCGGCGACACGGGCTTGAGCACCATTCGCGTCTACCACCACACTATCGCCTTCGTTGAAATTCTCAGGCGTCTCAGTGAAGTATAGATAATAACGGTTGTCCGGATAAGGCGCACTGAACGCAGCTTTAACCACACCGTTCAATTTCAGCGACAGGGTAGGATCTGTACCCTCCGCAGCTATGATCACCACTCCAAAGTAATACTGCCCTTCCGGGGCTTCGACTCCTATACTGCCAGTCCCCGTAGCGTTAAGTAATCTTTCTCCGGAATAGCCGTTATACCGTGAAAAGTTAATCATATTCCATTCATTGAAGGGGGTTGGAACGACATTTTCTGGATCTTTCAAAATCTCGTCAATATAGGTAAAAGAATCGGTATAGTCCAGCTCCCACGATAGGGAAGGAGTCGCGTTTGCGGTGATCGTAAGTCCGCTCGAATAATTGAACAGCATTCCTAGAGCTAGAAGGATTGAAATAAATCGTCCAATTCTAGTCCTTATTAAGCGTTTCTTAATCATAATAATCATCTTACCTCTGCCTCCTATGAATTATTTTTTCGCTTGCTACTTTTAACAAGCCTTAAGCAGCTATTGTCACCTCCTCCTCCCTTAGATGTGTTTGTTGTGTAAGCGATGTCATGATTAACTTACAAGCAGACCGACATGAAATCAATCATTCAAATTCCACACGGATAGTGAAAATTCCACAATCCCTATGTTTGAAAAACGTCCAATTCCGTATACTGACGGCATTGAACGCTTTTTCGACAGTTAAATTCTTTGTTAACAGATTATTGTATATTTGCAGAAAACTATATTGACTTCTTGTGTCCCCGTATTCTATATTGGCACAAAGAATCCACAAAACAACTGGTGAAGGTTCCGAATGGCAAGGGTTCAATCATGGGGGAAGAACTTGATTGGAGTTCGCTTTTGATCTTTTTCCAGGGGGTGCATCGAGATGAAGAATAGAAGGCTGCACGTGCATTTTCCAAATACGAGCAGTGTTTTTTTTAAGCTCTTGAGTTCATTTATTGTTTTAATCTTGGTTCCAATCCTTATCTTTGGAAGTTTGGCTTATTTTCTTTTCACGAATGCGCTTCAAGAGGAAGTGAAAAAGAACAACGATATCTTGTTGAAGCATGTTTATGTCAACATTGAGCAGAAAATGGAGGAAGTCAAGCAAACTTTGTATCAAATTTCGTTGACCGTTGATGTCGATTCCGGCAATCCATTGAAATTGCTTGACGTTACCAAAACATTAAATCGCATCAAGGGTACGCAATCTTTTATTGACGATGTGTACGTTTATTATAAGGATAAGAATTGGATTATCACGGAGTCGGGTTTATATTATCCGGATTATTTCTTCAACTATGTGTATAAACCCGAAATGAATGATCAAGAACAACTGCTGCAGAAATTGCAGGATCGAAATGTCTTTCAAGATCTGGGCACCTTCAGGCTGAAAGACGGGTCTGGGAAAGGCAACCGTTATATCGTTGTTTTATTGTCGTTTCCCCTTTACAACGATGAGATCAGGGGGACCATTGTCGTCTTAATTAACGAGAATAAATTTGTATCCATGATTAATTCCGTGAATCCAACGGACGCTCAAACCGGATTTTATATCTTAAACGATCAGCTTCAACCGATCATTGAATCGGATACGAACCCATTTGTTGAACAATTCTCGGAACGGCAGATGCAGGTTTTTTTTAATGAGACTTTGGTTGAAACCCCTTCCAATCGAGCTCGATATAACGATTACTTCGTTTCCCAGTTTCATTCCAATGTAACGGATTGGAAATATATCGCGTTTTCGTCGGCGGCACATGTTTTAAAGCCGGTTTTCTTTTTACGAAATTGGATGGTGATCACCAGTTTATTCCTACTTAGTTTAGGCGTTATGCTGTCCATCTTCCTGGCTAAAAACTTATACAAGCCGATCGGTGAAATCGTGAGGTCGTTCCAATTCGATAAGTCCGGGGCGGATTGGAAAAAGGAGAAAAAAATAAGCGAATTGGAGTTGATCTCGAACCACATCCATTACATTACGGATCGAAATCAACAGCTGATGCAAAGCGAAACGGAGCATATTTCACTTTTGAAGGATTATTATGCGAAAACGATGATCCTGGGCATACCGGAAGAACGGATGAAGGTCAGGCCAGTCTCGGCGGCAGGCTCTAAGTATCCGTACTTTTCGGTTATCGCGGTCAAGATCGAGATGACCGATCCTTCAAGCACCACTTTCCAACAAATGAATTTTAATAGCCGCATTATCGAAGTGTTTAATCAGACATTGAACAACGAAGACGATATCTCTTGCATGGTAACGAATATAGGCAGAAATCAAATTTCCATTTTGGCCAATTATGAAAAAGAAGACTATCTCGCTCTGAAATTGCAGGCGGCCATGAAGGGAATTTCCGAATTGCCTGAAAACTTTCGCTGTACCATTGCACTAGGCATAGGAAGACCGTGTGAGGATTTAATGACCGTGAACCGATCTTACGAAGAAGCGCTGGAAGCCTTAAATTACCGTGAACTGGACAAAACGATCCAGCTTATTCAACATAGAGACATCAACTTCGTACAAAAGTTTGTGGATTATCCGATCGATCTGGAACAGAAAATCATTGGAAACGTCCTTTCCGGCGATTATGTCAAGCTCGAGCAGGTATTGAATGAAATCATAGACAGGAATAGACAGGCCATTAAGACCTATCAGCTCTTGAACGATCTGTACAACACCCTAATGGCTACGGCAAACAAAATCATCCAAAGGAGCAGCGTCAATAACGAAGAAGTGTTTGACGAAGCCGTCATCAGCATTTACATGAACAAAGAAATAGTGAGCCTGGACAGCATGAAGGACTTAGTCTTTGGCATCTACCGGTATATGATCGAAACGTTGTACGGGAAAAAGGAGAGCAAGAACGACGAATTAAAGAATCAGATGATTCTTTATATCGGATCCCATTATCACAGCGATATTTCTTTGACCACACTTGCCGATCATTTTAAATTGAATCCCAAATATTTGAGCCGCTATTTTAAAGACCAGACCGGCGTTAATTTTGTCCAATATGTCAATCAGGTGCGTATTGAACATGCCAAAGAGCTGCTGCTTAAAGAAAAAAATCTCCATATTGACGAGATTGGGGAAAAAGTCGGCTACTTGAACAAAAATACTTTTATTACCACCTTCAAAAAACAGGAAGGGATGACGCCTGGGAAATTCAGAGACATCTCGTCTTGATAAACAGCCCCGCATTGCGGGGCTGTTTTAATTTTGCCGGGGGCTGTTGCGGAGCAAATGTAGAAAATGAGTGTCGCAGAAAAAACATGACCGACTGTGTAAGGAGACCGTTTACCCAGAATGTAGAATTTGAATTCCCGTTGGAAATTGAATGCTTGAATCGAATTGAAACCGCTTTTATGATCGGTTTAACAAACAGTTGACAGATCCAACACGATGCGAAAAAGAAGACATTCGAATGGTTGCGATCAAGAGAGGGCGATGAATTGAAACAAACCTTACGTTTAATCAAAAGAGACCGCTTGCTTTTGTTCATGCTGCTTCCCGGAATCCTTTATTTTCTAATTTTTAAGTATGCCCCCATGTATGGAGTCCTCATTGCCTTTCAAAGATACAATCTGTACAAAGGCATTTTTCACAGCGAGTGGGTGGGATTCAAGTACTTTATTGAGTTTTTTCAAGGGCCGGATATGTGGCGGCTGATCCGAAATACGCTACTCATCAATGTGTATCAACTCCTGTTTGCCTTCCCAGCCCCGATTATTTTAGCGCTTGCTTTCAATGAATTGAGAAATGCCTGGTTCAAAAAGATTAGTCAGACGATCAGTTTTTTGCCGCATTTTATTTCTATCGTTGTCATTGCCGGACTTGTCGTCAATTTTCTTTCGCCATCCACCGGGCTCGTGAACAAACTTTTGGGCCTATTCGGTGTCAATCCGATTTCGTTTCTTATGATTCCAGATTATTTCAGGACCATATTCATCAGCATGGGCATATGGAAATCGGTCGGATGGGGTACGATCATTTACTTAGCGGCGATAGCGGGGATTAATCCGGAACTGTATGAAGCCGCTTCCATAGATGGAGCCAGTAAGCTTAAAAAAGTTTGGTATGTTACGCTCCCGGGAATTTTACCTGTCATCGTCATCTTACTCATTTTGCAATTGGGCGATATCCTGAGCGTCGGCGCTGAATCCATCATTCTGTTATACAATCCGGTCACGTATGAAACGGCCGATGTGCTGTCGACATACGTTTACCGCAGAGGGTTGATTTCCGGCGAGTTCAGCTTCGCAGCAGCGGTCGACTTGTTTAATTCCGTCGTAGGTCTCATTCTCGTGTTCACGGCGAACAAAATCAGCAAAAAAGTAACGGAAACTAGTATATGGTAAACCAGGTGGAGGGCACATCCAATGAAAATCGCCGATAGCTGGGGAGACCGAATCTTTGCCAATGTTTCGCGGATCCTCGTTTGGTTCGTCGTGATCGTTACCTTATATCCGTTTCTATACGTTTTCTCGTCCTCAATCAGCGATCCGACAGCGGTATTGAAAAATAAAATCTTTTTATGGCCGGTCGGCTTCAGCTTGAAGGCGTACAAAACCATATTAAGTTACCCGGAATTAAGAATCGGATATGCGAACACCGTCTTCTATACCGTGGTCGGAACGGCAATCAATATGTTGCTTACTTGCTTAATGGCTTATCCGCTCTCCAGGAAGAATCTCGTATTCCGCAAACCATTCATGATCATGATTACATTCACGCTTGTGTTTTCCGGCGGTTTGATTCCTACCTTCTTGATTGTGAAGTCGCTTGGCATGGTGGATACTTATTGGGCGCTCTTGATTCCAGGCGCCGTCAGTACATGGAACGTCATTCTGATGAAGACCTTCTTTGAAAACTTGCCCAAAGAGCTGGAAGAAGCGGCCACGATCGATGGCGCGTCGTCGATGCATATTTTGTTTCGCATCCTATTGCCGTTATCCATGCCCGCTTTCGTAACGATTGCCTTGTTTTATGCCGTCGGTCACTGGAACAGCTATTTTCCGGCAATGATCTATTTGCAGAGTGAGCACTTGTATCCCGTGCAATTATTTTTGCGAAAGATCGTATTGCTGGGACAAACGGCCGATATCACGGGGGGGCAGGGCATGGGCACGGAGACGATCCTTATGGCGGAACCACTCAAATATGCAACCATCATGATCGTTGCTTTGCCGATCATCCTCGTATACCCGTTTATCCAGAAATATTTTGTCAAAGGCGCCATGATCGGATCGCTGAAAGGGTGAAGAAGCGCAAGCTTTTTACCATAAATCTCGAAAAAATTTTAGGAGGGGTTCGAAAAATGAGGAGATTCAAGAAAATCTCTTGGCTGATGGCGGCCGGATCGGCTATGGTGATCGGCGCTGCGGGATGCAGCAGCTCGGATTCAGGATCGGGCGCGCAGTCAAGCCCAAGCGTGGCGCCGTCTGCCGGTACGGCGTCAAGTGCATCGCCTGCAGCCGTATTTCCGCTGAAGGAAAAGGGTTCGTTCGAAATTTTCTCCGCCGCCCATGATACGAAACCGCAATCGGGAAATGAACCTATTTTTGCCGAAATTGAAAAAAAGACGAATGTACAGCTGAAATTGACCAACATTCCCACAGCAAGCTACACCGATAAATTCAAGGTGACCCTGGTTTCCGGAAATTTGCCGGATGTCATGGATTCGGACATCGCCTCGGCGAAAAAGTACGGCATGGACGGAGCCTTCTTGGCGCTGGACGACTTGCTCAAAAAGTTCGGTCCCAACATCATGAAATCGATCAAGGATGAGGGCTTAGAGGCTTCCTTACGGGCTTCCGACGGGAAAATCTACGGAATTCCCTATTTCACTATGCCAGGTACCACCGCTGCCGTTCCGCAATACAGGCAGGATTGGTTGGATCAGTTGAATTTGAAAGTCCCTACAACGCCAGATGAGTTTTATAAAGTCCTCAAGGCTTTCAAAGATGCGCAATTGGGCGGCAAGGACACGATACCGTTCGCTCCGCAAGGGTATAACAACTTCCCGATCTTCAGATCGTTTGGAGCGGATCCGCGCATGTATTTGAACAGCGCAGGCGTATATCAGTTCGGCCCTGCTCTTCCCGGGATGAAAGACGCGCTGACATTCTTGAACAAATTATACAATGAAAAATTAATTGATCCTGAATTTGCGATCATATCCAAGCAGCAATGGGAAGCCAAAGTTAGCAAAGGCAATGTGGGATCCGTCTTCTTCAACCCGGGCCGCACCGATTTCTTCACCGATGTGCTCAAGAAAGAAAATCCGAAAGCCAAGATGGTGGGCGGAGGAGCGCTAAAGGATAAAAACGGAAAAGGAGAGCTATTGCCGGATTACAGTCTGAAGGGAGTTATGGCGGTCTCGTCCAAATCCAAAAACGCGGAACTGATTGTCAAATATTTCGATTTCTTGTTCAGTCCTGAAGGCAAGCTTCTGACGCAATATGGCATTGCAGGCACGAGCTACACCATGAAGGATGGAAAACCGCAATATACGGAAGAGTTCAAGAAAGATATGCCGAATAATCTCACAAATATAGGCTTAGGCACATCCAGATTTTTCTTTACCGCTCCGATGGAGAACCTGTTCAAGGATCGCAATGAAGGCACGCTATTGGCCGCTGCCGTAGAGACTTCAAAGCCCGATTGGACCAAGCAGGACCCGCAACTGAGCTTTACGCAAGCGGAGCAGGATATCGTTTCCAAAAACCTGCAGCCGATTATGGACAAAACGAGCGAGTACATGATCAAGTTCATCATCGGGCAGGAACCGTTGTCTAATTTCGATAAATACGTCGAAGAATTGAAACAACGCGGCTTGGATGAACTGGTCAAGACTTATAATGCGGCGTATCAACGTGCTTTGAAAGCTTCTTAATAATCCAGGAAGGCCAAAAAAACTCTAAATAGGAAGGCAGCAGCTGCCTTCCTATTTAGAATCGCGATTTGCAGATATAGAATGTTTCGGGTTCATTACAACGTGATTGCGATGGAGGCCACTTATGAAAGTATGTCTGATTGGTTCGACGGGTCATACCGGATACGTCTTGAAGGGATTGCGCGGCCAGACCGATGCGGACTTGATCGGGATCGCCCCGGGATCCCAAGGCGAAGAAACGGAGAGTCTCCTGAAGCTTGCCGGAGATTATGGGTATACGCCTATTCAGTATCAGCATTATACCCAAATGCTGGACGACTTGCAGCCTGACATTGCGGCTGTCGCCTGTCATTTTAACGATCATGCGGCCGTTGCGATTGAAGCGCTGAACAGAGGCATTCATGTCTTTGTCGAGAAACCGATCGCTACCACATTGGAAGATTTGGATCTTGTTAGAGCGGCTTACGACAAGTCCAACGTACATTTGGCCGCCATGCTGGGTATCCGATACGAAGATTGGTTTCTTACCGTACAAAACCTACTCGAGGAACGATCGATTGGCGAAATCCGATTAATGAATGCGCAAAAATCATACAAATTGGGGAAACGCAGTGCGTTATATACGAAACGAGAAACCTACGGGGGCACCATCCCTTGGGTAGGCAGCCATGCCATCGATTGGATGCATGCGCTTAGCGGAGAGAAATTTTATTCGGTTTATGCCGCCCATTCTACCAAAGCCAATAACGGTCATGGAGATTTGGAATCCACGGCCTTGTGTCACTTTACATTCAGCCATGAAGTATTCGGTTCGGCCACGATCGATTACTTGAGACCGAGGCAAGCTTCCAGTCATGATGACGACCGAATCCGGATTGTCGGTACGACAGGCGTGCTGGAGGCCCAGGCAGGCAAAGTCTTATTGATCAATGATGCTCAGCCGGGGATACGGGAGATGCCCCTGCTCCCGAAGCGGGAAATATTCACGGATTTCCTGCAACAAGTGCGCGGGGAAGGCCCGTGCAAGGTAACCGCCGAACAATCTTTCCTCGTAACGGAGGCCTGTCTCAAGGCGCGTATATCGGCCGATGAAGGTCGTATTGTTTATTTCGAAGCTTGACGGAGAAGGAGATGCGCTCATGATATCGCTGCATTTTGAAAAGATTTCCATGTATCCAAGGCGTGAGGAACCAAGCATGATTGCGGTGCCTTTCGCGGAAGGGGTATTAACCGATTCCACAAGAGTATCTGTCCTTGACGGCAACGCGGCCGTACCAACGCAAACAAGGGTAACCGCCAAGTGGCCCGATGGTTCCGTAAAATGGCTGTTGGTGCATTTTCTTGCCGATCTTCCGGCC
The DNA here is from genome assembly GCF_004000845.1 of Paenibacillus koleovorans NBRC 103111. Lineage (GTDB taxonomy): Bacteria > Bacillota > Bacilli > Paenibacillales > NBRC-103111 > Paenibacillus_AA > Paenibacillus_AA koleovorans. Next base: position 19,336 of record NZ_BIMA01000056.1, read on the forward strand.
AATCTGGGCAAACGATTCACTATTTCGACGGATCGCGTTACGGCAGCGCCTTCGGAACCGGTAACGATCGATCGGGACAATGGAACGTTTGTGATCCGCACGGGTGCGATAGAAGCCGAATTGACGGCTCCGGGAGGAACGGGTTTATTCCACTCGTTGAAGCGAGAGGGATGTGTATCCACTCATGATGTGGTTGGGCCATCGCTTCGAGATGCATCCAATCAAGAGTATAATTGCGAGATTTCCGCAGAAGGCTGGCGTATCATCGAATCAGGTCCGGTCCGCTGCGCTGTGGAAGCCAAAGGAAAGCACCGCAGTCGCGCCAATGAGAGCCACTGGTTTGATTTTGTCGTCCGGATCTATGCGTATGCCGGCAAGCCTTGGCTGGCGATCGATTATCAGATTGTCAATAAGGAGCCCGAAAGCGAGCAGGTGATTCATGCTGCTGAGCTGTATGTTCGTACTACGCCGAATATTGTGACATCCGATCAGCTTCGGTTGGGGATTAGCCGCGCCGAAGTCGATCGCAGGATGAAGAGCGGATCGGCGGGAGAACGGTTGTCGTGTACATTTACAGCTGAGCTTCTCGAAAAAGAATTTATCGAAGACCAGCCGGAGACGTTTGCGGGTACATTCTGGGTGGATCTGTCCGGACAGCAGCAAGGCGGAATTAGCGTTACGTTGTTTCAGGCCCTGCAAAATTGCCCTAAATCGCTGGATGTTACAGAGGAAGAAATTACCGTCGGCATCATTCCTGCGGGACATCCGATCACGATGCTGCAGGGGATGGGCAAAACACACCGATTGTTCCTGCATGTGCATGGCGGGGACGAAACGCTGGAAGAGGTGAATGTGCGCAGTCTGCAATTCCAGCTTGCGGATCATCCTATTCTGGAGTCCGCTGCGTTCGAGCGCGCCGGCATGATCGAATCAATTCCCGGCGATCAAACGAAAGATTGGGTGGAACGCGCATTTTATCGTATGGCTGACGGACGCGCGAAGACGTATGGCATGCTGTATTGGGGCGATGCGCCGGATATAAACTATACGTCTCAAGGCAGAGGCGGCGGTGATTGGGTTTGGGTGAATAACGAATATGATCTGCCGCATGCCATGATGCACCTGTATGCGAGAACCGGGAAAAGAAGGTTTTACGACTATTTGCTGAGAGCGGCAGAGCACTGGAAAGATGTGGATATTCTCCATTACAGTCCTGATCCCCTTCGTTATCAAGGTCAAGTGATGCATTCAGCCGACCATGTAACGGGCGAAGTTAAAGTATGTCATGAGTGGGTAGAAGGCTTGCTTGATTATTACCACCTGACCGGAGAAGAATCCGCACTCGAGGCGGCAATAGGCATCGGAGAAAATGTAAGGAGGCTGCTGGCAACTCCCCGTTACCAAGGCGAGGGCGGCATTTCCGCAAGAGAAAGCGGCTGGGCGCTTCGCAGTCTGGGAGCCCTCTATAACGAGACCTATGACGAGAAATGGCTGCAATCCGCCTACCATATCGTCGATCATTTCGAAGCCTGGAAAAATAAGTACGGCGCCTGGCTGGCTCCAGCGGCGGGCCATGTGGTTTTTCGTTCCGGCTTCATGATCTGTATCGCCGTCAACAGCTTGATGCGCTATTATCGAATCCGCCCGGAAGAACGGATCAAGCAAATGATCGTGGACGCGATGGAGGATTATGTGGAGCATTGCTACGTGAAAGAAACGGGCATGTTCTATTATAAAGAACTGCCGAGCACGCAGCATCTGCACAGCAATCCGATCTGTCTGGAATCGCTCTCCTACGCCTACGAATTTACCGGCGACTCCAAATATCTGGAAGCCGGCCGAGTCACATTCGAAGAGGCAATCAAGGCTGCTCCGCAAGGAGGGAAAGAAAGGGAAAGATCAGGCGATGCGCTCATTTTTTGGGGAGACAGTCCGAAAAAGTTCGCCCAATACTATTATCCGATCTTTTATTATTATCGCACGATCCTAAAGGCAGGTATCAAGCTCTAAAACATGCGGAAGAAGGTCGGGTCATGAGCAGGATCAAAATAGCCGTAGTAGGCCTCAATTTCGGCAGACATATGCTTCAAAGTCTATCAGCGGCGGATAGAGGTAAAGCGTATTTCGAAATCGCCGCCGTTTGCGATGTGTTCGAAGAGAAAGCGCGGACGATAGCCGAGCAGTATGGAGTCAAGGCGTACTTCGCGCTTGACGACCTGCTGCAGGATCGCGAGATTGAGGCGGTCGCCCTGTTTACCGGTCCGGCCGGGCGCGCGGAGCTGATTGGCCGCATCATCGCCGCGGGCAAACATGTGATGACCACGAAGCCGTTTGAAACGGATGCCGCTCAAGCGCTGGAGATTCTGCAGAGGGCGAAGCGGGCCGGTCGCATTGTACATATGAATTCGCCTTCGCCGGTCCTGCCCGCCGATCTCCGGCAGATCAAGGATTGGATTCGGGAGCATAACCTAGGTCAACTGATCGGATGCCGCTGCGACGTGTGGGCGAATTATCGGGAAAAGGCCGATGGCAAATGGTATGACGATCCCAACCAATGTCCGGTCGCTCCTATTTTCAGACTCGGCATCTATCTGATCAACGATCTCGTGCAGCTATTTGGGAATGCGAAGCAGGTTCAGGTCATGCATTCGCGGATGTTCACAGAGCGTCCGACGCCGGATAATGCACAGCTCGGCATCCTGTTCGAGAACGGCGCCATAGGCAACATATATGCCTCCTTCTGTATCGGCGACGGGCAGAGCTATAAGAACTCGATGCTCCTAAACTTTGAAAGGGGAACCATTAGTCGCAATATCGAGCCCCTCGAAGCAGACGCATTCAATGGCGTGTCGCACCTGTCGCTGATTACGAAAGATGCGGCTAATAAATCAATGATCGAACGCAGGCATGTGAGCGCCGACTTACATGGGAATTACCAGTGGGATGTGTTCTACAAAGCGATCCAAGGAGACCGAATGGAAGAGGACGTCTATACGGAAAGCATTGTCGAGGGAATTCAAATCATCACCGCCATGGCGAGGGCCGAAAAATCCGGCCGATTGGAAGAAGTGTAATAGGCATGATCCGGATCCGACCAATAAGGAGTTTTGCATATGCAATGGGAGCATTTGACCGCGCCGGACTTGGCGCAGGCTTGTCGAAGCGTAAAGGGCGTTTGTATAGTGCCGATGGGTGTGCTTGAATCACACGGCCCGCATCTGCCGCTCGGCACCGATTTATTCCAAGCGCATACCGTTGCAGTCGAAGCCGCCAAGCTTGAGCCGGCCGTCGTCTTCCCAGGCTTCTATTTCGGACAGCTGGCAGGGGCGCAGCATATTCCCGGCAATGTTTGCCTGAGTCATGAGCTGCTGCTTCGTCTGCTGGATGAGGTTTGCCGGGAAATTGCCCGCAACGGGTTCCATAAAATCCTGCTCTTAAACGCGCATGGCGGAAACATGGCATTTGTCCAGTACTATATTCAAAGTACGCTCCAAACTAAAAAGGATTATGTGGTTTACGGCATGCGGGCCATGTCGGATGATGCGCTGAAACAGCTGAGGGAAGACAAGGGCGGCGGTTTGTCGAGGTTGAATGAGATCGATCGCGGCATCGTCACGGAAACCGCGTCATCGGAAAATGCCGGCGGACATGCGGGATTTATCGAGACCTCCTTCGTACTTGGCGTCAATAAGCATCTTGTGCATATGGAACGGATCCACGACCAGGATTTCCGCAATCGCGGGAGATTGCTCGAACTTAAAGAAGCAGGCGTATCCACATGGAACTACTGGTATGCGGAATACCCCAACAATTACGCGGCGGATCCGCAGGGCTCAAGCGAGGACATCGGAAAAGAACTCATCACCCTGCTTGCCGAGCGAGCGGCGCATGCTGTCAAGCTTATTAAGGATGACGAGGAAACCGGAAGACTGCAGCATGAATTTTTCGCTGGCGGTGAGGCGTAGATGATCACGCTGCAGCAATTGAGGAACGTCGTCGGCCGTCAGGAATTCCCGGAGGTATGGGAACGAAACGTTTCCTATGCGGCAGATACGTTTCCTGTTGGCGTAATCCCCTTCTTAACGAGCGATTACCTTGTAAAGATCAGGAAACAGATCATGCTGTCGGAAGACCATGCGCGGATGGTGGCCGATACGATGGACTGGATTCGGGAAAGCGACGATCGGATCGGGTTGTTCTGGCTCTGGCACTGCATCCTCTTCCGTCGGCCTGACTTTCGGGGGGAGAAGGTTTCTATATGGCCGGTACCGACTGACGCAGCCGCCGCGAATGGAGGAAACCGATCCAACGTGTTTCCGGTCGTCGTGCTGTTATCCGGCTACCCTCAGCTGCTTGAGATTTATGAACGGAGGAACATCCCGGAATCGGCGATTGTCGATACGCTGTCGGCGGTGGACTCCTGCATGAAGCTGTACAAGGAACGAACGGGACAGAACGGATTCGGCACCTTCTATTTGCACTGGCTGCTCCATCATTTCCACGGAGAGATATACAAGCTTGGCCGGCTCGAATACGAAATCACCACGCTGGGCCCGCATGTACGCGTTTATGAACATGTACATAACGGCAGCCGGATCGCCTTCTCCGAACCGGGAATCGCGTACAGGGAAGATGGACTTGTGGACGGAACGAACGGTCGATTCGACGGACCCCGTTCCTGGGTTGCGAGCTTTAGCCAAACGGCTCAACATCTTGAAGGGCATCCCGTCACCTGGGAAGGATGCGTCGAACGAGAGGCTGTGTCGATTCCCAAGATCGAGTGGCGGCTTGTTCTGGAACCGGACGATGCTGTGCTTAGCGTTCATATTCCGAGAGAAGGGAAGCTGACGCATGAGCTGTGCGGCGAGTCCTTGTCGCTAGCTGCTGCATTTTTTGCTGCGCATTATCCAGAGAAGCGATTTCACGCCTTTACTTGCAGCTCCTGGTTAATGGACCCGCAGCTGCAATTCCTGTTGGATGATTCGTCAAACCTGGTTCAATTCCAACGGAGGTTTAGTCTATTTCCGGTATTAGGGACAGATGAGGGCTTGTATCGATTCGTATTTCACTGCGATCCATGCGAAATCCGACTCTTGCCTGAAAACACGTTGCTGCAGCGAAATTTGAAGAGGTACATGGCTGCGGGCGGAAGTATGCGTTCCGCAGGAGGGTATATCCTGCAGCGGATCGAGGAGTAACGGGGACAGGCATGGGCACAAAAGTTCAGTACCTCATGATCCGGGAAAAGCATCCACAGGTGACAAGAGATAAAGGGGAGGAAACGGAATGATGAAGTGCGGGATGTGCGAATTGGAGATCACGCCGCCGATCGGAGCGAGCCTGCCCGGATATTTTGAAGACCGCAGATCGACTGGCATTCGGGATCCGTTGTATGCAAAAGCGCTCGTGATCGAATCCGGCGCGTCGGTTGCCGCTATCGTCTCGCTGGACGCTATTACCGTGACCAGGCCGGTCGTAAACGCGATCCGTCAGCGGGTTAGCGAACGGACCGGCATTCCCGGCGAACACGTGATGGTTACCGCGACGCATATACACACAGGACCCCCTGTGATGACGACGACCTTCTATAAAGCGGATGAATCTTACCAGTCATGGCTGGCGGTTAAAGCGGCGGATGCAGGGATCATGGCCTATCGCAACCGGGTGGAAGCGAGAATCGGCGTAGGTGCCGGATATGAAGCCGACATTTCTTTCAACCGAAGGTTCCGCATGAAAGATGGAACGGTTCGCACGAATCCCGGCTTGCGGAATCCCGGGATCGATCATGTGTTAGGCCCGATAGATCCTCAGGTCGCCGTTGTGCGAATCGACGATGTGCAAGGACAACCGATAGGAGTCGTAACCAATTTTGCTTGCCATACGGATGTTGTGGGGGGGACAGACTACAGCGCTGACTTTCCGGGCGAGATTTCCCGAACGCTCAAGCATGCGTATGGGGAGCATGTAGTCAGCCTGTTCCTCTTAGGGGCGTGCGGCAATCTGAACCAGATCGATTTCATTAACGGATTGGAAGCGGATTATCGGAAGCCGTCCTATTTGTATCAGAAGATGGGTCGTATCCTGGCCGGCGAGGTCATGAAGACAAGAGAGAAAATCCGCCCGTCGGATCGATGCGTTGTGGATGTCAGGAAGGTATCGTTTCCGGTCGGTTGCCGCAAGCCGACTGGAGATGAAGTGGCCGCCGCCCAAAAGATTCTGCAAACGGTATCAAGCGAATCTGTCGAGTACAACTTCGCCCTTGAGCTGGTGGAAGCGGGAGCGAGCAAAGTCGATACGGTGGAGTTCGAAGTGCAAACGATTCGACTGGGCGATCTGGCCGTCGTCGGACTTCCGGGCGAACCGTTCGTCGAATTCGGTCTGGCGATCAAGGAACGGTCCCCCTTCCGTTATACCGCCATTAGCGTACTGTCCAACGGTTCGGCCATCGCCTATATTTGTACGCGAGAAGCGTACCGGCAAGGAGGGTATGAACCCAGAATCACAAGCAACAGTAACGTTGCGGAAGATGCCGGGGAACTGCTCGTGGAGCATTCGCTCGATCTTCTGAACCAGCTGTGCACAGGCCGACCACAGGAGAAATCGTGACGGATCGCCTACGTTTTCGTCAATAAGCATCACCAATAAAGGAGACACTTTCATGCGAAGTTTGAAACAGCAAGTCTATGACATGGGCAAGCCCGAGTGGAGATCGATGCTGGAATATGCGGTAGAGCTTCATAAAAAGTGCACTCGGGAACCGGTGCCTCCCTTCCAATATCCATGGGAAGAAATCGGAACGGGGTATTGCTACGGTCCGGCATTCAGTCACATTGATCTAACCCATGCGACTTTGGACACGCTCCGTTATCAGCCGGTTCATGCCAAAAACCAAATCTTAAACTACTTAAACCTGCAGACTTCCGACGGATTGATCCCCGGCTGCATTTGGTTCCGCGGCGGCGAGGTGAAATGGAGTATGGTGAAGGGGCATCCTCCGTATTGGCCGGTGGCCGTGCAGGATTTTCATGACCTGTACGAAGATATCGATTTGTTGAGAACAGCTTATCTTGCCCTGGTTCGTCAAATCGGTTGGTTTGAAACAAAACGGAAGGCTGAAAACGAAGGTTATTATTATATCGATCTATGGAAAAAGGAATGGGAAAGCGGTGTCGATGACGGAATTCGTTATGACCATATCACACCGGGTCCCTATGCGTGCGTCGATGCGACTGCGCATGTTTATCAAATGCATGTCTTCGCTGCCCAATGGGCGAGCCTTCTTGATTTGGCTGATGAGTCCGAGAAATGGCAAATCAGGGCAGATCAGCTTAAGGAATTTATACGCAGCGCTTTGTTCGATGAAGAAACGGCTCTATTCCACGATATTTGGTCGGTCGGTAATCCGGGGAGCCGCCGCCTTACTTTTGAGGGCATGTGGCCGATGATGGTAGGTGCGGCAACCCTGGAGCAAGCGAATCGCGTGATCGATGAAAATTTGTTGAATCCAAAGCGGTTTTTTACCAAGCATCCGGTTCCGACCATCGCTCTGGAGGATCCGGCATTTGAACTTCGCATGTGGAGGGGGCCATCTTGGAACAGTATCACCTATTGGGTTGCACGGGGGTGTACCCTGTACGGGAGAAACGATGCGGCCAAAGTGATTCTGGAACGCGCCTTGGACCATACAGCCGAGAAATTTTCTGAGTCCGGGACATTATGGGAGTTCTATCATCCTCATGGAGGACATCCGACCGAACTCCAAAGAAAACCTTATACAGAGTTTAATCAGCCGTGCCGCGAGTATATGGGCCATAACCCTTTGATCGCCATGACCGATTTATGGGCTTCCGTAAACTAAACAGAGTAGGAGAGGTAAAGCCATTGAAAAACCAGACGCGTCCAAACCTATTGATCTTTATGCCGGATCAAATGCAGGCCCAAGTCACATCCCCCGGTCACCCCTGTCAAACTCCGAACATGGATAAAATCAAAGAAGACGGCGTCAGTTTTCCATTCACGTATCCGCCAATGGCACATTGCTGTCCGGCAAGGGCTTCATTCATGACAAGTCTTTATCCTTCACAGCATGGGATCTATAATAACGTCTCCAATGATCAGGCGATTCATAGCCAGTTAAACACCGGGATCGAAACCTTTTCCGAGAAATTGGCGGAGAGTGGATATCAAATGTATTATGCCGGGAAGTGGCATGTTTCGGCCACGGAAACTCCACAATCCAGAGGGTGGACGGAATTGTACCTGAAGGAACAGGAGTTGGATCAGGGCAAACGCAGACAAGCGTACCGGGAAATGAACTGTGAAAGCGGCCAAAGAGGCCGAAAGCGCGGGGAGATCTTGCGTCCCGGATGGGGAGGCTACACCCTTTATGGCACTTCGGACAAATCTTACACCGAGTTAAACGACTATGAATGTGTGCATGAAGCCATATCGCAATTGGATAGGCTGCAAGATAGCGTTGATCCCTGGTGCATGTATATCGGTCCGAACGGTCCGCATGATCCTTTCGTTATTCCTGAAAAGTACGCCAATATGTATGATCCCGATCTTATCCAACTGCCGCCCAATTACTATGACGATATGCAGGATAAACCCCGAATCTATCGACGCATGCGAAAGGTGTTCAGCCAATTAAGCGAACAAGAAGTGAAAGAATCCATTGCGCATTATTGGGGCTACTGCACGCTGATTGACGATTTATTCGGAGAAGTTCTGGTTACGTTGGAGCGGAACCGCCAGATGGATAATACGCTGATTATCGTCGTTTCCGATCATGGAGAACATGCGGGAGCACACGGTTTATTCTGCAAAGGAATCAGTATGTTCGATGAAGGGTATCGCGTTCCTCTCATTATGAGTTCTCCCCAGCTTGTGAAAAATCCGGGGAGAGCCGTCGAACAATTTGTGACACTCATGGATATAGCTCCTACATTAATCGAACTTACTGGAGCGGAACCGCTGGGCAGGTCGAGCGGGCGCAGCCTGGTTCCGTTTCTGTCCGACGAAACCCCGGATAACTGGCGGGACAGCATATACGCCCAATGTAACGGCACGGAATTATACTATACGAGCCGGATGGTCAAGACGAAGAAATTTAAGTTCGTCTATAATCCTACCGATTTTGACGAGCTATATGACCTGGAATCCGATCCGTATGAAATGCACAATATTGCGGACCGTCCGGAATCGAAGGCCGTTATGAAAGAAATGTACAGCAAGATGTGGGAGCATGCATTCGAAGCCGAGGATATGAATTTCGTGCAATATATTCCGGTTACCACAGGAGAGTATGGCCCGGCTATAGTCAACGCAAAGGAGAGGTTGATCTAGATGTCCAAGTACAAGGTAGCGGTGACCGACTATGGCTTCCCTGATTTGCATCAAGAAGAAGAGGTTTTACTCCCAATGGGCTTTGAATTTGTAACCGGACAATGCAAAACACCGGATGAAGTAATAGAACTAACCAGACATGCGGATGCGATTCTAATCGAAAGAGCTCCGATAACCAAAGAAGTCGTCGATAGCTTGCAGAGATGCAAAATCATCGTAAGATATGGCGTCGGTGTCGATAGCGTTGATATTCAAGCGGCGAAAGAAAAACAGATTCCGGTTGTCAACGTGCCCGACTATGGGACCGGGGAAGTCGCCGATCATGCGATGTCGCTCTTACTATCGAGCGTTCGGAAAATCCCGCAAATCGTTTCCCAGGTGCGCAATGGGGTGTGGCAAACGACTCCGTGCCGACCGATTATGGGGCTGCAAGGGAAAACGTTAGGAATAGCCGGCTTCGGCAATATCGGAAAAGATGTGGCAAGGAGAGCCCAAAGCTTTGGAATCCACACGATCGCCTACGATCCTTATGTACCGGAAAACGTATGCAACGAGTGGAATACGGAGAAGGTCGATTGGCATTCCTTCCTGGAACGAAGCGACATGATCTCGGTTCATCTTCCCTTATCGACGGAAACCAAACATCTATTTAATGCTGAAGCCTTTGAACGAATGAAATCAACCGCCTACCTTGTTAACACGTCCAGGGGCGGAGTAATCCAAACCGAAAGTTTAGTGGAAGCGTTGAAACATAACAAAATCGCGGGTGCGGCGTTGGATGTACTGGAAGAGCAACCGATTCCGATGAGCAGCCCGCTTCTCCAATTTGAAAATTGTTTCATAACCAGCCATTGCGCCTGGTATTCGGAAAGTTCCCTAAACCGATTGCAGCGACATGCAGCACTAGAGATAAAGCGACTATTTAACGGGGAGCGTCCCAAGCATATCGTGAATGGCGTAGAGGTCTAGGAAACAATGAAAACTCTGGTTTATCACGGACCTCGGCAAATAAGCGTCGAAGAACAAGAGATACCCAAGGCGGGCCCGAACGAAGCCCTGATCCAAGTGGAATCCGTAGGCATTTGCGGGAGCGAATTGGAAGGGTATTTGGGTCATAGCAGCGTGAGGATTCCTCCGTTGATCATGGGACATGAATTCTGCGGAACAATCGTTGAGATCATAGGAAAATCTGTCCAAACTTCAGAATGGTCCGTAGGGGATAAAGTTGTTGTGAACCCACTGATCTCTTGCGGGAGCTGCGATCGTTGTTTGAAGGGTAAACATAATCTTTGTCGCAGGCGTGAGTTGATCGGCATACATCGGTCCGGTGCCTTTGCTGAGTATGTTGCTGTACCTATGAGCAATTTGTACTCCGTTCCCAAGGAGATGAACGCATCGTTAGCTTCTTTGGCTGAGCCGCTTGCGGTTTGTATCCATGCCGTCAAGCTAGGGCTGCAGCCTTTTGAAGACGTCCTTATATTTGGCGCCGGCGCCATCGGGCTGCTCACATTACAAGTAGCGAAGAGAATGGGAGCCAATCGAGTTCTGGTCGTCGAGAAGCAAGAGTCGCGTATGCTCCATGCCAGGGCGCTGGGGGCGGAGGTTGTTGAGCCGGAACGATTAGGAAACCGGGCGAATGACTATTTTTCGCAAGGAATCGATACGATCATTGATTGTGTCGGCGTTACGGCCACTCGACAACAAGCTCTGCAAACGATTCATTCCGGTGGAAAAATCATTATGGTCGGCTTGGGGCATGAGGAAACTCCGATCCTGATGAGCCACCTTGTGCGGCAAGAGGTATCCATCATCGGTTCCTATTCGTATACCAATGCGGATTTCAAACAAGCGGTTCAGTTGTTGGCCGGCGGTCATATCAGGATGGAACCGTGGACGGCTGCCCGCAGCTTGACGGAAGGCCCTGCTTCCTTTCAAAGTTTAGTGGAAGGGAAAACCAATTTCAGCAAAATCATTCTAAATCCGTAAAGAAGGATGCGCTGCGATGAGATTCCATAAAAAAGTGTTCATCGTTACCGGTGGAGGTACCGGAATCGGGCGGGCAACCGCAATCCGTTTGGCTGGCGAAGGGGCTCGCGTAGTCATCGCGAACCGGTCGGAAAAGAATGCCGAAGAGACCCTGGAGCAGATCGAAGGTCTGGCGGGGCAAGGGGTATTTGTGAAGACGGATGTCGGGCAGCATGACGATATTCTGAAGTTGATCCAAACAACAAAAGATACCTACGGGCGGCTGGATGGAATCGTCCATAGTGCCGCCATAGAATCCTTACGCGGAGTTGTGGAATTATCGGTCGAGGAGTGGCATTCGACACTCAATGTCAATTTAACTTCTGCCTTTCTGCTCGGAAAATACGGGATTCCGCATATGATCGATGCAGGTGGGGGCGTGATCATCCATGTCGCTTCCGTACATGCTCAGGCTACGATACGAAATTATGCTGCCTACGCCGCCTCCAAGGGAGGATTGATGGCGCTGACCCGAAGCATGGCCATCGATTATGCCAAGCAGGGGATCCGCGTGAATGCAGTCCTTCCGGGGGCCACCGATACCGGCATGTTGAATCGATATGCGGAGTTGGGAGGATTATTCAATGCGGATCTGAGCGAAGAATGGAAAGACTCCCAACCGCTGGGCCGAATCGGAAAACCCGAAGAGATCGCTAACCTTATTTGCTTTTTGGCAAGTGATGAAGCCAAGTTTATCATTGGTTCCGGTGTGGTCATTGACGGAGGTATGCTGGCCGAATTGTAGGAAGAGTGTGACTGTTGGGAGAAGGAGCCTCTGAATATATGAAACATTTTGTCGTTACGTTGCCAATCATTAATAAAGAGATCAATCAACAAGTTAGACCTGATCATTTAGCGTATATGGTGGCTCTGGAGGAGAAGGGCCAAATATTTGCTAAAGGCCGGTTTGTTGACGGATCGGGCGGAATGGTTATTTACCGGGCGGAGACGATAGAGGAAGCCGAAGAGCTTGCAACCCGAGATCCCTATGTTATTCACGGCGCACGGTCGTGTGAAATCCGCGAGTGGTTTATCGTGGAAAAAGGGCGAGAGTATGAATGATTCTGAAATTGGGATTCCCTCTTCGGCGGTGCGGAAGTCCGCATCTAAGTAAGAACCTCCAAGGGAAGCTGTCGGGTGGAAACGGGCCCGGCGGCTTTCTTTGTTTGCGAGGCGGTGGCCCGATTCCGGGCAAACGCTAGCGGGACCGCACCGGTATTGATCGTCAGCTCCACCTTGTTCGTCTTCGTATAGTTCCCTCCACACCACCATCCCATCCCACAAGCCCTCCAACCGCCCCTCAGCACCTACAGACCGTCTCCACAGGTACCCGAAGGTGGGTGAGCCCACTCGACCAAGGTCCAGTTCAGAAACCGTCGAGGGTCCGTTTTAGCCTGACGCCAGATGACCTAAAATGAAGACATGAACGAAACACACTACAACGAAAGGCGGTGAGAAGATGAAAATCAATCGCAACTCCGGTTGGGCGCTGTTCCTGATCGCGTGCGGAGCGCTCATCCTTCTTGGAAAGATGGGGTTCGGCCTGGGTCACCTGATGAGCTACTTGTTCCCGATCGCGATGATCGGACTGGGGTACATCGGCATTCGCAACGGCAGCAAGTTTTTCGGCTGGGCGATCCTGATTATCGGCTTGCTGGCACTGCTCGGAAAGTTTTCCGGACTGTTCGCCATCCTGATTGCAGCGGGCTTGATCGGATACGGCGTCACTTTGCTTAAGCGTAGTCCGGGCACCTACTAACCCAATCCCATATAGACGAATCGTGAAAGAGGAGGTAGTTCCATGAGCATCATGAAGCGGGTAAGAGACATATCCGTGGCGACGCTGAACGAGAGGCTCGAGCAATCGGAGGATCCGGTTCGCCTGATCGACCAATACTTGAGTGCGCAGCGGCAGCAAATTGAAGAAAGCGAGCGGCTGTACCAGCAAATGCTCGTCCACGCTCAGTCGATCCGGCACCAGGTGCTGACGGCGGAGCAAATGAAGGAGAAGCGTGAGCAGCAAGCGCTGCTGGCCCTGAAGGCCGGCGAAGAGCAAGTAGCCAAGATGGCGCTCCAGGAAAAACTGCAACACGAAGAAACATACGATCGATACGCCTCCCTCTATGAGGAAAGCAAATTGTCGATCATCGAATTGGAGCAGAAGATTGAGCAGCTGAAGCTGGATTTCAACGAAGTGCTCAGCAAGCGCCAATACTACATGACCCGTCTCCAATCGGTTCGCCTGCAGCAGCAAATGAACGCCCGGATGAACAGCTTGGGCGGCGGCGTGAACGGCGGTACATTTACCCGGCTGGAAGAGCGCATCTCGAACATGGAGCATGAAGCTCGTTCGCTGCGAGATGTGCGAGGCCTTGGCAAGGAACTGATGCAGTCCGGCGCGGTCGTGCAGCAAGCGATCGAACGCGAGATGCTGCAGCTGAGACAGAAGCTGGAGAAGGAAGGATGGTTGAAATGAAGAAGCTGTATCGTTCTCAGCGAGACAAGAAGCTCTTCGGCCTGTGCGGCGGTCTGGCGGACATGCTGGGCGTAGATGCGACCTTGCTCCGAGTCATCGTCATCGTTACTACGTTCTTCACCGGCGGAGCGATGATCGCAGTGTACTTCATCGCAGCCTTGGTCATCCCGAAGGAACCTACATTCGGCTCGCCGCTCATGAGCGGCCCATGGAACGGATATTCGGCGGCGCACCAGCCGCACATGCACGCCCAGCCGCATGCCCATATGCCGCACCAGCCGTACGCTACGGCACAGTCGATGCCGCCGGCAGCCGCTTATCCGCAGACGGCGACAACCGAGAAAGCGCGTCTCGACGAAGTAATGTCCGATATCGAGAAAAAAGCCATGTGGAAAGAAATTCAGGAACTCAAAACTAAACTGTCTAACTATGAGAAGGGAGAAGTGTAAACAATGGGAGTATTTAAACGGATCAAGGATATGACGAAGGCGTCGGTAAATGAGCTGCTGGATAAGGTAGAGGACCCGATCGTAATGCTGAACCAATACATTCGCGACATGGAAGAGGAAATTGCGCAAGCCGAGGTAACGGTAGCCCGCCAAATCGCCAATGAGCGCAAGCTGCAAGAGCGCGTGAACGAATCGGTGCGTCTGAGCGCCGACCGTGAGCAGAAGGCTGCGGACGCCTTGAAAGGCGGCTACGAGGCGAACGCTCGCCAAGCGCTGGAAGAGAAGCTGTACCACGATCAGAAGGTGATCGAATACACCGAAATGCACGCTCAAGCGAAAGTTCAAGCGGAAGAGCTGCTCCAGCAGCTGCATGAGATGAAGGACGAGTTCTACAAAATGCGCAACAAGCGCAACGAGCTGGTCACTCGCGCTCAATTGGCCAAGGCGAAGAAGCAGATGGCGCAAGTGAGCTACTCGAACACGATCGAGAGCGGCAGCGCATCCCGCGGATTCCACCGCATGGAAGAGAAGATCATGCAGCTGGAGGTGGAAGCTGAAATTTCCCGCAAGCCGCTGGTTTCCCCTTCGACGCTGTCCCCTGCAGCCCCCGCGTTAGACGCGGTGAAGCAAGAGCGCGTAGATCAACAGCTGCAAGCGCTGAAAGCGAAAATCTCCGGAGCTAGCGCAGGGAAGGCGGCTCCGATCGCACCTGTTGCGCCGCCAGTACCGACAGCACCGACGGCGACACCGGCAGCGACAGCTGCAGCCGAATAAGCAAGACCAAGTAAAAGCTTGGAAGGCAAGACCGAGTTATGATATTCTTAGGAAAGCCAGCCATAGGACGGCCGACGTCGTCCCTATGGCTCTTTCTTAATAAGGGGACCAACGCTGTGATTAGTCGAATTGGAAAGGGGGGTGCGGCAATGGACCAACGGAATCGGAACACAGCTTTGGTGCTGATTGCAGCGGGGCTATTTATTTTGATCGAGCATTATGTCAGCTTTCATACCACGGCCGCCCTGATATTTGTCCTGCTTGGGCTGTACAAAATCCGCACCGCTCCCAACAAATCCGGCTATGTGATCCTGGGGATCGGCGTGGTGTTGTTTTTCAGCAGCCATATGGCCTTCATCCTGTCGATCATTCTGATCTCGCTCGGCTGGTTCTATATGAACTCCAAACGCGCTCACAATGGAGAAGGGTATTACCAGAAGCATACGCTCATCGAGAACATCAAGTGGAACAAGGAATCATGGGAACTGAAAAACGCTAGCCTGTGGAATTTGATCGGGGAAGTGTACATCGACTTGTCGCTGGCGGTGCCCGAGCAGAAGGAAACGACGCTGCTGGTGCAAGGCGTGCTCGGCGATGTAGACATTATCGTCCCCGAGGATCTGGGGGTCAGCGTGCATGCCTCGGTGTTGATGGGGCGGGTGGAAGCGGCGCGGGAGAAAGATACCGGCGTCTTGAACAAGGTCGTCTGGCAATCGCCGAATTACGAGGCCAGCGATACGAAAGTGAAACTGATTGTCTCCTATCTCGTAGGGGATATTGATATAAAACTCGTGTAGACGGAGGACCGTCGGGTGCAAAAGAAACTGACCAATATGATATGGCGCAGTATGGGCGAGTCGATTGTTCTCAGTCTCACGTTGTTCGGCACCGTCGTCTATCTGCTCTACTATTACGATTATGTTCGCCCCTTTCCGTCTTGGATCGAAGGGGCGAAGCTCATGTTAATCCTTGTGGGTGCAGTAGTGGTGATCGGAGGCGGCTACGGCTTCTGGACCGGCAGCCGCACGAAGCGGCGGCTCGAGCAGCTAGGCGACTCGATGCTGCATCTCGAGCGCGGCAACTTGAGCCGCCCGATCCCGTATCTCGGCTACGACGAGATCGGCCGCCTCGGCGAGCAGCTGCGCAGCATCGGCACGCGCTGGGAGGAGCAGGTATCCTCGCTGCAGCGGCTGTCGACGAACAATGCGGAGCTGGCCGAGAAGGCCCGCGTCTCCGCCGTCGTCGAAGAGCGTCAGCGGCTCGCACGCGAGCTCCATGACGCGGTCAGCCAGCAGCTGTTCGCGATCTCGATGACCGCCACCGCGGTCGGACGGACGCTAGAGAAGGATTTCGAGAAGGCGAAGCGCCAAATCGCGCTGATCGAGGAGATGTCGTCCGTCGCCCAATCCGAGATGCGCGCGCTCTTGCTGCATCTAAGGCCCGTCCACTTGGAGGGCAAGCGGCTGTCGCAGGGCCTCATGGACCTGCTGCAGGAGCTGCAGGCCAAAGTGCCGATCGCGATCGCCTGGGACATGGACGAGCGTATCCGGCTGCCGAAGGGGATCGAGGATCATCTGTTCCGGATTGTCCAGGAGGCGCTGTCGAACACGCTGCGCCACTCCAAGGCGACCCAGATGGAGCTCAAGCTGATTCGCCCTTCGGACAGCATTCGCTTGTCGATCCGCGACAACGGCGTCGGCTTCGAGCTCGACGAAGGCAAACACGCCTCCTACGGCATCCAGTCGATGAAGGAGCGGGTCAACGAGATTGGAGGCACGATTCACTTCATTACCGCGCCGGGCAAAGGCACCCGGATTGAGATACGCGTACCGATATTGGCGGAAGAGGAAGGGGAGTAAGAAACCGATGGAGCAACCGATTAAAGTGCTGCTGGTGGACGATCACGAGATGGTGCGGATCGGCCTGGCGGCCGTGCTGGGCACGGAGGATCAGATCGAGGTTGTCGGCGAGGCGAGCAACGGCATGGAAGGCATCCGGCTCGCGCAGGAGTATCGGCCGGACGTCGTGCTGATGGATCTCGTCATGGAAGGCATGGACGGGATCGAGACGACGAAGAAGCTGCTGCAGCTGTACCCGGAGTGCAAAGTGATCGTGCTGACGAGCTACCTCGACGACGAGAAAATGTACCCGGTCATCGAGGCGGGGGCGTTCAGCTACTTGCTGAAGACATCGCGGGCGTCCGAGATCGCCCAAGCGATTCGGGCGGCGGCGCGCGGGCAATCGATCCTCGAGTCGCAGGTTGCGGCGAAGATGATGAACCGCTTCCGCCAGCCGAAGCAGGCGGCGGCTCCGCACGAGGAGCTGACGGAGCGCGAGATGGAAGTGCTTCGCCTGATTGCCAAGGGCAAATCCAATCAGGAAGTGGCGGACGAGCTGTATATCGGGGTGAAGACGGTGAAGTTCCACGTCACGAACATCCTGGCGAAGCTCGGAGTCGAAGACCGCACCCAAGCGGCGATTTACGCGTTTAAGAACGGACTCGCCGAGTAGCATCCTCCTGTCGGGTCAGGTTGGAATAAAGGAGAACCAAGCAGAATGAGCGGAATGCAAGCAACGGTACTGATCGTTTTCATCGTGCTGACAGTAGCCTTCACATGGGCGATGAGCAAGAAATGGCGGAAATAACCCGTCGAACCTATAGCAATCCAGGGCGAGGAGACGGCAAACAGCCGTTTTTTTGTGTTGCCGCACAAACGGCCCCCCCGTCCTCCGCATACAGTAGTAGAGACATCTGCCTTGAGCCGGTGCCGAACAGGCGGGAGATGAAGGAGCTATGATCACCAGACGAATCGCGCAGCGGGATGACCGGACGATACTGCGCATCGTGAGAAACGAGCTGCTTCCGTATACCGAGCGCACGATGCCCGGCATTACGGTGGATCGGCAAACGTTGTCCAAACGGCTGAGCGAGGGAACGACCTTCGTGCTGCTGCGCAAAGGAATCCAGCCGGTTGGGTTCGTCTGCTGTCTGCTTCGCGGGAAGACGCTTAACATCGATATGCTGGCGGTGGATCGGCATGCACAGGGCCGAGGACTCGGCTCGCGGCTGATGGAAGCGGCGGAGAGCTTCGGGCGGCGGAACAAATGCACGAAGGCGGTGCTGTATGTCGACCAGGCCAACCGAGGCGCGCAGCGCTTTTATGTCCGTAAAGGGTATGTGACGAGACAGTACATCGATCAGTATGATACCTACGAGCTGGAGAAGCCGCTGCGATAAAAGCCAAATTGCCGATTCTCGCGAAAGCTTTGAAGCTCTCCGGGAATCGGCAGTTTGCGTCTCGTCATACGACTGCTAGAGGAATAGCAGGAACAGGAAAGCGATCGTCGCCAAGTCCAAGACGACGCGGTTTCGGAAGGGGGAGAACGGTACGAAGCCGCGCTCGAAGCCTTCTTCCTCCGGAACGCCGAAGTTGGATACGGTCGGTTTGGTGCCCTTTGCCGGGGAGAGTGCTTGCGTTTGCGCGTGGGAAGCTTTTCCTTTCGCCTTCACTTTCGCCTTCAATTTCGTTTTTGCTTGAGTTTTGCCCTTCGATTTCACAGGGGAGGCCGTGATGGGAGAGGTTCCGTTCGCGGCTTCTTCGTTCAGGTAGACTTTGCCGTTCTCGGCTCGGCTCAGGATGCCGTAATGGCGGGTGCCATCTTGCATAATGGCGCATACCGGCATGCCGAGGAGCGGCTGACATTCTTCATGGCTGATCGGGTGATACAGCTGCATGGGGATTGACTCACCTCCTTAGGAATCTGCTTATAGGCTATTCGACTGGAGGCGTTAGCGCGTGGTTGTTGGCCTATGGGATGATCGCCCATTTTTTGCGGGGAACGGATAATATGGATTGTCCAGCATCAATATGCTACACTACAATACATAACCATGGCGGGGTGCTGCTTTCTCATTTACCCGTCCAATCTTACATAGAAGAGTGATGACTGTGACCATAAATGCGATCGGCGCTCCGGAACGTTCCGAAGGCGCGGTTTATTTTATTTTCGGAGCGACAGGCGACTTGGCTAGACGCAAGTTGTTCCCGGCGCTGTACAGCATGTACCGGGAAGGCAAGCTCGCTGAGAACTTCGCCGTAGTCGGCTTGGCCCGTCGCGGCCGCACGAACGAGCAGTTCCGTACGGACCTGTACAACTCGATCCAGGAGTTCGCCCGCCACAAGGCGGATGGCGACGATAATTGGGTGGCGTTCGCTAGCCACTTCCATTACATGTCGCTCGACATCAACCATGTCGACGAGTTCGTCAAGCTGCGCAATCTGGCGGACCAGCTGGACGACCAGTTCAAGACAGACGGGAATCGCCTGTTCTATTTGGCGTTGGCGCCGGAGCTATTCGGCAATGTTTCGTTCAACTTGAAATCCGGCGGTTTGCTCGATTCCCGTCAAGGATGGAACCGTCTCGTTATCGAGAAGCCGTTCGGGTACGATTTGGCCTCCGCGCAGCAGCTGAACGATCAGATCCGCCAGGTGTTCCGGGAGGAGGAAGTGTACCGGATCGACCATTACCTGGGCAAGGAAATGGTGCAGAATATCGAAGTGGTCCGGTTCGCCAACGCTTTCTTCGAGCCGCTGTGGAACAATAAATATATCGCCAACCTCCAGATCACGCTGAGCGAGACGGTCGGCGTCGAGGAGAGAGGCGGCTATTACGACCATTCCGGCGCGCTTCGCGACATGGGGCAGAACCATATGCTGCAGATGGTGACGATGATGGCGATGGAGCCGCCGAGCCGATTGCATCCGGAAGATATTCGCGACGAGAAGGTCAAGGTGCTGCGTTCGCTCCGAGCCTACAAGTCGGATGAGGATGTGCAGCAAAACGTCGTGCGGGGCCAATATTCGAGCGGCACGCACAAGGGCAAGTCGGTACCGGGCTATCGCGACGAGGATGCGGTGCCTGACGACTCGCATACGGAGACGTATTTCGCCGCACGTGTGTACGTAGATAATTTCCGCTGGGCCGGCGTTCCGTTCTATGTGCGGACCGGCAAACGGCTGCCGGCCAAGACGACCGAGGTCGTCGTCGAGTTCAAGAACATGCCGGACAATATATATTTCGCCCAGAAGACGCAGCTGGAGCCGAACCTGCTGGTGTTCCGAGTCAGTCCAAACGAGGGCATCTACTTGAAGATGAACGCCAAGCGCCCCGGCTCGCAATGGTCGATCGTGCCGATCGCGATGGATTTCAGCCAAAGCGCCGAGGTCGGCATCAATACGCCGGAAGCTTATGAGCGGCTGTTGTACGACGCGTCGCGCGGCGACCACACGTACTTCACCCGCTGGGATGAAGTGGCGCTTGCCTGGAAGTTCGTCGACCGGATCGAGCAGGCATGGAAGTCGCAAGAGAACGAGCTGTACATGTACCCGGCCGGCACTTGGGGGCCGGTGGCTGCACAGCAGCTGCTGGAGCGGGACGGCTATCGCTGGTGGCCGGTGAACGGTCAGCGCGAAGCCGAGGTTGTAGAGATGTCTTCGGTGAAAGACGCTGCGCCAATAAAATAGCGGGGCGAATGGGAGCAGGCTATGAGTAGGCGATAGCCTGTTCTTCTGCGTTTCCCTTACATTTGCCCATTGAAACGGATATAATAGGTAAAGATTACGCTAAGCGAAGGGACTTTTTTACATGAGCACGAATGCACTGGATGCCAATATGCTGCAAGAAATCGAGAAACGGCGCACGTTCGCGATTATTTCTCACCCCGATGCGGGGAAAACGACTTTGACCGAGAAGCTGCTTCTGTTCGGAGGCGCGATTCGGCTGGCAGGCACGGTCAAGGGACGGAAGGCGAGCAAACACGCCACTTCGGACTGGATGGAGATCGAGAAGCAGCGCGGGATCTCGGTTACGTCCAGCGTGATGCAATTCGACTACAACGGACATCGCGTCAACATTCTCGATACGCCGGGTCACCAAGATTTCAGCGAGGACACGTACCGGACCTTGACCGCCGCGGACAGCGCGGTGATGCTGATCGACTCGGCCAAAGGGGTCGAGGCACAGACGAAGAAGCTGTTCCAAGTGTGCAGCAAACGGGGTATTCCGATTTTCACATTCATCAACAAGATGGACCGCGAAGGGCGCAATCCGTTCGAGCTGCTGGAGGAGCTGGAGAATGTGCTAGGCATCCGCTCCTATCCGATGAACTGGCCGATCGGCTCGGGCAAGCAGCTGTGCGGCGTGTACGATCGGGTGAAGACGCAGGTCGAGCTGTTCAAGGGCGACGATCATTCGGAGATCACCGTGCAGAAGGTAAGCGGCTACGAGGATGAGATTATCCGCGACATGGCGGGCGAGCACCTGTACAACCAGCTCCAGGAGGAGCTGATGCTGCTTGACGTGGCAGGTGACGAGTACGACTACGAGAAAGTGCTGCGAGGCGAGCTGACGCCGGTATTCTTCGGCAGCGCGATCAACAACTTCGGGGTGCAGACGTTCCTGGAGAACTTCCTGCAGCTGGCTCCATCCCCGGCTTCTCGCAAGAGCAGCCAAGGCGAGATCGAGCCGACTTACGACGGTTTCACCGGTTACGTGTTCAAGATTCAAGCGAACATGAACCCGGCGCACCGCGACCGGATCGCGTTCTTCCGCATCGTGTCGGGCAAGTTCGAGCGCGGCATGAGCGTGAAGCATGTGCGGGCGGGCAAGGACATCAAGCTGGCGCAGCCGCAGCAGTTCCTCGCGCAAGACCGCGACATCGTCGACACGGCGTTCCCCGGCGACATTATCGGGCTGTTCGACCCGGGCATCTTCCGGATCGGCGATTCGCTCTCGACCGGCAAGGAGATCGTGTTCGACGAGCTGCCGACGTTCTCGCCCGAGCTGTTCAGCAAGGTGACGATCAAAAACGCGCTGAAGCAGAAGCAGTTCTTGAAGGGTATCGACCAGCTGACCGAGGAGGGCACCGTGCAGGTGTTCCACACAACGAGCGGCTTCGACGAGATGATTCTGGGCGTGGTCGGGCAGCTGCAATTCGAGGTGATGGAGCATCGGATGAAGAGCGAGTACGGGGTCGACATCCTGCTGCATCGGATGCCGTTCCAGTTCGCCCGCTGGGTTGTGGACGACAAGCTCGATCCGACGAAGTTCCGCATCAACTCGCAGCTGGTGAAGGACAAGAAGGACAACTACGTGGCCTTGTTCGAGAATGAGTACGCGATGCGGACCGCGATGGAGAAAATGCCGAGCGCCAAGTTTTTGGAGACGGCGCCTTAATGATGGAAGGAAAATAGACTGAAAAAAACCTGACCAGTGAAACAATTCACGGTCAGGTTTTTCTTGTTGTTATGGAGTGGAACCTTTAAAAATGGCAGCGAGCTCCACAGCTAGTCCTGAAAACAAGAAAGAATGCGCGATTTCGTTATTTTTATAGGTAACATTCTGGCTGATGGATTGATTTTCGAATAAATAGACGGTAATCTCTTTATTCAACGGGTTTACAATCCAGTATTCTTTAATACCGCAGCACATGTAAAGATCGAGCTTTTTCACTAGATCCTTTCGACGTGAGCTTTCTGAAATGATTTCAACTACCAGTGATGGGATGCCCTGGTAGTAATCATTCTCGTCCAGGTGCTCCTCCAGGTCACAAATGACCATTATATCCGGCTGAACGACGTTCTTCCTCTCCGGAGACCGATAGAGCTTAATGTCGTAAGGTGCTACAAGCGGAGTACACTTGCTCCCCCGAAACCAGTTGTAAAGGATTACAGTCAGTTCAATCTGAGCGATCTGGTGCGCTGTTCTGGGCGACGCCAGCAAATAAATTTCCCCATCAATGTACTCGTATCGGTCTTCAGAATGTTCAACCAGCTCCATATACTCTTCAAAAGTTGCCTTGCGCCCCTCGACGTTATAAGGCGCCGGCTGTTCCATCACCTTATTCGACTTCGACTTCGACACAGTTACGAAATCTGATGATTCATCTATAATACCGGACAATTTCGCGATCTCGGTTCCGTTTCGTGTCACAATAATATCTTCATGAGCCGCAAGCATCAAATACTTCCCGAAATTGTTCTGCAATTCAGTGGAGCTTATCTTCATAAACAAAGCCCCCTTAGCTATAATAGCTAAAATAGATATTTTAACTATACAAATTTTAATAAAAGATGTCAAACATGCCAAAGAAACCGTCCCTGCTACAATCGGAAACGGTGCTTTGCATACAGGATTCTCAGGTTCAGTTAAGCGGAGTGGTCGACGGGTGCTCTTCAAGCGGGCTGACCGGTTCCCGCAAGTCGAGCTGCTCCTTCAACGTTTGCGCTAGCTGGGCCTGCACATCCTCCGGGGTATGCTCCCAGATGATCTCGAACAGAACGCCCAAGCCCGGCAAAGCCAGCTCGTCTCCATGCAGCGAATCGGTAAGGAGCTCCTGCAGCTCGCCCGCCGATTTTCCGTGCACCCGATTCACGATCGCTTGTCTCAAATTCAGGTGAATCATGCCGTATTTCCTCCAGGGTCGACTTGTAGGCGCTGTATGCTGTGCCAGCATAAGGCAACTGGAATAGGATGCTGCATTTGAGGCGGAAACATGTATGGCGAACGGAGGATGGGGATGCGGGGAACTTGTGGTATAATACGGGAAAAGACGATCTGCACGGTTGCGGGAGGAGAGGCGGGCGTATGAAAGCGAAGCAGTTTGCCATTATCGGGATGGGGCGTTTCGGCTCCAGTGTCGCCAAGTCGTTGCACGGACTCGGGTATGAAGTGCTGGCAATCGACTCCAGCGAGTCCCGTACGCATGAAGTGGTGAATTGGGTCACTCATGCGGTTCAAGCGGACTCGACGGACGAGGATGCGTTGCGTGCTCTCGGCGTTCGGAACTTCGATGTCGTCGTCGTGGCAATCGGCCAGGATATTCAGTCCAGCATTCTGACAACGCTTATTTTGAAAGACATGGGTGTCCCAACCCTGATTGTGAAGGCGCAGAATGAACTGCACGGGAAGGTGCTGAAGAAGATCGGCGCGGATAAAATCATATACCCGGAACGCGATATGGGCGTGAGGGTGGCGCATAATTTGATTTCTCCCAACATTCTGGATCATATCGAGCTGTCCGAAGACTATTCCATCGTGGAGATTCGCGCCACCAGCGGGTTGATCGGCAAAAACCTGCGGGAGCTCGACATTCGGGCCCAATACGGCTGCAACGTGATGGCGATCAAAACGGGGGACAAAATGAACATTGCCCCGCATGCGGACGATCGGCTCAAGCCGGAGGATATATTGGTCGTCGTGGGACGGAACGATAATTTGCAGCAATTTGAGCGCCAGTTTTCGGAGTGAGGGACTTAAGAACGTATGAAGGAGCCAGGTTCGGTGGAAATCGCATCGCTACAAAACGCTAAAGTAAAAACGTGGAGCCGCTTGCTGGAGCGCAAGGGGCGGGACCAGCTTGGGCAGTTTCTGGTGGAGGGCACGCATCTCGTGCTCGAGGCTTTGCGCTCCGGCGCCGAGGTGGAGACGGTCGCGTACTCGTCGGAGCGCGGCATCCCGGACGAGCTGAGCGAGCTGCGGACGAGCCCGGCCGGCGAGGCGGCGGAGTGGGTGAGCGTGAGCGAGGCCGTGTTGGCCAAGTGCACGGACGCGCAGACGCCCCAGGCGGTGTTCGCGGTCGTGCGCAAGCCGCGTTGGCGGCTGGAGCTGCTATGGGGCGGCGCTGGGGCGGATGCTGGCGACGGCGTAGGCACGAGCGGCACTGGGGAAGGCGAGGAGCGAGCAAGCGGACGGCGCGATGGTGTTGCTGGCGCGGGAACCAGCATAAATGGCGTAGGCCCGGGTGGCGGCGTTGAAGTCGAGAAGCGAGCAGACTGGCGGCACGAGGGTGGTGCTGGTGCGAGAGCGGGAGCCGATGTAT
>NZ_BIMA01000057.1 GCF_004000845.1 Paenibacillus koleovorans NBRC 103111
GCGCCTCGGCCTCGACCGTCGCCGCGACGAGCCCGCGCCCGTCGTCGGCGGCCAGCCGGCTGCGCAGCACGCGCGCCGGACAGCCGCCGACGATGCTGTACGGCGGCACGTCCTTCGTCACGACCGCCCCGGCCGCCAGGATCGAATGCGCGCCGATCTTCACGCCGTCGACGACTACAACACCGGCGCCGATCCAGACGTCATCGGCGATCTCAATGCCGACCGTCGTGCAAGGCTGCCGGTAAATCGGGATCTCCACGGATGCATAGCCGTGGTTGAAGCCGTACAGGCTTGCATGCGAGGCGATCCGCACGCCTTCGCCGATCCTCACCTTGCCGGCGATGACGGCGTATGAGTTCACGGTGCTGTTCGCTCCGATCTCGACATCCGCCCCGCGGACGATGGCGCCGGCGGCGATATAGGAGTGGTCGCCCATCGCCAAGCGGCTGGAGAATACCGCCGCGAGCGGCGAGACGAATGTGTTCGCTCCGAAATGGCATTCCCCTTGTTTCTGCAGATCCTCCTGTACTTTTCGCTGCTCCTCACGCTGCTCCTCATTCATGCCGATCCAAGGCATATAGTCGATGTCGCGCATGCGAAATTCCATCTAGTCGTCACCCTTTCTCATCTCTTTTACCCGTAGTGTATCACCCTCGGAATTCGGGGAACATGGAGGTTTAGCCGGAATACTTGTCAAAAACGCCGCTATAGGTCTATGCTAGAGATACTGAAATCAGAAGGGCGGCGCCAAGATGAATCATTTATACGGCAGGCTGTGGATGGGTATACACTGGATTATGGAGTTGCGTACGGAGCCGGACTGGCGAGACATTCGGCGCAATGTGAATGGGCATACGTTTTACTGGGTTCGATGCGGCAAAGGCCGATTCATCGTGAACGGGGAGCGGGAGCTGGCGGTAATCGGGGGCATGCTCTTTTACTTGAAGCCGGGGCTCAAGCTGCAGATGGAGAGCGATCCGGACGACCCTCTGGTCATTACGATGGTGCTGCTCATGTTGCAGGAGCTCAGTCCGGAGCCAGCCCCTGAGGATAACGCGGGGAAGGAAGAGGCGGCCCCGAATCTCCAGAATGTCACGATGCGCGGAAAGCCGGTCGAAGAGCTGGAGCTGCCGTTCATGACGGAGCTCGAAGGCGAAGAGAGGCTGAAGTTCGACAGCCTGTTCGACCGGCTGCTCACCGCCTGGGTGCCGGGCCAGCCAGTCAGCGAGCTGCTGACCAAGGCGCATCTGCACCAGTTGTTGTACGACACCGCCCAGCTCGCCTACTCCGGGCATAGAAACGGGGAGGTCGGCCCTGATATTTTTCGCCGGATCAAGGAGGAGCTCGAACGGGAGTATGCGCATGATCTGGTGCTGCAGGAGGTCGCCGCGCGTCACGGGATCTCGGTGTCGTATCTCCGGGAGCTGTTCGTGCGTTACATGGAAATCAGCCCGAAGAGCTATCTGGATCAAGTGCGCAACGAACATGCCAAACGGATGCTGGCGTATACGATTAACCCGATAAAAGAAATCGGAGAGCGCTGCGGTTACAACGACGAGTACCATTTTAGCAAACGATTCAAGCAGATGAACGGCATGTCGCCGAGCGCGTATCGCGCGAAAATCCGGGCGGGCTTTATAGGATAGGCGAAAGCAAATTCGAAATCGACTCCATCAGCCGATGCCAGAGCGACCGGTTGTCGTATTCTTCGCGGGTGAGCTCCTTGCAGTCTTGCATGTCCCGTTCGAAAATCGCATGCAGCTCCCGTGAAGTTCCGGCATGATAGATGACCGCATTCGCCTCGAAGTTGAGCCGCAGGCTGCGCAGGTCGAAGTTGGCGGTTCCCACCGTAGACATCAGGCCGTCGACCGTCATCGTTTTGGCGTGCAGGAAGCCTTTGCGGTACAAGTAGCATTTGACCCCGGCCTCCAGCAGCTCCCCTACATAGTATAAGGATGCCCAGTGGACGAACAGATGGTCGGAATCGTTCGGGATCATCACCCTGACGTCGACGCCCGACAAGGCGGCTATGCGGAGCGCGTTCTGCAGGCTTTCATCCGGGATAAAATAAGGCGTCTGCAAGTAAATGCTCTTTTTGGCCGCGTTAATCATCTTGATGTATGTATTCTCGATGTGGCTCCATTTCTGGTTCGGCCCGCTGGCCACGATCTGCATCGGCACGTCTCCGGCCCCGGTGTGCGGCTCCCATTGCGGATAGTAGACCCGGTCCAGCTCGACCGGATTTTCCGAAGCGACGTTCCAGTCCCTCAGGAACAGCCTCTGCAAAGCATGCACGCTGCTGCCGCCGAGCCTCAGGTGCGTATCCCGCCAAAACCCGAACCGTTTGCTCCTGCCCATGTATTCGTTGCCAATGTTGAACCCGCCGAGAAAGCCGACTTTGCCGTCGATGACGACGATTTTGCGGTGATTGCGGTAGTTGACCCGCAGGTTGAAATAAGGAATACGCGATGGGAAAAAAGCCGCCTTCTGTCCGCCCGCCATTGTGTAGGTTCGGAAAAACCGATCGTTCAAGCGCCGCGACCCGATATCGTCATACAAGATGCGCACTTCGACGCCCGCCTGGGCTCGCTCGGTCAGCGCCTCCAGCACTTCCGCCGCAAGCTCGTCCCGGTTGATGATGTAATATTGCAGGTGGATGTGGTGCTTCGCTTCGCGGATGCTCTGGAGCAGCGCTTCGAATTTGGTGCGTCCTTCGGTAAAAATCTCGATGCCGTTGTTCTGCGTGAGGAGCGCCTGGTTGGCGACGACGTTCATGTAGATCGTATCTTTATACTGGCGCATTTCGGGATCCTTGTATTCCATCTGATCTTCCTGGATGCGGCGGGCTTGCGCTTGGGTGAGCGTCTGGCGAATTTCGGCCTCGCGTTTGCTCAGCTTGTACAGCTTGCGGCGGCTCAAGTTTTGGCCCAGGATGATGTAGAGCACGAACCCGAGAATCGGGATGAACAGCAGCACCATCAGCCAGGACCAGGTGGCGGCGACGTTGCGGCGTTCGAGGAAGACGACCGTCAGCGCGAGCAAAATATTGACGGCCAAGATGTAGGTCGATATGTCCTGCTGGAACAAAAACATAAGAGCACCTCGATCGATGCGGTATTAGGTATTAGGATATTAGGGAAGTAGGGCAGTAAGGCAGTAAGGCAGCTGGCTGGTTGCAAAATCAGTTTCTATTGTACACTTGTTGCGCGCTGGAATAAAGTTGAGACGCTTGACATGAAACCAAAAGGTTTCGTAATATGGAGGTAGGCCGGATGGACAAACTAGTTTATCGATAGGATGGACGTTCTGAGTGTAAGGAAGGAGAGATCAGGATGGATAATCGTACAACGGAAAATAAGCTGCCGCCGATCGTGCAAAAGGTGACGTTGAACGCGCCGATCGAGCGAGTGTGGAGTGTTGTTGCTACCTCGGAGGGAATCGCCTCCTGGTTTATGCCGAATGATTTTCAGCCCGAGCTTGGTTATGAGTTTCATCTGAATGCCGGACCGTTCGGGATGTCGCCATGCAAGGTGACGGAGCTTGACCCGCCGAATCGGCTTGCGTTCAGTTGGGACGAGGACTGGAGCGTTACGTTCGCGCTGGAGGAAAAGGACGGCGTGACCGAGTTCACGCTCATCCATGACGGTTGGCCGGCGGACGGGTCTACGCGTTTCGGTCAGCCCTACGCCGTCGTGCGCGAGACGATGTCGGGCGGATGGGTTGGCATCGTCGCCAAGCTGGCTCGTCTGTTCGAGGGTTAAGGCGATGGCTGCCCCTTTGTCCAAGCATGACGTGTTCCAGGCAATCGCCGATCCGACGCGCCGGGAGCTGCTGCATCTGCTGAGCGATCGGGAAATGCCGGTGACGGTGATCAGCAGTCACTTCCCGATGTCGCGGACGGCGGTGTCGAAGCATCTCCGCGTGCTGTCCGAGGCCGGGCTCGTCAAGGAGCGCAAGGTCGGGCGCGAGGTGCGGTTCCGGCTGGAGCCCGAGCCGCTGCAGGAGCTGAAGAGCTGGCTCACCTACTTCGAGCGCTATTGGGAGAACAAGCTGGCCGCGCTCAAACGTATCGTCGAAGCCGATCCGGAGGGTTCCTCGGACGCATCGGGCATAGCGCCGCCGCGGCAGCGGCTTGTGGCCGCCGCCGATCCGGCGGAGCGGACCGAGCCTCGATAGCGGGGGTGGCAGGTTGGCAGGTTTGTAGGTTGGCAGGTTGGCAGGTTTGACAAGTTTGACAAGTTTGACAAGTTTGGCAGGCTGGCAGGTTTAACAGGTTTGGCAGGCTGGTAGGTTTAACAGGTTGGCAGTTTGGCAGGTTTGGCAGTTTGGCAGGAAACCGCAGGAGCTCGCCTGTTTGGCGGCTGTTGCGGTGTTTTTGTGTTGTGTTGGCGGCGTGCGGTGTGATGAGCACATGTGAGGCTTAGACTGGGTGCGCTGTAAGGCGGATTTTGTTCGGACTACAGACTCCCGTGCCGCTTGTGCAGCACCATAGATGAGGATAAGGAGACGAATTTCCAGAGTAGCAGCAAGCGGCAGTCCGTAAAGCGTGGCTACTGGCCGGACAAACGACAAGGTTGTACAAAACTCGGAATCGTGCACGGGGTTACGATCGTGAACCCAACTAAACTTCTATCACCCCAATAAACGCCCTTTATCGCATTGAATTCATTTTATGATTTTACATTGCGCACATAATGAGGTAATTTGATACTATGTGTACAAAAAGCATAGGGAGACTGATACGAAAATGCCAACGCCAATCAACGTGCAGCTAGCGCCGCAGCTCAAAGCAAAACCGGATCAAACGAAGCTCGGGTTCGGGCAGCATTTTACCGACCATATGTTTGTTATGGATTACACGGAAGGCACAGGCTGGCACGATCCGCGCATCGTGCCGTACGGCAAGATCGAGCTCGATCCGGCTGCGATGGTGCTCCATTACGGACAAGCCGTGTTCGAAGGGCTGAAGGCGTTCCGCACGGAAGACGGCCGCCTGCTGCTGTTCCGTCCGGATCAGAACATGGCCCGCTTGAACCGGTCCAACGACCGCCTGAGCATTCCGCCGATCGACGGCGATTTTATTATTCACGCCATTAAAGAACTGGTCAACCTCGAGAAGGACTGGGTGCCTGCCGAGCCGGGGACCTCGCTCTATATCCGTCCTTACATTTTCGCTACCGAGGCTTGCCTAGGCGTTCGCGCGTCCTACCGCTACTTGTTCATGGTGATCCTGTCGCCGGTTGGCGCTTACTACGCCGAAGGCATCAAGCCAGTCCGCATCAATGTGGAGAACGACTATGTGCGCGCGGTGCGCGGCGGGACGGGCAACGCCAAGACGGCGGGCAACTACGCGGCGAGCATCAAGGCGCAAGAGGAAGCCAAGGAAGA
Source organism: Paenibacillus koleovorans NBRC 103111 (assembly GCF_004000845.1). Classification (GTDB taxonomy): domain Bacteria; phylum Bacillota; class Bacilli; order Paenibacillales; family NBRC-103111; genus Paenibacillus_AA; species Paenibacillus_AA koleovorans. The sequence continues at coordinate 5,389 of NZ_BIMA01000057.1, forward strand.
AGGCTACGCACAAGTGCTCTGGCTGGACGGCGTCGAGAAAAAATATATCGAGGAAGTCGGCAGCATGAACGTCTTCTTCAAGGTGAACGGCGAAGTCGTCACACCGGAGCTGAACGGCAGCATCCTGCAAGGCGTGACCCGCGCTTCAGTCATCGAAGTGCTGAAGTCGTGGGACTTGACGGTGACGGAGCGCCGCATCTCCATCGAGGAGCTGTACGAGGCTTCGCTGAACGGGACGCTCGAGGAAGCGTTCGGCACCGGGACGGCAGCCGTTATTTCTCCGGTCGGCGAGCTGAACTGGGGCGACAAGAAGATCCTCATCAATAACGGCCAAATCGGCGAAATCGCGCAAAAGCTGTACAACACGATTACCGGCATCCAAAACGGCAGCGTAGCGGACACGTTCGGCTGGACCGTACAAGTAGAGACCGTCAAAGCCTAACGAACTGCTGCATCACCACTACCACCAGATAGATAGAAGAGGAGAATCGGAGCCATGAGCGAGTTTCAATACACATGCCGGCGTTTGACGGCGGATGGCAAGCTGTCGCTACCGCTGGACCCGGTCCAATGGGAATCGGCACAAGAAGTCGAGCTGCGCGAAGTTGTAACAGGGGACAAACCCCGGTTAGCGACCGTCGTACGCGCCGCTTGGAACGACTGGGGCGTCTATTACCGATTCGTCTGCGAGGACGATGAGATCGTAAGCAACATGACGCAGCGGGACGATCCGATCTACGACGAGGACGTAGTCGAGGTGTTCATGTCCGTGGACGGCGATTTGTCGCGCTACTTCGAATTCGAGTTCAGCCCGACGAACGTGCAGTTCGATGCTAAGATCGTCAACAACCTCCAAGATCCGAAAGGCTCGCAATTGACGGTTGATACGTCTTGGGACAGCGCTGAGCTCACTTCCTGGGTCGAAGTGGACTTGGGCAACCGCCGGACGGTGTTCGAGATCGCCATTCCGGCCGCCGATCTGCTGGACGGGAAGTCGATTCAAGCCGGCGATACGTGGCGTACGAACCTGTACCGCATCGACCGCAAGCCAGAGGGACAGGATGAATATACAGCCTGGTCGCCTACCGGAATTGTTCGGTTCCACATCCCGTGGCGGTTTGGCACATTCGTATTTGAATAGAAATGACTGGCGGGCTGCCCGGATTTCCGGTGCGGCCCGTTTCCATTTTTTATGCGTTGCCGGTGGGACTTGCCCTATGATAGCCTTTATTCTTAAGGAATTCTTAATATTTGCCGAATCCGGGCGTACAGAGCGCTCGGTACGGGGGACTACAGGATCGTAATTGGGGTGAATGCTTGCGCAGTAGGGCGAGCTAGGGAAACTCTCTTCCCGAACCCGACAACTAACCTCGGAGGCTCCTGGAGGGAACAACGAATTGAAGCGACTGGTCAAAACGGTTGCAGGGCTGCTCGCCGCTGGCGGTATAGCTGCTGTGCTGATGACGGCTGCCCCGAATCAAGCCGACGCCTATGAGGCGGAATACGGCGTGAAGGTGCAGATCAACGATGCGTTAGTGGCGTTTTCGGAGGCGGGGCCGTTCATCGATTCTACAGGGACGCTGCAAGTGCCGATCCGTCAGGTGGCGGAGAAAATGGGCTACAACGTCAGCTATGCGATGCAGGACGAGCAAGTGAGCGTTACGCTGAATGACGGGAAAAGCACGATCTCGTTGAAAACGGGAACTCAGGCAGCGAAGTTGAGCGAGAAGGCGATTAAGCTGACGGCCGCACCGCTTTTCCAGAACAGCACGACATACGTGCCGCTCCGATTCGTGACCGAAAGCTTCGGGTACATCGTGCAGTGGGACGACGAGAACGGCGTGGCGATAATTTGTCAAGACGGTCAGTATCACGCTCCGGCCTGGTACGTGCCGCCGAAGAAGACGACCGCCGATTGGATCGCCGACACCGCCCAGCAATACATAGGCATTCGTTACATGTACGGCGGCACGACGCCAAGCGGATTCGACTGCTCGGGTTTCGTGAACTATGTGTTCGACAAGTACGGCATCGATTTGCCGCGGACGTCGCGAGGGATGTACGATACGGTCGGCGCCCGCACGGTGGGGTTGGAGAAAGGCGATCTCGTCTTTTTCACGATCGGGAAGTCTACGACGCATGTCGGGATTTATTTGGGCGACCAGCTGTTCATTTCCTCGACATCGTCGGGCGGGATCAAGATCGACAGTATTGTCGACAGCTACTGGGGACCGAAGTTTATCGGCGCCAAGCGGGTTTTGTAATCGGATGGATGCAAGAGAGCTGTAGCCGCCATAGGCGCGCATACGGCTCTTTTTTATACATAAAAGTCCAAAAAACCACATAGTCCGCTCCCCGGGTCGTCCGGTAACATGAAGATGGGAAAGTGTTGCTACTAGACGGCAATCGGGAGGAGAACGGTGTGAATCGAATAGTAAAGCTTGGCGTCGTCGGCTGCGGAGCCATCGCGCAGCATCATCTCAAGCACGCGACGGGGAACGAAGGCATCGAGGTGGTGGCCGTCGCGGACGTAAGGGAGGAAGCGGCCCGAGCGACCGCCGCCAAATTCGGGATCGCTCATGCATACACGGATGCGGAGGAGCTGTTCGACAATCCGGAGGTCGAAGGCGTCATTTTGGCGTTGCAGACGCGGTTCCGGACCGAGCTCGCGCTGCGCGCGTTCGCGAAGGGCAAACACGTCCTGCTGGAGAAGCCGGCAGCGATGAACGCGGACGAGGTGCGGCGGATGATCGCAGGCCGAGGGGCGTTGTCGGCGGGCTGCTGCTCGTCGCGGTTCCGCTTCTTCGCCTCGGCGGTGGCGGCGGCCGAGTTTGTGCGCTCCGGCGCGCTCGGCGAGCTGCGCCTTCTGCGCAGCCGGAACTTGGCGCCTGCAACGCCGCCTAAGGATCCGCCGCTCGCCTGGCAATACAGCCGGGAGGCGAACGGCGGCGGCGTGCTCGCGGATTGGGGCGTGTACGATCTCGATTATTTGCTTGGCATCACGGGTTGGACGCTGCGGCCGGAACACGTTTTCGCTCGCGTGTGGTATGTGCCGCCGGCATTCGAGAGCTTCATCGCAGCCGGCTCCGACGGGGAGACGCATGTGTCCGCGACGATCGCCTGTCAGGGCGGACCGCTTATCAGTTATGAGCGGGGCGCCTTGCAGGCGGCGAAGCGCGAGCATGCGTGGCAGCTCGTCGGGACGAACGGCTCGCTTGATCTGTACCTGCTGCCGCAGGAAGAGAAGGAAATCGTGTTCCACGCCGCCTCCAAGGCGGAAGGTGTCGTGAGCCGCACGATTTGGAAGGGCACGGAGTCTTGGGCAGCGGTGCATGCAGGGCCGGTGGTTGATTTTGCGGCGAGCATCCGCGAGGGGCGGCAGCCGAGCACGAGCCTCGAGCATGCTCTCACCGTGCAGGAGATTGTGGATGCGATCTATATGTCGTCTGAGAGCGGCGGGCTGATTGCCGTTCGACCTGTGGACTATGTGGATGAGGAGGTGCGTACGCAGTGATCATACACGGCTATTCCTCAAATCTCTACGTCTGGCAAGAGCGCTACAAAATGGACGGGCTGGACGACTCGATGGAAGCGATTCTCCGCGGCTGCGCCGAGGCCGGGCTCGATGCGGTCGAGCCGCCGCCGAAGCCCGAGGTGTACGCGCTAGTCGCGGCGAACGGGTTGCGAGCATCCGGCTCGTATTTGGGGCTGGCGCTTCATGAGCCGTACGAGGCGCTTGCGGTGGACGCGGTTGTGCGGCCGGCGGCGGAGCTGCTCGCGCAGGCGGGCGGCACGGACTTTATCCTTAATCCGAACGCCAAACGGGTCGGGGCGGAGCCGGTGCAGCTCAAGAGCGAGCACGAGCTGAAGCGCCAGGGCGACAACATGACGCGGATCGCCAGGCTCGTGGAGCCGCTCGGTCTGAAGGTGTCGATGCACAATCACGCCGCCGCGTATGAGCTGGCGGACGGCGACCTGCGCTCGGTCACGGCTTATGCCGGGCCGGAGGTCGGGTTGTGCGTCGACACCGGCTGGGCGCACACGGCCGGCCACGATCCGCTCGAATGGGTACGCCGATATCCTGCACGTGTGTTCGGCTTCCACTTCCGTAACCAGTTCGGCGCCGTGCCGACGGAGCATCTGCTCGAGGGAGAGATCGACATCGCGGGGCTGATCGGCTTGCTGCGCGACATCGGCTATGCGGGCTGGCTCAGCCTGGAGCTGTGGCAGCCCAAGCAGACCGAGCCGAAGCTGCCGATGGCGGAGGATGTCCGGCGATCTATCGCTTACTTGCGGGAGTTGGTGGCCGGTTGCGGCGGAGACGGAGGCGGAGGCGGGGGGCTGGCCCGCTAACGGTGGAGAGTGGAACAGACGGATGTTTGCAGCAGAAGGGAGGGGCCTTAAATAGGGCTCCTTTTTAGTTGGTTCGGGCTTCTCTTGAGCAGGATTGGCCGGTTGGCAGGGGAATTGGTGCAACCCAACTTTCGCCATCGTTTGACAGAAACCGCCGCCGAGCGGTACGATTAAGGCTTGACATATACATGTTAGGAGGACGGATTCAACATCATGTTTGACTTCATTAGTGCGATTATTCTTGGTATCGTAGAAGGCTTGACGGAGTTCCTCCCGGTTTCGTCGACGGGGCATATGATTTTGGTCGGGCACCTGCTCGGCTTCGAGGGCGAGGCGGCCGACACGTTCAAGATCGTCATCCAGCTCGGAGCGGTCATGGCGGTGTTCATCCTTTATTTCAAACGTTACATGGCGATGCTGAAGGATTTGCTGAAATTCAAGTTTGCCGAGAAAAAGAAGCTGAACGCCATTCACCTGGTGCTGGCGATGATTCCGGCGCTGATCGTGTATCTGGTCTTCAAGGACTTCATCAAAGACGTCCTGTTCGGCCCAGGCGCTGTACTCATCGGCCTCATCGTGGGCGGCGTGCTGATGATCGTGGCATCACGGGCCAAGCGCACCATCACCTCCGAGGAAACCGACGACATCACCTACAAACAAGCATTCGGCATCGGCTTGTTCCAGTGCCTCGCGCTGTGGCCGGGTTTCTCCCGGTCGGGCTCGACGATCTCCGGCGGATTGCTGCTCGGGACGAGCCAGAAGGCGGCGGCGGACTTCACGTTCATGATCTCCGTGCCGGTCATGCTGGGCGCAACGGTGCTGGACATGTACGACAGCCGGGAATATTTGACCTCGGACGACCTGGTGCTGCTCCTGGTCGGCTTCGTGGCGGCGTTCGTCGTGGGGATGCTGGCAGTCGTGACGTTCCTGAACTTGATCAAACGACTGAAGCTGGAATGGTTCGCCCTGTACCGCTTCGTAGTGGCCGTAATCTTTTTCTTCTTCTTGATGTAGGATACCGCACATGTACCTAATAGAACGGGGGCAAACAAGGATGGCGTCGGAGGCAAGCAGGCTGCAGCTGGAACAGGCGGTACGCGTCGCGGAGCAAGCGGCGGTGGAGGCAGGGACATATGCGAGGGAGCGGTTCGGCGGTCGGCTCACCATCAAGCAGAAGGGCGATGCCGGCGATATGGTCACCGAGGTCGATCTGCACACGGACGCCTTGATCGTGGAGCGGATCCGCACCGCCTTTCCCGAGCACTCGATCGAGAGCGAGGAGGCGGGGCAGACGGGCGAGCGGCATCCGGACCGGGTGCAATGGCATGTCGATCCGCTCGACGGCACGAACAACTACGCCCTGGGCATTCCGCTGTATGGCGTCTCCATCGCGGCTCACGAGCGTGACGAAGTCCAACTGGGCGTCGTTTATGACTCGAACCAGGGCGACCTCTACACGGCCCGAGCCGGCGGCGGCGCCACGCGCAACGGCATGCCGATCGCGGCGCGGCCGGCCGCTGAATGGCGCAAGGCGACGATCTCGTGGATTCAGGGACACGGCGTAGGCAAGGCCGATGAATTGTGCCTGCACCTCCGTCATACCCTCGAATCCCGTATCAAGCGCGTGCTGCGCGTCTGGGCGCCTTCGCTCACTTGGGCGATGCTCGCCCGCGGCGATATCCAGGGCATCGTGCTGTACAAGTCCGAAGGCTGCGACTTGTACGCCGGGCTGCTGCTAGCGCAGGAAGCTGGCGCGCTCGTGACCGACTTCCAAGGCCGGCCGGTCCAGGGTTTATGCGGCCCCGAGCCGTACCTGGTGGCGGCGCATCCGGACTGCCACGACGAGCTGCTCCGCCTCGTTCAAGAAGCGGTTGCGGACGTCTCGAATCCGTAGACCGGAATAAGAGGCGGATTTTGGGAAAAGCTAACCTCACAACCTTTTCCCGAAAGCAGGTAGCTGAATCATGAGTCATGTTCCCATGGTGTTTGCTTTCCCCGAATCCCGCTCCGCCACGCTCGCCTATGAGATGCTGGCCGAGCTCGGCTATCACGTGCATCAAGCCCGGCAGGACGGCGGCCAGCCTTGCGTCCAAGTGTTCATGGAGTCGACGGAGCTGTCGTCGGCGATGGAGGTCGCGCAAGCGTACGGCGGCCAACTGGTCGAGTTTACCGACGACATGCTTCACGCCCACACGCACGATCATGAGCATACGCACAGGGACCACACGGACGCCCAGTCGGCCGTCACCGGCGGGCAGCTGTACGAGTCGGCCTACGGCATGGACATGATCCCGATTCCGGCGCATCTCGTGAACGAGTCGGACCCCGGCGATTATGATTATGAAGGCCGATCGTCTGTCACAGCTGCTTCTCATGTGCCGCCGGAGGCCGAACAGAACGATTTTGACCCTTCAGGCCACGACTACGACGGATTCGACGCAGGCGTTCACCTGTAAAATAGCATCACCACCATCCGATCATCCCAACTAACTGGGGTGATCTTTTTGTTTCCATTGACAGCTTTCTGTTGTGGGCCTAGAATACAGATAGGATTAAATACAAGTAAAATACAAGAATAAAATTTTGCGTTATTTTTTTAGCAGCACCGGGGAGAGGGGGATGAAGCTCATGATTATTGACAGTCATGTTCATATTTTGTTTTCTAGAACGCAGCCTTGGCAGCCGCTCGTCGAGCAGACGCTTCACCATATGGAAATGGCGGGGGTCGACCAGATCTGTGTCCTGCCGCATCCGCAATTTGCGGGCAATATTTTCCCGAACAAGGATGACATGCTGTTCCAGGCGGAGCAGCTGGTGGAAATTTACAACGCCCATCCCGACAAATTTTTGCCGCTGCTGTTCATCAACCCGTCGCTGCCGCCGGACTTCTCGCTGGAGCTGATGGAGCGGTATATCCGGAACGGCCCGCTGATCGGGACGAAGTTCCACATCTCGATGATCGCCGATGACAGACGGTATGAGCCGATCTATGACTATCTCGAGGAGCACGACATTCCGATGCTGTTCCATAGCTGGTACAAGACGGTCGAGCGGACTACGTTCGAATCGACGCCGGCCGATATCGCCCGCATGGCGAAAAAGCATCCGCGGATGCGCATCCTGATGGCGCACCTCACGGGAGCCAAGCTCCGCGGCGTTATGGACATCAAGCCGTATCCGAACGTTCTGCTCGACACATCGGGCTCGCAGCCGGAGGAAGGGTACTTGGCGCGGGCAATCGAGGAGCTGGGTGCGGATCGTGTGCTGTACGGCTCGGACTATCCGATTCGGGCTTTCTCGACGCAGCTCGGGCGGATCGATTCGGTGGCGTTATCGGCGGAAGACCGGGACAAGGTGCTGTACCGCAACGCGCAGCGATTTTTCACCAAGGGAGGGCGGAGCTGATGGGCAAATCGGTTAACGGTATCATCGATGTAGGCGTGTGGACCGGCAACTGGCCGTTCGTGAAGCTGCGCTATACGGAGCTCCCGTCGCTCCAAGCAAAGCTGCGATCGGTCGGCGTGCGTCAAGCTTTTGTCGCCCCGATCGAGGGTATCCTGGAGCAGGATCCGTTGCGGGCGAATCGCGAGCTGCTGGAGGCGACGCGTGGCGACGGCTTCTTCTCGCCGGTGCCGATCGTCGACCTGTCTTATGCCAATTGGCGGGAAGTCGTGGGGCTGGCGGCGAAGGACGGCAGGGTCAAAATTGTGAAGCTGCTGCCTGGCTATCACATGTACGAGGTGAACGAGAATGTGCTCGAACCGCTCGTGGAGCTGACCCAGGCGCATAAGCTGATCATCAGCATCCAGATGCGGCTCGAGGACAAACGCGGCATGTACCCGCTGCTCAAAGTCGAAGATCTCGACGTTGTCCGCGTCGTCAAGGCCGTGTCCTATTTCACGGAGCAGCCGTTTATTTTGAGCTACCCGTACATGGCGGAGCTGGCGCAGGTGCTGAAGTCGGTCGACAACCTGTTCATCGAGATCGCCGGCGTGGAGCATGCGGATGTGCTGTTGAATTTGAAGGATACGTATTCGCTCCGGCAGGTGCTGTTCGGGTCGCATGCCCCTTTTCTCATCCCGGAGGCGATTGTGGCGAAGCTGCGGCTGACGGATGTGCAACAAGCGGATGTCGATCAGGTGGCGTTCGGCAATGCGGAGCGGCTGCTTAGCTGGTTTGAGCGGTAGGCGGATAGTTGGCCGGGTGGTTAGCGGCTACTAATAATTCAAAATGGGAAAAACCGTCCGAGCGGACGGTTTTTCCCATTTCCCGGTATTTCCCGGCCCTATTCATCCTTCGACTTGCCCATCCGATACTTCGACAGCTTATCGAGGCTGCTGCGGGAGCTGCCGAGCGGTTTGGGCTGCTTCGCGGCGTTCGGATTTTGCTCGAAATAAGCGATCGAGAGCCGGTACACATTTTCCTCCACCCGCTGCATGGAATCCATCAGTTCGCCGATCGCTACAAAAGCAATACCGCCGACACATCCGGCCACCCAGCAAGCGAATGCGACGGACCAGCGAAACCCGCTCACAAACTGCCCCTCGCCGCCAAACAGCGGATACCCGTCCAAATTGCCGAACAAGAGGCCCAGCAGCAGGCCGCCGACGATCTGCGCCACCCCGGCCGTTCTCATGAAGCTTGCCATACGGACTACTCCTTTCATGCCGTAAAAGGATATTTCCCATTATGGGCAGAAGACGGTTATTTTACTATAGATCCCGCCGCTCATAGAGCAGGACGGACACCAGCCACGACGCCGTCAGCAGCCCAACGATCAACACCGCGCACCACAGTGCCAACGAACCGTCCCCCGCCGAATTCCACCAACTGCGGAACTTCTCGACAGCGCCGGACGAGCCGAACCATTCCATCGCCCGCATCGCCGCCAAGCCGCCTGCCGCGAGGGTGAACATGACGATGATATCCAGCACGTGCGCGGCACGGGGCCCGAATTGAAAGTACAGCGGAAAGTAAACGGCATAAAATACCGCCAGCGCTAGCAGGGCGATCAGCGTAGCTCCGGCTTGAAACGACGGCAGCTCGTCGGCCGCCAGCACGGCGCCGCCTACTAGCCGCCAGCCGAGCGTCAGCAGGAAAGCGAGCCCCGTGAACAGGAGCAGGCTCATATATTTGGCCGTCACGAGATCGCGCCGGCGCACCGGTAAGGAAGCGAGCAGCATGCCGTTATTGTTGCGCTCGTCCATCTTGCTCGCCGTCACGGTGAGGAAGTGGCCGAGAATGGCGGCCGGCACCGCCAGCGGCAGCCCTTCGAAGGCGCCGAGCGCGAAGCAGAAGAAACCGACGAATGCCAAGCCGAGCAGGATGAACTTCCTCGTCACCCGCAAGTCTTTCACAAGCAATTGCGCTACCATCATCGGACTCCCGCCTCCTTATCATGTTGCTGCAGTTGCTGGCGGTGCTGCTCATGCTGCTGCGTGTAGACCAGGATATCGTCGATCGTCGGCCGCTCGATGCGGATGCGGCTGTCCATCGCGTCGAGATTCAGCTTCTCACGCGGCAGCAGACCCTCAAAGCCGAGCGGCGATTGCTGCAAGCCGGCCAGCTGGCGGCGCGTCTCCGGCTTAAGCCATTCGTTCGAGCCCTTCAACAGCACATAGGTGTCGAGCAGCTCTTCCTTGCTCCCGCAAAACCGCACGCGCCCGTCGCGTAGATAGATCATGTAGTCGGCGATCCGCTCCAGATCGGTGCTGATGTGCGTGGAGAATAACACCGTGCGGTTCCCCTCCTGAATGTAGCGGCCGAGCAGCGCCAGCACTTCACGTCGGAACACCGGATCCAGTCCGGCCGTCGGCTCGTCCATGATCAGCAGCTCCGGCTCGTGGGCGAGAGTGGCCGCGAGCGCGAATTTGGTCTTCATCCCTTGCGAAAGTTCACCGATTTTGCGTCGCTCCGGCAAACGGAACTCCTCCAGATACTGCCGGAACAGCTCCTCTTTCCACGTCGTGGGGTAAAAGGAGGCAACGATCTTTTTCATTTCCCGAACGGTCAGGTGGTTGTAATACGTATCCTCCGAAAACACGAACCCGATGCGCGACTTGATCTCCTGCTCTCGCTCGCGGTACGTGTTCCCGAACACCCGCACTTCTCCGGTATCCGGTCGGACTAAGCCGAGCATAGCGCGGATGAGAGTCGTCTTGCCGGCGCCGTTCGGCCCGATCAAGCCGGTGATGAAGCCCTGCTCGACATGCACGTTCAGATCGCTTATGCGGAAATCGCCCCGGTCTTTCGTGAAGCCCTTCAATTCCACAGCCTTCATCCTTCTTGCCCCTCTCCATAAAAAAGTCGGACCAGCCCGACGAGCTCGTCGGCTTGCAGATTCAGAGCTCGCGCCTCTTGCACGACCACCTTGATCCGGTCCTCCAGTTGCCGGTGCCGCACCTCGCGGATCGCCTCCTTATTGCCGCCGGACACGAAGGTGCCTTTGCCCGACACCGACGCGACCAGCCCTTCTTGCTCCAGCTCGTCGTAAGCGCGCTTCGTCGTAATGACGCTGATCTGCAGATGCTGCGCCAAGCTGCGGATGGAAGGCAGCAGCTCGCCGTCGCGCAGAGAGCCCGTGAGAATATGATCGCGAATCTGATGTTTGATTTGCTGATAGATCGGTTCGCCGGAAGTGTGCGAGACGGATAGGTTCATCGTGTTCGCCTCCCAAGTGTATATATAGTATATATACACTATAAACGATATGGAGGTAGCTAGTCAAATCCGCGGAAAACAAAAAAGCCATCCCCGGTGGGGCTTGGCGGGATGGCCCTTGCTTTTTAACTCGCTATTGCTGAATGATCTGAATCAGGTTGCCGCAAGTATCGTCGAGGACGGCGATGGAGAAGGGACCCATCTTGGTCGGCACCATCGTGAACTTTACCCCCTTTTCCGATAAGCGCACGTACTCCTCTTGAATATCCGCTACGCCGAACATGGTCGCCGGAATGCCGTCGGCTACGAGCTTCTTCTGATACTCTTTGGCGGCAGGATGGTCGTTCGGCTCGAGCACCAGCTCGGTCCCGTCTTGAGCGTCCGGAGAAACGACCGTGATCCATCTGAACTTTCCCGCAGGAACGTCATGCTTTTTTACGAAGCCCAGCGTTTCGGTATAGAACTGCAATGCTTTGTCTTGATCCTGAACGAATAAACTGGTCACAATGATTTTCAACATTTTGGTTTGCCTCCCCTGATAGTTGCGCGTCCTTGAAGCTTACTCGATCCACCCGTGCAACAAATGCTTTAGCGGCTCGTTGTCGAAGACCAGCACTTTATACTTCCCTTTTTTTGCCGATTTTACAAGCCCTGCATCCTCCAATGCAGCCAGATGTTTGGCAATGGCTTGTCGTGAGATGGATAGACCGTGCTTCATAATGAGACGCGCCGTAAGCTCGTACAGCGTCTGCTCGTTGCGTTCGGCCAGCTCGTCCAGTATAAGCCGCCGCGTCGAATCGCTGAGAGCTTTGAATATAGCCTCTTTGTCCGCTTTCATAATTTTATTATAAGCAACTTTATGGTTGCTTTCAAGTACAGGTAACTAAAAAGTTGCTCATAGAACGATCTCATCGTATTTGGAAGACCCGCTCATCGCTGATTTATCCCCTTCGGAAAAGGCAGCGTCACAAGCTTGTATAGATTGAATGAGTTATAAGGAGAATTTGGATGGAAAGAAAGGATTGTACCCTATTTTTGTCGAAACTAATGAGTCAGGAAGCAGTAGTAGTCTAACATGCAGGGGGCGGGCAATTGGATCCGAAATTTAATCTTCAAAAATACGTTGTCAGGAAGCAAATTCTTTCACTGGTCGGCGCCAAAATCGATATTTTCGACATGGACGAGAGGCCGATTATGTTCTCGAAGATGAAAGCCTTCAAGCTGAAGGAGGACATCCGAATTTTCGGAGATGATACGATGCAAGAGGAGCTGATCAGCATCCAAGCGCGGAGCATCATCGATTTTTCCTCCGTCTTCGATGTCGTGGACGTCGGAACAGGGCAGAGGATAGGTGCCTTGCAACGCAAAGGGATGAAGTCGCTGTTTAAGGACGAATGGGCGATTCTGAGTCCGAATGACATGGAAATCGGCTTGATCAAGGAAGATAACGCGCTGCTCGCTCTGTTGCGGAGATTTCTGACGAATTTGATTCCTCAGCATTACTACGCGGAGATGTATGGAACGAAGGTCGCCGAGTTCAAACAAAACTTCAACCCGTTCGTCCAAAAGCTGGACTTGGATTTCTCCCGCGACCACAACAACCAGCTTGATCGTCGCCTGGGCCTCGCCGCTGCCATATTGCTTACCGCAGTCGAAGGCAAACAGGGATAGAATAAAAAAATGAGGGGCCGGCTGGTTTAGCAGGCTCCTTTTTTATCGAGTAAGTGATATAATGGTTTTGTGAGTTATCGCTAACACAGTAGAACTAATAGGATTGTCATCACTAAATGTCTTTTTACTAAAGGAGCCGAAAACGATGGACGTAGTGTACCAATTTGAACAAGTGGCTAGACTTCCGTTACCCGGAGACAACTGCGCCGTTGCGATCCGTCAATTGGACGCCGGGACGCTCATTCAATATGAAGGCCGGACGCTGACCCTGGATTATACGGTGATGGAGGGCCATCGGTTTGCCGTAAAAACGATCGCTCCCGGGAAGGAGCTGCTTTCTTGGGAAATGCCTTTTGGCGTGGCGTTGCAGGTGATCGAGCCCGGCCAATACGTGATCAACGAGACGGTATTGAATGCGCTGCGCGTACGTCAGTTGAAATTCGCTTTGCCGGCGGAGCCGAACTTTGCCGATCAAGTGCATCCCTATGTGCTGGACGAAGCAGCCTTCCACCCTGCTCCATCGCCGCCTGCATACCCGGATACCCGCACCTTCATGGGCTATCGCCGCTGTGAGGATCGCGGTGTGGGCACGCGCAACTACATCGTCCTGCTGGGCACTACCTCCCGCACGGGCAGCTTCGTGAAGCAGTTGGCCGCCCGACTGCAAGGCGAGCTGCCGCACTATCCGAACGTCGATGGGATCGTCCCCGCGGCTCATACGGAGGGCGGCACGGACAAACCGAACAACCTGGACCTGCTGCTGCGGACGCTGGCGGGTTTTATGGTCAACCCTAACGTCGGGGCGGTGCTGGCCGTGGATTATGGCATCGAACCGGTCACCAACCGGATGGTGGAGACGTACTTGCGCGAGCACAACTATCCGATCGACGACGTGCTGCACAAGTTTGTGTCGCTCGAGGGAGGGTTCGAGGACAACCTGACCCAAGGCGAAACGATTGTACGTGCGTGGCTGCCTGCGGTCAACGCGTTGCAGCGGACGGCGGAATCGATCCGACACCTCAAGATCGGCCTGCAATGCGGCGGCTCGGACGCCTTCTCCGGCATTTCCGCGAACCCGTTGCTGGGCTGGGTTTCGGAGGAGCTGGTGCGTTACGGCGGAGCCGCGAGCCTGGCGGAGACCGATGAGCTGATCGGTGCGGAGCCTTTCGTCCTCTCCAAGGTGCGCAATGTGGAGACGGCGCGCAAATTTCTCGAGCTGGTGCAGCGTTTCCGGGATCGCACGTCCTGGCATGGCGCCAGCGCGGAAGGCAATCCGTCCGGCGGCAACATGTACCGCGGCCTTTATAACATTTATCTCAAGTCGATCGGCGCTGCGCAGAAAAAGGACCCGATCACCCGCCTCGATTTTGCCACCGAATACGGGGAGCTTATGAAAGAAGGCGGCTTCTACTTTATGGACAGCCCGGGCAACGACCTCGAGAGCATCGCGGGGCAGGTGGCGGCAGGCTGCAACATGATTTTTTTCACGACGGGCAACGGTTCGATCACCAACTTCCCTTATTTGCCTACGGTCAAGGTGGTCACCACCACGCGCCGCTTCCAGCTGCTGTCGAACGATATGGATGTCAACGCGGGGCAGTACCTGGAAGGCAAGTCCATGGAGGAGCTGGGCCGCGAGGTGTTCGAGCTGACGATTCAGATCGCTTCCGGACAGAAAAGTGTCGGGGAGAAGGCGGGGCACGCCCAGGTACAAATTTGGCGCAATTGGCAGCAGAGCGATGCGAGTCGGTTGGAGGCTTTGCTTCATCCGCTTGTGCCGACCGGGGAGCCGATCGAGATCCAGGAGGATGCCGACGGGGCGGCGGACCGCTCCTTCCAATTCACCGTCACCCGTCACCAGGACCGCCGCGAATCCAGCGACAGCATCGGATTGATCCTGCCGACGAGCCTTTGCGCCGGGCAGGTGGCGGGTATGATTACGCAGAAGCTGAACCAGCAAGGAGTCGGACAGCCCGAGCTATCGCGCTATGTCGCTCTGGCCCATACGGAGGGCTGCGGGAATTCCGGCGGCCAGGCGGAGAAAATTCACGCGCGCACCCTGATCGGGTACATCACCCATCCGATGGTGCAGCATTGTTTGCTGCTGGAGCATGGCTGCGAGAAAACCCACAACGACTTCATGCGCCATCAGATGCAGGAGATGGGCGTGGACGCGAGCCGGCTCGGGTTTGCCAGCATTCAGCTGGACGGCGGGATCGGCAAGGTGTCGGAGAAGGTGGAGGCTTGGTTTGCGGATCGAGCGGCGGCGTCGGGGGCGGCAGGATTGGCGGGGGAAAAGGTGAGGGTCGGTCTGGAAGGACTGCGGATCGGTCTCGTTAGCGACGGTTCCGTCTCATCGGAAGCCGCGGAGCAGTTGGCGGCATTGACGCGGATGATCGTCGGAGCAGGCGGTTTGGTCGTCGTTCCCGAGAACAGCGGGCTGTTGACTACAGCTGCTTATAGTCAAGCCGTGTTCGATGCACCGTCCGACGTTAGACCTTCCATTTCCCATGGGGAGCATACAGGCCGGAATGGCTACCACATCATGGAGACCCCGACCGAACATTGGGTGGAGACGATCACGGGCTTGGCCGCTACGGGCGTGGAATTGATTATTGCCCTTGTCGGCAATCGCCCAATGCAGACCCATCCGTTCGTGCCGATGCTGCAGATGGCGTCCGAGCCGGCTATGCAGCACAAGTACAGCGACGATTTGGATTTGTTGCTAGAGGGGGATCCGAACGGTTGGGCTGGGCAGATCCTGGAGCGCAGCAAACAAATTCTGGAGCATAACTACACACCTCGACTCTTCCAGAAGGGCAATATTGATTTTCAATTAACACGCGGTTTCTTGGGTGTATCGTTGTAAAATTTGGAGAAGAAGCGAGGATCGATCTATGGAAAAAACATCGATGCACCACCGCCCGCTGGGCGGAACCGGACTGTTCGTCACACCGCTATGTGTGGGGGCTGCGCCGCTTGGCGATATGCCGGAAACCTTTCTGTACGGCGCCACGGAAGAGAACGCCTTAGCCACTTTGCGTGCCGCTTTCGAAAGCCCGATCAACTTCCTGGATACGGCTGCGGCCTATGGCCAAGGGGAGAGCGAGCGGCGGATCGGCAAAGCGATCAAGGAGTTTGGCGGCCTCCCGGCCGGGTACGTGCTCGCCACCAAGGCGGATCGCGACTTCCAGACCGGCGATTTCAGCGGGGAGCAAATCAAACGTTCCATCGAGGGGAGCCTCCAGCGTCTGGGCCTCGATCGCCTGCAATATGTGTACATCCATGATCCGGAGCATACGACCTTTGAAAATGTGATGGGACCCGGGGGACCGCTGGAGGTGCTGCGGTCCTTCCAGGCTCAAGGTGTTATCGATCACATTGGCATGTCAGGCGGACCGATCGATATGCTCATCCGGTATGTAGAGACCGGTGCGTTCAGCGCGGTGGAGACGCATAATCGGTATACGCTGCTGAACCGCTGCGCCGATCCGTTGCTGGACGTCGCCAGCCGGATGGGAGTGGCCGTTATCAACGCGGCGCCTTATGGCAGCGGCATGCTGGCGAAGGGGCCGGATGCGTACTCCCGTTATGCTTACAGCGATGCTCCGCCAGTGGTGGTGGAACGCGCTCGAGCGATCGCTCAAGTATGCCAGGACTTCCATGTCCCTCTGGCGGCCGCGGCGCTGCAATTCTCCATGCGCGACCCGCGCATCACCAGCACGGTCGTCGGCATGAGCAAGCCGGATCGCGTGGCCCAGACGCTGGAGCTGGCGAGCTATCCGATCCCGGATGAGCTTTGGGCGGCACTGGCCCCGATCGAGTACGGGATGGACGATCCGGAGGCTTCGAAGTAATACGGTATGCTGAACCAGAATTGAAAAGTGGAATAGACCCTACGTTTGACGGGATCTATTCTTTTTTTTGTTAAAGAAATAAATAGACATATTGTATCTGTGTGATATTATGGGAATTGGTATAAATATCCATAGTCTAGAGAGGGAGCGACGTATGATTACAGGAAGAAAAACAGTAACTATTTTTTTGTTTGTATTATTTTTGATTAACTCATTGGGAATTGTGATCCCAGCTGCCAAAGCTGACCCCACTACACAAGTCCTTGAATTCTCACTCCCAAGTGATTTAACGGACTGGGTAAAGGACGAAGAAGCCGGCTATATTTACGCTGTGTCAAGTGGGGCAAATAGTTTGTATTTTATACGACTAAGTGATTTTTCAATTGAAAAAACGTTAAGTGTCGGTTCAAACCCGTATTATCTTGCGCTAGACGGGCAGTTCCTACATATCGCTCTTTCCGGAGCTACTACGATTAAGACAGTTGATCTCTCTACCAAACTAATTTCCGATACCACCACTACGAGTGTTGTTCCTTATTCTGTAGCAGCCTCGTCAGATTATCTTTTTTACGGGAATAGGGACGGAGCTGTCTATAAGTATGACAAGACTGCTAGAACGAGCAGTTTATTATATAGCAATTTTTTATTTGATAGCACAGCACTGGCGTTTGATGAGTCGAGTCAAACCCTTTTTGTTGGTAACATCTCTTCCTACGGGGGGATTGTAGCTGTTAATGCAGCGACTGGGGCCAAGCTAAGCGAGGACATTAAAGACGGGATGGAGATAGGAGGTTTTTCGTATTCGCTCAAACATATATTTTTAGATGATCGTTACGTCTATTTTGGCGGTCATCAGTTTAATAAAGATAACCTGTCAGAGACCACGGGTACCTATAAAAGAGCATTTGACGACTATACTTATCTTGAGTCTGTGATCCTGGATATAACGGATTCCTATGTGATTACCACACAAGGAATATTTGATAAAGCTACTTTCAATCCAATAGTGCAATTTTCTTCTAACAAAAAGTTTGCTTTGCTCGATTCCTTCGGTCGTGTCTATCTTGCAGGTATAGCAAATTGGTATGTGGATTCAAAAAAAATTTTTAGGTACGATTATATTATTCCGCCTACGACAACGGCTCAATTTTCGACCGATTCCTATTCGATTAAAAGTGACCAGGTGTTTACAGACTGGTCCACTACGGACAATTCCCCCTACATCTATGCCATTGTAGCAAGTACGAACGAGCTCGTGATTATCAACAAAGAGGACCTGTCTATTAAACAGAAGATGTTCGTGGGCGCAGATCCAAAGGAAATAAAAATATTTGATAATAAGGCTTACGTTATCTTTAAAGGTGAGAACCATGTAACAGTGATTGATTTGAGTGCAGACACCATAACGGAAGCTTCTATTTCCAAAGTCACTACTAAAAAGTATCCTCTAAATGTTTTTCCCGATTATAATTATAGAATTTTATATTATGGAGGGTCTCCAGATGGAATTAGCGTCACCTCAGCTGTCTACACGTCTGTTACCGATGCCGTCTACTATGAAAAAAGAACATCCATTTATATTCCAAGCATCTACGCGTTAAATCAAGATACAGGGATTCTTTATGGAGTGACAGGGTCTCAACTCTATAGATATGACAGTAGAACCTTCAATTTACTAGATAACAACAATGTAGAAAACACCTCTTACAACCCTTCTCTTTTTATTGATGAAAGCAATCTGTATTATGGGGACCGCCGACTCGATGCCAATCAAACTTCCATTCAATACGGCACTTTCCCTGAAAAAGTAATATATGCCCGTGGAAGTCATGTGTTCGGTAGTGGCGCCGTTTATGATAGAGATAGTCTAACAAAGGTTTCTGATTTGTATTTGTCCGCTAATAAAGTATATGTCAGTCCAGACCATTCTATCTTTATACTAACAGACAAGCGTTTGTACAAGTTTGGAAGCGTAACGGAAATACAAACCATCATGAATGAAAGTCGCAAGCCGGCAAATGTCCAATTTATAGATAAAGATATGATTACTGGACGATTTAACGGCTACTTGACCTTTAAACCGCCTACCGATCAGGAAGGGATAACGGGTTATTCAGCCTATTTTCTTGATCAGAGCGGAAATCAATTGAAACAACTGGGCATTTTTAAAAAGGTCGATTTATCGACAGATAATCTTTTTGTATTTGAAATAGACGATACGAGCATCCCAGCAGGGACATTAAACATTGGACTATACCCGCTAGTTCGCGACAAAAACGGCAATACCCGTACGTTAGGAGTAACAATAGTTCCCCTATATGATTCACCTAATTACTTGCCTAAAGACTTTTCTGTAACGGATGTCAACTCGAACATAAACATATTTGCCGGTACTGTAACATGGAGTGCAGGAAATTCTGAGATCCCAGGTGTACGTTACTATATCTATTTTATTGATAAGCAGGGTGCCGTGGGAGACGAATTAGCAAATGTAAACGGCGGGCGGCCGACGTATTCCGTGACGATTCCTGAAAAGAATGTACCGGAAGAAGTAATTGGAATCGGGCTCTTTCTAGCAAATGACGATTTTATATCTCCATTTTATAGTATGAAGCTTCTGGAGGATAAGCGGACTCCTTCTATCCCAGAGTCCTCTATTACGATCTTTAAATACTTGATTCAATCCGATAAAATCATCGTAAATAATCTTGCGGTTGGCGATGTTATACGAGTGTATAATGAGGAGCAGATGGTAATGATTGGCGGTGGGATCGTTGCGCCAAACAATAACTCAATTACAATATTAATAGGGAATCTTGGGAATCCAGGAACTAAACTTCGTATTACACGGCAATCCATTAATAGAGGCGAAAGTACAAATACACTAGTAGTAGTACCTCCTGTGACGAATGACAGTGGGGGGAATTCAGGCGGGGGCGGAGGCGGCATTCCAGGTGGTGGAATTCCTGGAGGCGGTACTCCAAGCGGTGGAATACCGGGCAGTGGAATGCCAGGTGGTGGCGTTCCGAGCGGAAATACCTTAAGTGAACCATCAACAAAAATTATTGATAACAAAGACGGAGTATTAAGATCTTCGACGGATGTTCCATCGACATATATTTCATCTTTGATCAATGACCCGGACTTTAAGAGCAATCCGTTGATCGTAGTCAAGGCTGATGAAAAAGCGACGGTACAAAGCAGTCAATTCCAAATTGACTCGACTGCATTGGCTAGTATTGACGAAAGGTCAAAGGATGCTGTGCTGATACTGGAATCAACTCTTGGTAAACTTCAACTGCCAGTACAAGCATTGTTCACGGAGATTTCCAAAGATAGTGACCAAAAGCAAAAAGTTGTTATCTTGATTGCAAAAGCGGCAGATGAGTACAAAACCAAATTAAATGCTCAAATTACCGGCTCAACTAGTTCGACATTAGGTGACCCCGTGGAGTTCGAGATTATGGTGGAAGGAAGTGGGAGCCCACGTCTTCTTTCGAATCTCACAACTTTTATTAATCATGAAATTAAATTTAATGTGGCCAAAAACGAGAAGACTACTTATGCAGGATTGACATTTGATCCGATTGCACAAGCATATGTCCCTGTTCCAACTACGTGGGAATGGAAGGATGGGGTGCTGTACGTAACAATGAAGCGAAAAGGAAATTCTGTTTATACGGTTGTCCAAACTGATTTTGTCTTTAATGACCTGGATAGCAAAAATCCGTACAAGGACAGCATATTAGCGTTGGCAAATCGAATGATTATTAATGGCTATCCCGACGGAAGTTTCAAGTCAGCGTCTACGGTTACTCGTGCGGAGTTTGCAACGATGCTCAATAGAGCCTTAGGCATCTTACCTAAGAATAAGGCTACTTCAAGCTTTTCAGATGTTAAAACTACGGATTGGTATGCACCTCACGTAGAAGCGGCTGTGGAGTCAGGGCTCATTAGCGGCTATCCAGACGGCACTTTCCGTCCTAACCAGGAAATAAAACATCAAGAGATAACCGTCATGTTGGTGAACGCATTGAAGTATAGCGGTACTGACGAGGATTTAACAAAGAACTCGTCGACACAATATCCCGACCAATTGCCGGACTGGGCCAAGCCATCATTCGCTATAGCTTTTAACAAAGGTGTGTTGCCAGTAGACGGTCCATTCCATTTCCAGACAGACAAGAACGCAGAACGTCAAGAGAGTGCTTTGCTTCTGATGCAATTGTTAAAAATATTGGAGTTTACCAACAAATAGGATAAGAAATATGAATAGGCGCTCCCATGAGCGCCTATAGTTATTTTTTTACACTAGCCACAAGCCATTCTTCCTGGAAGAAGATGAAAAGTCGGTTCATCACCGAGGAGGAGCATGACACACTACTTTGCAAGCGGTTTCCGCAACCTCCCAACCGTACCTTCCGTAGAAGAATACTACAGAACAAATATAGATTTGGAGGCGCTCATGAACCTGACCCTGAACCAACTGACGAAGAGCTTCGGCGACAAGCAAGTGCTTCAAAATGCGGATTTCAGTTTTCAGAAAGGGAAAATATACGGGCTGCTCGGCCGCAACGGGGCGGGGAAGACGACCTTGTTCAATTGCCTGAGCGGGGAAATGAAGCTGGACGGCGGACAAGCGCGGCTGGAAGAGGATGGCCGGAGCAGGGAGCTGCGGGAAGAGGATGTCGGGTACGTGTACTCGCTGCCGATTTTGCCGGAATTTCTGACCGGGTATGAGTTTATTAAATTTTTTATGGATATCAACCGAGGGAACCTGCAGTCGACCCTAAGCATTGACGCGTATTTCGATACGATGAGCATGACGCAGGAGGACCGCCACCGGCTGATCAAAAGCTACTCCCACGGCATGAAAAATAAAATCCAGATGCTGCTGTTCCTCATCACGAAGCCGCCGGTCATTCTGCTCGACGAGCCGCTTACTTCGTTCGACGTCATCGTGGCCCTGGAAGTGAAGCAGATGCTGCGAGAGATGAAACGCGATCACATCCTCGTATTCTCCACCCATATCCTGCAGCTGGCGACCGACCTGTGCGATGAATTGGTCATCCTGAACAACGGTCGGCTGTCCTCCGTCCCGGCAGATGTGCTGAGCAGTCCGGGATTCGAACAGAACATTATTCAATTGTTGAAGGATGAATCTCATGCTGAGAACGTTTAGTACGCTGCTCGCGATTCGGACGTCCTCTACCGCCAACCGGTTGATCTTTTACGCACAGAAGCTGCCATTGATCGGAGGCCGCATCCCGGGAACCCTGTATTCCAACTTGGCAGGCAAAAAGGTGATCTCCATCTTAGCCACCATCCTCACCTTGCTGTGGGGGCTCCTATCCAAGCTGGCGTACACAGGGCTGCTCGTCTATCTTCCCGCCGTCGGACTAAGCGGTCTGCTCTCGCAAGAGGATCAGCTTCAGCTGTTTTTGCATATCTTTTTGCTGTTGAGCTTTGGGGTGGCGGGGATCACGACAGCAACAATGCTGGAGCCGAAACGCGAGAAGTTCATTGCGGTCAAGCTCATGCGGATGCTGCCTGCCGTTTACATGCGAACAACCTTGGGATACCGCTACACCACTTATCTCATTTTCTATATTCCGGCGCTGATGATCTTCTTGCCGTTGCTGGGCGCTTCCTTCTTGCAGGCATTGACTTTGGCTGTTTCCGTTACGCTGTGGCGGGTTTGGTGCGAATATTTGCATTTGAAGCTGTTCGAGAAAACCGGCATGGTGCTCATCAAAAACAACTTGCTCGTGTGGCTGGCGATCGGGCTCGGGTACGCGGCCGCATACGCGCCGTTGGTTCTCGATTGGACGCCGAACACGGGTGCTGTGCTGTTTGGGTTGCCTACGTTCCTCGTTATTTCAGCGCTTGGCCTTGTTGCGGCGGTATTGTTGAACAACTACTCCAACTACCGAACGGTAGTAGAGGCCGCGACGAAACGGGACGACCCTTTGCTGGACATCGGGCGCATGATGACCGAAGCGCAGAAAACCGCGGTCCGACCTAAGGAAATGGACGACATGCAAGTCGCGCCTCAAGCTAACATGTCCCAGAGCCGGGAGGGGTACGCTTATCTGAATGCGCTTTTCTTCTCCAGGCATCGCAGCTTGATCACGCAGCCGGTGTACAAAAGATTGGCGATCATAGGTGGACTGGGTGCGGTTGGGGCAGCTTTGGCGGCTATGGATAGTCCGTATGTTGCTTTTTTGACGTCCAGCCTGGATAAGGTTCTGCTCTATTTGGCCATGGTCGTGAATGTCCTCTCCGTCGGAGAAAGGGCGTGTCGAGCCCTCTTTTACAATTGCGACCTCAGTCTTATGCGCTACAGCTTCTACAGGGGAGCCGCGCACCGTCACTTCCGAATTCGCCTGTTCCGAATCGCAGGGCTTAATCTTGCTATTGCCGCAGCAATGGGCGCCGCTTTATCGTTGATTGCCTGGGCAGCAGGCGGGGTGGTTGTCCAGGAGCTGCTTTTGATTTGGGTGAGCTTGGCGGCCTTGTCCTTCTTCTTCTCCGTTCACCATCTGCTCATGTATTATTTGCTTCAACCTTACTCGACGGAATTGAATATGAAAAACCCTTTCTTTTTTGTGGTAAGTATGGGGGTCATGCTGGTTTGTTGGGTTGGAGTCGTTGTTCAGCCATCGTCACTTAGCTACGCGATCGCTGTTTTAGCTGTAACTGCGATTTACTTTGTCGCTGCTCTTGCACTTGTTCGTCGCTTCGGCCCTCGTACTTTTCGAGTGAAGTAGGTAGGACCGGGTGCGGTCTGCAAGTGAATTTCATCAACAGAGGTGAATCCATGAGCATTTTGAGAAATATAGCCGTCTTGTTGGTGCTAGCAGTGTTGGTAGCCGGATGCAGCGGGAAGGAAGCGAGGCTTCAGGATGGGGATAGCGGTTTGACGGAAGAAGTGCATCAAGTGATTTCGGATCATATCGTTCAGAAGTATTCGTCCGTCTACGGCGGCACCGAAAAACAGTTTGAAGTTCACCGGGTATATGGTTCGTCGGAGGAGTCGGATGGGATCCTAAGCGTGTACATGTGGTCGTATTACGGCGGCTTCAATCGATCGTCGGGTACGAAAAACCAATCCGGTCACTCCCTGCCCGCCGTCGTTAAGCTGAAGGAAGCGGGAGGTGAGTACTCGGTTGTCAAGTATACGGAGCCGGAAGACGGCAGCGGGTATCTGCCTTCTTTGAAAAAGATGTTCCCTGAGAAGTATTTGAAGTCAGCGCAACAGGGGGCGGGGAATATAGGTGATTTGCAAGTAGAGATGGATAGGAAGGTCAATCAGTGGTTAGCTGGGTAGATACCGACCTGTAACTACTCAATAGGGACGGGGATACCGATCTCTACGCGCTATTCTGAAAATTCGCCTCATTTTCATCATCCATGGTACCGCCTCGCGGCAGGGGTGTCTGAAGTCCGACTTTTCCTGACTACGCAGCACCCGATCAGCGTGCTTGGTGCTCCAGTCCGAATTCACCCACTTGCAGAGCCGATTTAGCCCCCTGCACCCTAAGAACGCCTCTCCAATTCGGTCAATTCGGACTACGGAGCTTTTCCGGGCGGCGCGGCGTGCGGTAGTCAGGATTTTTCGGACTAGGGAGCAGGTGTGCAGGGATGCAGGCAGGCGCCTCGGCGCTAGAGAAGGGTCAACGTAGCCGCCGTCGGGCTTCCCGGTTCAAGCCGGCTGTTTTCTCGGCGTACTTGGCATCCCACTCGTCTTTGTAACGGCGGTAAATAAGCGGATATTTGGCTTGCAGCCGGCGAATGCCCGCTGCGTAAGCCTCCGTCGCAGCCTCCATCTCCCTGATGAATCCCGGCGGGATTCCGTCACGGAAATCGGCAGCTTCTTCCGCATCTCCTACTTCCTCATAAAACCATTCCATGGCCTGCAGCATGACCAGGGGCATTAAATCCATATCCTTTTGCATACGATCCAACTCTTTAACGATCCGGGAGCACTCTTGCACCTCTTTTCGCAGGGCTTGTACAATTGCGTGCTTCGGATCGACAACATAGGCGAAATCCACGAACACTTCCGCTTCCCGGAATCGGCTAACTTCGGTGAACTCGCGGCATTCGGTCATCAGAACACCTAACACCATCATCCGGTCGTCAGGGTCTGCTATTCGTTTCAAAAATTGCCGTACCCTGGACTGGACCTTGCCCCACAAATTCCATTTATCCAAGTCGATCATCGCATTGACCCAGGCTACGAACAGATAGATGTCGTCCGGTTCTTCCTCCCCTGGAGCCGGAATGTCGGCGTCAATCAGCTTCCAGGCATCCTCGTGACGGCCCAGAACCTGATAGATTTGAGCCAGGAGAAAGTGGTATCGTACCGCTTCGTCCGGAAATTCGTCCTTCATCGCTAGCATGACTTCCAGCGCTTTCTCAGGCAGTTGGACGGCCATCAGCATGTTGGCTTTCATGTATAGGAGCTTTTGCCGCTCGTCAGGGGACTGGGCGGCTTGGAAGATCGTCTCCATTCGACGTTCGAATGAGTCCCATTCGCCCCGAACGAGCAAGACTTGACAAAGGGCGAGCTGCACGCCGATGGCTGAAGGCGCTATGGTCAGCGCCCGCTCCAGCAGCTTCTCCGCCTCTCCCCATCGTTCCTGCTCCATCAGGTCCATGGCTTCTTCCATAAGCTTTTCAACAGAATCTCCGTATTTCCGAAGCAGATCGTACTCCTGTCGTTTGATCGGATCCCTCAAAGTTTCATAGGCTCTGCGTATTTGTTGGAACTTCTCGGGATCCTGCTCGGGCGTATGCTTTTTGACCAGCTCAATATATTTTTTCTTAATGGCCTCCGCCGTTGCGTTTGCGCGCAGCTCTAAAGTTTTGTAATGATTTTCAATTTTGGTTTTCTTTGTTCTGCGTTTGGGTTTAGCTCGTTCCATATTGCTTGTAGCCTCCTTTACAGCTCCAGTTCAATCAGAAAATCGGTCATGTCGTCAATCAGCTGCTGCAGCCGATCGATGTCGCCCGCTTCCATGGCTTGCTCCAGGCGCTCCATTTCTCGTAAAGCACGGGTCTTAGCGGAGGACTCCAACTGATCCAGCTGATCCCGGACTCGTCCGATGAGCAGCTGCGCCTCTTCATGAAGGACGGTCGGAGACTCTTCATCTGTCCGCTCCTCGTCATCCATCTCCTCGTCCAGCCATTGCTCGAGTTCCATCAGCTCCTCTTGCTCACTGAGCAGGTCGTCCGGCTCCTCAGCCGGTGCTTGATCCCATAGCTTCTGCAATCGTTCGGCGCTTTCCTGCAAGGCTTCCTTCGATTCCCGGTTCAACGCGTCTTGTACCGTTACGGTCATGGCCTTGCCATTCGCCGGGGACTGGGCCGTCACTTCAAGAATCCCGTTCAGATTGTATCGGAAGGTGACGTCAAGGGGCTCCAGGCTTTTGTAGTTCGCCGGCAGCCCTTCGAGCAGGAACTCTCCCAGCCTGTGATTGTGCTTGACCCATTCATGCTCGCCTTGGTACACCTCAATCGATACGGCGGTCTGCCCCGGTGCGGATGTAGAAAATCGTTTGGTCCGGGTAACCGGGATCGTGGTGTTGCGCGGGATGATCGGGGCAAATCCGCCGGCCCGCGGAGCTCCAAGCCGTCCTTCCGTCAGTACCGCAATGCCCATGGAGAACGGGGCGACATCGGTGGCGACGAGCCCGCTGTCCGATAAGGCGCCTGATTTCAATCCAGCCTGGACGGCGGCCCCAAGAGCTACCGCTTCATCGGGATTGACATCCGTACGCGGAGCCTTGCCGAACAGGTCCACGATCAGCTCGCTTACTCTGGGAATGCGTGTGGAACCGCCGACCAACAGCACTTCGTCGATATTCGCCGCGTGCAAGCCGGCATCGTCCAGCACCTGCCGCACCTTGTCCATAGACTCGAGCAGTTGGGCATCGATCAGCGACACGAAGGTAGTGCGCGTCAGCTCGACGTGTAGGCCGATCGGCGTATTATGCTTGACCGTCACTAACGGAATGGCGAGCGATACGGTCTCTTGCGAGCTCAGAAGCTTCTTGGCGTCCTCCGCCTTCTCCTTAAGCAGCGCCCGGGCCCGCAGATCGTCGCGCGGATCGACGCCATGCTCGGCAATCATCCGCTCGGCCAGCCAGTCGACGAGCTTCCAGTCGAAGTCTTCTCCGCCCAGCATACGGTTACCGGTGGAGGCCCGGACTTCCAGAACCCCGCTCATCAGCTCGACTACCGAAACATCGAACGTGCCTCCGCCAAGATCATAAACAAGAAACGTCTGATCGTTCTCCAGGTTGTCCAAGCCGAAGGCAAGCGCTGCCGCCGTAGGCTCGTTGATGATGCGCTCCACAACGAAGCCCGCCAGCTCTCCCGCTTCCTTCGTCGCCCGGCGCTGCTCGTCGGTAAAATAAGCGGGAACCGTAATGACGGCCTCTTTGTCTCCCTCGCCGTGTAGCTCATCGACATAAGACTTCAACTCTTTCAAAATGAGCGCCGATATTTCCTGGGGGAGCAGAGCTTGTCCTGCGAGCAGCAATGGCTCGGTAGAGCCCATCCGACGTTTGACGGCGGCAAGGGAGCGATCGGGCATAGCAACCAATGCGGCCCTCGCGTCTTCCCCGACAACGGCTCTCCCTTGCGGATCAATGAGCACGACCGAAGGGATAATGCGCTCTCCCCGAGGGGACGGGAGAATCTGAGGCTTCCCTTCCGCTATATAGGCTACCGCCGAGTTTGTAGTCCCGAGGTCGATCCCTACGATCGGACGGAACGATTCCATTCTCCTTTCGCGATTACTCGTCATAATTATTCTCCTTCGCTAATGTGATGACCATCGCTTTGCGGATCAAAGTGCCGTCATCGGATGCAAAGCCTCTTCGGATCACTTCCACGATCTGATAGGATTTCATGGCATGGATGTGATCCGGTCCGATGCCGCCCTCCAGCAATTGCTCTCGCGACACCGTACCTACCGATTCCGCCCACCGGGAGTCGAACGGTTGTCCTTCCGCCGGAATTTCATGAACGCCTGCCGCCGCCAGTGCTTCTAGCAGCTGAGTCGACCATTGCTTAAACAGCGGCTGCCAAACCTTGCCTTCCTCCCCCTTCAGTTGCGCCTGTAGAGCGTCGAAGTCGTCCACCTGACGCATCATATCACTCTGAAGCCGATATAGCTGTTGCTGCCGCTGCTGCAACTGCTCCTGTAGAGTGGTAAGCGTAGGCTGCAATTTCATTTGTTCCGCGAGCTGATCCGATACTTTGTCCAGCTTGGCCGATAGCTCTTGGCTGGATTTGAACTGCAGCCGCGTGAGCTTGGTCAACTGCTCGCCCAGCGCGGCGCTGGCTTCCTCCTGGCGGTCTTCCAATTGACGAATCGCTTCCGCTTCCGCAGAAGGCTTGCGAGTTAAGGGCCATTTCCACATCCTAGTACTCCTCCATACTTATAAGCTGATACAATAGTTTATTTTCCCTCGGTTATCAGCGCAATTGCCGTTGAGCTTCCTTGTTCAAGCCGGATGTCTTCTCCGTATACAAGGCCTCCCATTGGTCTTGATACCGCCGGTAAAGGAGGGGATACCTGGCAGGCAGCTTGCGGATGCCGGCTGCGAATCGTTCAGGCTGCGCTTCCATCTCCAGCAGCAAGCGGGGCGGGACGCTGTTGCGTGCTTGGGCAGCCAAGTCCTCTCTTTCCAGCTCCTCGTAGTACCAAATTGCGGCTTGAACGGCAATTAGCGGAAGCGTATCCTTATCGCGATGCATGCGTTCCATTTCCTTGTCGAGCCGAGACCATTCCTGGGCTTTCTTGCGCTGCTGCTGAAGGCGCTTGTCTCTCGGGTCCATCTCATAGGCGAAATCGGCGAATACTTCTGCTCTCTGCAGATGCATGAGTTTGATTTGATGCTCATACTCTTCGTTCAAAACCGTTACCACCATGAGTCTATCGTCAGGATCGTGGATCGACTTCAGAAATTTCCGGAACCTCGTCTGGATTTTGTGCCATTGGCTCCACTTTTCCAGCTCCATGAAAGCTTGAACCCAAGTTATAAACGAATAAATATCGTTTGCCTGCTCCATACCTGCAGGTGGAATATTGGCATTCATCAGGTTCCAGGCATCCTCGTAGCGATTCAGGCTTCTATAAGTTTGGACGAGAAAGGCGTTGTAATCCGCAATATGATTTCGGTCGTCCTCCTTTATCGCCTCCAAGGCAAGCAGCGCTTTCTCGGGCATGCCGTTGTCCAGAAACAGTTTCGCCCTCCAAGTCGCTGCGTTTGCTTTCTCTTCCGGTGACGAGGCCGTTTGAAGCATGATTTCCATACGTTCCTCGAACAAGTCCAGCTGTCCCCGGCCAATATAAATATGGGCAAGGCCGAGATGCAACGCCGACGAAGACGGCGACAGGACGAGCGCTCGCTCCAGCAACTGCTCGGCCTCCGACCAACGCTCCCGCTCTACGAGGCTCATCGCTTCCTTGTACAGCTTGTGAACGGAATCGCCATATTTGCGGAGCATATCATATTCCCTACGTTTCGCCGGGTCTCGAAGCGCCTCGAACGCTCTGCGAATTTCCTGGAATTTCTCGGGGTCCGACTCTGGTGTATGCTTTTTGATCAATTCAATGTACTTCTTCTTAATCGCATCTTGGGGAGCGTTGGCCCGGAGCTCCAATATTTTATAGTAATTCTCCAGCATGAGCTTTCTGGACCTCCGTCCCTTGGCAGGGGACATGCAAGTTCCTCCTCTATTTGTCTAGCTCTATTCCATCTTATTCGTTTGGCGTAGCTTGCTTAAACTGCAAAAGCGAGAGCCCTTTCCAACGATGGAACTGGCGGCTGAAGACGCCCACGCCGGAGAAGCCGAGATGTTCGCTGTCGCAGCTCTTGCAAGGCTAAGGTACTGGCGCGGGGCGATGCCCTCCGCCTTAAACGAAGCTTCCAATGCCATCAACCGCTCCTTTCCTCCGCGACAAATGGCTAAAATCGGCGCTCGAGCGGCCGTTATTTCCTCTATTTTACCTTTCTATAATGAGGGTATCAACGACAAAAGGCAAAATGAACGATGGCGATTCGATTGACGGACGAGCAAATTGAATTTTACCAGACTCGATACTTGCATGTGAAGGGATTGCTGCCTCCGGATGTGTTGGAGTTGGCGACCCGTATTGGATATTCGCTATGAAGGGACGGAGACGACTACGGAGACGACTACGGAGTCGGTGAAACAGCTTGGTTTTGTGGCGAGAAGCCCGATTAATCCGGGCTCGGAGACCCGGTGCGAGGAAGGGCTGGCGAAATGTGGGGGGGCGGTCGGCGGGGACTTATTAGTTGGCTGGCGGGATGGAATACACCGTGCCAGTCAGCATCGGCGGAAGAAAATGCTCTCCCACCACCTCTAAGCACGAAAATCCGCGTTGCAGCAGCAAATCCAGCTCTCCCGCCACCTCTATGCACAATGACAAAATATGCAGGTTTTCCAGCCGGAACGTTCGAATTGGTTTAGAAACGCCCTCCGTTTAAAGGTAGCATGGACTCATCAGGAAATAGGAGGGTGACAAAACCATGTACAACATTTGCATCATCGGAGCCAGCTTCAACTGGACGCGGACGATTGTTTACGATATGATGGCGGTATTTCCGGAGCGGCTGCATTTTCGACTGGTCGATTTGAATCCGGAGGCGGCCGAGGTGTGCCGTCAATGGGGGGAGCTGGCAACGAAGTGGTGCGGCCGACAGGATACATTCTCGGCCTTCACTGAGCGAAGACAGGCGCTCCCCGGCGCCGATGCCGTCTTCATCGCGATCGCTACCGGCGGTTTCGACGCGATGACGAACGATCTCCTCATCCCGGAGAAATATGGCATCTACGGAACGGTAGGCGATACGGCGGGGCCCGGCGGTTGGTCGCGGGCGATCCGCAACATCCCGGTGTTCGCGGAGATGGCCCGGGATTTCGACGAGCTGTGTCCGGAGGCGTTCATCGTCAACTACACGAATCCGATGTCGGCGCTGACGGCAACGCTTGATCGGCTGTGCGGCAACCCGGTCGTCGGGTTATGCCACTCCTACATTCAGACTAAGAACGTGCTGCAGCATATATTCGGGCTGGAGGACTGGAGCGAGCTGTCGGTGTCGATTGCGGGGATGAACCATTTCTCATGGGTGACGGATTTCAAGATCGGTCGGCGAGACGGTTATGCCGCGCTTCGCGAGCGGATTGGCGGCGGCTCGCTGCTCGACCTCATGCGGATGGAGGAGCCGGACGCGAACGGGTTCGTTTCCGGGCACCGGCTTTGCGCAGCTTTGTATGACACCTATGGCTACATCCCTTACGTCGGGGATCGGCATACGGTTGAATTTCTTTCCTACACCCTTTCCAACGAGCCGAAAAGGTATACGTTTTCCGGGCCGGACGGGGTTCAAGACGATGTGCTGGACCATTACGGCATCAAACGCACGTCTCTGGAAGCAAGGCAACGGAGAGCGGCCGGGTTCAAGGGCAGGATCCAGAAGGAAATCGCAGAATTCGCGGCGGCGCTGGCGGTGGACGAGCCGGAAGCCGGGCAGCCGATCAAGAGCGAGGAGCCAAGCGCCGAGCTGGTGCGCGCCTACTTGACCAACTCGCCGATGACGGAGGTCGTCAACATGCTCAACGTCGGCCAAATCCCCGGGCTGCCGCTAGGCGCCTGCGTCGAGACGTTCGGCATGATCGACGGCCTGGGCATACGGCCGGTGATGGTCGACAACGTGCCTGAGTCTTTGCTCGAGATTATGCGGCCGCAGGCGATCAACCAGAAGTGGGTCACGGAGGGCGTCCTCACCCGCAACAAGGGACTGTTGCTGCAGGCGCTGTACAATGATCCGCAGTGCAAAGGCCTGACGCCGGACCGCATCCGGGCGATGGCCGAAGAGCTGCTCGAGGCGAACAAACGCTGGTTCACATTGTAAGCGAGATGGAGTCGGAAGCGGCGGCTTGCTTGCGATATTGAAGCGGCGTCGTGCCGGTCCTCTTCTTGAACACGCGGCCGAAGTGGACGATGCTGTCGAAGCCGCTCCGCATAGCGATCTCGATCACCTTGAGCTCGGTTTCGCGAAGCAGCTTCCGTGCCGCCTCGATTCGAGTCCGGTTCAAATACTCGATCAAGGTGCAGTCGGTAGCTTGTTTGAACAGCCGACCGAGGTGCTGCGGACTGAGTTGGAACTCGGCAGCAAGTCCGGCCAGCGACAAAGGCGTGTCGTACTCGGCATCGATGCGAGCCACGATCATCGATAACGCGGAGGGCATCTGCTTCGGCATGGGCATCGGGCTAAGAGGGGCGGAGGGCGTCGGTAACGAGGTTGCCGCCGCTTTTGCCTGCCACCGTGTCGCGAGAAGGAGCAACTCCGCCAGCAAATGCTTCAGGTAGAGCTCGTATTCTGGCTCCTGCTCCTGCGTTTCTTTTACCATTCTCCGGAACAGCTCTTCCGCGACGATACGATCGGCTAACTCCAGGCTGACGATGGGAGTGGGGTGGTGAAAAGGAGCCCACAGCGTTTCGGGCCCCGGAGTGTTCTCAGATGGCGCGAACAGCTCGCCTTTGAAATTGATCAGCAGCCGTTCGTGTTCCCGCCCATTGTAGACGGTTCGATGAATCTCGTTTTTGCCGATCAGCACCAGATCCCCGGCCGCTACTGAGTAAGCGCGATCTCTGATAAAATAAACAAGAGCGCCTTCGAGCAAATAATAGAGCTCATAGGCTTCGTGCAAATGGTGGCTTTCCGGGTCGCTCTGCCTTGTGCGCCGGGCGTGCTCCAGCGAGAAATGGTCGGGCCCCGCGCGGTAGGCGGATATGATCTCGATGCTCAGACGGAACGCTCCTTTCGCAGGAAGAGTGACGGGACAGGGGGGACGATGATGGTGGGGGAACAGGTAACGACAGCATCAGCGCCAATGCCAGGACCAATACCAATGCCAGCATCAACGCTAACACCGGCACCAACGCTAACACCAGCATTACCGCAAGCGTCAGCGCAAAGACCAACGCAAAAGCTAGTGCCAGCACCGGCCCAAAAACCGACTCCAACGCCATCACTTGTACCTGCATCAAATCTGGTTTCTTACGGCAGCTTGGACAGCGACCTGCTCGTCAACCATCTGAAGCGGACAGTCACGCCGAATCCCGCCAAGGGGCAGACGCATTACCATAGCAATTACGAAATTTTTTACCTGGTATCCGGCTCGCTGACTTATTTCGTGGAAGACCGGACTTATGCGGTGCGGGAAGGCGACTTGGTATTCATCGATGAAAATGTCCTTCACCGAACATCTTACCGGGATCGGATGGAATATGAAAGAGTTTTAATCACGTTCAAGGCGTCCTACATCGATCCTTCGTATATGCTGTACTCGCCGGTTCTATTCGAGCCGTTCCGGCAGCCGCATCATGTCGTCCGACTGAGCTTGCAGGACCGATTGTTCGTGCAGGAACTGCTGGACAAGTTAGTTCGGGAAGTCTCTCTCCAGGAGACAGGGTACGAGATGTATGCGAAGCAACTGCTGAGCGAGCTGTTGCTGGCCGCCGGCCGAATGATGAGACGCACGCCGCAGACTTCTTTCGGTCATCCAAGTCCCGTCCATGCGAAGCTGTCGAGGATCGTGCAATTTCTCAATCAGCACTATGAAAGCACGTTGTCGCTGCAGCAGGTGGCTGGGCATTTCGGGATAAGCGCCGCTTATCTCAGCCGGACGTTTCGGACGATTACCGGCTTTCATTTCGTTGAGTACTTGAATCTGGTGCGCGTTCGGGAGGCGGGGCGGCTGCTGGCGGGCACGGACCTGAAGCTGGCGGAGGTCGCGGCTAGAGCGGGCTTCGAGAGTTTGAACCATTTCGGCCGGCTGTTCAAACGCACGATGCGGATGACGCCTTTGCAATATCGGAATGGTTGCGGTAGGGGAGGGGGGGCCGGGCAGAGGGGCGGTTCATGGCCGGTTGACAGAGGCAAATGATTGTGGCAAAATGGAAAATTAATACGAAGTCGATGAGCGGAAAAGTATTCGTCGGGGGAAGTTGCAGCGAGCCGGGGGTGGTGGGAGCCGGTACGAAGCTGATGGAGAAACGGGTCCGGGAGACGGCTGTCCGAGCTGCGTGAGGCAGGTAGGATGGCCCGGCGACAGGCCGTTATTCTGTTCGAGGTGGCGGTGGTTCCCTGCGGCGTTTGCGCGAGGCGGGTGGATACACGGCACGAAGAGTGGTACCGCGGGAACAGCTCCCGTCTCTTTCTATACAGGAAGAGGCGGGGGCTTTTTTGATTTGGGCGTGGCGGTGACGAATCTTAGGCAAAAGGAGCGTGGGTTAGCGATGATGATGGTGAATCCGATTCGAATGGCGATTGCGGAAGCGTTGGAGCAGCAGGTGGAGCGGCTGCTGCGAGAGGCGGGGCAGGCGCGTCCGGCCGGGATGAAGGTGAGCGTGGAGCGGCCCGCGCATCCGGAGCACGGCGAGTATGCCTCGAATGCGGCGATGCAGCTCGCGAGGACGCTTCGCCGGGCGCCGCTGGCGATCGCCGCAGAGCTGGCCGCCGGGCTGGAGCGGGACGGCCGTGTCGGCGGGCTTGTGCGGCAAGTGGAGGTCGCGGCGCCGGGGTTTCTGAACATGCGGCTCGATTGGCGCGTATGGGCGGACGGGGCGGTGGCACAGCAGGTTCAAGCACCGAGCTTAGGGGACGCCATCCCGCAGCCGCACAAAGCAGTCATCGAGCACACCTCGATCAACCCGAACAAAGCGGCCCACATCGGGCATCTGCGCAATTCCTGCATCGGCGATACGCTGGCCCGGCTGTATAAGCGGGTCGGCTATCGGGTCGAGGTGCACAACTATATCGACGACTTGGGCAATCAGTTGGCCGATACGGTAGTCGGGCTGCTGCATACCGGAGCTGAGGGCGAGTACGCGCGGTTTGGGGATTTTTGCTGGGACACGTATGCTGCCGTCAATCGCGCTTATAAGGCGGATCCGTCGCTTGCAGAGGAACGGATCCGGGTGCTGCACGAGTTGGAGGAGGGGCGTTCCGGGACGGCATGGCTGGGCGAGCTGGTAGCGGAAAAAATCGTGCGTGAGCATGTCGAGGAGATGAAGCGGTTCGGCATCGAGTACGATGTACTTGTGTGGGAAAGCCATCTCGTGCGCCAAGGCTTCTGGCAGGCGGCCTTCGACATGCTGAGCGGGACGCCGGTGTTCCGTCAGGAGACGGAAGGCAAGCTGGCCGGCTGCTGGGTGTTGAAGCAAGGGAGCCGAGGGAGTCGGAGTGAAGGCGCAGGCGAGGGTGAGGTGGCGGTTCTTGAGGCGGCAGAAATGGAGGAGCAAGAGCAAGAGCATGGGCTGGAGCAGGAGCACGTGTTGGAGCAAGAATCTGAGACAGGGCATCACGTCGATAAAGTGCTAGTCCGCTCAAACGGCATCCTGACCTATACGGCCAAAGACATCGCTTACCATCTCTGGAAATTCGGCCTGCTGAAAAAGACGTTCACCTACAAGCGGTTTGGCGACAAACTATGGTCTACCGCCGGCGTTAAGGCTGCTCGGAAAAGCTTCGGTCAGGCCGATCTCGTCCTGAACGTCATCGACCATCGCCAGGAGTACCCGCAGGCGATGGTGAAGCAGTCGATCGAAGCGCTCGGCTTCGATCGGCAGGCGGAGCGACTGCGCCACGTCAGCTACGGCGTCGTGTCCCTCAGCCCGGCGACGGCGGCCGAGCTCGGCATCGACACGTCGGACGGCAAGAGCTCATACGCGATGTCCGGGCGCCAAGGGATCGGCATCAAGGTCGCCGATCTGCTTGCCCATATGGAGCGCGTCATCGACGAGAAGCGGTCGCGGCGCTCGGGGTTGTCCAGCCGTGCAATCGCTGCTGCAGCGATCCGGTACTACTTGCTGCGGTACAACTTGAACACGGAGGTGGTGTTCGATCTCCACAAAGCGATGGAGATCTCCGGCAATACCGGCGTGTACTTGTTGTACGCGTACGCGCGGGCGGCGAGCTTGGCAGCGAAGGCGGGGGCAGCCGGCGCCGCAGGCGTAGGAGCAGGCGTGGGCGGAGCAGACGCAGGCGCGGAGGCAAGCGCCGATGGCGGAGGTGGCGCAGGCGCGGCGAGCACGGCTGGCTCGAGCGGAGGAGCTGTCGCAGGCGTGGAAGCGAGCGTGGCAGGCGAAGACGGCGCTGGCACGGTAAACGCTGGCGGCAGGGACACCGCTGAGGGCCAGCCGCTGCCGCTGGCTGCGCTCGCCGACGAGGCCGCGCTCCAGCCGGCCGAACGCGCGCTGCTGCGCCAGCTCGCGTACTGGCCGGACACGCTGGCCGCCGCCGCCGAAGAGCTCGCTCCGAACTTGGTCGCCGCCTACGCGCATGAGCTTGCCACCGCGTTCAGCACGTTTTACGCTGCGTGCCCGATCCTGCGGGCGGCGGATGCCGAGCGGAGAAGCTTCCGCCTATGGCTCACCGCCCGGTATCGTGAGACGCTCGGCGACGCGCTGCAACTGCTCGGCTTGCCGACCCCGTCCCGCATGTAAACGGCAAAGCCAGGCCGCTTCGCTACTCTGGGCCACAATCAGCACGCCCAGTACGTCGGGCCTCTCTCCTTGCGGAAATCGGACTGAGAACCCAAGTAAACAGACTGAGAACCAAAATTCCTTCTTTTTCGTGGAGGAAGTGCATCTGAGAACCTAAGTACTCAATTCAGGAAGCCAGCTTCGCGAATTGGATACTTAGGTTCTCAGATTGGTCGAATGCGGGTCCGTATGCGAAAATTGGTTCTCCAATAGCGAAATTCGGTATCCAGATCACCCCCCGACCGCATCTTCGACGCACCTTTACATGCCGATTCAACTGTCACCTGTAGCGCCGCTTGGCTCGTGCTCAATCATTGCGCAGGCCGATCAGATTCCTCACTGGCGGACAAATCACTCTTTGTATGCGTTGCTGAAGCTATTGGAGTCGTAGACGTGGCTAATCTTGCTTCCTAATCGGTAAGTTTCGTGTGCTATTCGAGATCAACCACAATAACCACTATGGTCAAATTTACCAAATTGCGATAAAGTAGTAATAAACGAAACCCTATGGAGGCAGTTTTATGCTACATATAGAAGCAATAAAAGAGACCATTCCACATCGCTACCCCTTTCTCTTGGTCGATAGAATCCTGGAAGTTCATGAAGGGAAACGAGCGGTTGGAATCAAAAATGTGACCATGAATGAACCCTATTTTCTTGGTCATTTCCCCGACTATCCGGTTATGCCTGGAGTCTTAATTGTAGAAGCACTCGCGCAGGTTGGCGGTATCGCCATGTCCAGTGGAGCGAACAGCTCGCATAAACTTGGATTCTTGACCGGCATTGATGCATGTCGCTTCAAACGCCAAGTCAAACCAGGCGACCAACTGATTCTTACATTCGAGATCACCCGAGCTAAGGGACCAGTCGTCAAAGGAAAAGGAGTCGCCACGGTCAACGAGGAGCTGGTCTGTGAGGCTGAAATTATGGTTGCCTTTAACTGATGGGGGAAAGCAATATGAAACGTTTCTTTTAGTCCTATTGTTAGTATGGATTTCTTTTAACTACGGGCTGTTCCTCTGTGGCGGCTACTTGAATATGAAGTGATTGCACAAAGTACGGCCATCTATTGAATTACGGCGAGCTTTCTCATATTGGGCGTGGTATGCGCCTGGTTTAGTAGGTAGGGAACGGGAACCGAAGAACAATTGGATGGGGTGCACAAAATGAAAGTGGTTCTTGGTGCAGGGCGGACTAAATATGAGGGATGGCTCAGTACGCAGGAAGAGGAGTTGAACCTACTTGCTTCAGAAGATTGGAATCGTTTATTTACAGAGGAGAGCATTGATGCGCTCTTGGCGGAACATGTGTGGGAACACTTGACTTATGAGGAAGGGGGCGTGGCTGCAAATCATTGCTTTCAGTTTTTGAAGCCCGGTGGTTATATTCGATGTGCAGTCCCCGATAAAAATTTTCGTAACGAATGGTACCAGCAAATGGTTCAAATAGGAGGCCCCGGTCCTGCAGACCATCCGGCGGCATCTCATAAAATCGTTTATGATGCCAAAACATTTGTACAAGTATTTGCAAAGGCCGGGTTTGAAGTCTCGTTGTTGGAGTATTGCGATGAAGACGGAGATTTTCATTATACGCATTGGAATGAGGCGGATGGCAGGATAGGACGGTCTTTTCGTTTTGATACAAGAAATTCTAAGGAAAGCCTCGGAATGGTCTCGATCATAGTGGATGCTAAAAAACCGCTGATCATAAAAGCGTGACAGCCATTGAAAGTCATTTCTGTCGACAAGGAAGGATGTCCATCGTGCTGTTCCGAGAAGCTGTTACAACCGATATCCCGCAATTAATTAGATTTCGGAAGATGTTGCTGTCGCAAGAGGACAATAGCAGTATGGATGAAGCTTTTAGAGATTACTTTGATTCCTCAATAGCGGACAAGTCACTAGTTGTATGGGTTGCTGAAGATGACGGAGTCGTAGTGTCCACTGTATGTTTTTCCCTGTGGCGACTTGCACCGCGATTTGAGAATCCTTCTGGTCTGGTTGCGTATATGGCAAATGTTTTCACACTCCCAGATTACCGTCGACAAGGGCTAGCGTCCAAGCTTGTTCGGGAAGCCATTGACGATTTAAAGGCACAAGGAATTCTGAAAATCTTATTGCACGCGTCCGATATGGCAAAACCGATGTACGAAAGTCTTGGCTTTGTTGAAAGTAAGAACTACATGTCTTTAAAAATTTGATGCTGAACGGGAATTCCTTCAATAGAGCCAGAAGCTATTGAATCGGATGTAGTAAAGCAGGGAGCTGCGATTTTGGGATAGACCGTCCGTAAGGGCGGTCTTTCTGCGCATTTATTTACATTATAGAAAGTTTAAGTGTTTTACAGCGATAAAGCGTAAGAGGACGCTTGCTAAGCGAGTTTGGGGGATTCAGCATCCATGGCGCCACTTCGCGGCATCGCTGTCTCTAGTCCGACTTTTTCGGACTGCGTGGCGGGAGTGAAGCGTGAAGGGTTTTCTAGTCCGAATTGTCCCACTTGCAGAGCCCCTTGGCCCCCCC
>NZ_BIMA01000058.1 GCF_004000845.1 Paenibacillus koleovorans NBRC 103111
TTGGCGGGTGAAACCGTCGGCTGAATGCGATGTAGGCTAAAAATGGTCTACTTGGCGTCTAGCGGCTTACCCGTTTGTCGGGCTTGCTTAACCAGGCTCCAGCTAACCTGCAGCAGCCGTTTCATCCGAGTCAACCAACGGTGGTGATCGAAATCGGTACGATAGGAGGACCGCGGAGTGGAGGTGGCTTTGCATGGGCAGGCGGCGCCCTTGTATACTGGTGATGTAGAGTTTAGTCACTCGGGGAACGGGTGGGGGCGATGACGATGACGATGCTTCGGAAAACATTTTCGTTTCAAGCGGCGATTACGGTTCGGGCGCCTGCCGTTGCGATCTATGATGCTTTGCTAGTGGCCGAGAACCATTTGCGCTTACACCCGTTGATTGTCGCCGTTCGGAGGCTGAATGAAGGTGAGAACCCCGATGCGATCCGCGTCGAGATTACCGATCATATTCGAGTGCTGGGGCTATTTCACGTCGTCAAGAAGTACGAAGCCAGCTTTACGGGAATGGAGCGTGGCCGCAGACTAACGTTCGAGACCTTTACTTCGCCCCGCATTCATGTGAAGAGTACAATTACCTTGAGCAGCGGCCAAATGGACGGAGAAACGCGGGTGGAAGAGTCGGTGCAGGTGGAGGCGCCGGCACTGTTGGTCGGGTTTGTGAGGAAGCAGATCGTGGCTGCGCACGGGGAAATGCTGGCGAAATTGAAGATGTTGATGGAAGAGTAGATCGTGACCGGAAGTCAGTGCAGGTAGAACGAGAAAAATGGCGAACAAATGTTCTGTTATTCTCCGGAAAATGATGGTATACTGAGAGAGTACAATTGAATCTTGGGTGGGGGTGGTGTCCCTTCGAAAGGGGGTGATGCCATGAAAGTAGAAGCAGTGATTACGATCATGATTTTGTTCAGCACCTTTGTTCTTGCCCTACTGACATACATCTCGAACAACTTTAAGAAAAAGTAAGAACCCACCCTAAGGTTAGCGCCACAGGTGGGTTCTGTCCATTTTCCGACTCTGGAAGGGAACGTCCTATCCAAGCCAATTGTTCAGCCGAGTGTTACCGCACTCGGCTTCTTAATCACTATGATAACACAAGTGCAAAAAGAAGTGAAATTGAAATTGTGTAGAAGTCAATAGATCAAAATGATTAAAATGATTATTGAGGTAAACAGAATGGAAATAGAATTGGAAATGATCCGATTGACAAAGGCTCAGTTTGAAGAGCTAATTTTTGCGTGCGAAAATGGCAGGTACAAGGTCCTGTATTTTCTGGACAAGCTGACAGGTGGGCTGGGACTCATTCGAGGATAAGGAAGCTTTCACGGCAACCATTCGAAGAAGAGTGGTATCAATTCAAGGCTCAAGGACATCGCGAACGCGTGTTGAAGTTGTTTGAAGAAGAGGAATTAATAAAGTTGATCATTGTGTGAAATGGATGACTAAATTGAAAAAGAAGAAACGAAAGCATACAAATAAGAAACATCTGACTAAGAGTGTTTATTTGAGCTCTTATGATCAGGATGATACCTTTTATATGTTAATCGATTTCACTGAAGGCGGATTTCCTTTTGGAATCACTTGGGAAGAGTATTATGATAACATCTTGGACTATAAACCGGATTACTTTTATATATCCGAGATTTCCGGCGATAAAATATTGGGATTGACGTGGAAAGA
Organism: Paenibacillus koleovorans NBRC 103111; assembly: GCF_004000845.1. GTDB lineage: Bacteria > Bacillota > Bacilli > Paenibacillales > NBRC-103111 > Paenibacillus_AA > Paenibacillus_AA koleovorans. The sequence continues at coordinate 1,683 of NZ_BIMA01000058.1, forward strand.
GTATTTGAAGGAGTTGGATAAACAATTTTTAACTTATGAATAGAGGTTTGACAAATGCCCTATCCAATGGTTCATCTGGCCATATCGATCAAGCTGTACGAGTTGTGCGGAGTTGAGAGATCGCCGGAATTTTTGTTGGGCGGCATCTCCCCGGACAGTATCCACATGAGACCAAATGCCGGGAAAACGGAGAAAGCGACCACCCACTTGGATTTGCTGCCACTCAATCGACTGCCCGCGGATTTTGATATGCTCCAGCACGTCCAATCGTTCCTTGAAGGCCATTTGGCAAAAGCGGATAAGGAGCATGTTAGTTTCGTGAAAGGATATGCAACTCATGTGCTCACGGATGTGTTCTGGCTGCAAACGGTGCAGGTGGAATATAAGAGGGATCGGCCCGGTGAGCTGACGAAAGAAGAAATCCGATCGATCTATTCGAGCGAGTGCGATCAAGTCGATTATGCTTTGTACCAGTATTCGGGTTGGCGACCGGCCGTTTGGGATCTCTTGCGGCAGGTAAAGAGCAGGGAGCTGAGAGGGGTATTGGCGGAAGTGGAAATCTGTATGTGGCGTGACCGCGTACTGGGGATCTATGACACGATTGGGCGACAGCCTCCGATGGTGCCGAAGTACATCACCTTTGAGCGGGTGTTACGTTTTATAGAGGAAGCGGCGCATGAACTGATCGCTCAATTCAAGAAGATGGGTGTACCCTTAGTGGAATAAGATTGTGCCTAAAGGATGGGGCAACAATGGATGGAAGTCTGATGATTGAACTCGTGGGATTTGATAGTTCCTGTCAAACGGGAAAATTGCTGCTTCGAAAGCAATCCATCGTCTTTCTGGCGAATGAAGAGGAGATGACGGTTTCGCTTCAACCTAGGACCCGCAAGGAGTATTTTTATTTGGATTGCATCGAAAATACGCTGAGCTGGTTCAAATATGTGGCGCATGTTGTCCGGTCGGATGGGACGGAGACGGATGTGGTGGCGACTTTGTTTCTCAAGGAAGAGGGGGATGTGGAGCGATTGAAGGTGTTTTTGGCTGATTTGCTGCGCAGCCAGCGGGATGCCGCGAGTGAAACGGAAGGAGGCCGTATGGCGGCTAAACCACAGAAGTCTCCTGGTAGGGGATGGCTGTCGCATCGAAAAAAACGGTATTAGCGTAAAAGCCCTGACCGAGCGGTCAGGGCTTGCGGTGCTATTCCGTCCGCACACGTGGGGGCAGAGGGCCCATGTACTGATGCAGCGCACATTCGATGCGGCCGTTGAACAGCTTGCGCTTTTTGTCCGACGGCTTGCCGAAGTGGTGCTCGAACTGCTTGTCCGGGCTCAGGATGAACGCCGACCACGTCTCGTGGCTGCGGAAGATCGAGCCGAGCTGGCGGATCACTTTGTCCGCCTCGCCGGAGGTGCCCAGCCGCTCGCCGTAAGGCGGGTTCGTGATGAGGCAGCCGTAGTCGCCTTCCGGCTTCCACTTCGAGACCGGCTGCTCGTGGAACGTGATCTCACCGGATAGTCCGGCGCCCTTGGCGGCCGCGAGCGCGACACGAATCGCCTCCTCATCGATATCGGAGCCGAAGATGTCGAGCGGCTCATCGTCGCGGACGAGGTCGAACGCTTCGTCGCGGGCTTGCTCCCAGAGCGTCTTCGGCACGACCTCCCACGCCTCCGCATCGAAGCTGCGCCGCAGCCCCGGCGCCAAGTTCCAGCCGATCATCGCGGCCTCGATCGGAATCGTCCCCGACCCGCAGAACGGGTCGTGCAACGGCCGACCCGGCCGCCAGCGGCTCAACAGCACCATCGCAGCCGCCATCGTTTCCTTGAGCGGCGCTTCGGTGACAAGCTTGCGGTAGCCGCGCTTGTGCAGGCTCGAGCCGGTCGTGTCGAGCGTCAGCGTGGCGATGTCGTTTAAGAGCGATACCTCGATGACGTAGCGCGGCCCGTTCTCGGGGAACCAGTCGGTCTGGTAGCGCTGCTTCATTTTTTCTACGACCGCCTTCTTCACGATCCCTTGACAGGCCGGCACGCTGGACAGCTGCGACTTGTGCGAGCGCCCTTGCACCGGGAATTCGGCATGCCCCGGAATGAGGTCCGACCAAGGCAACGCCTTCGTCCCTTCGAACAGCTCGTCGAATGTCGTCGCCTTGAACGCCCCTAGCTTAATCTGGATACGGTCGGCCGTCCTCAGCCACAAGTTAGCCCGGCATATCGCCAGCGCATCGCCCATGAACGAGATTTTCCCGTTGTCCACTTTCACTTCCTCGTAGCCGAGGTCGCGCACCTCGCGCGCCACGATCGCCTCCAGCCCCATTGGGCATGCGGCAACCAGCTCCAATCGATCCATCAAGTCCATTCACTCCGTCTATTTAGCCTATGTTTGCGATCCGGTTAGGGAAATCATACAATTAAGTATAGGCGAAACGGCTAAACGATACAAATAAAGCCCGTTTTGAGTGGGTGAACTTATGGATGGAGGAACACAAATGACAGAGCAGACATCGCCAATGAGCGCGGAACGATATGCGGAGAGCTTGTACGCACAAGATGAAATGCTGAGCCGAGTGGAGGAAGGGATCCGAGCGAATGGGATGCCGGAAATTTCAATTGCCGCAGGATATGGGCGTCTGCTGACGCTGCTCGTGAAGCTGAGCGGGGCGAAGCGGGTGCTGGAAATCGGCGCGTTGGGCGGCTATAGCGGGATCTGTTTGGCACGCGGGCTAGAGGAGCAGGGGAAGCTGGTCTCGCTCGAGCTGAAGCCGGATTTCGCTGAGGTAGCTCGACGGCACTTGACTGAAGCTGGTTTCGGGGATCGGGTGGAGTACCGGATCGGCGAGGCGCTTGACAGCTTGGATGTTTTGGAGCAGGAGGGTGCGAGGTTCGACTTCTACTTTATCGATGCGGACAAAGGCAATTACGTGAACTATCTGGAGCGTGCGATTCGTTTGGCGAACCCGGGGGCGATCATCGTGGGCGACAATGCGCTGATGCACGGACGGGTGGTCGATCCGGCGGTCACGTCCAATTCGGTGCAAGTGATGCGGCGGTTCAACCAAATGATGGCGACCGATCCGCGACTCGAGAGCACGCTTTTGCCGGCGTATGACGGGTTGTGCATTGCGCGGGTGAAAGGCTAGTTGGATTGTGTTTTGAATAGGAACACTTGTGCGGAGTGAGGAAAATAGGTAAAATATAGTTACAATTGAATCTTGGGTGGGCATGGTTTCCCTTCGAAAGGAGGTGAAGCCATGGAAGTAAAAGACGCATTGACGATTATGTTCCTATTCGGAATGCTCATCCTTGCTCTTCTAACATACATCAATTCGACCAACAAGAGAAAGTAAAAACCCACCCAAAGGTTGACCGCCGAAGGTGGGTTTTATTCCTATGCGACTTTGAAGGGAATTAACCATCCAAGCCAATTGTACTGACCAAGTGTTCCAGCACTTGGTCTTTCTAATCATATGTTAACACACTCTAGGTGTCGCTTCAAACATAAAAATATGGATACAATGTCCAGGTTAGCAGAAAGGAGTGAAAGGTATGGGGGAGCGGGCAGCGTGGAAGGGACGAGCGGAAGGGAAGAATTCTTCTGTAGTTCGCGAACAATCGGAAATCTACGAAGGAATGCCATATGAACCTGGTGACGAGAAAAATATGCGTTACGAGATTGTTGACGGAATCCGATATCATATGCAGCCTTCACCTGTGGTAAGTCATCAAGTGCTGAATACTACTCTGTACACCGCGTTGCACTCGAGCTGTCAGTTGGATGGTATCGTTATGATTGCACCGATGGATGTGCATCTCGGGAAAGGCAATGTAGTCCAGCCGGATCTGATTTTAATACGAAATGATAATGCATCGGTAACGGTTCGCAAATGGATTTATGGCGTCCCCGACTTGCTCGTGGAGATTTTGGCTCCTAGTGGAGGAGCGCACGATAAAATACGAAAAAAAGAGCTTTATGCCCGTTTCTGCGTACCTGAGTATTGGATCGTTGATCCGGTTCACGACACGATCGACCTCTTCAAGCTGGATGAGAGTGGACAGCACTACAGGTTGGAAAGGACTTACGGTAGAGGGGACAAACTGTTGTCCGGGCGGTTGCCGTGTATCCAACTGGACTTGGAGCGAGTGTTCGCCGCGATCGACCGATTCAGGGACACTGAGTAGCCTCTGCAACCCAATAGCGATCCGCCGTCACTTTTTTTTTCGGCAAAAACCGGCATTTAATGAAATAACGATTTGCCATCGCCTTATTGCGGCCCGACAAACTGAGCTTCAAGCCCTCGATTCGATCCGGCAAGTTCGGGTAGTCGCGCTCCCGCAGCTTGTCGAACGTCAACCCGAAGTAGTATTTCATCCCGTTGATCGTGTTGTACGTGATTTGATAACCGTGCCGAACGGCTTGCTCGAGCTGCTCGGGAAACTCGGCCGCATAGTCGATCAAGTTGACGAACGACAGCTCCCCTTCGCGGATCCCCGCGAACGCTGCGAACGCTGCGACGTCCTCTGCCGCCGCGAAGCGGAGCAAATCCTCTTCGCTCATCCCCGAGCTCCGCGCCGCCTCGATCGGAATAGCGGTATTCTACGATACTTGGACTCTAGTTGTCTCTGACATGGTCAGTTAGCCCCCTGATCGATCAAACAAATGGCACGCAACCCAATGGCTTTTGTGTACTTGGCTTCACAGTTGGCCTCGTTGCACGTGAAAAACGGAAATTTGGTTCATAGTTTGTGTTTTTAGGTTCACTGCGAGTTCTCCCGTCTCTTCAGCAGAAGGGGGAAACTCCCTCTGCTGAAGGACGTTTTGAACCGTTTGGAATTTTCTCGTGTTGTGCAGGCGTCTACGAATCCTTGTACCCGACCGACAGGCTTCCTGCCTTGGCGGACGCTGAAACAGAGGCCACCTCGACGGCACCGGCATGCGCTGTGGCCAGCGCCGGCGGCAGCCAGCCCGCGTTCGCCGGCTTCGGATGACGGTAAGCGCCGTCCGCCGGCAGCGGTCGATCGCTCCAGCGCAATCCGTCTCCGTTAAACTGTGGCATCCAAGGCGCGAGCGCCTCGAACATCTCGTCGCACATGCGCCACACTTCGTCGGTGTTGCATACCGCCGAAGTGAGCGGATCGTGCAGCACGGCCAGCCGAACGAGCTCGCGGTTGCCGGTCAGCGCCGCCTCGACCGCCATCTCCTGCACGCTGATGCTCGTGCGGCAGGTCGCGGCGCATTGCAGCGGCAGCGGACCGACCCAGGCGGGGCTGATGCCATTGCCATCGACGTAACAAGGAATTTCGATCGTGCTGCCGTTCGGCAGGTTGGTGATCAAATCGCGGTTGCCGATGTTAAAGTGGCCGCGGTACGGCCGACCGGTCTCGATCGCTTCAATAAATGCAGAGAAGCTCCTACGGGTTTATTTTCACGGAATCCGTCGCTCCGCTCGATATTCAGCTTCGCTCGATCGGCTGGGAGCATCGGACTTCAACGGATTACGATTGGGACGGCACCAAACGACGTGAAGGCATCAGCCTCTTGCTTCAATACACGCTTAAGGGTTCGGGCATCTGGATTACGGCGGTGTGACGCATCGGGTCGAGCCGGGACAAGCGATGCTGCTGCGCATCCCGTCCGAACATCGGTATTATTTGCCTGCGGAGAGCGAAGGCTGGGACTTCTTGTTCGTCATGCTCCAAGGGAAAGCGGTCGACGCGTACTGGCAGCTGCTGGTGAATGAGGGCAAGGCGCCGCTCGGCAAATTCGCCCTGGACCATCCCGCCGTCCATTTCCTCATGGATACGTATAGAGAATGTACGAGTCCGGGACCCGGAATCAGCAATGCGTACCAAGGGTCGGCGATTGCGTACCGGCTTCTGATGGAGCTGCTGCGAAGCTCGTTCCAAACGGCGGATCCCGTCCCGGCTGCTCTGGATCGCATCGAACCGATCGAGCGGGCGGGCGATCGCCCATATGCGCGCCAAATACGCCGAGCTGAACGGCCTGGATGAGCTGAGCGAAGCATCGGGGCTGTCCAAATACCATTTCAGCCGACTGTTCCACCGGACGAAGGGCGTGACGCCGCTGCATTATTTGACCAATATCCGCATGGAAAAAGCGGTGGAGCTGCTGCGTCATTCCACCCTGACCGTAGAAGAAATAGCGGCGGGTGTCGGTTATGCGAGCGGCAACTATTTTTGTAAAGTGTTTCGATCGAAAACGGGCAGCACGCCTGGACAATTTCGTGCGGGAAAAGGGTTTGCACCGGTTGATTTCCTCTTGTTCAAGTAATGCTCCAGCCCTATTCTAGCAACCTGTTCTACCAATTCGGAAACCGATAGCTTACTATAAGGGGAGAAGGAATTGGCGCTGCGCAGGGAGGAATGCTAATGCAGGTGAAGCTGCTGTTCGTGTATGGGACGCTCCGCAAGGGCGGGGAAAATCATTACTTCATCCAATCCGTGCCTTGTTGGGCGGAGCGGGCCTGGCTGCAGGGAACACTGGCCGATACCGGCAACGGCTATCCTGCTTTGGTGCTGAGCGAGGGAGGCCGTGTGGCAGGCGAGCTGTACTTGGTCGACTGGGACGGCATCGGGAAAAGCTTGGACCGGTTGGAGGATTATTGGGGGCCGGGCGATGCGCGCAACGAGTACGAGCGCGTGGAAGTGCAGGTTGAGACGGACCGCGGTCCCGTACAAGCATGGACATATGTGTATTCGGAGGAGCAGGCGGCTTCGCTGCGCGTCATTTCGTCGGGCGATTGGATGGTACGCGGCGACGGATGAGCGAAAGCTCCGAATGACGATAGAGAAGCGGGTGAGGACATGACGACGGAGCCGGTTTTTGAAATAGCGGTAAGAACATTGGCGGAATATGCGTTCCGCAGCGGCAGCATCGATGCCGGCTTCCGGTCGGCGAGCTCGCTGGCGGACGGGGTGAAGGCGCATCAGAAGCTGCAGCTGCAGTATGGCGAACAGGACCGCAAGGAAGTACACTTGAGGGAAGAAATCGCCTGCGACGGGCTTGCGTTCGTGCTGGAGGGCCGATGCGACGGGCTGCTGCAGCACGAGGAGGGCGTGACGATCGAGGAGATCAAGTCGACCGCCTCCGATATAACGAGTATTGAGGGAGACGGGTATCCCGTCCATTGGGCGCAAGCGTACGGCTATGCCTACATGTATGCGGTTGCGAACGGGCTGCCGGCGATGCGGATTCAGCTTACTTATGTGCACGTGGAGTCGGATGCGAAACGTTGTTTCATCCGTGTCGTGCCGATGGAGGAGCTGGAGCGCGAGGTGATGATCATGTTGCGGGCTTATGCGCCGTTTGCGCGTATGCTGGCTGCGCATGGTGAACGCCGGGACGCCTCGATCGAGCAGTTGAGCTTTCCGTATGATACTTATCGGCCGGGCCAACGCAAGCTCGCCGGCGCGGTGTACAAGTCGATCGAGGAAAGCCGCAAGCTGTTCGTCCAAGCCCCGACGGGCATCGGCAAGACGATCTCGACGACGTTCCCGGCCGTCAAGGCGATGGGGCGCGGCTTCGTACAGCGCCTGTTCTACTTGACGGCGCGGACGATTACGCGTACCGCGGCCGAGGATGCGTTCGCGCGCATGCAGGCGAACGGTTTGATGCTGCATGCCGTGACGATCACGGCCAAGGACAAAATCTGCTTCCAGCCGGAGGTCAGCTGCCGCAAGGAGGACTGTCCGTTCGCGGACGGCTACTACGATCGGATCAATGGGGCGCTGCTCGATCTGTTGTCCGCGGAGACGCTGATGACGCGCCCGGTCATCGAGGCGTATGCGCGCAAGCACCGCGTCTGCCCGTTCGAGCTGTCGCTCGACGCCGCTTACGTGTCGGAAGCGGTCATCTGCGATTACAATTATGTGTTCGATCCTCGCGTCTCGCTCAAGCGTTGGCTGGCGGAGCAGAAACGATCGGCGGCATTGCTGATCGACGAAGCTCATAATCTCGTCGACCGGGGGCGGGACATGTTCTCCGCGGCGGTGCGGAAAGCCGATTTTCTGGCGCTTCAACGCGAGATGAAGGGGAAGCACGGGGGTGTTTATAACGCCGCAAAAGCGGTGAATGATTATATGATCGCCGTTCGCAAGGAAGGAGCGGGGGAGAGCAGGCAACGCTCTGTGCCGGAACGTCCGGATAGGCTGAACGAGCTGCTGGAAGGTTTTGTTGTACAAGCTGAGCAAGCTTTGCTGTCGATGCGCACCGAGAAGCAGCTGCTGGACTTGTTTTTCAGCGCGCTTGCGTTTACACGCATTCACGAGCTGTATGACGAGCGATTCGTGACGTTCTACGAGATGGACAAAAGCGATGTGCAGGTGAAGCTGTTTTGCCTTGATCCATCGCATCTGCTGCGCCAGATGGGCAAAGGGTTCCGCTCGCATATTTATTTTTCCGCCACGCTGACTCCAGGCTCTTACTATCGGGACATGCTGGGAGCGGAGGAGGACGACTACGGTCTTGCCGTTCCTTCGCCGTTCTCAAGCGAACAGTGGAAAATTCGAGTCCATCCGGTGTCGACGCGGTACCGGGATCGGGAGCAATCCAAGGAGACGATCGCCTCGATCATCCGGCGGCTGGTAGAAGGGCGCAAAGGGAACTATTTGGTCTTTTTCCCGTCCTACGCCTACATGGAGAGTGTGCTTGCTGAGTTTGTGGAGGTGGCGGAGGTAGCAGCGGGGGGTGGTGAACCGTTCGACACCTTGGTGCAGCAGCCGGAGATGAGGGAGGAGGAGCGGGAGCAGTTTCTGTCTGCTTTCTCTGCGAGCAACTCGCGCACGTTGGTCGGTTTTGCGGTGTTGGGCGGTATTTTTTCCGAAGGCATCGATCTGGTGGGGGACCGTTTGACCGGTGTCGTTGTGGTCGGGGTGGGCTTGCCTCAGGTCGGGCTGGAGCGGGAAGAAATCAAGCGGCATTTTGACGAACAGGGGAAAAACGGCTTCGAATACGCCTACGTGTTCCCGGGGATGAACAAAGTGCTTCAGGCTGGAGGGAGATTGATCCGTTCGGAGGAAGATCACGGGCTGCTGCTGTTGATCGACGATCGGTACGTCCAGCCGCGGTACAAGCGGTTATTGCCGGACGAGTGGTTGCATTTTCGGATTTTTCGAGGGGAAAGTTGGAGCCTGGCTGACTATCAGACGGAGTCGTATTAGGTAGACATTGGCGGGGAGGGAATCGGGATGAGAACGAGGGCGATCGCGTGGCTGCTGGGAATGGTGATTGTGTCGGGTTTGTTTGTCCGTTATCCGCTTGGAATCGGGTTTGATACGAGGGAGCCGGCTGAGGAGGAAGTGAGGGAACAGGCGTCTGCGGTGGAGCTGGGGACAGGGACGGTTGTGCCATTGGAGATTTCTGCGGCTGCCGCTGGACAGGTGGTTGTGACGCCGACTTCGGATGAAGTCTCTGTTGTGGAGGGGGAGGCCATTCCGACTGTTCCTGTCGAAGTGCTACTCGTTGCTGAGGCAGCGGCAGTAGAGGCTGTGGAATTGCCGCCTGCTGAAACCGCCTGGTACTACGATGAGGAGCAGCATAGCGCCATGCATCTGATCGATGTGCCGATCATCAGCCAACTGCCGGAGCTGTACAATGGCTGCGAAATTACAAGCTTTGCCATGCTGCTCGCCCATCTCGGCAAGCCGATGGACAAGCTCGAGCTGGCCGAGCTGATGCCGCGCGACTATACGCCGGCCGTCTTGGACGAGAACGGGACGATACTCGAGTGGGGCGACCCGGATCAAGGCTTCGTCGGCGACGTGTACGGCAACGATCTAGGCTATGGCATCTATGCGCCCCCGCTGGCTCAGATGCTGGGCGAGCTGTATGAAGGCGGCGCGCTGGATTTGACCGGGCAGGACTTCTCGGCAGTTGAAGAGTCGGTGGCTGCCGGCAAACCGGTGATGATCTGGAACATCGCCACATTCGCGCCGAGCGACGCTTGGGTCACCTGGTACACGTCCGAAGGCAAGGAAGTGACGGCAACGTTTCAGGAGCATTGCGTGCTGTTGGTCGGGTATGACGACACCTATGTCTACATCAACAACCCGTTCGAGCGCGTTCAAGCCCAGGTCGTCGACAAATGGTCGTTCATCGCCGGTTGGGAGCAGCTGGGCAGCAAAGCTTTGACCTATATGTAGGGTCAATATTCTGGAGGATTTCAAAAAGCCGGTCGACTGTCGATCGGCTTTTTTGCGTTTGGAGTTACTTTGGTTTCTCCTCCGTACGGCCAGCACCTTCCGCACTAGTGTACCACCACACCACACCACACCACACCACACCACACCACACCAGTACCCAGTACCGCCAGCAACAAATACCAAACTCCCGTCCAGTAAATATCCGTAATTGGTTTGGTAATAGCTAACTTTCGTTTGTTATTCACTCATCGATCCAAAATCGTCGATAAACAACAAACTTTTGTTTGTTATTAGCTAACTTTTGACTGCTACTGGGGTGGGTGAATGCAGGTTTTTTGGCGGTTAGGATTGGATGAGTTGGAGGCTGGTTGATAGGATAGGTAATCGGATGGTTGATCGGATTTGCGGTTGGATTTGTAGCCGGATGGAGGATATGGGCTCGGAATGGTAGTCGGATTGGCCGGATAGGCAATCAGACGGGGAGTTGGACTGGTGGTCGGGAATGGTGGTCGGATGGGCGGTCGGTTGACGGTCGGTTGGCGGTCGGTTGACGGTCGGATGGGCGGTCGGTTGACGGTCGGTTGGCGGTCGGTTGGCGGTCGGTTGGCGGTCGGATGGGTGGTCGGATGGGTGGTCGGTTGGCGGTCGGTTGGGTGGTAGGACTGCTAGTCGATAGTAGTCGAATTAGTTGTCGGTTTGAGAGTCGGACTCCTTGCCAGTTGGGTTGTCGGCTAATGGGTAGTCGGTGACATGCACTTGCCCCCGTCACGACCGGACACATCAGATCTGAGCACCCCAGCCCCAAGCTGCTAGCCCCTACCCCACCTCCAACTATCCATATAGAACTCCTGCCCCACCCAAGCCAAACTAGACCCGGCACTTCGTTCGAGCCTTCAGACCGCCAAACCCAACACACCCGGCACCCAGTAACAGTCCAAAAGGTTGTTATTAACAAACCAATATTCGCTATTTTCAGGAAAACTAACCGGTTCACGCAATAACTAACTAAAGTTCGCTAATACAGAATTCATTTGATGATATTTACAGAGCCTAAGTTAGCTATGAATCCAAGAAAGGTTGCCAGCATGTACACATTGTTGGACAAAGTCCATCCCCCCGATCGCCAACGGTTGGAACCAACCTCTAACAGGGCGTCTGTGGCGCCTTTGGCAATCATTTTTTTCTCGCCCCGTCACCGACTTTCACCATGCTTAACTATCTGCCGGGAACCCCTCATCAACCCCCTGAATAAGTAGTTAACTGTACTTGCATGAGTCTTACAATCCAAATTAAGAAAGGATAGTTAGTCTTCAGGTTGCATTTTTCTGCAATGCAGCAAAGCAACAACTTGCTAACGCTTTCAAGAGTCTATGCCCTGCAATTTAAACGCGTTAATGTAACAAAATTACATAAAAATAAATATATGATGACAAAATGTTTCTTGTCCCTTAGAATAGAGAAGTCATTATAGCAGTTTCGAAACCAGTTTTAGCAAGGATTTCTATTTTTCCGAAGAGTGAAGGTGAGCACCTTGCCCGATGCAATCTTAGAAGTGAAGTCGCTCCGTACCGTTATAAAGGACAAGCATAGGGAACTGACCATCGTGGACGGCATCGATTTTACGATTGGGACGAACGAGGTTGTCGCGCTAGTGGGCGAGTCGGGCTGCGGCAAAAGCATGACCTCGCTCTCGATCATGCAGCTGCTGCCGAAGTCGGGCGCGATCGATCATGGTGAGGTCCGCCTGAAGGGGCGCAATCTCGTAGGGCTAAAGAAACGAGAAATGGCGCGCGTGCGCGGCCGGCAAATCGCGATGATATTCCAGGAGCCAATGACCTCGCTAAACCCCGTGCTGACGATCGGCACCCAGATGACCGAAGGCATTCGCAAGCAGCTCAAGCTGACCAAAGAGGAAGCGGTTACAACCGCCGACCAGTGGCTGAAGCGGGTCGGTTTTCCCGAGCCCGCGCGCATTCGCAAGGAATACCCGCACCGGCTGTCCGGGGGCATGCGGCAGCGGGTCATGCTCGCGATGGCGATGGCTTGCAAGCCGGACCTGCTTATCGCAGATGAGCCGACAACCGCACTGGACGTAACGATCCAAGCCCAAGTGCTCGACATGATCCGCAACCTTATCCAGGAATCCGAGATGTCCGTGCTGTTCATCACGCATGATCTTGGCGTCGTCGCGGAGATGGCGAACCGAGTCGTCGTCATGTACGCGGGTCAAATTGTGGAAACGGCCGACGTCAAAGCGATTTTCATGGAGCCGCTGCATCCGTATACGCGAGGTTTGCTGCAATCGACGCCGAAAATGCAAGGCAAGCTCGAGAAGCTCGTTCCGATCCCGGGCACCGTTCCGGCCGTCGGGCAATACCCGGCAGGCTGTCGCTTCGCAGACCGTTGCCCGGTCGCCATCGCGGCTTGCAAGGAAGCGCTCCCCGAGCTGCGGGAACGATCGCCCGGCCACCATGTGCGCTGCATTCGCGATTTAGGAGGAATCTCATGAGCGCTCCGCTGTTGGAATTAAAGGAGTTAACCAAATATTTCCCTATCGGCGGTAAAGCAAAGAAGGGCTTCGTCAAGGCGGTCGACGGCGTAAACCTAACCGTGCACGAAGGCGAGACCGTCGGCATTGTCGGCGAATCCGGCTGCGGCAAGTCGACGGTCGGTCGACTGGCACTCAAGCTGCTCGAATCGACCGGCGGGGAAATCCGCTTCAACGGTCACTCGATCGAGCATATGAGCCAACGCCGGTTCCGCCCGCTGCGCAAGGATATGCAGTGCGTATTCCAGGATCCGTACGCCTCGCTGAACCCGCGGCTGTCCGTCGGCCAGGCGATCGCCGAGCCGCTGTATATACAGGGCGGGCTGAGCCGCAAGGACGCAACGACCCGCGCTGATGAGCTGCTGCAGCTCGTCGGGCTGAGCACGCAGGCGGCCAAGCTGTACCCTCACGAATTCTCGGGGGGCCAGCGGCAGCGAATCGCGATCGCCCGTGCGATTGCGCTAAAGCCGAAGCTGATCGTCGCCGACGAGCCGGTTTCCGCGCTCGACGTGTCGATTCAAGCGCAAATCGTCAACCTGCTAGGCGAGCTTCAGGAGAAAACACGCGTATCTTACCTGTTCATCTCTCACAATTTGAGCGTCGTCCGACACATATCCAACCGGGTGGCGGTGATGTATTTGGGCCGCATTGTAGAGATCGGCACAAGAGACCAGCTGTTCGATCGGCCGAAGCATCCTTACACGCAAGCGCTGCTCTCTTCCGTCCCGGAGCCTCAGATCGCCGCTCGCCGCGAGCGCATCCTGCTGCGCGGAGAAGTACCCAATGCGGCGAACCCGCCGTCCGGCTGTCCGTTTCATCCGCGCTGTCCGCATGCGACCGACATTTGCCGCACCGAGCAGCCTGTATTCCGCGAAGTGGAGCCGGGGCATTCCGCCTCGTGCCATTTCATATAAAAACCAATTTCCACTACTCGAAAGGGGCCTTTATCCAATGATGTCCATGCCTTACCGCACGTTAACTTCAGTTGCTCTCGCCTCGATGCTGGCAGCGACCGCCCTGCTCGCAGGCTGCTCCAAGGACAACGGTTCGTCCACGACGAGCCCGTCCCCGACCGCTTCCACGGCGCCGTCCGCAACGCCTGCCAAAACAAAGGTCGACGGAGGCGAAATCATAACCGCGTATTTGGGCGATCCGCAAGGTTTCATCCGCTTATGGGCGACGACGACCACTTCGACCGAAGTGATCGACCTGACCTTCAGCTACCTGTACAAGCTAAACGAGAAGCAAGAGCTCGTACCGGACTTGGCTGTAGGGCAACCGCAATTTTCCGCCGACAAAAAAGAAATGACAATGAAGGTCCGCACGGACGCGAAGTGGACGGACGGCAAGCCGGTTACCGTAGACGATATCGTGTTCACGTACAACATCGCGATCAGCCCGGACTATACCGGACCTCGTAAAGGCACGTTCACCGAGATCGACAAAGTTGTAAAAGTAGACGACACCACGCTGAAGTTCGTGTTCAAGCAGCCCTTCGCCGGGTTCATCGATACGCTCATCTACAACATTTTGCCGCAGCACCTGCTGAAGGACGTTCCGATCAAGGAGATGGACAAGTCGGAGTTCTTCAAGAAGCCGGTCGGCTCCGGCCCGTACAAGCTGGAAGAGTGGAAGCAAGGGCAGTACCTGCGTTTCGTCCGCAACGACAACTACTACGGCGGCAAGCCGGCAATCGAGAAAGTAACGGCGAAAATCGTTCCGGACGCAAACGCCATGATGGCGCAGCTGCAAACCGGCGAAATCAACGTCATCGGCGTGCCGGCCGACCAGTTGGGCGCGATCGAGCAGTTCAACAAAACATCGAACAAGCTGAAGCTGCAAAAAGGCATCAAGGCTTCGCAATACTCCTACGTCGCTTGGAATTTGACGAACCCGCTGTTCCAGGACAAAAAAGTGCGTCAGGCGCTGACAACAGCGATCGACCGCAAAGGCATCGTGGACAACGTGGCGGAAGGCCTCGGAGTAGTCGTGAACAGCCAAACGCCGCCTCCATACTGGTCTTTTACCGACAATGTGCCTAAGTTCGACTTCAACATGGAGAAAGCGAAGACGATGCTCGCCGAAGCCGGCTGGAAAGATACGAACAACGACGGCCTGATCGACAAAAACGGCAAAAACTTCGAGTTCGAAATGCAAGTCAACCAAGGCAACAAGATTCGTGAAAAAGCCGTAACCGTCATCCAGCAGCAGCTGCAGAAGGTCGGCATCAAGGTCACACCGCGCGTCGTCGAGAGCTCGGCGTTCACGAAGAACTTCCAGGCCAAGCAGTTCGAATCGATCTACTACGCTTGGAGCATTTCCGGCGACCCGAATCCGAAGGGCATCTGGCATTCCTCCGAAATCGAGCACGGTTTGAACACCGTCTCCTACAAAAATCCGGAAGTCGACAAGCTGATCGAAGAGGATCTGCAGACGTTCGACCAAGCGAAGCGGAAAGAAATCCTGGGCAAAATCGACGCGCTGATCGCGGAAGACCAGCCTTACACGTTCTTGTACGCGCCGACGACTGTTATGGCATATCCAAGCAACCTGGAAGGCTTCAATCCGAACCGCGACAGCTTGAAAGAAATCGAGAAATGGTACTTCGTGAAGTAAAGTAAGCTGTGTAGCTGACACAACCCGCACTCCATTACAGAAAGAAGTGACTACCGGTGGCCCTCTATGCGCTGCGGCGACTGCTTAACGCCATCCCGATTCTGATCGGCATCACGATCATCTCCTTCGCGATCATCCATCTGGCACCGGGAAGCCCGTTGTCCCAGTTTCTGGAGGACCCTCGCATTACAGCTGTGGACAAAGCGAATCTGATCCACGCTTACGGGCTGGACAAACCGCTTTACACGCAATATTGGCTATGGGTGACCGGCATGCTGCAAGGCGATTTCGGCACTTCGTTCCAGAAAAGCGCGCCGGTGCTGGAGCTGATCGTGGAATTTATGCCGAACACGCTGCTGCTGACGATCTCCTCGTTTATTCTGTCGCTTCTGATCGCCGTTCCGCTCGGCATTTTCTGCGCATTGCGGGCGAACTCCCGGCTCGATCAGCTCGTTACGGCGTTCTCGAACGTCGGTCTGGCGATACCGGGCTTTTGGCTGGCGCTCATCCTGATGATGGTGTTCGGGGTAAAGCTCGGCTGGCTGCCCATTGGTGGATTGTCCACGATTAACGCGGAATTCAGCCTCTGGGATCGCACCCGGCACTTGATCATGCCAGTCACGACGATTGCGGTGGCGGAAGCGGCCATATGGACCCGGTACGTCCGCTCGAGCATGCTGGAAGTGATTCATCAGGATTACATGCGGACGGCAAAAGCAAAAGGGCTGCTGCCTTGGCGCATCTTGTCGCTGCATGGGTTGCGGAACGCGCTCATCCCGCTCGCGACGCTGTTCGGGCTTATGATCCCGTCGTTCTTCGCCGGTTCGGTCATCCTGGAGTCGATTTTCAGCATCCCGGGCGTAGGGCGGCTGCTGATCGAAGCGACGTTCCAGCGGGACTATCCGGTCATTACGGCGCTCGTAACGCTTGGGGCGATCATGACCGTCATTGGCAACATCGTGGCGGATATTCTGATCGGATTCCTCGATCCGCGAGTCAGTCTCAGCGGGAAGGAAGTGAAGGCGTAACCGATGAACACAGCCGTTTCCAACACCATGACGAAGCCTGCCGCGGCTCCGGTAGTCAGACACCGGGCGTGGGGGCGATTCAAACGCAATCGAATGGCCGTAGTCGGGCTCGCCCTGATGATCGTCCTTATCCTGCTGGCGCTGTTCGCGCCGATGATCGCAACGCATGATCCGGCCGAGCAAGACTTGATGCAGCGACTGAAGCCGCCGAGCGCCGAGCATTGGCTCGGAACCGACGATCTCGGGCGTGACTTGTTCAGCCGCATCTTGTATGGCTCTCGCGTGTCGTTGTCCGTCGGTATTTTCTCCGTGCTGTTCAATGTTGTCATCGGGGTTGTCGTCGGCTCGATCGCCGGCTACTACGGGGGGCGGACCGACAGCATCCTGATGCGATTTGTCGATATGATGCTGGCGTTCCCGACGTTTTTCCTGCTGATCGCGGTCGTCACCTTGTTCAAGCCGAGCTTGACGAACATTATTATCGTGCTTGTCGTCTTCGGTTGGATGGGAAAATCGCGACTATTGCGGGGGCAAATCCTGTCGATCAAGAACCGCGAGTACATCGACGCCGCCCGTACGATCGGGATGTCGGACTTGCGCATCATATTCGTTCATATTTTGCCGAATGCCCTGGCGCCGGTCATTGTTTCAGCGACTTTGCAGATGGGAACGATGATTTTGACGGAGTCGAGCTTGAGCTTCCTGGGACTCGGGATTCAGCCGCCGCATGCGAGCTGGGGCAATATCCTGCAGAGCGCGCAAAACCTGACGATCATGATGAAGGCGCCTTGGGTGCCGATTCTTCCGGGCTTTATGATTTTCCTCACGATTATGTGCTTCAACTTTATCGGGGACGGGCTGCGGAACGCGTTCGACTCCAGGTAAAAAAGAACGGTGCAGCGGGCTGTCGGTTAAGCCCCTTGCACCGTTTTTTTGTAGAGCAGCTTTTTGTACACCCAGATCGCGTTGAATAGCAGCAGGAATGCCGCCGTGTAGAAAATGCCTCTGATGCCGATCCAGCCGGATAACGTACCGCCGACGATCGGGCCGAGCAGGTTGCCGAGAGAGAGGAAGCTGCTGTTGAAGCTATAGGAGCGGCTCTCCATCCCGTCAGGGGTGAATTTGCGGATGAGCGCGTTGACGGTCGGGAGCAGGCCGCCGATGAAAATGCCGAGTATGAACCGTATGGCGAACAGCTGCCACACGTTGTGCACGAGCGCCTGCGGGATGAAGGCAAGTCCCGCGCCGATCAGCGACACGAACAGGATTTTGGTCTGACCGATCCTGTCACTCAGGCGACCGAGCAGCGGGGAGGAGATCATATTCGAGAAGCCGGTAATGGAACCGACCAGTCCGGCGTAGAAAGCCAAGTATTGCCCGGTGCCGTGCAGCTCTTGTACGAACAGCGCCATTAGCGGCATCGTGCTGAGCATCGCGAACTGGATCAATAGCGTGACCATGAATAGCGACATAAGCTGAGGGATTTTGCCGAGCTGCTTGAATCCCTCGACGATCGAGACGTTTGGCTTCTTGGCGGCCTCGGTCGCATTGAATTTTTCTTTGACGACGATCCAGGCCATCACCGAGGCGAGGAAAAGCAGGGCACCGGTTATGTAGAAAATCGGGCGGAAGCCAACCCATTCAGCCAGCAGTCCGCCGATTAGAGGACCGAGAATGCCGCCTGCGACATTGCCGGATTGAAGCGTACCCATGGCGAACCCCATCCGATGCTTAGGAGCCATCGATGCCATGAGGGCGACGGAAGCCGGCACATAGCCTGCTATCGTTCCGTTCAGAATGCGCAGCAGGAGCAGATGCCACACATTGCCCGAGAAACCCATTAAGGAGATGACAATCGCCATCCCGAAGCCGGAGCGCAGCAGCATCACCTTGCGCCCGTAGCGGTCCGCCAGCTTGCCCCATAGAGGTTGGAAGAAAAAGGAAGTTACGAAATTTCCAGCGAAAATAATGCCTGCCCATACCGACACTTCTTGCGAGTCCGTGATTCCGAGTTCTTGGATATATAGCGGCAGGAACGGGATTACCATCGTCATTCCAGCCATCACCAAAAACTGCCCGAACGTTAATACGATCAGGTTTACTTTCCAATTCCCCATTTGGTGCAACCTCCATCTGTACCGCCGTTGTTGTCTTCGAGTTGCATGCTGCAGCCGCGCCGCAGCGATCCGTTTTCATCATCCCCTATTATAGCACTATACTTGGACAAACACACACCCGGTTTGCTATGATGAAGGAGTGAGAGGTTTACCGGTTCAGGTAACTGGCGAATCGTGGAGCACCACGGGGGAGCCTGAATCTACATACATACCGTTCGCCTGGGTAGAGCGTTTGGGAATGACCGAACCGCCGCCGGCTTGGATTTCGATCCTTGCTGCAGCTGCGTTTCGCGTGTCCCGAATGCTTTTTTTCGTTCATTTCTTATTATTTGGACAAAAGGAGCGGATGGAGCATGACGGTCTTGTTAAGAGGAAAACCGGTAGCGGATGCGATTTATGCGCGGATTCAAGCGGAGACGGAGCGGTTCAAGGAGCTGGAGGGCGTAGGGGTAAAGTTGGCCGTAGTGGTGGTGGCGGGCGATCCGGCTACCGCTTACTATGTGCAGGCGAAGCGCAAGGTGGCGGAGCGGGTCGGGGTCGCTTTTGAGGTGCATGAGTTCGAGTCGTCCGCTCGGGAAGAGGAGGTGGTCGCCTGCATTAAGCGGCTGAACGAGGATGCCGCTGTGCATGGCATCATGCTCGAGCTGCCGCTGCCGGCGGCGATGTCGGCGAATCGAGTGGCGTCGATCATCTCGCCGTACAAGGATGTCGACGGCGTGACGCCGACGAGCAAGCAGGCGCTGCTGACCGGGGAACGAGCGCTTCTGCCGGCTACGCCGCAGGCTTGTATCCGGTTGGCGAAGCATTATGGCTTTGTGCTGGCAGGTGCGAGCGTTGCGCTGGTCGGACGCGGTCAAACCGTAGGCATGCCGCTGTTCCACCTGCTGCAGCGCGAGCAAGCGACCGTGACGGTGTGCCATTCTCGCACGTTGGAGCTGGGGCTGCATGTTGGACGGGCCGACATCGTTTTCGCTGCCGTAGGTTCTGCCGGACTTATCACCCGAGAAATGATTCGCCCGGAGCACGTAGTAGTTGACGCCGGGATGAATGAGCTTCCGGACGGTACGATGGCGGGGGATGTGGCGCGGGAGGCGGGGGAGCGCGCAGCTGCATATTCGCCAACGCCGGGAGGAGTAGGGACCGTGACGACGGCGATTTTGTTCGAAAACGTGCTGAAGGCTTATGAGTGGCAGCGAGAGTTGGGGAATGCGGGAGACGATGAACAGGTGGCTTGGCTGGACCGGCCGATCCGCCGGTTTCTGGAGGAGTCGAGCGCGGCAGTGCCTACGCCGGGCGGAGGAAGCGTGGCCGCTCTGGTAGGCGCGCTTGGCGCCTCGATGGCGTCCATGGCGGCCGGCTTCAGCCAAGGTCCGAAGTACGCCGACTGGGCGGGCATTGTCAGCGGCGCTTTGGCTCGTTTGGCTGAGGCTTCGCTTCACTGCGAGGATCTGCTCGAAGCCGACATCGTCTCGTTCGAGCGATACCGGGCGGCGGCCAAGCTGCCTCGAGATACCGAGGAGCAGAAGGCGGCCCGCCGTCATGCGATAGAGAAGACGACGCTCGAGGCGATTGCGGTTCCGCTGCAGCTGATGGAAGTATGCCGGGATGCGAGCCGCATTGCCGAGGAGCTCGCACCTTGCGCGAACAAAAATGTCATCTCCGATCTGGGCATCGGATCGCTGCTGTTCGAAGCGGCGGCACGATCGGCATACCTCACCGTGGAGATCAATTTGGCGGCGATGGCGGAATCGGATACGAGAACCGAGCTTGCGAGACGGGCGGATGCGCTGCTGGAGGAGATAGAGGAATTGAAGAAGAAGGCGATCGGGATCGTAAAGGAGCGCATCCGCCAATAGGCATACAAATTCCCTGAAATATGGTAATCTGATCGAAAATGACTAGGGGAGGCTTACCCATCATGGCTCTGGCTCGCAGATTGCAAATCGGCATGTGGAACGGGTACATGCCCGATCATTGGAGCGCCTATGGCTCGCCGCGGATCAATGGCATCGAAATCGCGCAGTTCAAGGACGAGGCGCAAATCGCCGAGTTCACGGCGTTCTGCGAAGCGAACCGGCTCGAGTTCGGCATCCACACGCCGCTGCTGAAGGGGCAAGGCTATTCGCTGCCCTCCATCACTTCCGTTGTGTCCGACGAGCGGCTGCTTGCTTTTCATCGGCTGGAGCAGGAAGCGTCGATTGCCTCCCGCTGCGGGGCGGATTATTTGCTTGTCCATTATCCTTACCCGTCCGTCATGCCGAGGCGGAGGAGCGAGCGGCACTGGGCGATCTTGCCGGAGTTTGAACGGTATGAGTCGGATCAGATGGATGCTGTGATGTTCCGGGACGTAAGCCGCCGGGCGTTCGAGCAAGTCGCCGTGCTTCAAGAGCGTTACGGGCAGCGCATCGTGCTTGAGTACGACTTTTTCGGCGACTTGCAGGATGAGTGGGTGCGGGCGTTCGAGGAGTTCCCGGGCATCGGCATGGTGCTCGACTTCCAGCGGCTGGACGTTCACAAGCGCACGTTTCCGGGCTTCGAGCCGGAGGCGTTCATCGAAGCGGTGGCTGATCGCGTCTACTTGGCGCACTACAGCAACACCCGCTATGAGGAAGGCCGCTTGGATCGCCACTTGCCGGTGCTGCCCGAGCAGCAGGATGACCCGACATACGGCGATGCTTATACATACCTGAAGCTGCTCGCTCAGCGCAATGACAAGTTCCACGTGTTGCTCGAGCACAATCCCGCCAAAGTGACGCGCGACGAGCTGGAGCGGTGTTATGAGTCGGTGGCAGCGGTGTTGGCGTTACCGGCGGCTCCGGCATCAGGACCGGCTCCGGCGCGTTGACGGCGGTACCCATTATTCGGTTCTATGCTGTCCAATTCACGATTTGTAGCCTTCGGATCGCCTAAATCTGCTATAATATAGGGATAACGATCAGGAGAGAAGGAGTCGGTAGAGATAGAATCGAGATCGGAAAGACATCGTCGAGACAAAAGCACAACGAAGTCTGAAACTCCCAAAAAACCGAAAACGACCAAAAGCAAGCTGCTCCCGATCGGCGCCTTCCTGCTGCTGCTCGTCGCGGTCGGGTTGACCGCCTGGGCGGTCGGCACGCAGCTGCGTAAGGCGGAGTCCGCGCAGCCTACACCGACACCGTCAAGCAACGGCAGCGGCAATGGCGCCGCCAAGCCTTCGCCCAGCGCACCGGCCGCCGGTTCGCCGACGCCGACAGCGTCATCGACGGTTACCCCCAAGCCGTCCGCGACCGTCTCGCCGACCCCCGGGTCGTCCGCAGGCACTACGGGCAGCCCGACGCCAACCCCGTCGGACAGCTCGCGTGTCAAGCTGTCGTTCGTCGGCGACGTCATCTTCGCCAGCACGGTTGAGACCGTGCTCCGGCAGAACGGCTTCGACTACGGCTTCGCCCAAGTCAAGTCGGTTCTGCAAGACGCCGATCTGGCTATAGCGAACTTGGAAACGCCGATTACGACGCGAGGCGACGAACAGAAGAAGGAATACGTGTACCGGTCGACGCCGGATGCGCTTCCCGCTTTTGCCGAGGCGGGCTTCGACCTGGTCAACCTCGCGAACAACCATATTCTTGATTATGGCGTGGACGGCTTGCTCGATACGTTCAAACATCTGGATAAGACCGGGATCAAATACTTCGGCGCCGGCCATAATGCGGAGGAGGCGTTCCGGCCCGTCATCGTGGAGAAAAAAGGGATCAAGATCGCGTTTCTCGGCTTGAGCCGCGTCGTCCCGGACGCCGATTGGAAAGCCGGCAAGGACAAAAACGGCAAAGACCGACCCGGAGTTGCCGATACATATGGCCTTGATTTGCCGCTCAAGGCGATAACCGATGCCAAGAGCAAAGCGGATCTGGTCGTCGTCATCCCTCACTGGGGGATCGAGCGCAACGACATGCCGGAGGCGTATCAGAAAGAATACGCGCGCAAATATATCGACGCGGGAGCGGATCTGATCGTCGGCGGCCATCCGCATGTGCTGCAGGGCTTTGAGCAATATAAAGGAAAGTGGATCGCCTACAGCATGGGCAATTTCCTGTTCACGACACGGGCGGACGAGCCGAAGACATGGGACTCGGGCATCCTGCAGGCATCCTGCTCCAAGACGGCGGGCTGCGAGCTGAAGCTCGTGCCGGTGTTGACCAAGTGGGCGCAGCCGGTGTTCATGCAAGAGCCGGAAAGCGTCAAGCTGTTCGAGCGGCTCTCCGGCATTTCGTTCGGCGCGATCGTGAACAAAGACGGAACCATACGCGCCCAATAGACGGTTAATCACAAGCTATCACATTGCCCCTAAAGGATGGAGACTCCCTATGTTTCAATCGATTCGCAACATTTACTGCATCGGCCGCAACTACAGAGCGCATGCCGAGGAGCTAGGCAACGCCGTACCGGACGCGCCGATGCTGTTCGGTAAGCCGACGCACTCGCTGGTGGCGATGGACGGCGGCGAAGTGATGCTCCCGGGCGGCCGCGGCGACATCCATTACGAGGCGGAAGTGGTCGTGCGCATCTCGCGCGCCTATGAGCCAGGGATGAAGGTGGACGAGTTAATCGACGCCTATGCGCTCGGGCTCGACCTGACGCTCCGCGACGTGCAGAGCGAGCTGAAGAAGAAAGGGCATCCTTGGCTTGCGGCCAAAGGGTTCCTGCACTCTGCGCCGATAACAGGCTTCCGGCCGTTTCCAGGCGCTGCGGCTCTTCAAGCCGAAACGTTCACGCTTCTTAAAAACGAGGTTGTTGTGCAGCGCGGCAACACAGGGTCGATGATTTTCGATTTGCAGACCATTATCGATTTCACTGCTCGTCACTTCGGCTTGGGGGAAGGGGATATCTTGTTCACCGGCACACCGGAAGGAGTCGGAGCTGCTTCGGACGGAGACCGTCTGGAGCTGAAATGGGGCAACGAGAGCTGGGGCGCCTGTACGGTCCGATTGAGCGACTAGCCTATTAGATAAAGAAGCTTGGAACACATTGGAGCGGGGGATGGGATCGTATGGAGCAAAAGAAGCAAGTGAAGCAAGGAGCTGCCGACCGCCAGTATTGGCTGTCCACATTGCGGCGAATTGCGGAGCCGGTGCTTACAACGCTTGACAGCCGTACGCTGAAAGCGCGGATGCCGATCGAGAAACGGCCGGAGTCGCTTGACCGCCACATGTTCACCTATTTGGAAGCATTGGGCCGCTTGCTGGCAGGAATTGCGCCTTGGCTCGAGCACGGACCGGACCAAGGCGAGGAAGGGGCGCTTCGCTCGCGATACGCCGAGCTGGCCCGGTCCGCGATCGATGCCGGTACGGATCCGTCTTCGCCGGACTACATGAATTTCTCGGAAGGAAACCAGCCGATCGTGGATGCCGCCTTCCTGTCTCATGCCGTCCTGCGTGCGCCGAACGAGCTATGGGAGAAGCTTGACACCCGCGTGAAACGCAATCTCGTGCAAGCGCTCAAAGCGACGCGGACCCGCAAGCCGGGCTTCAACAACTGGCTGCTGTTCGCCGCGACGATCGAAACCGCCCTCTACAGGATGGGCGAGCCTGATTGGGATCGGATGCGCATCGACTTCGCGCTGAAGCAGCACGAGCAGTGGTACTTGGGCGACGGCATGTACGGCGACGGCGTGGAGTTTCATGCCGACTACTACAACAGCTTCGTCATTCAGCCGATGCTGATCGATGTGTTGGAGACAGTCGGCAATCTGGAAACATGGGACTGGCAGCCGATGATTGAGAGGGTGCTGAAGCGGACGAAGCGGTACGCAGACATTCAGGAGCGGTCCATCTCGCCGGAAGGGACGTTTCCCGTCGTTGGCCGCTCCATCGCCTACCGTTTCGGCGCGTTTCAACTGCTTAGCCAAGTCGCGCTGCGCCGAGAGCTGCCGGAGCATATCGCACCTGCGCAAGCGCGAGGCGCCCTCACCGCCATCATTCGGCGGTCGATCGAGATGCCCGGCACGTTCGACGCGAACGGCTGGCTGCAGATCGGGTTGGCCGGTCATCAGCCGGAGCTGGGAGAGAGCTACATCTCGACCGGCAGCTTGTACTTGTGCGCGACCGTTTTCCTGGCGCTCGGTTTGCCGGCGGACGACCCGTTTTGGCAAGGGGACGCCGACTGGACGTCCAAGACGGTTTGGGGCGGCGGTCATGCGACGATCGACACCGCGCTGAGATCCAAATAAATCAGAAAAAGCTCTTCGGCCCGAATCCTTCATCGCGTCGAAGAGCTTTATTTGCAGTTACTGCGCTTCCAGCATATGATCGGCATAGCGGTCGCGAATGTCGAGAATTTTGGGCAAGCTGTCCATGAACGCGTCGACGACATTCGGATCGAAGTGGTGACCCCGCTCTTCCTTGAACAAATTCAGGATCCGGTCGAGCTCCCAAGCCTTCTTATACACCCGGTCACTCGCCAGGGCATCGAACACGTCCGCGATGCCGGTGATGCGCCCGAAGATATGAATCTCTTCGCCGTGGAGTCCGCGCGGATAGCCTTTGCCGTTCCACTTCTCATGATGCTGCTCCGCTACGATCGCCGCGGTTTTCAAAATTTTGCGTTTGGAGTTTTTGAGCAGGTTGTAGCCGATGTCGGTGTGGGTTTTCATGATGTCGTATTCTTCGTCGGTCAGCTTGCCCGGCTTCTTCAGCACGGAGTCCGGGATCGCGACTTTGCCGATATCGTGCATCGGGGACGCCATCTTGAGCAGCTCCGCTTCCGATTGGCTAAGCCCGAGCGCCAGCGCCAGCACGTACGAGTATTCCGCTACGCGCTTCACGTGGTTGCCGGTTTCCTTCGAGCGGCTCTCGCCGATTTCGCCCATCGTGAAAATAATTTCTTTCTGCGTCTCCTCGATCTCTTCCGCCAGCATCGCCGATTCGATCGACTTGCCGGAGTAGGAGGCGGCCAGCGTCAAGTTGCGCAAGTCTTTGTCCGAGAACACTTGACTCGGCGTCATCTTGTTCACCGCTTGGTAGCAGCCCATAATCTCGCCTTCGTTGTTGCGGAACGGGATGACCATCAGCGCTTTGGTACGGTAACCCGTCTGCAGATCGGTCTTCAGCGCGCCGCTCATCAGCACGTCCCGGTACTCCACATCGGAATAAGCGTCGTCGATAAAGACCGGTTGCCCGGTTGCGATGCTGTGACCCGCCAATCCCGCGCCGACGGGGATGCGCAGCTCGGTGACGCCGTGCGCAACCTTCGTCCATAGCTCATTGCGCTGGGAGTCGAGCAGCCAGACGGTGCATCGGTCGGCCACGACAATCACCTTGCCCATGTCCGCCATCAGCGAAAGGACGTTGTCCAGATTGCGCTCGTTGGCGATTTTGGCCGCGTAGTCGAGGATCACCTGCAGCAGCTCTTCGGGCTCCAAGTCCCGCTTGATCCGAGGCGTCTCAAACTCATACATTTCGTGCACCGCTCATCTCTCCCTAATATGACGACAATTGAATGGAATCCGACGTGAGGCAAGATTGCGCTTTCAAACGAAAGCTGCGCTATGCCTGAAATTTGTAGCCGACACCCCATACGGTTTTAATATATTGGGGTTCTTTCGGTTCAAGTTCGATTTTTTTGCGTAGATTGGCGATATGGACGTCGATCGAACGTTCGGTGACGAACGATTCGAATCCCCGGAGCGCGTTGATCAGCTCTTCGCGGCTGAACACCTTGTTCGGGTATTGCGTCAGCAGCTTCATCAGCTCGAACTCGGAAAACGTCGTCTCTATGAATAAGCCCCTGACGTAAAGAGCTCTGCGTTCGGTGTCCAGTTCGACGTGACGCTTCGATTCGACAGCCGATTGTACGGCTGCGCTGGTCTGCTGATGCGCGATCGCATGGACGCGATGAAATTGGCTGCGCCGGATGAGCGCCGAGATGCGGGCCGTAAGCTCGCGCATGCTGAAGGGTTTGCTCAAGAAGTCGTCTGCACCGGCCGCCAACGCGTTGACGCGTTCGCTGACCTCCGTCTTCATCGAGACGACCAGAATCGGGACGAGCGAGCTATCCCGCAGCTTCATGCACAATTCGGTCCCATACATATCCGGAAGCACAAGATCGAGAAGAACGATGTCAGGATCGAATGCAAGCGTTTCCTTGAGCCCATCCGTTCCGTTCTCCGACCGTCTTACTTCATGCCCTTCTTCGGTCAAGTACATCGCTAACATCTCGCCGATCATAGGATCATCTTCTATGATCATTATTTTGTTCACGAGAACCTCCTCGAAACGATGGGAAATTGTTAAGAAAGCATTAGGAAAATCGCAGCGCTGTCGAGCGGGAAATTGGAAAAAGATACCCTGAGTTAACTATACTATAACCCCAAAATATCGTCTAGTACGCGTGGAAGGGATAGCAGAGCCTATTCGGAGGTGTATGTGACAAATGGAAATGTTAAGAAAGTATGGGGAACCGATCCTTAATGTGTGAGGAGGAGCGCATTTTGATATAATGAGGGCGGAATGAAAAGGAGGCAAGCCGATGGGATTGTGGTGGATCGGGCTGGCGGGCAGCTTGTGCTTAGCAGGGGCGGCGTATTGGAGAAGGTCGCTTAGCGGCTCGGGGGCGCTCGCGGCGGTCGTGCTCGGAACGGCGTTATACGCGCTCGGGAGCGCTTCGTGGTTCGGCACGCTGATCGCCTTTTTCCTCTCCTCGTCGCTGCTCAGCAAGTGGAAGCAGCGACGAAAAGCCGCGGCGGAGAGCGGCTACGAGAAGTCCGGCCGCCGCGACGCGGTGCAGGTGTGGGCGAACGGCGGGCTCGGGCTGGCGCTCTGCGCCGCCTGCGCCGTCCGGCCCGAACCCGCGCTGTACGCGGCGTTCGTGGGGGTCATGGCCGCGGTGAACGCGGACACATGGGCGACCGAGATCGGCGGCCTGAGCCGCTCCGAGCCGAGGTCGATCTTGACCGGGCGCCGGGTCGCGGCAGGCACGTCGGGCGGCGTCACGCCGCTCGGGCTGGCGGCGACGGCAGCCGGCGGCTTGTTCATCGGCGCGGCCGCATGGCTG
Organism: Paenibacillus koleovorans NBRC 103111; assembly: GCF_004000845.1. Classification (GTDB taxonomy): domain Bacteria; phylum Bacillota; class Bacilli; order Paenibacillales; family NBRC-103111; genus Paenibacillus_AA; species Paenibacillus_AA koleovorans. Next base: position 29,170 of record NZ_BIMA01000058.1, read on the forward strand.
CTGCAGCGGTTGGATGCGGTCGCGCCGGGCGGTCTCGACAGCGCGGCAGCGGCAGGCGCCTATGGAGGCGCCGAGCTGCTCGCGCTCGGCTTGGTCGGCGGCGCCGTCGGCTCGCTCGCGGACTCGGCGCTCGGCGCCGCATGGCAGCGCATGTACCGCTGCCGCGTCTGCGGCCGCGAGCTCGAGGCGCGCCGCCATTGCGGCGAAGCGGCCGAGCATATCCGCGGCTGGCGCGCGCTCGGCAACGACGCCGTGAACGTGCTCGGCTCGATGGCCGGCGGGGCCGCTGCTCTGCTTGTCGGCGTGCTGCTGCTGTAAGAGCTGCGCGAGACATCAAAAAACCGTCAGGGATGGTTTCCCTGACGGTTTTCGTTAGGACACTTCCAAATACATTTTCGTACCGTCCCGGTATTGGAAGATGGCGACGTGGCTCATCAGCTCGATCGACATGACTTGCTTCAGCTTGCGGCGAAACTCGAAGTTATATTCCATCTCGTTCATCTTGGCGTTAAGGCGGCCCAGCATGGCGGTTGAGGCGTATTGATACACAACGATCGGCCGATTTTTGAACGATATCGTAGCGGTTCTCATAAGGACATCATCCTCTCTACTTTCTCTATAACCACACTCTTAATCTACTAAACAAACGTAAGTACAGAATCAGTATCAGATTAAGGGTTCATTTATTTTCTTAGTACTTGCTTAACATTTATAGCTTATGCTTAGAAAAAGCTTTCTAATTCTCCGGCCGACCGATGGGGGGATCGCCTTGATCCGGGACTTGTTCGTCAATATCGCCCTGCTCGCGCTGTTTATTTTTTTTACCGGGCAATGGTTTATGAAAGCGTATTCCGAAAGTCAGCTGCGTTGGGCTTATCGTTTGAAGGTAGGTTTGGTCATGGGCGGCGTGGGCGTCGTGCTGCTGTTCGCCGGCGTTCGAATCGACGAGAATAATTTGCTGGATTTGCGGCATCAGGCGGTGTATGCCGCTGCTTATTTCGGAGGGCTGCCTGCCTCGCTGATCGCAGCCGTCGTCATCATCGTCGTCCGGATCGCGTTTGATTTCTCCTCCAGCCTGCCGGCAATTGCCACCGGCCTTCTCATCGCTTTGATCAGCGGGCTGGTCATTCGTTACGTTCGCAGCGACCTCATTCGATTTTTGTTGTTTTACACGAGCTTCGGCATCATTTTTACAATCGATCTGGTCTGGATTTTCAATTTCTCCTTCTCGCGGGTAGCCTTGCCGTATGTGCTGATGAACATAGTGTGCGGCGCCTTCATCTCGGCGTTCCTGCTTCATATGAAACGGTCGAACGGGCTGATGGAGCAAGTCCGCACCGTCCAGCAGGAGCTGCTCGATATTTTGCATTTGCAGCCGGGCTACACGATCAAATACCGCAAGGAAAAAGGCCGCTACGTCTACACGATGGCCGAGGGGCAACTGCTCTACCAAGTCGGGTTCGATCCGAAGGAGCTGATCGGCACGTCGGTGATGGATTCGGGGCGGCTGCCGAAGGAACTGGCGGAGTACATGTACGAGCAATTCGACAAAGCTTGGCAAGGGGAGCGGGTGACGTTCGAAATCAGCTACAAAGGATACACCGCGCTTGCCACCTTGGAGCCTATCGTCGGCCGAGACGGAGAAATGGAGGAAGTGATCTGCAGCGCGGTCAATATTACGGATCGGAAGCAAGCGGAGAAGACGCTTGTAGAGAACGAGCTCAAATACCGGACGCTGGTAGACAGCTCGGAGGATTTGATTTTCGGCTTCGATGAAACCGGGATCGTGACGTCCGCCAATCAGAAAATCGTCGATGTGCTGGAGGTTCCGTTTCGCCAACTGATCGGACGCTCCTTCAGCGAGCTGCTGCCCGGCAGGCATGAGGAGGAATGGTGGGATTACTTCCGATTGGCGCTCGCTGAGCGACGTCGTCTCCGTTTCGAGCTCGCGATGGCTTTGCCCGGGCTTGGAGACCGGACGTTCTCGGTGACGCTGTCGCCGGTGTACGGGCAGGACGGGGCGTTCCGCAGCATGACCGGTACGATTCACGATTTAACCGATATCATTAAGAAAAAACAGGCGGACGAGGCGAACCAGGCCAAAACCCAGTTTCTCGCGCGCATGAGCCATGAAATTCGTACTCCGCTGAGCGGCATCATCGGCATTGCCGAGCTGATGGCAAAGACGGAGCTAACCGGGAGCCAGATCGATTACGTGAGCAAAATCCAATCGTCCTCCCAGGCGCTGCTGCGCATCATTAACGAAATTCTGGATTTTTCCAAAGTGGAGGCGGGCAAATTGGGACTTGTCGAAGATCGGTTTCATTTCATGACGGTCATAAAGAAGCTGTCGGGCACGATCCATATTTTCATGGGCAAGCAGCAGATCGAATTCATTCTCGATACGCCGGATTCGCTGCCGGATGTGCTGATCGGGGATGCGCAGCGGCTGGAGCAAGTGCTGCTCAATCTATGCGGCAACGCCATCAAATTCACGGAGCGGGGACATGTGGCGCTGCGTATCCGAACGGTCGACGATCGCTCTTCGTTCCCTCTCGGCATTCGCAAGCTGCGGCTGCGCTTCGATGTGACGGATAGCGGAATCGGCATCGCCGCCGACCATCTGCGCTCCTTATTCGAGCCTTTCTCCCAGGCGGACGGATCGACCAGTCGGAAGTATGGAGGGACCGGTCTGGGTCTCGTCATCTCCAAGAGCCTGATCGAGCTGATGGGGGGCGAGCTGTCCGTCCAGAGCGGTCTGGGGGAGGGCAGCCATTTCTCGTTTGAGCTGAGCTTTCCGGTGCCGGAGGATGCCAAGACGGAAGCGTACCGGCTGTCCGAGCGAAATAAAGGGCAAAGGGTGCTGGTGCTGGAAGATTCCGTGCTTGTCTATGAGCAGCTTGGTTCGATGCTGGCCTCGATGGAGCTGACGCCGGTCAAGGCGGCTACTTGGAAAGAAGCGATCGGCTTACTGGAATGGTCGGCAACGGTAGAGGAGAGCGAGCGCATCCAGCTCGTGCTGGCCGATATGGAAATGGACGACATGTACGGGATCGACACGTGGATGAACTTGCTGGAGGCCGCTCGACGGGCAGGTGCGCATACGATGGCGATGACGTCGGTGTATGGCCGGGACGAGCTGCTTGGCTTGAGCGAGCAGCATCGGCCCGACGCTACGCTCGTGAAGCCGATTAGCCGGCCCGGGCTGCATGAGCAGCTGGCGGTCGTACTGGAACGCGGCGGGCGCCGGCGGTCCAAGGGCGTGCCGCATCCGGTGGCGGAGCCGGAGCAGGCCGCTGGGGCGCCGGCCGGGCGTATATTGCTGGCGGAGGACAATGAGATCAACGAGCTTGTCGCTACGGAGCTGCTGAAAGATTGGGGCTACCAGGTTGAAGTGGCTCACAATGGCCTCGAAGTGCTGGAGATGATCGATCGGGGCAAGTGGGATCTGATCCTGATGGACATTCATATGCCGGAGATGGACGGGTATGAGGCGACGCGGCGCATTCGCGAGATGAAGAGGTACGACCGGCTGCCGATCGTCGCGCTTACAGCGAATGTCATCCGCTCGGATCGCGATTCGTACTACCGGATCGGCATGAACGACATTGTCACGAAGCCGATCGATGTCGAAGCGATGCGGATTACGGTGCGCAAGTGGGTAACGTCGGGTGTTGCAGGCGGGATAGTTGCAGGTGCAGTTGCAGGTGCAGGTGCAGGCGGTGGGGAGCCTCTGGGCGACCGACGCAACGAAACGGACAAGAGCGAAGAGGAACGGGCGTATGCGGATTCGCTGTCGAAGCTGGACGGCATCGAGCTGAATCAGGTGCTTCATCGGCTCGACGGGAAAGTACCGCTGCTGCTTCATCTGCTTCGACGGTTCCGTCAGGAGTACGAACCATTCGTCGAACAGCTGCAGGATGAGCTGGATCGCGGAGAGTGGGATTCGGCCAAGCGGATGCTTCACACATTCCGGGGGGCGGCCGGCAATATGTCGGCGAGCGAGCTGCTCGCGGCTGCGACCGAGCTGGAGCATGCTCTGGCGGAGCCGGCGGCGGTCCTGGAGCAGGCGCAGGAGCAGGAGAAGCTCCGCTCGCTGCTCACGAGTCTTGAGGATGAGCATCGTCGGGTGATGGTGTCGATCGGCGGGGTAGTCTAGTCGATCCGATTTGTTCCGATTCGTTCTGATTGGATCCGATCCGGAGAAAATGTTAGCCGTTTGTTTATAAATTTCATACTTTTCTAATTCGGGTGCGCGTATTTGCTAAACGATTCTTTCGTCTAATAGAGTCATAGTTGAGTGACGGCCGAGCTGATTTTGCAACACATCTACCTCAACAACTCACAAGCGGAGGAATGTAGATGCGCGACTTATTGGTGGTCAAGCCTTGGACGGAACCGGTCCTGGATCGGATGGATCCGGCAGTGGACAGATTGACCGGTGTACCGGACCGGTCCTATTTTGAAGCGGAGCTGCAGCGTGTGTCGTATCTGGTGGAGACGGAAGTTGCAGGTGGGGCCAGTTATTGCGTTCTGATCGTGGGGCTTGATCAATTCCGGACCGTCAATCTTGTGCATGGTCACAAGGTTGGCGACCGGGTGCTGCAGCAGCTCGCATGGCGTATGCACGGTGTGCTGCCGCCTGCGGCTCATCTGGCCCGGCTGTCCGGCGATGAGTTCGGCATTGTGCTGAGGGCTGGAGTCGAGGAGACGGTTCATGTATGGGCGACCCGGCTGATGGACGCCATTCGCCAACCGGTTCGGTTGGAGGCGCGCGAGGTGCGGCTTACGGCGAGCATTGGGGTCAGTTTGGTAGTGTCGGATCTGTCTGATCGGGCGGACGGCGGCGTGGCGGGAGTTGGCGATTCAGCGGGCGAGGCGGCGTGGCGAAACGCAGGTATGGCGGTTTCGCTGGCCAAGCAGGAAGGCCGCAATCAAGTACGGGTGTTCAAGGGTGAATGGAAGCAGCGGTATACGCGTCGGATGGAGCTGGGGAACCGGCTGGCGCATGCGGTGGCGGATTTGCAGATGTCCGTAGAGGAACGGCATCCGAAATTCGATCGTTTGAAGCCGGTTTACGAAGGAGTAATGAAACGGCCGGAGTTTTCCTTGCACTTTCAACCTATCGTGCAGCTAACGAATGAACGGCCTTCCGGTTTGGAATGTTTGCTTCGCTGGACCTCCCCGCAGCTGGGGGCCGTCTCTCCGCTGGAGTTCGTGCCTTTGGCGGAGGAGTCGGGGTTGATCGTCCCGCTTGGGGAGTGGGTGCTGCGTGAGGCGTGCCGGCAGTGCAAGTTGTGGCAGACGGAGCATCGTTTGTTCCTGCCGGTTACGGTGAATGTATCGCCGCGGCAGTTCAAGGACAGCTTGCTCGCGGACACGATCGAGTCGATCCTGAAGGAAACGGGACTGGAGCCGGCCTATCTGAAGCTAGAAATCACCGAGAGCATGACGCTCGACATTCCGCAGGCGATCCAGACGCTGTTGCGTCTGAAGCGGATCGGCATTCTGATCGCGGTCGACGATTTCGGCACGAGCTACAGCTCGCTCAGCTACTTGAAGCAGCTGCCGATCGACATTATCAAGATCGACCAGTCGTTCATCAAGCCGCTGCACAAACATCCGATCGAAAAGTCGATCGTTCAGGCCATCCTTGATCTGGCGGCTCGGATGAAGCTGCGGGTAGTGGCGGAAGGCGTCGAGTGCACGGAGTCGATGCAACTGCTCCGACAGCTGCATTGCGAGGAGGCGCAAGGGTATTATTTCAGTCCGCCGGTTGCGGCGGAGCATATTCCCGCTTTGCTTCAGCAGTTGGCCTACTCGGATGAGGGGCCGGCGTCGGAGCAGGGGCGGGGGACGTATCGGATCAGGCGTACCGGCAGCGTTCGCGAATAGCGGATGCGCCGGTTTTTTGTTTGGTTGGGAGTGCCAGCGGCGGGTGTACGCCGTGAGCTTAGTCCCGGCTGCTGCGGTGCGCAGCCGACAGGAGGGCGTGCACGACGGCGGCGACGCCGTCGCGGTTGTGATGCGGCGCTATGTGGGACGCCGCCTCCTTGACCGCCGCAGGCGCCTGTTCCATCGCCACGCCGAGGCCGGCCCAGCGCAGCATGGCGATGTCGTTCGTGTCGTCGCCGAAGGCGGCGACTTGCGCGGCGGTGACGCCTATGCGGCGGCACACCGCCTGGAGGCCGGCGGCTTTGTCGACGCCGGCGGGGTGCACGTCGATCCGGCGGATGTGCGCCGGATCGTCGCTGTAGGCGGCGAGCGCGAAGCGCGCGTCCGCCGCCAGGCGCTCGTACAGCCCGCGGATGTCGCGGGGGGCTGTACGAGCGAGGGGCGGTGCTGACGCGACGGCGTCGGCCAGCAGCACCTTGAGCCACTCGCGCTGCAGGAGCGCTTCGGCCTCCGCCTTCGCCGCAGCGGCAAAACTGCGGTCCACAGCCGCCTGGGAGTGCATCGGCCGCCAATCGAACACCCCGCCGACGCAATACGCGCGGTAGCCGAGCCCGTGCTCGGCAGCCCAGCCGTGCAGCCACGCCCGGTCCGCCTGCGGCAGCGCCCGGCGCTCCAGCAGCTCGCCCGTCGGCGACCACAACTCGCAGCCGTTCGATGTGATGAACGGCGCCGTCAGCCCCAGCTCCCGGACGAACGGGAGCACCTTGGAGATGTGACGGCCTGTGACCAGCGTCACCTCTACCCCCTGGCCACGGGCGTAGTCCAGCGCCGCTCGATTGCGGCCTGACACATGCCCGTGATGGTTCAGCAGCGTTCCGTCAAGATCGAACGCGAGAAGCTTCAATGGCTCGCCCACGGCCTTCAACCTATCCAGTTCGAACATCGCTACAAACCTCCTGTTCCCAATCGATCCGTCTCAGCTATTGTTTCTGCTGCAAAATCTCTTTCATCAGTTGATTTTGTTCCGCGAGCAGCTGTTTCATTTCGGTTAATTCCTGCCTCAGGCTCACCATTTCGGTCTGGGTCTGATTTTTATGCGAGCTTACTCGGCGCACTAGCGTGTAAATAATAGAGCTGTTAATGGCGCCTCGAATGATTAGGAAAAAGATAAAGTACCCGAGTAGGCTTAGAAAAAAAACTAGAAGGAGTCCCTCCATTGCAAACTCTCCTTAAGTCGATTATAGCGAAAAATAGACTCGATTGCTCCATTGTACCAAAATCATCCAAATCCAACATATGAAAATAGTCCTAGTGTTTTCCTTTTTGACTATGCTATGATTGAATCAGTGGAAGCACCGCCATGCGCAAGCCCAGTGATTGGTCCTGGAGCGATGCGACAATGGCCGGTGCTTATTTTTTTGCGGCATCGGCAGATGGAGAGGGAGGAGAGCGGTTGTCTGTCGATCATGATCGATTGTTCAAGGAATTGATCCAAACGTTTTTCCAGGAGTTTATCCAGCTATTTTTGCCCGATGTGTATGAGGCGATCGATTTTGATCATCTGACCTTTTTGTCGGAGGAGCTGTATACGGACTTGTTGGCGGGGGAGAAGCACAGAGTCGACTTGCTGGCGGAGACGAAGCTGCGGGGCGAGGAGGCGCTCATTATCGTGCATGTGGAACCGCAAGCTTATTATCAGAGGACGTTTGCCGAGCGTATGTTTATTTACTCCAGCCGACTGTACGAGAAGTACCGGAGGAGGATTTTGCCGATCGCCGTGTTCAGCTATGATCGTGCAAGAGAGGTGCCGAACACGTTCGGTTGGGCGTTTTCCGCTTACGGAGGCCTGCATTACTGGTATTTTCCGATTACGCTAAGCAGGTACGGCTGGAGGGACTATATCCGACATGACAATCCGGTAGCTGCTGCGCTGCTGAGCAAAATGGGTTATACTGAGGAAGAAAAGGTGCAGGTCAAAAAAGAGTTTTTGCTTATGCTGGTGCGAATGAAGCTGGACCCTGCACGGATGCATTTGATCGCCGGATTCTTCCATACTTATCTGGTCTTGGGTGAGGCCGAAGAGCAGTTGTTGAAGGAGGAGATACGTTTGTCGGATCGTAGAGTTGAAGAGATTATTCATGATTTGCAATATTACTGGGACAAAAACACGCTGCAGCGGGGGATAGAGGAAGGCAAGATCGAGGGCAAAATCGAAGGCAAGCTGGAGGAGGCTCGCCGCTTCATCGGGATGTTTATTCAGACCCGGTATGGCGAAGCCGGCACGAAGCTGCTGGAGCAGATCGCTGCGATCAACGAGCTGGACCGACTGGAAATGCTGGGGGAAGCGATATTCCGGACCGAGCGTCTAGAAGAGGCGACCAAGCTTCTGGAGCAATCGAACTAACCTCACGCTTCCAAATGAAAAGCCTCCAGAACCACCGATAAAGTGGGACAGGAGGCTTCTTCTTTTTACACTTCAACTTACTTCGTCAGCTTCTCCATCTCTTCGATCAAGCTCTCGAACACGCTCATCGCTTGGCGGATCGGCTCCGGCGAGGACATGTCGACGCCCGCGCGCTTCAGAATCTCGATCGAGAAGTCGCTGCCGCCGCTCTTCAGGAAGCCCAAGTAACGGTCGACGGCCGGCTGGCCTTCGTCCAGAATTTGCTTCGCGAAGCTCGTCGCCGCCGAGAAGCCTGTGGCGTACTTGAACACGTAGAAGCTGTTGTAGAAATGCGGAATGCGCGCCCATTCCATCTCGATATCTTGATCTACGACCATTGCGGCGCCGTGGTACTGTTTGTTCAAGTCGTAGTAAATTTTGCTCAGCTCTTGATGCGTTAGAGATTCGCCGGCCTCGGCTTTTTCGTGGATGATTTTCTCGAACTCGGCGAACATCGTCTGGCGGAACACGGTCGTGCGGAATTGGTCCGCATAATACGTGAGAAGATACATTTTTTCCTTCGGATCGGTTGACTTGTTCAGCATATAGTCCATCAGCAGCGCTTCATTCGTCGTAGACGCCACTTCCGCCAGGAAAATCGTATATTGCGCATCACGGTAGTTCTGGCTGCTGTCGGACAAATAGGAATGGATCGCATGACCCATCTCGTGCGTCAAGGTGAACATGCTGTTCAAGTTGTCCTTGTGGTTCAGCAGCACGTAAGGATGGGTGCCGTAAGCGCCCCAACTGTATGCTCCGCTTCGTTTGCCTTCATTCTCGTATACGTCGATCCAGCCGTTCTCGTAGCTATCCTTCAAGATTTCCTGATAGTTCTGACCGAGCGGCTTCACGCTCTCCATCACGGTTTTCTTCGCTTCGTCAAAGGTGATGTCCATCTTGTATTCATCCACCAGCGGCGCGAACAGGTCGTACATGTGCAGCTCGTCGACCTTCAGCAGCTTTTTGCGGAGCTCCATGTAGCGGTGCAGCAGCGGCAAGCTCTCGTGGATGGCAGCAATCAGATTTGTATACACGCTGACCGGGATGTTGTCGCCGTACAAGGTAGCTTCCAGCGCGGAAGGATATTTCCTCGCCTTGGAGTAAAATAAGTTTTTCGTAATGTTGGCGCTAAGCGTTGCGGCTAACGTGTTTTTCTGTTTGGCGTACGTCGAGTACACCGCCTTGAAAGCCGATTCCCGCACTTCGCGGCTCGGGCTCTCGAGGAACTGGATGTAGCGGCCGTGCGTCAGCTCGATTTCTTCGCCTTTTTCGTTTTTGATCTTAGGGAATTTCAAGTCCGCATTGTTGATCATGCCGAAAATCGTCCCCGGCGCCGAGGACAGGTTGCCCACTTGCGCGAGCAGCGCTTCCTCCAGCTTGGAGAGAATGTGCGGCTTCTGGCGGAGCATATCCTCCAGCGTTTTTTTGTATGGAGCCAAGTCGGCGTTCCCGATCATCGCTTGCAGCTGCTCGTCGGACAGGGCAAGAATTTCCGGGGTGATGAACGACAGCGCTTCGCCCACCTCTACGCTCAGCTTTTTGGCTTTTTCGGATAAAGCCTGGTATGTAGATTCCGCCATATCCTCATGATGCTTCATGTTGGAATAGACGTAGAGTCTTTCCGTATGTAAGGAAATTTCGTCTTCGAGCGCGAAGCACTCCTTGACGGCTTTCACTTCATGCAGCTTACCTTCGAACTGAGGGACTTGCTTGAGCAGCTTTTTGACTTCTTCGAACTCGGCGTCCCATTTTTTCTGGTCGGCGAACAAATCCTCGATTTTCCAACGATGCTCGGCGGGAACTTCGGAACGTTTGGCTAATTGACTCATAGGTACCCTCCTATTGGATGATTTCGGTTGATCTTGGGCTGCTGCATCCTCCACGGGAAGCGCTGATGCGGCAGGTCGGGCGGCTGTGGGTAAAGCAAGTGCAAGCAGGCACACCGTCAAGGCGGCGGGAACGAGTTTCATGAGCTTGGATGCTCCTTTTTTCCGAAAGTTCGGCTAATCCTCGCCCTAGTATGACCGATGCCTCCCCACCTTATGAAAACCTGGAAACGATGGCTGCCTCTCCCTGCCCGATCGGAATCCGCCTACATGGAACCGATCATGCTGTACAGCAGCAGGAAAAACGAGCAGCTAACCATTACGATCGCGATTAACGCTAAAGTTCGCCGCAACTGAGGCGGTATCGTCTCCCGTTTCATGATCAGAATCAAAGCGAGCGAAAACGAAATAATCATGAACAGCAAAATCGAACCCGGATCGATCATGGCGCGCTCTTCCTTTCTTTCCTTGCTTGCCCTCTACAGGCCGCAGCTTTTCCTTTTCTCCACGGAGCCCCTCAATTCCTGCTCTGATCTAGCATATGTTGTCAGGCCTCCAATTAATAATGTCCGATGCTGCGCAAAATGTAAGGAGGGAGCGGTTTTTATTTGATTTCTACCTTGACGGAAACGAGCCGGGATGTCTACTATGGAAAAATAGCTGGCTTGCGGTATGGAGAAGGAGTGACTGAATTTGCTTAAACGTTTTTTGGCTTATTACGCGCCTCATCGAAAGCTGTTCCTGCTCGACTTTAGCTGCGCGATTCTGGCGGCTCTATTGGAGCTGGCGTTTCCGATGGCGGTGCAATGGATGATCGATTCGCTGCTGCCGTCGGGAAATTGGTCGATGGTCGCATGGGCGGGGGCTGGCTTGCTCGGGCTCTATTTGATCAGTATGGGCTTGCAGTTCGTAGTCAACTACTGGGGACACAAGCTCGGAATCAACATCGAAACGGATATGCGGCAGCAGCTGTTTAGCCATGTGCAGAAGCTATCGTTCCGGTTTTTCGACAACACGAAGACGGGACACCTCATGTCTCGCATCACAAACGATTTGTTCGATATCGGCGAGGTGGCGCATCACGGCCCGGAAGATTTGTTTATTGCAATGATGACGTTCGTCGGTGCGTTCGGCATTATGCTGACGGTCAATTGGGAGCTCGCTTGCATTACGTTTATTGTGGTACCGCTGCTCGTATGGCTGATCGTGTATTTCAATAAGAAGCTGAACGTCGCGGCGACGACGATGTTCGCCAGCATTGCGGATGTGAACGCGCGGGTGGAGGACAGCATTTCCGGCATTCGCGTGGTGAAATCGTTCGGCAACGAGGAGTTCGAGGAAGCGCGGTTCCGGGTAAACAACAAAGCGTTCCGGCTGGCAAAGCTGCGCTCGTACTTAGCGATTTCGTACAGCGCCTCCGGTATTTATATGCTGACGCGGATGATTTCGCTGATTGTGTTAGTGTTCGGGGCTTGGTACGCATTTCGCGGGGATTTGTCGTACGGGCAGTTGGTTGGGTTTTTGCTGTATGTGAACATTTTCCTGAAGCCGATCGACAAAATCAACGCACTGATGGAAAATTACCCGAAAGGGATGGCCGGCTTCAAGCGGTATTGCGCTTTGCTCGATACGGAGCCGGATGTGAAAGACTCGCCGGGTGCCGTTGATGTTGCGCGGCTCCGGGGAAATATTGAGTTCCGCGGTGTGACGTTCGGCTACGAAAATCATACGCAGGTGCTGCGCGGGGTGGATTTGAGCATCCGCGAGGGGGAAACGGTGGCATTCGTCGGCCCTTCGGGGGCAGGCAAGTCGACTTTGTGCAGCTTGATTCCGCGGTTTTACGAAGTGGACGAAGGCACGATCGAGATCGATGGGCTGGATATACGCCGAATGACGCAGCGTTCCTTGCGCTCGCATATCGGCATCGTGCAGCAAGAGGTGTTCCTGTTCAACGGCACGATGCGCGAAAATATTGCCTACGGACGGCTCGGCGCTTCGGATGCGGAGATCGAAGAGGCGGCACGTCGGGCGCATCTCGGCGCGGTTATCGACGCGATGCCGCTGGGACTGGATACGCTGATCGGCGAGCGTGGGTTCAAGCTGTCCGGCGGGCAGCGGCAGCGGCTGGCGATCGCGCGGATGTTCCTGAAAAATCCGCCGATCCTGATCTTGGACGAAGCGACGTCGGCGCTCGACACGGAGACGGAGGCGGTCATCCAGCAGGCGCTGGAGGAGCTCGCCGTCAACCGCACGACGCTTGTCATCGCGCATCGCCTCGCCACGATCCGCCACGCCGACCGTATCGTCGTCGTGACGGAGGAAGGCGTGGAGGAGCAGGGCACGCACGAGCAGCTGCTCGCGGCGGGCGGCGTGTATGCGCGCCTGCATGCGGCGCAGTTCGCGCGGCTGGAGCAGCCCGCTGCGGTAGCAGGCGGCGCTGTTGCCGCCGGCGCCGGCGCCCGCGTTGGTTCTGCCGCGCCTGCGAGGGGGTAAGTACCGCCACTGCGAACCCCTCTCGATTGTTGCTCGCCAGTTAGTTTGTGGTAAAATAAGGATATTGCAAATTGCAATCTCGCGTGATGCACACGCCGCTTGCTCCCTCCCGGAGTTGGCGGCTTTTTAACAGATTAGAGTTTAAGTTCTTCACCCTATTGAAGCGTCAGGGGTTTCCTGACTTACGGGGAGTCGGACTGCAGAGCAAGGTACTTGCAAGGTACTTGGCGATCGACTGACGGGGTTGCATCTACCGCTCCTTCACAGTTCACTCTCTGATTGTCCGCACGACACTCCCGATCCCGGCCAGTAACTACTCATAAGGGAAGGAGAGACAGTCTCCGCACGCTACTCTACTCTGAAAATTCGCCCCCTTTTCAGTAACCGTGGCGCCGCCTCGTAGCAACGGTGTCA
>NZ_BIMA01000059.1 GCF_004000845.1 Paenibacillus koleovorans NBRC 103111
ACCCTACATAGTCCGACGTCAGCCGCGTTTCCTGCTATGGTGTAATGTTATTTCGTTGCAGAAGCAGCTTGGGGAGGATATAACAATCCGGCGTCACCTTGTTTTTTGCCAATACTGGAGAGCCCCTAGTGCGGCACACACAGCAGCCGCAAACACCCCTAGCACGATCATCCAAACTCGATCCTTGACGTCGGTCCGTTCAGTCGGCGGATAGCCTTGGCCAAGCTGCTGTAAATCATAGTCCGCCTTCGCCAGTTCCACCGTTCGAGTACATGCGCTGACGACAATATCGCCTTTGGACCAAATATGTTTATCCTCCTGCTGGGTGTAAGCGTAGACCAAGTATGGCTTTCCTCGCTCGAATTGCAAATGATCTGGCGTACCGACCACTTTAATACGGTTTTGCTGCAAGCCTTGCCAGATTGAATGCACATCGAAAATGACAACCTTCTTCGGCTCGATTGCGTTTGGGAACCGGACATTCTTCGTCTCCACCATCCTCACCACGCCGGAGAACACCACATCATACTTGGCAAGCTCCTCTCGAGGCTTCCCTGGTGCCGCGCAGTTCAGCGCGAGGACATGATCGAAAGTCGATAGACACGATAAGCCCAGCCCCCACCCGAATATAGTTATTAAGAGTACTTTTCGAACGATTTTATACATGGAGGTCCCGACCTTATTCATCAGTTGCCACTCCCATTATAGCCGTTCCCAATTATCCCCACCACAGTAAAAAAGGAGCCGGCCGTCTAAGCCAACTCCCAACAATACACTCCCTGCTTACTGCACGGCCGCTACCATCCGCTTCAGCTCGCCCGGCTGGAAACCTTTCACCGCTTGATCGCCGATCACGGTAACCGGAATGCCGAGAAACCCAAGCTTCTCCACTTCCTCCCGCGCCTGCACGTCGGCCATTACATCCTTCACTTCAAACGCCACACCTTGCTCGCTGAGATACTGCTTCACCTTCTCGCAGTCCTGGCACCCTTTGGCGGAATAGACGATCGCTTGACTCATCGGGAACGTTCCTCCTTATTTACACCTGCTGTTAGCTGCTTGGTCCCTCTATTATGCCCGATCTCGGCTCTCGTCTCAAGGCCGCTCGAAAACAGGCAGGTAACTTTAGCTATAGTCAAACTGACCTCTAGTTCACAGCTTCCCGTCTGGCTATACTTTCGATGTGGGCGGAAGCCCCGTACAACTTACATTTTGATTGGAGATGGCGCTATTTGATGATGAAGTTAAACCTGGTGGTGCAAGGGTCGGCGGAAGACCAAGCCGCTCGGACTTGTATGACGCACTGGGAGCATGATGCAGGCAGCTTGCAGTTCTGGAGGGCGAGCTCGAATTTCGTGTACCGCTACACACGGGCGGGGACGCGTTATTATCTCCGTTTCGCCTCGGATGAGGACCGAACTCGCGATCAGTTGGAGGCGGAGCTGGACTTCCTGACGTATTTGCAGCAAATGGGCATCCCGACGGTCGTACCTGTCTCTTCGGCCCAAGGCCACCGGATCGTAACAATCCCGGACACCCCCATTGGCACCCTGCACGCCGTAACGTTCACTGAAGCTACCGGACACTCCCTCTACTTGCCGCACATGACCCCGCACCACCTGGAGCAATGGGGTCGCTCGTTAGCCCTGCTTCATCAGCAATCCGCCGTTTACAGTCCTCCGGATATAGGGTTGCGCCGGCCTACTTGGGAAGATGCTTTGGAGAAGGTTCGTTCCGTTCTGGCCGAGCACCCTGCTGAAACCGACGCAACAACTGAACTTCTATTAGTTGAAAAGCACCTGCACACACTGCCGCGCAGCTCCAGCAGCTTCGGCCTTATCCATTATGATTTCGAGCTGGACAATTTGTTCTGGAACGACAGGCTGCGGCAATTTACTGCTATTGATTTCGACGATGCCCTGTATCATTGGTATGTTATGGATATCGTCTCGGCTACTCGGGAGCTGGGCTCGCTTCCGGCAGATGCCGCCGCACGTGCATATTCGCAGTTTCTGCAGGGGTATCGCTCCGTGATGCCGATTGACGAGTCGCTTTGGGAGCAAAGGGACTGGTTCGAACGATTCCAAAGATTGGTTCGTTTCGCTCGGGTGCTGCGTTCGCTGGATGATGCCGAGTGTAGTGCAACGCCTGCCTGGTGGGAGCCGCTTCTTGCAAAGCTGACCCACAGCTTGGACGAGGATCGCCGTCGCTTTCGCGTGTCGAGCGAGCTGGCCGTGCGGTAGCGGCAGCCGTACGTCTGGCAAAACCACCTTCCCCACCTTTCCTAGACCTGCTATAGTAGAGAAGAATAGAGATGAGGAGGGGTTACTAGTGGCTCGTCAGCTCGGCATTCTGGCACATGCTTTTGGTCAGAAGCCTTTGAGCCAGCTTGCGCTGGAGGTTGGAAAAGCAGGATTCGGGACGGTGCAGCTCGCTTTGTCCAAAGCGTTGTCCGATATCGATTGCTCCACAGGCCGATTGAGCCCGGGGCTGGGCCATCATGTGGCCGAAGCGTTCGACCGCAACGGGGTACGCATCGCCGTGCTCGGCTGCTATATCGATCCGATCCATCCGGATTCCGATGAACGGCGCCGCAATGTAAGGCGATTCAAGGAGCATTTGAAGTACGCGCGTGATTTCGGGTGCAGCGTTGTGGCCACGGAGACCGGACATCTCTCCACGTATATGAAGGACTTTCCGACAGATTACCATAAAAAGGCTTGGGGCATTCTGCGGCACACGGTCTACGAGCTGAGTGAGGAAGCGGAGAAATGGGGCGTCACCGTCGGCATCGAGCCCGCTGTGTCTTTGGTCGCGCAGACGCCGGAGGAGATGCGGCGCCTGCTCGAGGAGGTGCCTTCGACCGCCTTGGGCGTCGTGCTGGACGGGTGCAATTTGCTGGAAGCGGGCAATGTGGATCGGCAGGATGAGATTTTCCGGACGGCGTTCGAGCTGTTCGGGGATCGGATCGTTTCGTTCCACGCCAAGGATGCTCGCATCCGGCATGGCGGGGCACGCGGGAAGGCGGCGCTGGGGGCCGGCGACGTGAATGTGCCGCTGTTCCTCTCGCTCGCGCAGCAGTACAAGCCTTTCGCCGACATCACGCTGGAAGGCGTGGAGGGCGAGATGATCGCGCAATCGCTGGACTATTGGCAGCAATTGTGGGAGGTTAGGGTTTAAGGTGTGCAGGCAAGCGGCAGCTCCGGACGGGACGTTCGGGGGTGCTGCTTTTTGTTTTGTTGGGGTGGCGAGGGTTGGCGAAGGGGCGAGGAGGCGGGTTAGCGGACACAGGAGCCCTTATTTGCCTGAAAAAGGGGCTTCCGGGGAGTTTGGCGGACAGATAAGCCCTTGATTGGCTCGAAAAGCACGCCGATTGGCTCGTTTGGAGTAAAATAACGGCTCCTGTGTCCGGCAAACTGGCGCAGTGGTGGGTTTTGATCCAAATAGCGGCTCCTGTGTCCGCAAAGGAGAGCCGAGGGCACCGTCGGGCTGAGACGAGTAGCCCGTGGCACTGCGATACCAGTATCTCGGACTACAGCCGTAAAAGGCGCTTCAGTCCGCTCTGTAAGTGGGGGTTGTCGGACATCGAAGAGAAAATTACCTGGTGGTTGGCGGCAAAGGGTGTTCTCAATCGTAACTCACAGCAATATCCCACGTTGGGTGCACAACCCTTTCGATCACGGCCAGTAACCATCGCTTCTTAATGCAGCGGCTGTAGCTGGAGTCCGACTTTCCTGGCTACAGGGTCCCCTCGGCCTGCTACCCGTGCAAAGCGGCTTGTCGCTTGTAGTGGTCCTCGACCACGAGACAAGCCATCGCCTCCACGACGGGCACGATGCGCGGGCAAATGCAAGGGTCGTGCCGTCCCACGGTGGCGATTTCCCGCTCGGCGCCGTCCATTCCAATCGTCCGCTGCGGGACGGAGATCGAGGAAGTCGGCTTCACGGCAATGCGGAAGACGATGTCCTGCCCGGTGCTGATGCCGCCCAGAATGCCGCCGGCATGATTGCTCTGGAAGCCGCCGGCATCCATCGCGTCGTTGTGCTCGCTCCCTCGCATCGAGGCGGAGGCGAAACCCGCGCCGAACTCGATGCCTTTGACCGCGCCGATGGACAGCATCGCCTTGGCGAGCTCCGCGTCCAGCTTGTCGAACGCCGGCTCGCCTAGCCCGGCCGCGACGCCTCGCACGCGGCACTCCACGATCCCGCCGCAGCTGTCGCCTATAGCTGCGAGCGACTCGATCTTGGCGACGATCTGCGCAGCAGCGTCCGGGTCGCAAGCCCGGACGGGGTTGCGCTCGATCTCGCGCTCGTCGAAGGTGCGGCACCGGATGCCGCCGGCCTCCAGCGTATACGCGATGACCGAGACGCCGCGCCGCTCCAGTAGCTTGCGGGCCACCGCACCACCCGCCACGCGCGAAGCCGTCTCCCGGCCGGATGCCCGGCCGCTACCGCGGTGGTCGCGGATGCCGTATTTTTGCATGTACGTGTAATCGGCATGGCCCGGACGGAACATGTGTCGAATGTCGGCGTAAGCCCCCGGTCGCATATCCTGATTGCTGAGCAATATGCAAAGGGGAGCCCCCGTCGTCTTCCCCTCGAATACGCCGGACACGATCCGGATACGATCATATTCTTTGCGCGGAGTGGTGACGGAAGATTGCCCGGGTTTCCTGCGATCCATCTGGACTTGGATGTAAGCTTCATCCAGCTCGACACCCGGCGTGACCCCGTCGACGATTACTCCAACCGCTTCCCCGTGCGACTCTCCGAACGTTGTAATTGTGAATCGTTCTCCAAAGCTATTCCCTGCCACTTCTCGTCCAGCTCCCTGCTTCTTTTTCAGCTAGTATACAGGGTGTTGGATGCATAAGAGAAATCGAAATATTACTAGTTACCCATAAAATCTATCTATATTATATCTATACATCCCCATCCTTCTCCTTCCTGACACGATCCCGCTCGAGCGCCTCTTGCACATACTCCCGCTTAGGTAGCTTGCTGTTGCTATTTCCTGGGAGTCCACCGCCGCGTCGGTTGCGAAGGAAGGGTTATCCGCGTAGTGTTGTGCTAGAGAAGAACAATTATGTCTGACTTCAACTTAGGAGGTTCCCTTTGACCTTTCATAATAACGAGGTAGCGATCGATACCGCGCTTGTGCAACGATTGCTGGCGGCTCAATTCCCGCAATGGTCGACTCTACCGCTCACTCGAGCACAGTCCAGCGGCACGGACAACGTCTTGTATCGGCTAGGGGAAGAGCTAGCTGTACGCCTGCCCCGCCTCAAGTCGGCCGCCGGCCAGGTGGAGAAAGAGCGGCTTTGGCTGCCGCAGCTTGCACCGCATTTGCCGCTGGCGATTCCGACTCCGCTCGCTGTTGGAGCACCTGACGAGGGCTACCCATGGCCATGGGCGGTGTACCCATGGTTTCAGGGTGAAGATGCGATAACCGGACGCATCGACGATCTAGGTGAAGCCGCGTTGACGATGGCTCAATTCGTCAACGCCATGCAGCAGATCAAGCTGGCCGAAGGCGCAACGCCTCCTCCATGTCCGCGAGACATGTCTCTGCAGGTGAGAGATGCCAAGGTGCACCAAGCGATCGCCGAGCTGGAAGGTTTGATCGACCCGAAGGCAGCAGCGTTGGTGTGGGAGGAAGCCCTTCAATCGCTCGAATGGCAAGGACCGCCCGTCTGGATTCACGCAGACCTCCATGCGGGAAATTGGCTGGTTGATCAAGGGCGGATTTGTGCCGTTATCGATTTCGGCTGTGTGGGAGTCGGGGATCCCGCTTGGGACATGCTTGCGGCGTGGAGCATCCTGACGGCGGGGACACGGGACATCTTCCGCACGGCCCTGCAGGTGGATGATGCGACTTGGGCGCGAGGCCGGGGCTTTGCTTTGTCCATGGGGCTGATTGCACTCCCATACTACAAGGACACAAACCCCGTTTTCGCCGGTGTCGCCAAGCGGATGCTTGATGAAATTTTACTGGTGACTGGCTTAGAGCTGTAAAATAACTACCCTGCTCCTCCCTTGCGCGAATAACCGATTTCCCAAAGACTTTTCATCGGATCGAGCCGCTCCGCGCCGAAAGACCTCGAACACGCAGACGGGTTGCACGATGGGGCATTGCTTGGATCTAAACGAATTTTCTAGGGGCCCGGTTTGCCCCAACTGACTGATGCAGCAAATCCCTGGAGGCCGTGCCAGGTTACTTGTCGGGTTGCAAATGTTGTGCATGGAATAGAGGGTGGCGAGTGAGAGTTACATGGTCCGGTTATCATCCGCTAGCTAGTCCCGCGGAGCACGGGGAATCGAGCACGAGCCGCCTTCCAACGCGGGTCTGGCCAGCTTGGCGTACTGGCCCAGCACGCCTTTGTGCTGGATAGTCGGCGGCGACCAGCGCTCGAAGCGCTGGCGAAACGTCTCGGCCACCTGCTCCGCAGACTGGGGCGTGCCGTCGATGCCGACGATGTTCAACGTTCGATTCGGGATGTCGATCAAGACCAGATCGTTGTCGGCCACAACGGCAATCGGTCCGCCGTCGATCGCCTCCGGTCCCATATACCCGACGCAAGGTCCCCGAGTGGCGCCGGAGAAACGGCCGTCGGTCACAAGCGCCGTCGAATGGGATAGCACCGGATCGGAAGCGATCAGCTCGGACATGAAGAACATCTCCGGCATCCCGGTCGCCCGCGGCCCCTGGTAGCGGATGATGACGACGTCGCCGGGGACAATTCGCTTCCCGCGCAACGCGTCAACGGCATCCCGCTCGGTGTCGAACACCTTCGCGGGCCCTTGGTGCACCTGCATGTCGGCGACGACCGCCGACTTCTTGATCGTGGCGCCTTGCGGGGCCAAGTTGCCGGTCAATACGGCCAGCGAGCCCTCCGGCTTCAGCGGCTTGCTCAGCTTATAGATCACGTTGCGCCGGTTCAGCTTGTAGTTGGCGAGGAACATCTCGGCCATACGCGGCATTTCGTTGCGCCGGTAGTCCTCGAGGTTCTCCCGCAGCGTCCTCCCCGTGACGGTCAGCACATCGAGATGGAGATGCTCTTCCAGCTGCAGCATAACCTCCGGCACGCCGCCCGCATACCAGAACAGCTCCGTCGGGTACTGGCCCGCCGTCTTGGTATCCACCAGAACCGGGATACCGCGATGGATGCGGTCGATCTCCTGTGCGTCGAGCCGAATGCCCGCCTCCGCCGCAATGGCGATCAAGTGCATGACGGCGTTCAGCGACCCTCCGATGGCGGAATGGACCATGATCGCGTTCTCGAACGCCTCGCGGGTCAGGATGCGCGACGGCCGGATATCCGCCTCGACGAGGTGCATCACCTGCTTGCCCGCCGCTCGCGCGGCTCGTTTGATCTCGGCGTTGGTCGCCGGGATAAGCGCCGACCAGGGGAGCGCCAGGCCCAGCGCCTCGGCCATCACCTGCATCGTGGCTGCCGTGCCCATGTACTGACAGGCGCCGCAGGTCGGGCAGCAGGCTCGCTGGAAGGCGAGGAATTCTTCCTTCGTCATTTTGCCCTCGTCCACTTCCACGCTCATATGCCACAGCTCTTCGTTCGAGCGCAGGCAAGGTCCTGCGCCCATAGCGCCTCCTGGCACATGGATGGCCGGGATATCCAGCCGGGCGATCGCCATCAGGTGGGCGGGGACCGCTTTGTCGCCGGCGGACGAGAGCACCATCGCGTCGAACGGCGTGGCGAGCGCGTGAATCTCCACCATGGAGGCGATCATGTCGCGGGAAGGCAGCGAATAGTTCATGCCGTTATGGGCTTGAGCGATGCCGTCGCAAATATCGGTCGTCGTGTAGAGGGCAGGCTTGCCGCCTTGCTGGAACACGCCTTTCTCGATTTCTCCCGCCAGCTCCCCTAAGTGGTAGGAGCTAGGATGGCTCGCCCCATGCGTAGTCTCGACCAGCACTTGCACCCGGTTCAAGTCCTCGACTGTCCAATCCATCGACATCCGAAGCGCATCGCCCTCGAAGCTGATCTTGCGCACCTTCTGGCTCTCCAGAGCGCTAAGCTTGCTGCTGTTGCTGTTGCTGCTGTCCATATGCTTCAACCTCCCTATTCAATACACTTCCGCGGTCAACCCGCCGTCCACGAACAAATGACTGCCCGAGATGAAGGAAGCATCGTCCGAAGCGAGAAACACGAGCGTCTTCGCCACCTCCACCGGTTCGGCGATTCGCCGCAGCGGATAATGCCCGTACACTTGCCGCCTCGCTTGCTCCGGATCGGGCTGAAACTCAAAAAACTGTTCCACCATCGGCGTCCTAACATCCCCCGGGCAAATGCAGTTCACTCGGATCCCATGCGGTCCGTACGCAACGGCCATCGATTTGGTCAGCGCGATCAGCGCGCCTTTCGTCGCCCCATACACAGCCAAATCCGGATCGCCTGCTACACCCAGCACCGAGCTGACCGACAAAATCACTCCCCGCTTCTGCCGCATCATCAGAGGAAGAGCGTACTTGCAGCCGAGGAACACTCCCTTCAGATTGACGTCGATGGTCCGACTGAAGTCGGCTTCCTCGTACTCATGCAGCAGTCCCATGATCTGAACGGCGGCGTTGTTGACCAGCACATCGAACGCACCGTACCGCGCGTGGACCTGATCGATCGCCTCCCGCATCGCTTCCGAGCGACTCACATCGGCATGGATCGCCAAGCTCTCTCCCCCCGACTGCCGAATCCGTTCGGCCACGCGCTCGGCTGCGTCCCGATTCGAATCCAGCACGGCCACCGCCGCGCCTTCTGCCGCGAACTGACGAGCCGCCGCATCCCCTATGCCTTGTCCCGCCCCGGTGATGAGCGCCACTTGTCCCTCTAGCTTCCTTTTCAAAATGCCACCCTCCCCTTCATAAATCATCATGACGACCTGACTTGCTTCCCTATCCATAAGTTCAGTATAATAAGTACTTGTAATATTGTCTACAATGTTACAAATGACAATACTGTAGCGCGCTGTTTACAGCGTTCCCTGTTTGGCGTATCATTTGGCTTAATGTGAAAGAGGAGTTGGATTCATGGAAGGCTTTCGATTCGACGAGCAAAAGGCGACTTCGCTTCGCCATAAAATAACCGAAGATATCCGCAGGGCGATCCTGCAAGGGAGCTTGAAGCCGGGGAGCCGGCTGCGGGAGGTCGAGCTGTCCAAGCAGATGGGCGTCAGCCGGGGGCCGATCCGGGAAGCGATCCGCATGCTCGAGCAAGAGGGTCTCCTCTACTCGCATCCGTACAAAGAGACGGTCGTGGCGGAAATCAGCGGTGAGGAAGTGACGGAGGTGCTCATCCCGATTCGCCTCACCATTGAGCGCTTCACGATCCGCAAGGCGCTGCCCCTCCTGAACGAGGAGCATCACGAGCGGCTGCGCGCCATCATAGCCGACATGCGAGAAGGTGCCCGTCTCCATGATTACGTGCGGCTCGCGGACAGCGACTTGGCGTTCCACGAATACTTAGTGCGCCTGGCCGGGATGGACAATATGACCGGCATCTGGTCGTCCATCTACAATCGCATCCGGCTGTTCTTCATCAGCCAGGCGCGCGCCTATGAGGATCTGGAGGATCTGTGCCGCGAGCATGAGAGCTTGCTGCAGGCGATCGTCGAGGGAGATGCGGACCAGGTGGCCGAAGCTCTCACCGCGCATATCCGGAATGTGAAGCCTACCCCGTAACTTCAACGAAAAGACCTGACCGGAATGAATCCGAGCAGGTCTTTTTGTTAGAATCCGCAAAAAATAGCGTTACGGGATCATCTCCCTCGGGAATCGATCTGTCGGTGCGAATTCAGACAACCATTGCTGCGCCATCCCGCTTATTGCTCCGGTATCGCCCGGAACAACCCATAGGCCGCGATCGCCGCAGGCGGCTCCTTGTCCAAAGCCAACCCGCCGCCGGCCGACCGGCTGGCTACATCGACGAGCCAGCGCGTGAACGGCGCCACGTTCAGCTCCTGCATCTCCTCGAGGCTGAAAAACGCCGCCCCGTCCACCTCCACACCATCCGGCGTCGGCTCCCCGTCGACATAGTCCATCGCGAACGCGACGTACAGATTGTGGATGCTCCGCGGCTGGTCGCGCACCGCAACAACCCCGCGCACAACCGCATCGATGCCCGCTTCCTCCTTCACTTCCCGCACGATTGTCTCGTGGATCAGCTCGAGCTGTTCAATGTAGCCGCCCGGGTTCGTCCAGAACCCTTTACCGGGATTTTGCGCCCGGCGTACGAGCAAGTACTTGCCGTCCTTCTCCAGCAAAGCGCCGACACCGACGCTGTAATTGCCCCAATGCACGAAGCTGCATTCCGGACATCCCAGGCGCTCCGTCCCGTCTACATCCTTCAAAACCAGCGCTTGTCCGCAAGCCGAGCAAAACTTCGGTTCCACCCTAGTCCACCTTCATCTCTCTCAAAGTTAGTAAGTCACGTCCGCCTCGTGTTGCCTCGCAACCCTGCTACCCCGTCCGACTAACGCCCACTTCCTGCGGCAGCTCTCGGGACTTGGCCGCCCCGCGCCGGCCGAAGAACAAATAGCCGAACAAGGAAGCCAACAGCTGCTGCGTCAGCATCCCGACGATCGTCGGAAACGCCACCTGCGGCGGGAAAAACGAGATGGCCAGCACCGCGCCTGCGCTTACATTGCGCATCCCGCAGTTGAACAGCATGCACACCGCCATTTCACGGTCCAACCGCAGCAGCCGGCCCGCGAGCCAGCCGAGCAAGTACCCCACAGCCACGACGACCACGCAGACGAGCGCGATGTAGACGATTTTCCGGTTCCACTCCGTGATGAGCGGAGCAATGACCGAGCTGTTGATGATGATCACGACGGCCAGCCCGATTTTGGAAATCGGCGACAGCGTCGGGCTCCACACCTGCTTAACCTTCCCTCGCGTCAATTGGTTCAGCACCATCCCGAGGATTGACGGAAGCACGACCATCCAGACGAGCTGCGTCAGCATGCCGACCGGATCCATCTCCACCTTGGCCCCTACAAGCACCGACAACGTATAAGGCACGATAAACGGCGACAGCAGCGTATCGATCAGAATCATGCTTAGCGTAAGCGCCGTATGGCCGCGATAGATCGACACCCACATGAAGCTGACGATGCCCGTCGGTATGCTAAGCACGAGCACGATGCCGGTAAGGGTGAGCGGATCGTTCGGAAAAGCGAGATGGCCGGCCCCCCAAGCAAGCAGCGGCATGACCAAATGCAGCACGAACATGAACACCAGGATAGGTAGAGGATGCAGCAGCACCCTCTGCATATCCCGGAAGTTCATGCTCAAGCTGCCTGTAAACGTCATAAAGGCGAAGATCCAAGGGACCCATCCTGTGAGCGGCGACAGGGCGCCGGCCGTGGCCAACCCGATCATCACGCTAGTCGGAGTGATCAGCGGCATCCATTTCTCCAAGCCCTTATTTAATGCGGTTAACATCTCTGTAGGTCCCTCCTGCTGTCCCGGCTCGATGACGAAAATGCGAAAATCAGTTCCGGACACGGAATTCTTCTACAGACTACTCCTTTTTGCACACGTGTTCAAGAAAAAAATGAAGCCGGACACGCCTAGCGGGACAGCAGCCTTTTCCCCCAAGCCGTCCTGTAAAATCCGCGCTCCAGCAAGCCGAACACCGTCCCGGTCATCCAGTACAGGCCAAGCGCCGCCGGAGACCGCCACATGACGAAGAGCGGCAACAGCGCGACCAGCGCGGCCAGCAGCCAGCGGCTCGGCAGCAGCCCGCCACCCACTCCGGCACCTGCACCAACTGTACCTGCACCTGCATCTGCACCTGCACCTGTACCAGCACCTGTACTTGCACCTGCACCAGCCCCTACACTCGCAACGCCGCCTACTCCAACCGCTACCGACGCAGCGAGCGGATCAGCCCCAACCACATTGGTAAGCGGAATCAGAGCGGTCAAGAAGCTAAGCGACGCAGTAGCGATCGGCACGAGATGCCACGAATCGGTCTCCGCCAAGCTCGCCACCCACGGGATCAGAAGCGAAGTCATCGTGCCGCCATGCGTCAGAAACAACCCGTACATCCCCATCAGAATGGGCATCTGCACGAGCAACCCAACGAACGGCGCAAATGGACGGATGCGATGCTCCCGATACAGCGAAGACATAGCTCTCATCATTTCCTGCGGCTTGTCGGACAGCTTGGCGCGCAATTCCAGCATCTTGGGACGAGCGGCGGCATTCCGCACCTGTTGACGGGCTACCGTGAGATTGAAGTAGAACAGCACCATTTTCACACCTAGAGTGAGAGCGATAACCGCCAGCCCCCAGTCATGCAAAATCCAAAAAAGTCCCTGCAACGGCGGGACGAGCAGCGAAGTGATCGAGTGGAACCATGAATACATAGCGAAATAGTCTCCTTATTAGCGCCTCCGCATAGACCCATGCGAAGCGTCGATTTGATGGATGGCAACCCAAAGCCCAAGCCCCAAGTAACCGCCTAACCCCATCAAACCGCACTCGGATCCGCATCCGCAGCGGAGACATCCCGGAACGAAGGCTGCTTGCGCCGAAAAACGAACGGACGTCTCGATCCTACAGGAACCGAGGAACGGCTGGCACTAGCAGCGCTACGCCAGGGATGAGCCGATACGAGCCTTTCCTCCCGACGACTCGGGACAGGCAGCAGCCCAACTACACCCAGCCAACCGGCCAAACTCAGAAGCAGCAGCAGCAACGTCGATTCATCCAATGGAAACACGTTCGGTTCACCCCCTTTCTACAGCGTATCTATTCTATTACGGACCAGAACGAAAAAAGTTGAGCCTAAACCGCTACATATTGTAATTGGAAACGGTTTACTAGTGACTCTATTAATTCCCTCCAGTTACAATAATAATAGAGAACAAAATCTTTTTTCAACTAGAGGAGGATTAGCACTTGAAGAAAAAAATAGTTGCACTCGGTCTTGCGATCTCTCTACTCGTCCCGACCGTCGTCCAAGCCGCCACTTCCTATGAAACCGAGATAGAGAAAGGCGTCAACTTCCGCTCGGCCCCAAGCACCAACGCATACATATTCCGGATGCTTTCGAAAGGCGAGGACATCCACGTCATCGAGAAGTACAATCAGTACTGGCTGAAAATCAAAGTGAAGGACGGCACCGAGGGCTTCATTTCCGCCGATCCGCAATATACGGACTACAAGGGCTCCTCACCCGGCAGCGGCCAAGGCACGACGAACACGAAAGCCGACCGGATCATTAACTTCGCGAAGAGCTTACAGGGCAGAGTCACCTACGATTTCGGCACGCGCAATCCTTCCAAGATGATATTCGACTGCTCCTCCTTCACCGAATACGTATTCGCCAATCAGGGCATCGACCTCAAGTGGGGCACGAAATACCAGCAAAACGCCGGCTCCGCGGTCAGCAAGAGCAACCTGAAAAAAGGCGATCTCGTCTTTTTCAACACAACGGGCGGCAGCGGCATCAATCACGTAGGAATCTACATCGGCAACGGGCAATTCATCCATAATACCCCGTCGAAGAACGGCGTCGCGATCAACAGCCTCAACACCGGCTACTGGAACACGCACTACGTGAAAGCAAGACGGGTGCTGTAAGCTGTTGCGACGCAACGAATAATACCAAACACCCCGTTCCCTCTGCAAGGGAGACGGGGTGTTTTTGTAACTTTCTTACTGTTGATATTGCTTGTTAAGCTAAAGCTTCTGTTATAATGATTTTGAGGTGATCCAAATGAATCCGTTAAGTGATCAAACCAAGGAAGAGCTTCTCCTTGCACTTGAAGGCAAAAGGTCTAGTCTTTTTGTCATTGATGGAAAACTGGTTTCTGTTGAGATCGAAAACTTCGAGTCGGTTAATGAAAATGTCCCAGAGTCCGATCCAGCCCAAGAAATTGAAGAGTATCCTGAACTAAAAGCTTCCCTGCAGCGCTACTTGGATAATCCAGATATGAAGGGATATTCCGCCAGCGAATTAAAGGAGAAGCGTCACCGGCCTCGTTTATTTGCCCAACTTAAGGAATATAGCTCACCTTGACATCGTCTACGCTAGACGAGCTGGCATTGCCGGCGATGGAGGAAGACAGCTTGTCGACCTTGGTCAGGCCGGAATACCTGTAGCTCCACTGCGAGCCGCGCAGTTCGCCGTTCACGTAGACATCGAACTTTTGGGTTGCGGTGTTCATCACCACTTTGAGGTGGTACGGGACTCCATTCGTAGTCGAGGTCACCAGGTTCGTTTGGGTGCCTCCGTTGTATCCCCATATTTTTCCAGATTGCATAATGATATGAGCAGCGCTGCCATTCGAAGTAAGGCTGCTGTCCGAGACGACTAGGGCGTTCTTCCAGTTGTTGTCGTCCGCCGTGACGGTCGCTTCGGCGATCACCAGGCTGCCAGCCGGTGCGGTAAACAGCTTGTAGGCCTCCGCTTTGCCGGTTGTTGACGTTGTCGTCAGTTTGACGGATTTGTCCGTAGAAGCTCCGCTATCCAACTGAACCACACCTGTATGCCCCGAAACGCCGCCGTTATCGAAGGTCCAGCCGTTCTGCCCGTTCAAATTGCCGAGTGTCATGGAGTTAAAATCTTCATCGACCAGCGTGGTTAAAGTAAGCGGTGCATAGGATACTTTCACATCGTCCACACTCATCGAGCTGGCGTTGCCGGCAATGGAGGAGGAGAATTTGTCGAGCGTATTCACCGCATATCGATAGCTCCACCCTGTTGCGAGCAACGCGTCGTTGACATAAACATCGTATTTTTTCGTAGACGTATTGATCACGACCTTCAGTCGATAGGGTTGACCGTTCGTGATTCCTGATAAAACGTCCGTTTTCGTGCTTCCATTGTAGCCCCAAATCTTGCCGCTTTGCATAACCAATTGGGCGGCATTGTTATTGGCGGTTAAGCTGCCGTCCGCAACGATCAGGGCATTTTTCCAATTACTGTCATCGGCCGTTACAGTAGCTTCCGCTATGATATAACCGTTTTGAGGAGCGTTAAACAGACGATACGCTTCAGCGCTGCCGCTTGTGGAGCCCGTTACAACCTTCAACGATTTGTCTGTGGCATCGCTGTTTGCCGGCTGCACGATTACGGTATTCTGAGCCACTCCGGCGTTGTTGAAAATCCAGCCGTTTTGTCCGGTCAGGCTGCCCAGCTGCATATCGTTAAAATCTTCATTCACCGTGTAGCCGGCAATCGGGGCTCCGGAAGGCGTTGCAAAAAAGGCCTTGATGCTTTTGCCGCCGGCGCCGTTCACATTAACAGTAAGGGTAGTCGTTCCTCCGCTGGTGCTGGTTGTAATGCGCGAATCCTTGTAGGCCACCGGCCCCAGATTTTGCGCGATCGTCAGGGTAATGGTGCCTGTATTGGCCATCGTAGGGTCGGATACGGAAACCTCGGTTCCATTCTCGCTAGTGCGTACCATGACGGATGCCTTTTTGTTGCTGGTGACGCCGCTCACGGTTTTGACAGCATCCTTCCAGAAGTTGACGCCCAGTATGCCCAGATTGTTTTCCTTCACCGCTTGCGCATCGCCTGAATTCTCAATCACCGTTATATCCGGGCTCGCAGCATAAGCATCCACTTGCGCGCTGGACATACCCGGCAGCAGGACATAGGAGTAGGAGCCGTTTGTCGGATTCGTACCGTGATCCAACCATAAGTTCATGTAGTTGCGTGTGTAATTGGTCGTATAGTCAGGTCCCGAATAGTACAGATCGACACTTGACCATTGGTCGGTGCGCGACTCCCGCAAGCCTTTGACAGATGGTGCCGTTGGAAAATAGTAACCGATATCCGAACCTGCCACATTCCCGGCCAAATGAATCCGGCTCACCCCGGTCATCGTCTCGTTCCATCCTAATGCAGTTGATTTGGCGGTTCCGTTCACCGTGAGGGCGTTATTGCCGCTGCTGGTCAGCTTACGATTCTCGACAATCGTTTCCGCCACTTTATTATCGGTCGATGTAATGCCGGCTCCCAAGTTCACGATCTCGTTGTCAAACATGAACCATGATTTTTTGGCCGTAAGGGTGGCGCCATTTGCCGTATACTGCATGCCCGAGATCCCGTATTGTCCCGATATCTCTGTCCCTCCAACCCAACTGTTCGGATTTTTGGCATTCGGCGCAGCTGTCGTATTCTGATTGACGGTAGTACCGGGCATACGATAGCTATTGACGGTAGGCCAGAAAGAATCCTTGTATTGGGCCAAATCCGAATTGTAGAGATAGGTCATCCCGTCGCCGGTATGCCAGCCTTTTAAATTCTGATTATTAAGGCTCTCATAATTGGCCACTCGGCTCGAGGACATGCTGATTCCGAAGGCAAATCCCGGTCTAAGGTGCATAGCTCTAGCCATATTCGGGTATTGCTTGTTCATGATGAGATCCGGTCTTGCGGTAACCGTCGCATCATTCATAATTTGTTTCGTTTGCACGATGGTGGTGATGGAGCTTAGATCCGCATACTTGGTTGGAGAAGTAGCCTCCAGCATCCACTTTTTGACCATCGATTTGTATGCTGCACGGTCACTGGACGAAGGGGCGGATAAAGCCATCCTGACAACGGCAGCTCCCAGAGCCCCCATGGAGGTCAATCCTTTATCGTCGCTGGCGAATCTGGATAAGCCTCTTCCCCTTACCATTTCGGCTATGTTGTCCTTGTAAAATAGAGGCTCGAAGGCGGTATAGATCCATTGATAAATGTTAGCCACGTCCGGATCGACGATATCCCAGGAGGAGCCGGCTATTACATACATAACCTTGGTCAAATTGTCCATCAGGCTAATCCCATAGCCGCCGTTATAAGCAATAAGCGCGGTATGCTGCAGGATCGAGCCGTCGCTATATGTGCCTTCGCCGGAAGTCACATAATCGAATACCGGGCTAAGCTGGTCTCTTCCTTCGGTGATTTTGGCGCTATTTTTCATAATGATTCCGCTTACAATTTTAATGTTGCACGCCCACACCCGATTGGCTCCGACCAGGCCGGCTCCCCATGCAAGCGCTTGCCAGTCGATTACGGCGTGCCAATTGCTAATCTGCGTTGGTGTAAGGCTGGAATAAATCCATGTCGTAATGTTGTTGATGCACAGCGGCGAAGTGACTTGCCAGTCGAACCAATTGTCATACCCTCTTTTGGGCACGCTGGTATTGTACCGGTTCGCATACATCCAGTCCATGGCGCTAATGATATCGGCCAGCAGAGCGGAATTATTCTTAAGAGCTGAGCCTCTCGTGACATAAGCTAAAGTCATCGCTTCCAAGCGCTGATAGCTCTGGGAAACATGCGCCGATATCGTCGTGGACGCCAAGTCGCTCCATAGGTAGGTCCGCCCTGCGCTTTTGTTCATGGAATCCCAGTTCGTTTGAGCAAGCGATGTAATACTGCTGATTTTGCCGGATATGTCAGGGTCTGCCGGATCATAGCTGGGGCCACCTGTGGAAAAATCATAGTACTTGGCACGCAACGTGTCGTACTCATCTGCAGCATAGGCAGGATGAATGGGCGTGGATGTTACAGCAACCAGCATCGCCAACACCGAAATAAGCACTTTCAAAATCCGGAATTTCATCTTCAACATTAGTACCTCCTTCAAATAGTCCTCATTTGGGTTGATCTTCTTTCAGCCGCTTCTGGGTTGTCTTAAGGAGTGGGTTTCACTTCCTTTCTCTGGGATTCGACGTTAGTTTACTTGCCTAGTTGATCCGGTACAATATACAGGATTCTTATCTATTACCATCTTATAGCAGTCAAAAGCCGCATCTATCGAGGGGTGGCCTTTATTCCTTGCGAAAAACAGGTGGACTCAGGCGCCTTCTATGATAAAATAAGGGCATCGTTTCAAGTACTTGTATTATACCTATATCTAAATCTATAAAAGGGGAGCATGAACCGTGATCGAAACTAGAAGCGCTTACAGCTACTTCCGTCCGAGGCGGGCGGCCAGCTGGTGGAACACGATCAATGACTTGATGTGGCCGCAAAAATCCGTGAAGGATAAAATCAAGCGGCGTGCGGAAGGTTTTGCGGAGGCGGGCATCGATACGGCGATCAATTTCGGGTTTCATATCCGGTTTGATTTCGCGAATCATTTCGGCCAGCTGCATGGCTATATGAACGAAGTATGCGAAGAGCTACACAAGTACGGCATCCGGTTTATCGACCACTACTCCTGCAATTTGCTCGAACGCCCGCGCGGTGAAAAGGAATACGCCAAGCTGCACGCCGCCCAGCGCCATCACGTGCTGCTGCATCCCGATCCGGTGGCGGCGGAATATGCCGGTTACCTGGGGTATCGCTTCCACGATATGTGCCAAGTCGACCTGCGCGATGGCGGACGCGGCTACACAACCGCTTATCAGGGCGAAATGTTCTGCCATAACAATCCTATGTTTCTTGAGATGCACGGTAAATATCTGGAGCGGCTGCTGCGGGAGGTCGAGCTCGACGGGGCGGAAATCGACGATATGGCCGATTACGGCTGGCTGTCGACTTGCGGCTGCGTACACTGCCGGGAGCGGTTCAAGCGGGATTACGGGCATACTTTGCCCGAGCTGAGCGACACTTCGTTCTGGGGCGAAACGTCGGGCGCTCCGATCACATGGGGCAACTACGACCACCCGGCGTTCCGCGACTGGATCCGCATGCGGACGGACAGCATCGCCGATCATGTGAAGCATATCAAGAGCTACTTTCCGGACAAGCCGCTGATGACTTGCTGCTCCAGCACCGGTCCGATCGTGCTTAATGCGGTGTCGCTGAACTTGGAGAAAATGTCGCCGCACCTCGATATGCTCATGCTCGAGAACTGCGGCATCGGCACCGGCAGCGTGAAGTGGGCCCGCATGGACGCAGAGGCGCTGCAGCAGAAGGACATTGCTTTACGCATGGGGGGCGCGCCGGCCATGGCGCTCAGCTATATGATCTATGACAAGGGCGGCTACCTCGGTTGGGCGCTGAGCCGGTTCTGGGGCGTCGTGAACTGGAGCAGCACGCTGCCGGGCCGGTTGGTGGAAGATCCGGTCGACATGAAGGAGACGCATGAGATCGTCGGTCCTTACAACGTGTGGGAGAAAGCGCACAGCGATCTGGACGGGCAGGCAGGGGCGGACGTGGCCGAGGTGCGGCTCGCGAGCAGCAAGTACTGCCGCGACAACGGCTGGCGCGACGCCGACGGCGCCGAGCATTGGGACCGCGTGCTGCGCTGGTCCGGCGCTTTCGTGAACCGCAGCGTCGGCTACCGCCTCGTGCGGAACGACGAGCTGGCCGATGCGGAGGCGCTGAAGCGCGACCGCACGCCGCTCGTGCTGGACGGCGTCGGCTGCGTGTCCGACGCGCAGTTCGAGGCGGTGCGCTCGATGCTGGAAGCCGGCGGCGAGGTGTGGCTGTGCCTGCCGTTCGGCACGCATGACGAGCGCGGCTTCGCACGGCCGGAGCCGCTGTCGGCGGCGCTGCTGCGGGGCTCCGCCGGGGCGGCGTACCCGGGGCTGCACCTGCTCGCGGCGGGCGACGAGCGCGCGGCGGGAGGCGTGGCGGCAGCGAGCGTGGCGGCGGGTGGGAACGGCACGGTTGATGCGGGCGGTGATAGCGTCAGCGAGATGGACAGCGCAGCGGCGGGAGTCAGCGCTGCTGATTCGAGCGGTACGGGCAGCACGGCGGCAGGAGTGTACGCTGCTGATTCGAGCGGTACGGGCAGCGCGGCGGCGGGAGTGAACGCTGCTGATTCGAGCGGTACGGGCAGCGCGGCGGCGGGAGTCAGCGCTGCTGATTCGAGCGGCGTGGCTGGTACAACCGGCGTAAGCGATACGGGCGACATAGCGTCCGGGCACGACGTGAGCCCCGGCAGCGAAGCCGCGATCGCCGCGGCAGCGGCCCAGGCAGCCGGCGGCTCGATCGCCTCGGCAGCGCTGACGAAGCTGATCGAGAGCAGCGCCTTCCAGCCTCGCATCGGCCAGCTCGCGGGCGACGCAAGCTGGGCATTGCGGCTGCGCGTGCACGCCGAGGAAGGTGTCGTCCTGCACGTGCTGAACCAGGCGCTCGAAGCGATCCCTGACCCGGTGCACAAGGACGCGCACAACGGCTCCGTCGTGCTGCGGGACTTCCGCTCGCTCAGCACGGACAATCGCTTGAGCTACGAGATCGACCTCGGCGGCTTGGACGCTCCGGCTTGGACCTCGGCTGCCGTCGTGCGCAGCCCCGAGCTCGGCGCTGAGACGCGTCCGGCTGTGGTGGAACGGTTGTCTAACACCAAAGTGCGGGTGTCGATCGACTTGACCGGCGTGGAATTGTACGCCGTTGTGAGCCAGTAACATTCACGAAAAGCCAAAATCCCAGCTTCAATCTTACTGAAGCTGGGATCTTGGCTTCTTAGCTCTGTCATTCGCTCATCGCCGACCGTTCCACCCTCCATGTAGACCCATTTTTACCCTTCTTCGCCCGCCTCCGACCACTCCTCCCACCAAGTAAGCTAAATTTACTCTTCTTGCCCACCGCATATTAAGAAAACCATCCAAAAGATCGCTGGACGGTCCTTGAGCTGTGGCATTCAGTTTGTCGCGTGCGGAGGGCAAGCATCGGGTTCCGATCGGTCCTGCTTCCGTGCTCAGCGCTACTATAGGAATTCGGTCCGATCTTGAGCGGACACAGCGGACCTTATTTCGTCCAAACATGGGCCCAACCCCTTGATTGCGGACACAGCGGACCTTATTCTTTCCTTTCTGCCCTCCGGGCTTCCCTTTTGAGCTAAATAAGGGCTGCTGGGTCCGCCAACCTGGCGAAAAGGTCACTTTGTTCACAAATAGCGCACCTATTGTCCGCTAAACTTCCTGTGCGAGCACCCTCATTCTTCTTTCACACAACCTTGGTTCTGTAGGGAGGTTAAGGAAGGTTCTCCACCGCTTCAGTACGGTAAGGAACCGGCAGGGAAGATCACTCTGGCGGTCCACTGGCGTAAGGATTCCGTTGGGCCAACTCTGAAAATTCGCCTCATGAGTCCGCATCCAAAGTGCCGCCTCGCGGCATCGGTGTCTGTAGTCCGACTTTTTCGGATTGCATGGCGTGAGCGAAACGTGATAGGCGTCGTAGTCCGAATTCACCCACTTGCAGAGCCATTTCCACGCACCCCCTCCCGAAAATACCGCTCCAATTCGACAAATTCGGACTGCAGAGCTTTTGTCGACGGGGACGCAATCTGTAGTCCGATTTTTTCGGACTGCGGAGCTTACGGAGCATTCGGAGCATTCGGAGCTTACAGATCTTACAGAGCATAATGAGCAAGGTTACTTGGAGGTCGGCGGCTATTTTCTGCTTGTACAGTCCCTCTCGGCACTATCCCCAGGTTTCAGAACGACTCTCTCATGCCCGGCCAGTAACTTGGCTTCTTCGAAGATACTCCTCTGCTCCTCTGCTACTCTGCACAGCCGCCCCATTTTTAGCATCCATGATGCCGCCTCGCAGCACGGTGTCTGTAGGCCGAATTTGCCGAATTGGAGCGGTTTTTTCCAGACGGGGTGTGCGAACCCGGCTCCGCAATTCCCCCTTATGCTTTAGTTCTGTAAAGGATTTAAATTTCTTATCTGTTCAAAAATCTGTTCAAAAAGACCGCCCTATGCTCAACAGCCTGCTGGCATTGGACGGTCTTCGCCATTTCTAGCGGCTTCCGGCTACACCTTCAAGCCGGTCCCGAAACGGCCTTCAAAGAACGACTCCTCGAACGCTCGACGCGTGGATGGCTTCTCCCGCTCCCGATTGCGCTCGGTGAGCTGCTCCTTCGGGCCGCGGTAGCCGAGGGCGATGACGGCCATCGCCTCGAACGAGCCGTCGCCCGGCACCCCGAGCGCTTCGAGGGCCTTGTCCTTGTCGAAGCCGCCCATCGCATGGGCGCTGAGGCCAAGCTGCGACGCCGCCAGCGCGAGGTAGCCCCAAGAGGTGCCGGCGTCGAACCCGCCCCAGCGGTTCGGGTTGCCGTTCGCCTGCACCTGGTGGGCGAACACGACGACGAGCACCGGCGCTTGGGCGCACCATTCGGCGTTCGACGGATTGACGAACGACAGCACGCGCTCGCGGTCCTCCAGCGTCCGCGCCACTACATAGCGCCACGGCTGGCCGTTGCCGCTGGAAGGCGCCCACCGGGCAGCCTCGAGAAGCGAGCCGAGCACGTCGGCGGGCACCTCCTTCGGCAAATAAGCCCGCGGCGACCAACGGTTCAAAAACTGCGTATCCACTTCATGCTCCGGCCGGCGGTGCTCCGCCGCTTCCGGGGATAATTGATCACTCATGGCGCTCCCCTCCTCGTACACTAGATTACCCCAAAGCTTACCAAATGACGCGCAGGAAAACAAACGAGCCGATGAGTTCCATTTCAACATAGCCAGGCGACTTTGCCGGACACAGCGGACCTTATTTTGCTCAAATAAGGCTTCACTCGACCGAATGCGGACACAGATGACCTTGCATGGTTTGCTCTTCGATTCCTCGCGTTTCACCCAAAGGGCTCCTGGGTCCGCTAAACTTTCGAAACAGGCATTTTCTTCACAAATAAGGGGGCTCTGCTGTCCGCAGAAGTTGCGAAGCTAAGATCGGAACCTTCCCAACATAAGAAAAGCCGGACAGATGGTACTGTAGCGTAAGAGCGGCTGGGTGCGGAATACGGTAGGGCTGGTGGGAACGACAAAGTAACATGGGGTTCAATGGATGTGGATTTCCACATACATTTGGTTGGGGGAGCGTGTGAAGTGAGGAAACGATCGGTCTGGTCGAGGAGCGTCAACAATTCGCAGTTACTGGTGGGAAAAGTGGCCGGGTTGCGGATACGGCGGGGCTGGTGGAGGGCGGCAGTCTTGGAATAGCAGAAAACCGCCCCAACCGGGACGGCTTTCTTGTTCACACAGCTATGCTACTCCAACTGCTTATTCACCCGCCAGTACGTCTTCCACGTCCGGTACCCGAGCTTGCCATAGAAATCGACGTACGGCGTCGTGTCGATCGCGATGTGCCGGATGCCCCGCTCGCGCAGAAAATGGATCGCCGCCTGCACGATCGAGAGACCATAGCGGTAGCCGCGGAACTGCTCGTCGATGCCGAGCGGGCCGACGCCGCCGAGCTCCTGCTCGAACAGAGGCGACCAGTACACGTTCTGCGCCAGAAACGGCGACTGCGCATCGTTCAGCCGGCAAAAGCCGATGATCTCGCCGCGGTCTCCCGTCTCCATCTCCGTCTCGGTGTCCTTCACCAGCACGACGAATTCGCGTCCGGTGCCGCCCCGCTGCCAATACTGCTTCGTCTGATACTCCCATCGCCCGGGAAAACACCGCTCCATGAAAGCGTTCAGCGCCTCGCGGTCTTCCGGCTTCGCCAACCGGAACGTTACGCCGGCCGACACGGGCAGCTCCACACGATCAGACGCCGAATACTCGTTGAGCAAATCATAGACGATGTCCACGTCCGCATACCCGCGCGTCAGAAACCATCGCCTCGCTTCCGGTCCCTCCGCCAGAGCCTCGCCGCCCTTGCCGGGAATCCCCGGCACCACGCGCCAATGAAAATCGTTGCCGATCCTCACCTGTTTTACGCCACAGACACGCAAAGCCGATTCCGCCTCGCGCAGCAGCAGGGTGCCGATTCCGCAGCCCCGGCAGGCCGGATCGACGACCAGTGCATGAATCCACCCCTGATCGGAGCTCAGATCGACGCCTGCCTCGGGGTCCTGCCAAAATTTCGCCGCAACGAATCCGACAACCCGTCCCTCAGCTTCATCCCAAGCCACCATCGAGCCCGACCAGCAAGTATTGCGGTCCTCCATGATGTTCTGCCGAATGAGCCGCTCCCGCATCGGATAGTGATCAATCCATTCCTTATTCCAGATGTCGACGATCGCAGCGGTATGCTCGGGCGTCATCGGCTTCAATGTAATAGTCATATTGAATAAAGTCCTCCATTCCAGCCGGACAAGCTGTACGCTCGAATCTACCCCTACTGTAGCGCAACGAGTCCTGCCGGACTAGAGACACTTTTTCAACTTCTAAACACTTTGTTCACTTTTCCAAAACTTGCTATGGCTTCAGCCGCCAAAACAGCTCGTTCACGCGCAACTCGTTGCGGAATCGGCTCACATTCGTCGAGCCGTCGATCACCACGCACTCGATGCCGGTCAGCTCCGCCCAGTCCGCCAGCTGCTCTGCGGTCACCTTGTAGGAGAAGGCGGTGTGGTGCGCACCGCCGGCGTAGATCCAAGCCTCGGCCGATTCGCTCAGCGACGGCAGCGGCTTCCAGAGCACACGCGCGACAGGCAGCTTCGGCATCGCATGCGGCGGCTCCACCGCCTCTACCTCGTTCACGACGAGGCGGTAGCGGCCGTTCAGCTGGATGAGCGAGGCGTTCACCGCGCGTCCCGCCAAGCCATCGAAGATAAGCCGCGCCGGGTCTTCCTTGCCGCCGATGGACAGCGGATGCACCTCGATGCGTGCGCGACCCGCAGCGATCGTCGGGCAAATCTCCAGCATATGCGCGCCGAGCACCAACTCGTTGGCCGGATCCATGTGATATGTGTAGTCTTCCATGAAGGAGGTGCCCTCGTTGCCGGCCATCAGCTTCAGCACCCGTACGAGCGCCGCCGTTTTCCAGTCGCCTTCGCCGCCGAACCCATAGCCTTGCGCCATAAGCCGTTGGACGGCCAATCCCGGCAGCTGCTTCAAGCCGTGCAAGTCCTCGAACGTCGTAGTGAAGGCGCTGAAGCCGCCTTCCTCGAGGAACGCCTTAAGCGCGATCTCGATGCGAGCCTGCTCCAGAATGGAATCCCGCACAGCGCTACCGGAGCTGAAACCTCCATTGCCACCAACGCCGCCAACAGAACCGCCCGACACATCTGCCAAACCGAAGCCCGCGCTGCCGCCTGCCCCCGACACCCCGGCCGGCAAGTCGTACAGCTCCGCATACTCGTCGAACAAGCTTCGCACCTCGGCGTCGCTCACGTCGCGCATGCGCGCAGCCAAGTCGCCGATGCCGTAGCCGTTCACCGACCAGCCGAAGCGGATTTGCGCCTCCACCTTATCGCCCTCGGTGACGGCGACCTGGCGCATGTTGTCGCCGAAGCGCGCGACCTTGAGCCGCCGGCTCTCGGTGCCGGCCGCCGCGACGCGCATCCAGCCGGCGATGCGCTCCTGCACGCGTCCGTCGGCCCAGTGGCCGGCGATCACCTTGCGCGCCACGCCCATACGGGCGCCGATAAAGCCATGCTCGCGGTCGCCATGCGCGGCTTGGTTCAAGTTCATGAAGTCCATGTCGATGCCGGACCATGGAATGTCGCGGTTGTACTGCGTGTGCAGATGCAACAGAGGCTTGCGCAGCTCGGCGAGGCCGGCGATCCACATGTTGGACGGCGAGAATGTATGCATCCAAGTGATGACGCCCGCACATGTTGCCGCGGCATTCGCCTCGACGCACAAGCTGTGGATCGCATCCGGCGTCGTCAGCACCGGCTTGAACACGACCGGGAACGGCAGCATGCCGCTCCGATTCAGCCCTTCGACGATATCCCGCGAATCCCGCTCGACCTCGAGCAGCGTCTCCGGGCCGTACAAATGTTGGCTCCCCGTAGCCAACCAAAACTCATAAGCTCCAATCGTTAACATGTCGATACCGCCTCCCCGCTCCCGCTGCCATGAACTGCATTTTCCTTGATCGCCTTCAACCGCTTCATCACGTCGTTGCCGCCCCGGCCGAAGTAGTCGTGAAGCAAGCTGTACTCCTGGTAAAGCTTCTCGTACACGGCGACGTTCGCAGGTATCGGTCGATAAGTCTCTTCCTTTACCCGGGCCATACGTGCCGCAGCTTCAACTACACTTTCGTAGCCTCCGCGCTCCGAACCGGCCGCGACCGCTCCGAACATCGCGGCCCCCAGGGCAGGGGTCTGCTTCGAGTCGGCGATCTTGATTTCCCGGTTCGTCACATCGGCGTAGATCTGCATCAGCAGCCGGTTGCGCTGCGGCAAGCCGCCGCAAGCATATACTTCATTCACTTCCACGCCGTTCGAGTGGAAAGCGTCAATAATCTTGCGCGTGCCGAACGCCGTCGACTCCAACAGCGCGCGGTACATTTCCTCCGGCTTAGTCTGTAAAGTGCAGCCGACGATCAATCCGGTCAGATCGGTGTCGACAAGCACGGAGCGGTTGCCATTCCACCAGTCGAGCGCGATCAGCCCGGTTTGCCCCGGTTCATACCGCGCCGCCTGCCGCTCTAGCCACTCATGCACGTTCAAGCCTTCCTGCTCGGCAGCTTCCCGCACATACCCCGGCACCGCCTCGTCCACGAACCAGGCAAAAATATCGCCGACCGCCGACTGCCCCGCCTCATACCCGAAGAAGCCCGGGATAATGCCGTCCTCGACGACGCCGCACATGCCCTCCACCTGCTTCTCTTCGGTGCCGAGCAGCATGTGGCAGATCGAGGTGCCCATCGCCATGACGAGCTTGCCCGGGGTAACGACCCCGACGCCCGGCACCGCGGCATGCGCATCCACATTGCCGACCGCCACGGCGGTCCCCGCCTTCAACCCCGTCAGCGAGGCCATCTCTTCCGTCAGCTCGCCGGCCTTCGCCCCTTGCGGCGCGATGTCGCCGCCCAGCTTGGTCTCGGTCAGGTCAGCCAGCCGAGGATCAAGCGCAGCGAAAAACTCGCGGCTCGGATAACCATCCTGCTTGTGCCACATCGCCTTGTAGCCGGCGGTGCAGCTGTTGCGCACGAATCGGCCCGTCAGCTGGTAAATAACCCAGTCGGTCGCTTCCATCATAAGCGAGGCTTTCTCGTACACTTCAGGCGCCTCGTTCAGGATTTGCCAAGCCTTGGCCATCATCCACTCGGACGAAATCTTGCCCCCGTACCGCGACAGAAACGTCTCCCCGCGCTCCGCGGCTACCGCGTTGATCCGGTTCGCCTCGTCTTGCCCGGCGTGATGCTTCCATAGCTTCACCCAGCTGTGCGGATTGTCGGCCCAAGCCGGGTCCAGGCACAGCGGCTGACCGCCCTCATCCACCGGCAGCATCGTGCATGCCGTGAAGTCAATGCCGACGCCGATCACGTCGTCGGCCGACACGCCGGATGCCTGCAGAACGGCAGGCACCGAACGGCGCAGCACCTCGATGTAATCGCTCGGGTGCTGCAACGCCCAGTCGGGCTCGAGCCTCAGCCCCGAGCCCGGCAGCGCTTCATCGATGACGCCGTGCGGATACGGCGTCACATGATCGGCGATCTCCGTCCCGTCGGCCAGATCGACCAGCACCGCCCGCCCCGACTCGGTTCCATAGTCGACGCCGATGGCATACTTTTTCCCTAGCTCGTTCCCCGCCTTGTTCCTCATCTCACTCCTCACTCCGCTCCCCAGCTCGTTCCCCAACTCGCTCCCATTCTCGTTCCCCATTTCGTTCCTCATCCCCTCGGTTGTTCTATCGCCCGTGCTCTACCCATGCCAATCACAAGCTCTTCTCCTGAGTCTGCCCGTAGTAAGCGGCGGCCCCATGCTTCCTCAGAAAATGGCGGTCAAGCAGCGCCTGATCCATCGGCTGCACCGCCGGGTTCAGCTGGTACGTCTGCAGCGCCATCTTGGCCACCTCTTCGAGCACGACGGCGTTATGCAGCGCTTGATGCGCATCCTTGCCCCAGGCGAACGGCGCATGGCTGTTCACGAGCACGCCCGGCATGTAGCCCGGATCGATCCCCCGCTTCTGGAACGTCTCGATAATCACATGGCCGGTCTCCAGCTCATAGGCGCCGCGAATCTCCGCTTCGGTCATCGCCCTGGTGCATGGAATCTCGCCGTAAAAATAATCCGCATGCGTCGTCCCCAGCGCCGGAATCGGCCGGCCGGCTTGCGCCCAGCTCGTCGCCCACGGCGAATGCGTATGCACGATGCCGCCGATTTGCGGGAACGCCCGGTATAGCGCGATGTGCGTCGGCGTATCCGAGGACGGCTTCAGCCGCCCCTCTACAACCTCGCCTTCCAAGTTCACGACGACAAGATCGTTCAGCTCCAGCTCTTCATAGGGCACGCCGCTAGGCTTGATGACGACCAACCCCGACTTGCGGTCGATGCCGCTCACATTTCCCCACGTGAATGTAACGAGTCCGTGTTTGGGCAAATCCAAATTCGCCTGCAGCACCTGCTGCTTCAGTTGTACTAACAACCTATACACCCCACCTTGCCGCAATATACCCCCATTATATAGTTGTACGTACAAATTTGGCTAGCACTTTTTCCTCTCCTCTTTCCTCCACCCTCCCCCTTCCTTTTCCCAGAAAAAATGTCCCTTCTCGGACAAACTATTTTGAATACAGAGCAGGGATTTGCGCGTATATAACGTATATATGGATAACCCGTTTTATTGGAGGAGTTCTTGATGATTAAAGGCATTAACGTTCAAGATTTGGTCGAGCGGTTCAAGCTGGAAGTGCTGGCCGGAAGCGACGACTTGCATAGAAAGATCGAGAAGCCCAAGGCACATCGGCCGGGGCTGGAGTTTACCGGGTATTTCGACTTTTTCTCGCATGCGCATGTGCAGGTGCTGGGCCGCAAGGAGATCAACTACCTGCATACGTTGACCGAGGACGAGCGCAACGATCGGATCGGCAACATCGTGAAGTATCATCCGCCTTGTTTCGTGGTGACGCGCGACTTGGAGGGGCTGACGTACCTGTTGAAGCATTGCGAGCAGGAGGGCATTCCGCTGTTGCGCACCTCTCTGCCGACTTTCAAGTTCCTTGATCTTGTCGACAACTACTTGTCCAAAGCGCTGGCGCCTGAAATCGCGGTGCATGGGGTGTGCGTGAACGTAAGCGGGATCGGCATTTTGCTGCGGGGCAAGTCCGGGGTCGGCAAAAGCGAGACGGCCCACACGCTCATTCGGCGCGGGCACCGGCTGGTGGCGGATGACATTGTCGTGTTGAAAAAGCTCAGCTCGGAATCGATTCTCGGCACGCACAATGGCATGAACAAGGAATTTCTTGCCCTGCGCAGCATCGGGCTCGTGAACGTCTCCCGGCTGTATGGCCGGAAGGCGTTCCAGGACGAGACGCGGATCGTGCTCGACATCGAGCTGTCGAAATGGCAGGAGAACGCGCTCAACAACGACTTGGAGCTGGAGCCGAAGTTCACGGAGTACATGGACGTGCGGATCCCGCATATCGAGATTCAACTGCAGCCCGGTCGCGATGTGGCGGGTTTGGTGGAAGCGGCGGCGAACAACTGGTACTTGAAAATGCAAGGCTACAGCGCGGTCGATGAGTTCATGCGGCGGTTGGAGCAGGAGCATCCGAAGTAACCCGGAAGCTGATTGAATTCGGAGGGGGCGTTCTCCTCTAAAGTCAGCGCCTATAATTGCACCTAATGTAATCGAGGTTACTGGAACGGCTACTGTGTAGTAGCCGTTTTTACGTTATCGGGCAGGATAGTGTAATTGAACCAACTCCGCGGTATCCTGAATTAAGTGTGTGGTGTATACTGTAAACATAAGGAGTTGATCAAGATGCCGAAAAGAATAACCTTGGATAATCAAGCCAAAGATACGCTTTGGAAACTGCTTCATGGTGAAAATGATGTTATTGTCGATGTGTACGGAACGGAAGTTAGAATGACGGTGAATCG
Organism: Paenibacillus koleovorans NBRC 103111; assembly: GCF_004000845.1. Lineage (GTDB taxonomy): Bacteria > Bacillota > Bacilli > Paenibacillales > NBRC-103111 > Paenibacillus_AA > Paenibacillus_AA koleovorans. The sequence continues at coordinate 29,646 of NZ_BIMA01000059.1, forward strand.
AGATCACTCGTTCATCCCGGAAGACATAGCTGCAGAAATTGAAGCCGATCCGGAACTTAAACAAATGTTACTAGACTCCGAAGAGGATATAATTGCTGGCAGAGTATATACGACAGAAGAGGCTATTCGCTTTATCAAGGATTACCATTCAAAATAATGCGAAAAGTCACTCTAACCGAAACCGTTTTAAAACGGATTGCAAATATACAAAGCGTTCATTTTACTGATCAGGAAACGATAGAGTTTCAAGTCCGACTGATTAAGGCGATACAAGATCGTCTTGTCGCAATTACACCTTTCGAAGGATATAAAGAGTACAAAGAGGGACCATGGGCCAAAACGCGCCGAATTCTTGTACAAAGTTATAAGGTCTACTATCTCTATAATTTCAAAGATGATTCCATTATTGTCAAAGGTATCAAAGCTCCAGGCATGAAGTAGCCAACAAGTAAAGTATGAAGCAGACCGTATCACGGTCTGTTTTTTCATTAACGTTTTGTAAGTTGTTTTCTGGAACTTGGTCAACGTAACATTATGTGAAATCACAGTATTCAAGGAGGATTATTTTGAACACCATTGTCTAAATGGTTAGGCATGCTGAATCACCATACGATGAAGGAACTGAAAGAACACTCCGGGAAAAAAATAGCTATTGGAACACATGGACTTGTAATGACTTTGATGATGAATTATTTTGATTCAAGTTATGGTTTGGATTTTTTAAATCAACTAAAGAAACCAGATATTTATAAATTAAGTTTTGAAAATTTTGAACTAAAGAAGTAATAAGACTTTGGAATGAGGGTTGTTGATTAAGCTAGGGAAGGGTACGACAGTTAAATCATGACTTGACGGCAGCCGACCACGCGAACGACTATCATTGGGCCAACCCAACGTTTGATAATCCATGGAGACGCTGACGCTAGCAAAACAGATCGAAGTCCGCTACTGCCATCTAAGATGCCTTCCCCCTACTCGCTCTTTGCCCGCTCGTGTCTTCACCCACGCGGCTCGCTGGTCGACCCGCGCAAGATCAGCTCCGGCTCGTATACGTACTCGCGGCTCTCGAGCGGCCGACCCTCGATCAGGGCGACGATCCATTCCGCCGCACGCGCGCCCATGTCGGTCTTCGGATGCGTCAGCGTTGTCAGCTTAACCTCGGTCGCGGTGGCGAGCGAGGCGTCGTCGAAGCCGACGATCGACAAGTCCTCCGGCACGCGCAGCCCGGCCGAGCGGATCGTCTGCAGCAGGCGCACCGCCAGCTCGTCGTTGTAGCAGACGATTGCTGTCGGCCCTGCCGCCGCGTCGCCCAGCATCGCCGCTGCCGCCTGCTCCGGCCAGCTGTCCTTGGTCGCCGTCGTATACTGGACGACGCCCTCCGGCAGAAGCGGCACGCCATGATCGCGATGCGCGCCCGTGAATCCTTTCAACCGGTTCATCCCTTGCAGGTCGTCCGTCTTGAAGAAACCGGCGATCCGCCGATGCCCCAGCGCAATCAAGTGCTCTGTCGCCTTGTATGTGCCAGCCTCGTCATTCACCTTGATCACCGGACAGCTCATCTCCGCATATCGCTCGTTGATCATCACGTACGGGATGCGCTTGTAGTCAAGTGCCAGGTACAACGACGAGTTCGGATTCCCCTCGGCGCTGCGCGTCGGCTCCAAGATCAAGCCGCTCAGCGGCTCGCGCATGAGCATCTCGAGGCTCTCCCGCTCCTTGGTCTTGTCGTTGTCCGTGCTCGTCAGCACCATCCGGTACCCGCGGCTGCGCAGGGCAGCCTCCGCCCCCCGCACAATATGCGGGAAGATGTAGTCGGAGATGTAAGTGGTCACGATGCCGATCGTCTGTACATCGACCGGGGCAGGCCGGTGCGACGCCGCAGACAGGGGCGAGTCCGCCGACGCCGCCCGGGACAATGCCTCCCGGTATGCAGAGGATAGCTCGCGCGGCCCGCCATCTCGCAACTGAAGCTCGCTCAGCACGCCATACTGCGATTGCTGCTCCTCCGGCCTGCCGGCCTGCGGCTGATGCGCATCCGGCTCGTCGTCCCACGCCTGCCGCTCCTTCAGCCCACCGGCGTCGACACGCAACCGCAACGACGCCTTCGGCCCGGACACAAACGTGCCCTTGCCCTGTACGCGGTGAATGCGCCCCTCCTGCTCGAGCTCCCCGAACGTCTGCCGCACCGTCTGCCGACTCATCCCGTACCGCTCGGCGAGCTCATGCTCGGTCGGCATCCGGTCGCCTTCCACGTACCGTCCGGCTTCCAGCCAGCCCAATATTTCTCGCTTCAGCTGCAAATATTTCGGCAATGCTCGTGAATCTGCCATGCTGTCTCGGCTCCTCGACCTCGCTCTATTAGGAACCATTATAGCATCGCGGCAAGTTGTATGTACAACTTATTTAATCGCGGGGATGGATCATCTGCTCCGGCCGAACAACCTCATCGAACTTCTCCCCGGTCAACAGGCCGCTCTGCAAAGCCGCATCGCGCAGCGTCAGCCCTTCGCGATGCGCGCGTTTGGCGATGGCGGCGGCGTTCTCGTAGCCGATATGCGGGTTCAGCGCCGTAACCAGCATCAGCGATTCGTCGAGATAACGACGAATTGCCTCGCGGTTCGGCTCCATCCCGTCCGCGCAATGCTCGCGGAACGAGTCCATCGCATCGGCCAGCAGCCGCGCCGAATGCAGGAAGTTGCTGATGATGACCGGCTTGAACACGTTCAGCTCGAAGTTGCCCTGGCTCGCGGCGAAGCCGATGGCGGCGTCGTTGCCCATCACCTGGCAGACGACCATCGTCAGCGCTTCGCTCTGGGTCGGATTTACCTTGCCGGGCATGATCGAGCTGCCCGGCTCGTTCTCCGGGATCGTCAGCTCGCCGATCCCGCAGCGGGGGCCGCTCGCCAACCAACGCACGTCGTTGGCGAGCTTCATCAGGTCGGCGGCCAGCGCCTTCATCGCGCCATGCGCGAACACGACAGCGTCGTGGCTCGTCAGCGCGTGGAACTTGTTCGCCGCCGATACGAACGGCCGGCCCGTCTCGCGGGCCAGCACCGCCGCTGTCGCCTCCCCGAAGCGCGGGTGGGCGTTCAGCCCTGTGCCGACGGCGGTGCCGCCGATCGCCAGCTCGAGCATATGCGGCAAGCCGAGCCGCAGCATCGACGCGCTCCTCTCGAGCATCGCGTGCCAGCCGCTGACCTCCTGCCCGAGTGTCAGCGGCGTGGCGTCCTGCAGATGCGTCCGCCCGATCTTGACGATGTCGGCGAACGCCTCCATCTTGAGCCGCAGCGTCTCCTGCAGCGCGGCCAACGCCGGCAGCAGCCGCCGCTCGACCTCGAGCACGCCCGCGACATGCATCGCCGTCGGGAACGTGTCGTTCGAGCTCTGCGAGCGATTCACGTCGTCGTTCGGATGAATTCGCACCGAGCTCCCCGCCGCCTCCAGCCGCTCATTCGCAAGCCGGGCGACGACCTCGTTGACGTTCATGTTCGTCTGCGTCCCGCTCCCCGTCTGCCAGATGACCAGCGGGAAATGCTCGTCCCATTTCCCCTCCGCCACTTCGCCCGCTGCTTCCATTATAGCCGCCGCCTTCTCGGCATCGAGCTTGCCCAGCTCGCGGTTCGCCTCTGCCGCCGCCCGCTTCAGCAGCGCCAGCGCATGCACCACCTCGATCGGCATCCGGTCCCCGACCCCGCCGATGCGGAAGTTATTGCGGCTGCGCTCCGTCTGCGCGCCCCACAGCTTGTCCGACGGCACGCGCACCTCGCCCATCGTATCTTTCTCCACCCGGTAATCCATCATAAACAGCCTCCCATTTTTTCAAATCAGATGCCCATAGAATACCCGTTCCAATTGGAAATCAATCACAAGCGAGCCGGCCCCAGCTCAGTCCAACAACTCCAGCAATTCCAGCAACTTCAGCAACTCCACCTGAAGCTCACCCGTTACTCAAACGACTCGGCGCGCTCCTCTTCCGCGACATTTTGCAAATCATAGGCGTTGATGGTCACGATCCGATAGCTGCCTTTCTCGGCCAGCTGCATCGCCTGACGGCGAATGAACCGAGGCGAGCCTTCATTCTCCTCGTCATACACCAACAGCAGCCCGTCCGTATTCCGCAGCAAGAACTTGTCCTTCTCCGCGAACTGCCACGTCCCGTCGTACTTCGTCTTCGTTACGCTGGACACAAAGTCGGCTCGCTGCAGCACACTGCCGTACACGCCGCGTTTCTCCTCGCTCCATTTCTCATCCTGCTCCAGAAAAGGGGTGATCACCGCAAGCTGCAGCTGCGGGTACTCCGTCTTCAGCTCCAGCGCGACTTCCGCCGCCCACAGCTCGACGCCCCACTGGCCGCTCACGACGACCCATTCCAGCCCTTCCTCGAGCAGAACGAGAAGCTGCCGCCGAATAGCCTTGCGAATAATCGGGATACCCGGATGTTTCATCGAAAAAATGCCAAGCTCATTCGCCCGATACCCCGTCACCAGCACGCGATTCACGCCGCCACCTCCTCCTCTACCGATGAATTTATACGAAAAAGCGAACAAACTTTGCCGAGATCTTCGGCTAGATGCGGACTTTGTATGAAAAACCGACCACATTTAGCCGAGATAACCGACAATGTGCAAACTTTGTATGAAATATCGTACAGAGTGAGCATGGATTGCCGGGATGAAGCCGATCTTATATGAAATATCGAACAAAGTGGGCCAAGATGGCGCAAAGGATGCACGTTTCATATGAAAATTCGAACTCAATTGAGCCTTACTCGGCTCACTATCTTTAACGGTCATCGGACTACGCCAGCCGGCAGCGAGGCGCCGCGCGGTTTCGCTGCCGATGGCGCCAGCCTCTAGCCGTCTGCCTCCGCCACCTTAATACAGCCGCTTCGTATAGCTCTCCTGCAAGCTAGCCTCCACTTCACCTAGCGTAACCTCCGGCATCGCCGTCCGACAATGCGCCACCAGCAGCTCCGACACGCTCGGCCTGTCGCCCGCTTCCAGCCAAGTGTCCGGCCGCCACAGCCCCGACCGCTTGAAAGCTTTCGCGCAATGCAGGTAACATTCATCGATCTCCACCCCGATGCCCATCAGCGGCAGCTTGCCTTGGACCGCCGTCGCTTCGAGCAGCGCCGGATCGCGCGTGACGACGCCTCGGCCATTCACGCGGAACGTCTCCTCCACGCCCGGGATGAGAAAAATCAACCCAATCCCCGGATTCGTCAGCAGGTTGCGGATCGAGTCCCATCGGCGGTTGCCCGGACGCTCCGGCAGGAACAAATGCCGCTCGTCGACCACATGAACGAACCCCGGCGCATCCCCTCGCGGCGACACATCGCAGCGGCCCTGATCATCCGAGGTGGCCATCATCACGAACGGGGACTTGGCGATCCAGCCTATCGCATGCTCGTCCAGTCGGTCCTTCATCTTGCTATCCGCCAGCTTGCCAGGGTAACCTGCGATCGGCCGCAGCTCCGTCTCCAACTGTTCCAGCGACTCGATCCGATGCGTGAACGTCTCTCTCATGCTCCCACTCCTCCCAAATCAAAACCCCCGACGAACCGCCACGGTCATCGGGGGAAGCTTTTGCAAAATCAAGCCATCGTAGCCAGCATCTCGAGCGTCACTTGGTACCGCAGCGGCTCGCCTTTCGTGAAGCGCTCGTACTCTTCTTCCATATAGACGCCCATCCGCGCCACTTCCTGCCCGAAGCTACCGGCGATGTGCGGCGTCAGGACGACGTTGTCCAGCTTCAGCAGCTCACTGTCCACCTCGACCGGCTCCGGGTACGTCACATCGAGCAGCGCCGTGCGGGTCGGCACATCCTTGAGCGCCTGAATCAAATCCGCTTCCACCACTTGCGCGCCGCGTCCCGTGTTGATGAACGTTGCGTGCGGCAGCATTTTATCAAAATGATCCTTGTTCAGAATGCCCTGCGTCTCCGGCAGGTTGGCCAGGTGGTTCGAGATCGTATCGCAATTGGAGAAAATATCGATGAGATCGGTTTTATGCACGCCCATCTCGACGGCTTTGGCATCCGGCAGGAAGGGGTCGTACACTTTGAGGATCAGGCGGTAGCTCTGCAGCATCTCGATGACGCGGCGGCCGATCATGCCTGCGCCAAGAATGCCGACTGTCGCGCCATAGTTGCCTTTGTACATTTCGGTATGCTCTCTCGATGCTTTATGGCTGACCTGCTTATATCGATTCGCCGTTTGCACGAACCCTTTATTCGCGAGAATGATTGTGGCTACTGTAAATTCCGCCACCGGTACGGCATTGGCCGCCCAAGCGCTGACGATCGTTACCCCTTTGGCCAGGAAAGGCCTCGCAAAATGTTGGACCGAGCCCGCCCCATACAGCAATATTGTCAGCTTCGGAAAGTATTGCTCGATCTGCTCCTCGGTCAGCTTAGGAATTCCCCAAGTAGCAAACGCCACCTCGACTTCCGCCAGCATTTCCTTGTGCTGCTCCATATTCTCCGGGTTGATCATCTCCGGGGATAAGTCGAGCTTCTCGCGCAGCCGGCTCTGAGTCCGTTCGTTGTATACATTGCCTATGTTCCGATTATTCGCCATACTCAAAAATACCGCTTTTTTCTTCAACGTGCCTCACCCTCCTGCGCTCCTCGTTCCGGTCGATTGAACTCGGTTTCTGACGTTATAACAGTTGACCGGTCCAGCATTCGAACACGATTATACCACATTTGATGAGCCGAGTTGGACAAGATTTGTACATGCCGCGGGAAAGCAAGCTCCGATGATCCATCGTCTTGCGCCGGGATTGGGTTCAGGCTCCTACATGCTTCAATTTATCCGGGTTGCGGATAATAAACAAATGGCGAATGCGATTGTCCTCCACCTGAAGCAAACCCACGGTATGAATCAAGCCCTCCGCGGAACGAACGGCAAAGCTCGGCTGTCCGTTGATCATTTCGAGATCGAATCTGGCTTCTCCATCCACCAAGGCGCCTTTACGCAATGCACCTAGTAGGAAATGAGCCACCTTTTTCTTCGATACGAGGGGCTTGAGGACCGCAGTCGCTTTGCCTCCCCCGTCTGCAATCGAGACGACGTCTTGATCGAGCAGGGCCAGGATCTGATCCATGTTGCCCTGCTTCAGGGCGCCGATAAACCCTTGCACCCATTCCCGGTTCGCCGTCTGCGAGGGGATGAATGGCTCGTCATCGGCATCGAGGCCCATTTTGGCGGTGGCGCGGCTGAACACCTTGCGGCAGTTCACCTCGCTTTTCTCGGTCAGTCTGGCGATCTCGCCATATTCGAAGCCAAGCGCTTCCCGGAGCACGAACACGATCCGTTCCGAAGGCGTCAGCCGCTCCAGGAGCACGAGCATGCCGTAGGACAGCAGATCGTCGCGCACGACGGCATCCATCGTATCGTTATCCGAGCTGCTGAACGGCTCCGGCAGCCACTCCCCGTAGTACTGCTCCCGCTTCTTTCGCGCCGTCTTCTGTAGATCCCGGCATCGGTTCGCGACCATTTTGCACAGATAGGCTTTCGGCTCGGTCAGCTTGTCCGCAGGCACATCGTACACTTTCAGGAACACGTCCTGCACGACATCCTCCGCATCCGTCACCGATCCCGTCAGCTGGTAAGCGAGCTTGAACAGCAGCCTGTTGTATTGCGTGAATAGCTCTTGCATCGATGGATCCACTTCCGTCCTTGTCTAGTCGTTCCCCGAAAATACGTAAAGTTGGAGTCTGTAATAAAACGAGCGAGGGGCGGTGTTTGTGACACCGGAGGTTGATGTTTAGTTTGTCCGTTTTTTCGGAGCATTTGTCACAGCGGACCAGCCTACCTCGTTATATAGACGTACCAACAAACCAATAGGGCTCGATCAAGCTTCGGCCGTCGGGTTATCCCATAGGAGGAATGGATTCAGATGAAAATCGTAGTTGTAGGCGGCAGCGGACTGATCGGTACTAAGTTGGTGAAAAATCTTCGCGAGCTCGGCCATGACGTGGTGGCAGCCTCCAAGTCGCTTGGCATCAATGTAGTGACTGGCGAAGGATTGCCCGAAGCGCTCCAGGGTGCAGACATCGTAGTGGACGTCATGAACTCCCCGTCGTTCGAGGATCAGGCGGTATTGGAATTTTTCGATGCGACGACGCGGAACCTGCTTGCCGCCGAGGCGGCTGCAGGTGTGAAGCATCACGTCGCTCTGTCGGTCGTCGGCACGGATCGGCTGTTGCAGGGCGGCTACTTCCGCGCAAAAATGAACCAAGAGACGCAAATCGCAGGCTCTCCGATCCCATATACGATCGTGCGGGCGACGCAGTTTTTCGAGTTTGTCGGCAGCATCGCCTATGTCGCTACGGAAGGGCCGATCGTTCGGCTCCCGTCCGCGTACACGCAGCCGATCGCTGGGGATGACGTCGCGCTCGCCCTGGTCGACATCGCGCTTTCGCGCCCGGTGAACGGCATCGTCGACGTGGCGGGTCCCGAGAAAATCCGTCTCGACGCGCTCGTCCGCCAATACTTGAGCACGCAGAGGGACGATGCCCGGCAAGTGGTGACCGATGAGAGCGCGGGTTACTTCGGCGGCATCGAGGTGAACGACGAGTCCCTCGTGCCTACGGGTGAGGCGGTTGTGATGGCGACGCGGTATGAGGATTGGTTGAAGCGATAATCCGATTTGGCAGAGCCTTATTTTAGCCTCGTCCTAGAGGCAAAAAAGCAACCGCGCCTGGCCCCTTCTTAGCTGGAGCCGGTGCGGTTACTTTTATTCGGCGGCTTACCCTCTACGAGCTTAGTGTCCGCCCGAGAAGCCTTGCCCTTCCGTCTCCGGATCGAGCTTCTCCTTGCTCATGACGAGCGCCGCGATGACGGCAATGACAGCCGGGACGATCGCCCAAGCGAATGTATACGTGATCGAGGACGACAATGTCGTCGTGATCTTGTCGAGCGCATCCGCCGGGATGTTAGCCCGCAGTTCAGGCGCCAGAATGGCCCGCGGGTCGGAAAGATCAACGCCCGGAGGCAACTGCTGCCCGGAGCCGGCGAACTGCTCCTTCAGCTGGCGCAGGAACGCATGGCTCTGGATAATGCCGAACACGGTGATCCCGAGCGTCATGCCGAGCGACCGCAGGAAGTTGAGCGTGGACGTCGCCGCGCCGCGCATGCTGATCGGGAACGTGTGGATCGCCGCGCTGCTCAGGACGGAGAACGAGGCGCCGATGCCGAGACCGGCCAGGACCATATACAGCGTGACGATCAGACGGCTCGACTCCGGCGACAGCGTGGCCAGCAGCAGCATGCCGACCGCAAGCAGGATCAGAGTCGGGATCATGATGAACCGATACTGGATTTTCGTCATCAGAAAGCCGCCCATCGTAGCCGTGACTACGGAACCCAGCATCATCGGCAGCAGGACGAGACCGGAGTTCGTTGCGGTACCGCCGAGCACGCCTTGGATGAAGATCGGGATATAGACCGAAGCCGTAATAAAGGCGGCGCCGCTGAACATAGCGATCGCGTTGCTCGTCCAGTAGAGCCTTCCTTTGAACATGGAGAAGTTGATGATCGGCTCCTGCGCGCGCGTTTCCGCGAATAGGAAGATCAGGGTCAACAGCACAAATCCACCGAACAACCCTAGAATTTCTGCGGAATCCCAAGCGAATTCTTTGCCGCCCAGCTCCAGCGCGAACATAAGGCACACGACGGCACCGACGAGCGTGATGGCCCCCAAATAGTCGATTTTCTGCTTATTGTGAGAGAGTGATTCTTTGTAAAATTTCGCCACCAAGAAGAAGGCAATGACCCCGATCGGCAGGTTGATGTAGAATACCCACTCCCAGCCTACATAGTCGGTAATGTACGCCCCGAGCAGCGGTCCGAAAATACTCGACATGCCGAACACGGCGCCGAACAGCCCGGTCAGCTTGCCCCGATTTTCCAGAGGAACCGCGTCGAACATGATCGTGAATGTGATCGGCACAAGCGCGCCGCCGCCGATTCCTTGGATCGCGCGATACATGCTCAGCTCGACGATCGAGTCCGCCGTTCCGCAGAGAATCGAGCCGATCATGAAGACGATGATGCCGAAGATAAAAAACCGTTTGCGCCCGTACATGTCGGACAGTTTGCCGAAGATCGGCATGCCGGCCATTTCGGCCACCATATACGCGGAGGTTACCCAGACGAATTTGTCCAGTCCGCCGAGCTCGCCAACAATGGTCCCCATCGCCGTAGCGACGATCGTATTGTCCATCGAAGCCATTAGAATGCTGAGCAAAAGTCCCGCAATCACGTAGCCCATGTGATTCTTTTTGACTGCCACTGCCATGCTACTGTTCCTCCACTCTTTCTTGATTCCTAAGTATAGTGTTGACTTGAACACGCTCTTTTAATGGTGGGAACGGTCCGCTTCACTAAATCTAATATACCAAGGCAATCTTGACAACAGTGTGGCAGGGTGGAAAGGGTTATTTATTTTTTCTTAAAGAATGGTGAGGGTGAGGCCGGCGAGCATGGTCAGGGCGTGTAACAATATGTTCATTAGGCAGGGGCGGAGTCGTCTAGTATACTAGGGGTACCGCGGAAATGAGGAGGCTGCCAGCCATGCAATTCGCTACATCCCTGGGCCGTTTGCGCATTATTACCCTCTTGGAGGGGCTATCTTATATGGTTCTGCTCGGCATCGCCATGCCGCTCAAGTACGCCGCCGATCTCCCGGAAGCCGTGCGGGTGGTCGGTTCGTTGCACGGGCTGCTGTTCGTGCTCTACATGCTGGCTGTGGCTCACGTGACGTTCGTGCATCGGTGGTCGATCGGCAAAGTGCTGTTCGCCGTCGGCGCCGCCTTCGTGCCGCTGGGCAACTTCTTGCTGGACCGCCGCTTGCTGCGGGAAGAGTAGGACCTTGGGTCCTGCTTTTTTTGTTTGGGGGCGGGGGAAGTCTAGCCTCTGGTCTTTTTTTGTTGCCTGTATAGCCCCGTACATCAAGAAAAAAATCCCAATCAATCCCATCAAAGAAATGCTTTCAAATAAATCCACATAATGTGGACCATAATTCATTTCACGCATGAGTCTAATAACGCCTGATGATATCAATGTAAAAGAGAGTAATATTGCACCAATTAATATACCAGTTGGATACTTGGAATACTTGTTAATGAAGTAGAATAATACAAGCAACCCTAAACCTACTGACTGCAATAAATATATGGTTAACGGGGCTGAATTAATTAATGAAATCATTCTTCACACCTAGAATAACCCCACATTTCGCATGTGAAACTACTCTGAAATCAGATTTTTTGAAGAAAAACTGCCGCCTCCGGATAATGTAAAGCTATAGTTCTCTGGAGGCGATCCCATGAGTACCACACAATAAAAACGTATTCCTAATTCGTCTGGCCCTAGCGGATTCGTAATCTGCGCCTCATACGTATCCTCACCCATAAACCGACCAATACTTGGATCATATCACCGAGCACGTAAATACTGCAATGAAGTTGCACTATCCCAATACTCGCCAGAGTAGCGGAATGGCTGCGGCACATATTCCGACACCGTAAGCGGATTTCCCCAAATGTCATACGTAACTGAGGCAGGGGGCAAGGCTCCCGTGTAATCGCCGTATAACGCCCGCTGGCGGTAGCCGCTCTTGACCTTCCGGCTCGTATCGCGAACGAACCATTCATTGAACAGATTCCGCAGTTCACCGCAGCGACAATTCGACTGATCTCAGCATACCGGATTTTGGAAGATTGGGGTAGGGTGTCCCGTGTCTATGAGAAAAGGGAATCACGCGGATTCCCTTCGGGCTTCATCGGCTCCTGAACGCTTCGTCCTCCCACGTTCGCAAAACAAGCCGTTCCAGAAATTGAACGCCAAGCGACAGATGCGGAGGGAGCCTCCGGTTTGCCAGGAAGCAGACATTCCTTTCAGTTTGATGCCGCCATCGAAAAAGTAAAACAACTCCTAAATATGGGTGCGGATATCCTTCAACAGACCCAATGTGTAAAAATAGGCGCGATGGTAGCTGTCCGTACAGCGACGTTAAGGCTTGTAGACTTGCATTTCTCTGATACCCAAACAGCTTCTCTGTTAACAATTAACGAAAGCTCATAACGAAGAGCATCAAAAACATACTAAAGGATGTATGAACCGCTCCGATTCGCAATTATGATAGGGGTAACCTAACGAATTGGAGGAAAA
>NZ_BIMA01000060.1 GCF_004000845.1 Paenibacillus koleovorans NBRC 103111
AGCTCTTAAAGGAGTTGCATACACGCAGAAAGAATAACCAAGGAAGGAAACTACCGAGGTCATCCAACCACGAAAGGAGGCCGAGCCTCATGGCAATGACGATCGCCTTGTTCATAGCCGCCGGGGTGGCCGAGATCGGAGGCGGCTACTTGGTGTGGCTGTGGCTGCGAGAATCGAAGCCGCTCTGGTACGGAGTGCTGGGAGGCGCGATCCTCGTCTTGTATGGCATCCTGCCGACGCTGCAGACGTTCCCCTCCTTCGGCCGCGTGTATGCTGCTTACGGTGGCGTGTTCATCGTGCTGGCCGTGCTGTGGGGCTGGTGGGTCGACGGCAAGTCGCCCGATCTGTACGATTGGATCGGTGCGCTCATCTGCATCGTCGGGGTGTCCGTCATGCTCTGGGCACCGAGAGGGTAAGTAGGCCTGCAAGCACGCAAGCAAACACTCACATCCGCACGCCTGCAAACAAACACTACACATCGCACGCCCGCAAGCAAACACTCACGGCCGCACGAAAGCAGACACTGCACGCCCGGACACCTACAAACAAACACTACACATCCGCAAGCAAACACTATACTTCCGCACGCACTCGCTTCACACCTTCACTACAAGCCCGTATGCAAGCAAGCCAAGCATTGCACGCCCGTAAGAACGCAAGCAAACACTGCACAACCGCATGCTTGCAAACAAGCACCACTGCTCGCCCGAACACCAGCAGCAAGCACTGCACACCTACACGCCACCCAGTCCCCTCACCCCTGCTGAAACGTGCACTGCTCCGGCGGCACATCGACAACTGCATGCAGGCCCGGATGCCGCATAGTGCCGTAAGGCGTCCACTCCATGTACTGGACCTTCACGACGAAGCGCGGCTCGACCCAAGTCGCCTCCTTGCTCCGCTCCGGCTCGTTCACGAACGGCTTGCTCGGCCGAATCAGCGGCACAACCGCCGCCGTCATCCGACGCCAATCCTCCACAGTGAACTTGCCGGCGCCCGCATGGCCGATGTACACAAGCCCCTGCTCCCCGTACAAGCCCAGCAGCAGCGCATTCACCGTCCCGTCCCGGTACGTCACTCCGCCTACAACCGCCGTGATGTCGTAGAACAGCTTCTTCTTCACCCAGCGCTTGTCCTTGCCTCCGATTGCATAAGTGCTGCTCAGCTCCTTGGCGACGACGCCCTCCATGCCATGCTGCCGCATCGCTTCCAGCAGCTGGGCGCCGTCCGGGAAATTCTGCGTCAGCTGCACGTCCGGCTGCGGCCGGATGATGTCCTGCAGCAGCCGCTGCCGCTCCGACAACGGCAGACCGGTCACCCACCGGCCATCGACATACAACACATCGAACAGCATATAAGTCACGGAAGTCGTCTGCATGGCCCGTGTCACGTTTTGCTGTTTGCGCAGCGAGTCCCGTTTCATGATTTCGTGGAAGGACGGTTTCTTCTGGTCGAACGCAATCAGCTCCCCGTCCAGGATGACCGAGGACGCGGAGCAGTAGCGGGCAATGTGATGAAATTCGGGGTATTGCATCGTGCGGTCGTTCAACCGGCGGTTGACGAGCTGCACCGTCTCCCCGTCGTAATACGTCAGCATCCGAACGCCGTCCCACTTGATCTGGGACACCCAGCCGGGGCCGACCGGGATTACATCCGTCGAGATCGGCTCGAACGGCTGCACCGGCCCCTCGAAGCCTCCCTCATGATCGGCGCCGCGGCTTGACTTCAAGCTTGACTTGCTCGGGCTCATCTATTTCACGACTCCTTGCCTTCGGAAAATCCAACTGAAAAAACCCACACTAACAGTTGTTCCCTTCCGTCCGCTTCCGTAGTCGCATCCCGACCTGACTCCCCTTACTGCGCTTCAAACCAGCGGAACAATGCCTGCGTGCCGCTGTCCTCCTCGCCCATCTCGGCCAATCGTCCATAGAGCGAACGCGCCAGCTCCAACCCCGGCAGCTGCAAGCCCATCTCCTCGGCGGACTGCAAGGCGATGCGCATGTCCTTGATGAAATGCTTCACATAGAAGCCCGGCGCAAAATTGCCCGCGATCATCCGCGGACCGAGATTGCTCAAGGACCAGCTACCAGCCGCGCCGCTCTCGATGCTCTTCAGCACCGTCGAAGGATCCAGACCCGCTTTTTTAGCATACACAAGCGCTTCGCAAACCCCGATCATATTCGTCGCGATGGCAATTTGGTTGCACATTTTCGTATACTGTCCCGCTCCCGCAGCGCCTTGCAGCACGATGTTCTTGCCCATAATCTCGAACAGAGGCTTCACCGCCTCGAACGCCGCCTCGTCGCCCCCGACCATGATAGACAGCCGAGCTTCGCGTGCGCCGATATCGCCGCCGGATACGGGAGCGTCCAGCGAGTGGAGCCCTTCCTCACGTGCCGCGTCATATATACGCTTGGCAAGCGACGGACTTGAAGTTGTCATATCAATCACATAAGCGCCCGGCTTGGCGTTCGCCACGATCCCGGCACCCCCGAGGTACACTTCCTCCACATCCGAAGGATAACCGACCATCGTAATGACGACATCAGCTTCCTGAGCAAGCTCCGCCACAGTCGGCTTCCATTCGGCGCCTAGTTGCACCAGCTCCTCGGCCTTCGCTTGCGTCCGGCTATAGACGAGCACCCGATACCCGGCCTTGTACAAATGCGCGGCCATGCTGCGCCCCATCACGCCTGTGCCTACGAATCCAACGACCGTTTTCCCGCTTTGGACCGCCTCCAATTCCAATTCCAACCCCGATTCCTTTTCCAAACCCATCTCCCCGCTCCACCTTTCCGCTTGTCCAATTTTATCTCCCCCATTATACCGAAACGGGACGCCCAATAGGAAGCCTGACCGCGCAATCAAACACGCCTCACAAACACACACGTATACACCTCCCTCTATCAAGCAAAACTAGTAGGAAACGCACAGCACTGTGCAGCTTGAACCGAACACGAAGGAGGCGACGCCCGGTATGGCTACATCCGCTAGCAAAAAAGGATCCATCGTAGTGGAAGGGCACGAGATCACCGTTTCGAATCCGGATAAGGTGCTCTGGCCAGAGAAAAGCATCACAAAAGTAATGTACCTGGAGAAATTGCTGGAGCTGGCTCCTTATTTGCTCAAATACACCTCAAACCGCTATCTGACGACGATCCGCTTCCCGAACGGCATTCATGCCAAGTCGTTTTACCAGAAAAACTGTCCCGAGCCGATTCCGACTTTCGTCCGAACCGCTGAGATGGATAATATCCGCTATGTCGTGCTCGATTCGATCCCGACGCTGCTCTGGCTGGGCAACCTCGCGTGCCTGGAGTTCCATGCTTCGTTTCATCGCGTAGAGGATCAACTGCCGGTGGAATGGGTGCTCGACATCGATCCTTCCCTCGACCACGAGCCTCGCATCATGCAGGCGGCGTTCCTGATCGGCGAAGCGCTCGACAAAATCGGGATCCGTGCGGTTCCTAAAACATCCGGCGCCACCGGAGTCCAGCTGTTCGTCCCGATTCGTCACGGCTATTCGTTCGAGCAGCTTCGCAAAATCGGCCAATTCATCGGCCATTACATGACGCAGACGCATCCCAAGCTGTTCACAATCGAGCGGCTGAAAAAAAATCGCGGCGACTTAATTTATATCGACTATTTGCAGCATTGGTACGGCAAAACGCTCTCGTCCCCCTACACGCCGCGCGCTCGCGAAGCCGCTTCGGTATCGACACCGCTCGAATGGAGCGAGGTGGAGCACGGAGCCGATCCGCGCGATTTCCACCTGCTGAACATCGGGGCGCGGCTGCAGCAAAAAGGAGACCTTCTACAGAAGGTCCCCCCGCAAAGCCTGGAGCATGTATTCTCGTTTATCCGCTGACAGGCGATTGCGCTAGACCTTCTTAAGCGACTCGAGCTCGAGCGTCACTTTCTCGATCATCTGCACGAAAGAGGTCAGCTCCTGCGAGCTGGCCGCTTGGGTGCGGGCGTTCATCGCCGTTTTCTCCGATTCGGCCGTCACTTGCTTGAGCACCGCAGAGATGCCGTGCAGCTTGTCTTCCACCTGCACGAGCGCATCCTTGGACCGCGACGCCAGCTTGCGCACTTCGTTCGCCACGACGTTGAAGCCTCGACCCTGCTCGCCGGCACGCGCCGCCTCGATCGCCGCATTCAGGCCGAGCAGATGCGTCTGATCGGAAATTTCCTGCATCAAATTGCCCATCGTATAAATTTCACCGATCTCATGCGACAGGCTGTTCACCATCTGATGCGCATGCTCCTGCGATTCGGCCGTCAGCAGCGCGGTATCCGCCACCGCCTGCGAGCTGCTGCTCAGCTGCACCATCATCGAAGCGAGCTCCTGCACCGCATGGTTGATCCCTTGCAGCAGGCTGCGCTGCTCCTCCGCCAAGTTCTCGACCTTCTTCTTCTCGTCGTGCTCGTAAGCTTCCAGCACCAAGGCGGAGTCCAGGTTGAACATCTTGGTCAGAGCGAGCGTCACCTGCAGCCAATCGTTTGGGATCACTTTCTTGAGATGGGCCGTCGCGAGGTCCAAGTACAGCATGTAAGTGCCCAAATACCAGTTCGTCGTCAGCCCGATGCGGGAATGAATACGGCCAATGTGCAGCCGGTGCTCGATAAAGTCTTCGTCGACGACGCCGGATGTTAACGACATGAAATACATATGCTGCGTCTGTTTCAACCGATCCAGCGTGCTATGCTTCTGAATAAGCGCCACCAGCTCCGGCTCTTTCATAATGCGAGCATACAGCTCGTCCACCAGGGCCGAGACGATTTGCTCGAACGCTTCCTTTTTGCTCGCCAGCAGGCTCAGCTCTTGCTCCGTCAGTCCGATATAGTCCACTTGCTTTTGTCTAGCGGCGGTCAGCCGTATCATGGGGTACCCTTCCTTCGATACAGAAATAGTCAATGGCACCCCTATCACTTCGACAAGTAACAACATTTTCCTGCAAAAAGATTTTGTTAAAACAGGGCTGAAAGCAGTTGTGCAGCCGATTGCAGAGCCTTAGGACCCTTGCCTTGGGAGGAAAAAAATTCAAGCTCAAGCTCCGTGCAAACCTGCAAGTCCTCCATGAAATCCCGTTCCAGCATGTCCAAGCTGCCCGCGCCGTAGAGCACAGCCGTTACCTCGAAATTGCTGAATAAGCTTCTCCGATCGACATTGGCCGTCCCCACCACTCCCAGCATACGATCCACCAGCGCCGTCTTGGCATGGACGAAGCCTTTCCCATATCGATAAAATCGAACGCCGGCTTGCAGAAACTCCTCTACATGGGCAAGCGTAGCCCAATACACCCAGCGAGTATCCGGTTGGTGCGGAATAATCAGGCGCACATCGACACCTCTTCTCGCGGCGATCTTCAGCGCCAAGGCGACGGCCTCGTCGGGGATAAAGTACGGAGTTGTGATCCAGACCCGCTCTTCAGCCGCTTGGAAAGCGCCGAACAAGAGGAGCTGCAAGGCATCATAAGGGGCATCGGGGCCGCTCGGGATGATCTGAACGACCTCTCCCGCGTCTGCAGCTTCGTAAGTACGCGCCGCGGAATGCAAGGGTCGCGAGGGCCATGAACGTCGTGAAGACATTTCCAATCGTTGCCCCGTCACAAACAGCCAATCCGTCTCGAACGTTTGCCGCAGGCTGTCGACCGACGGGCCGCGCAATTGCAAATGCGTATCCCGCCAGCAGTCGAACTTCGAGCCGCGGCCGAGGTACTCGTCCCCGATATTGATGCCGCCTGTGAAGCCGACCTCGCCGTCGACGACAACTATTTTGCGGTGATTGCGATAGTTCGCCCGGCCCTGAAGCAGGGAACTTATCGGCGGGAGAAACCAATACGTCTCCACCCCGCCGTCGCGAAGCTCCTGTACATAGCGCCGGCCCAGCTTGAGGCTGCATAAGCCGTCGATAATAAACCGGACCGAGACGCCTTCCTCCGCCTTGCGCAGCAGAAGGGCTTGAAGCTCGCGGCCAATGCGGTCGTCGCGCACGATAAAATAAAGCAAGTGTACGTCAGTTCTAGCCCGTTCGATGGCGGAGAAAATCGCCTTATAGGTTGAGGACGCATCGCTTAGAACAACCACTTCGTTGCCTGTAGTGATTTGCGACTCGGGAATGCCGGCCAACAAAGCCCGCAGCCTTGGATCTCTTACAGGATCCGGGACGGTGGCCGTGAAGCTTTGCTCCTCGCCAGATGATGACTGTGATGCCCTTGTCCGAAACCATTTGCGCTGTATGTAGGGGGAGCCGATGCACCAATAGAGAAGGAGCCCGAGAACCGGCAACGGCAGCTGCACGGCAATCCAGGCGACCGCCTTCGTCGGCCGGCGGCCTTCCATTGCCAGGACGAAGCCGATTTGAAGCCAAATAAGCGCAAGGGCTGCAATCCACCAACCCATCCGAATGTTCACCTCCGGCAGCCAGAACGAAGGTCTTTATTCGTCCGATAGTCTACCTGGTAGCATGCTCCTGATAGGGGTTCGGATATACGGCGGCGGCTCTTTTCCTGCGGAGGCGGCGCAGCTGCCACCAGCAGGCCGCGAGCAGCACGGCCGTCGCCGGCAAGCTTCCCTGCGGGCCGAAGGCGCCGCCGGTCCACAGCTCGAGGCCGGGCGCCGCCGGCAGCTCGAGCCGCAGCAGCGACGGGGCCGTGAAGCCGGCCACCGGCACACCGAGCACGCAGCCCTGCACGTAGCTCCACGCGAGGTGGAGGCCGACGGGCTGCCAGATGCCGCCGGACGCCTCCCGAGCGGCGGCCAGCAACAGCGCGAGCAGCGCCGTATTGGCAAGCGGCAGCGCCGCATGGGCCAGCAAGCCCGGGTTCAGGCCGTGCAGCAGCGTGAACAGCAGGACGGCGCCGGCCAACCCGGCCGTCCGGCCATGGCGGTGGCGCAGCAGCCCCTGCGCGTAGCCTTGCACGAACACGACCTCGTTCAGGCTGACGAGGACGAACAGGGCGAGCTGCGCCGCGGCGGTCGTCCAGGCTGCGGCATTGCCGAATGGCCGGGAAGGGATCTCCCCGTCCACATCCGTCGCCATCGTCATCGCGCCCGGCAGCAGCCACATCGCCGCAGCGAGGGCGGCGACGAGCACGGTGCCTGACATAAGGCCTGCCGCCAACGTAGCGGCCGCACCTGGCGGTTTCGCCCGGTGCAGCCGACCGCTCCTTGACTCCCTTCCCTCGCCTCCGCTCAGTCGCCAGCCATCCCGGCGGTCGGATCTAGCATGGACGAGCCAGACGGCCGCCACAAACCCGATCGCCTGCGCGACCGTCGAGCCGTAATAGAACACGCGATGGTTCCACACGACAGAGATCACCGTCTCGGCGTCCCAATCGGCGAACGTGCGTCCGGCTGAATCCACCAGCCCTTCGTTTGCCACGTTATACACCGCAAGCAGCACGACCGGCACCATCAGCACCACTGTTAATGCGCCTGCCAACAGGAACACAAGCGCGATTTTGCCGATACTTCCCGCCCATGAGCGGCTTTTCGTTCGAGCTTTACGGCTCATCCCGCGCCTCCACCCCCCACTTTTTCCCGGGTATCGTTTCCTCATGATTGTACATGAAAAAATAGACTCTAGCATCGCGATAGGAGCCTTGGCAATTCTATCAGCCTCTCATATGCTATAGTAGCTTCTGACAACCCTCTTGCTGCCTAAGCAAGGGAACTGTCTCCTGCCTCTCGTATCTGCTCGCGTGGCTGCACATGCCGGTAGACAACACAAGAGCGCCGCGTTAGGACAACCCCTAACGCAGCGCTCTTCCGTTATCGGGCCGCACCGGCGCCCAGGATCGGCGTCAGCTTGTCCTGCAGCGCGCGCTCCAAGTACGGCGAGGCGTGCAGCTCGTCGACGAAGCGACGGTACGCCTCCGCCTTGGCTGCCGTCGCTGCGACGGCCTCTTGCGGTTGCTGCTGCAGCCGGACGGCGCGGATCAGCAGGTTCTTGGGCGTGTGCTCGAGGTCGATGAACTCGAGGATCTGTGTCTTGTAGCCGAGCAGCTCGAGCAGCGAGGCGCGGATCGTGTCGGTCGCGAGCGCGGCGAACCGCTCGCGGATGATGCCGTGCCCGAGCATCGGCGCCAAGGCGGCGCCCCGCAGCTGCGCGAACAGCTCGTGCTGGCAGCAGGGCACGGACAGGATGACGTCAGCGCCCCAGCGGACGGCTTTCTCCAGCGCCGCGTCGGTGGCGGTGTCGCAGGCGTGCAGCGTCACGACCATGTCGACGCGGCCCGTGCCGTCGTACTGCGCGATGTCGCCGACGAGGAACTGCAATCGCTCGCCGTAGCCGAGCTTCTCCGCAAGCTGCTTGCAATGCGCGATCACGTCCGCCTTCAAGTCGAGGCCGACTATGCGAACGTCCAGCTCGCGGATGTGGCGCAAGTAATGATAGAGCGCGAACGTCAGGTAAGACTTGCCGCAGCCGAAGTCCACGATATGCAGCGGGCGCCCTCCGGCTTCCTCCGTCCGAAGAGCGTCCACAACGTCGTCGACCATCTCCAAGTACCGGTTGATTTGCCGGAACTTGTCGTACTTGGCGGCGAGCACCTTGCCTTGCGCGTTCATGACCCCGAGCTCGACCAGGAACGGAACCGGCGTTCCTTCCTCGAGCAAGTAGCGTTTCTTGCGATTATGCGAGACATCGATTTCGGCGGCGGCTCGGGTTGGGTTTTTGCGCAGCACCGACGCTTCGCCTTTTTTGTTCACGAGGATGTGGTAGTCGGCTTCCTTCGTTTGGACGAGCCCTTGTTTGAAACCTTGCTCGAGCAGCAGCTCGGTCATTTTGTCGGCGGCCGCTTCCGGAGCTACGTTCTCGTGGGTTACTTTTTGCGCATAGTGGTACTCGAATTGCAGTTGGAGCCCGGCCTTCAGCTGGACCGGCTTGATCTTCACCTTGGTGAAGCCGTCCGGACTTCGGCGCTTCGGTTGGGAGATGACCGCTTGAGTCAGCTTCCGCGAGCCGATCAGGTCGGATAAAAGAGGGTGCAGCTTGGTATCCATGAGACTCAGTACGCTCCGTTTCGGTCATAATATCCCCATTATAGCCGAATCGGCAGCCATTATCACTTTTATGCGACCTTGCCGGAGCTGCCTAAATGTTTTCATTGACGAGGGTCGGCCACTTCACTATAATAAAACCTATTAATCTAGTAGGAATTATATGTTTACTTAAATTAGGGGGATACTACATCATGTTCCATCGAAATTCGCAATCGAAATCTGCACGTGTTCTGCTCGGCCTCACATTAGCTGCTTCCCTGGTCGCGGTCAGCGCCTGCGGCGAGAAGTCTGGCAACACCACTCAAGGCGGAGGCGCCACACCGACAACCAGCGCATCGGCCTCCACGGCTCCGAAGGAAGTGAAGGAGCTCAAGATCGGTTACTTGAACGTTATGGATGACGCCCAGGCGATGGTCGCTTACGATGGCAAGCTTTATGAGAAACATGCATTGAACGTGAAAATGCAAGCGTTCGAGAGTGGCACGGATCTGGTGAAAGCGATGATCGGCGGCGACGTCGATGCCGGAGTACTCGGATTTACGAACGCTTTGACTTGGGCTTCCAAGGGCGCAGGGCTGAAAGTAGTCGGCGGCGCGCAAATGGGCTTCCACAGCATCCTGGTGCGCAACGACAGCGGCATCAACTCGGTGGCAGACTTGAAAGGCAAACGTCTCGGCTCGCAAAAAGCCGGCAGCACCGCCGACATCGTCCTGACCGGGGTTACGCTGAAGAAAGCCGGACTGACCAAGGAAGACTTGAAAATGATTTACGTGGAACCGGCTCAAGCGATTCAGTCGCTGGCGGGCGGCGCGGTTGATGCGGCGTTCGTGTTCGAGCCTTATGATAAAATTGCTACGAAGACGATGCCGGTGAAGCAAATTTATGAAGTCGGCAAAGAATGGCCTTTCCCTTGTATGGTCGTCATCACGACCGACGATGTGCTGAAGAAAAACCGTGAAGGCGTGAATCGCATGCTGGACGCGCAGAAGGAAGCGATCGATCTGCTGCAGAAAGATTCGCAAAAGGCGGCCGATCTGATTACGAAGCGCTTCATTGAAGGCGACACGCTCAAGACCGACAAAGGCGATGTGAAGGCGACCTCCGTCATCAAGGAATCGATCGATTCCCAGAAGTTCAATTGGGACATCAACGCCGACCATATCAAGACGATGCAGGAAATTTCCGATATTATGCTGAGTCAAAAAGTGCTGGACAAGCCGGTTAAAGTGGAAGACATTCTCGACCTGACCTGGCAGAACGCACAGAAAAAATAAGGAGCGTTACCGCTGGTGAACTCTACATCTGATTCCGCACCTACAACCCAGAAGAAAAAATCATCCGCCGGCGCCTCCATGCGCAGGCTGCTGCCGATCCTCGCTGCGATCGGCAGCTTGCTTGCCATTTGGCAGATTTTCGCCTTTTTCTTGCCGGTCTACTTGCTGCCGGATGTGCCGCAGGTGTTTAACCGTCTCATTCACAGCTACAACAACAAAGAGTTTCTAGACGGCATTAAGAACAGCTTGCTGCGGTTGGCGCTCGGGTACCCGCTCGCCTGTTTGCTAGGAGCGGTACTGGGCCTGATCGCAGGCGTCTCCCGCCCGTTCGCGCTTTATTTGCGCAGCTTGATTTCGATTCTGCAATCCATCCCACCGATTACATGGGTGCCGTTCTTCGTCATCCTGATCGGGTATGGCAATGGGACGATCATTACCGTCATCACGATTGCGAGCTTCTTCCCGATGGCGCTGTCCGTGCTCAATGCGACGGAAGGCGTCAACCGGACGCATCTGGAGCTGGCTCGCGTGCTCGGCGCGACGAAGGGGCAACAGCTGACCAAGGTGTTCGCGCCGGAATCGCTGCCGGCCTTCATGACCGGCGCGCAGGTCGCCTTCGGCAACGCCTGGCGGTCGCTGATCGCGGCGGAGATGGTCGGCGGCGCTACATCCGGCCTCGGCTACTACTCCAGCTGGCGCGGCGAGATCGCCGACATGGAAGGCGTGCTGCTCAGCATCATGTGCATCGGGGCGATTGCCGCATTCCTTGATTACTTCGTTCTGGAGCGGCTGAAGCGGAAACTGCTTCACTATCGTTACGTCTCGGGAGGAGATCAATAATGCAGACGATTCGCATCGACAACATCACGAAGCATTTCGGCAACCTGGAAGTCCTGTCGAACGTCGACCTGACGATCGAGAAAGGCGAGTTCGCCGCGATCGTAGGCCCTTCCGGCTGCGGCAAGAGCACGGTGCTGCGGATGATCGCCGGGCTCGATACGCCGACGACCGGACAAGTGCTGGCTAACGGTTCTGTCATTCGCGACCCTGGTCCGGAGCGCGTCCTGATCTTCCAGGAGCATGCGCTGTATCCTTGGCGCACCGTGGAGGCGAACGTCGCCTTCGGCCTCGAGCTAGCCAAGGTTAGCGCGGCGGAGCGCCGCACGCGCGTCGACGAGGTGCTGGAGCTGGTCGGCTTGTCCGGCTTCCAGAAGTATTACCCGCATCAGCTGTCCGGCGGGATGAAGCAGCGGGCCTCGATCGCTCGGGCGCTCGTGCTGAACCCCGAGGTGCTGCTGCTCGACGAGCCGTACGGGGCGCTCGACGCCATCACGCGGCTGACAATGCAGAACGAGCTGATCAAGCTGTGGCGCGGCACCGGCAAGACGGTGCTGCTCATCACGCACGACATCGACGAGGCCGTCTATCTGGCCGATACGATCCACGTGATGAGCCCCCGTCCGGGCCGCATCGTGCGCACGGTGAAGGCCGACATGGAGCGGCCGCGCAACCGCAACAGCGCCGAGTTCGTGGCGCTGCGGCGGCAGGTGATGGAGAGCTTGGACATCGGCGTGTATAGTATTTAGCGAGTTATGGGAAGGACCCTCGCCAGGATTGGCGAGGGTCCTTTTTTGACAAATAAGAAGCTCCTACAAAATTGTAGGATAGCTAGGCTGAATGATCGCTTCTAGCATGGTATCCAACAAGAATTGTATGATAACTAGATAGAACAGTCGTCCCATGGGTGCTATCCGACAAACTTTGGATGATAACGTGATAAATCGGTTACCTCATGTATCCTATCCAACAAAATTTGTAGGATGACGTTGGAATACACCAATATTCAATCAGAACATTAGTTGCTCAACAATCTTTATAGAATGTATAAGTTTTGGGTGGAACCGAAGGCCCCCTTTATTGAAGGTTTCGGCAAGCGATGGCTTTGTTTGTTAATGGCGGATATTAGTTTAGTTTGTCGGACAAGGAATCCGTCTTCAGTGTGACAGGTTGGTGCAACCGGGGGCAGAATGTGGAAAACATCGTATATCTCCATCTGGCATTTACGCTCAAGTGGTGAAGCATACGCGCCATCTGGGCCTCGACCGACGCATTCAGGGCAGTGGGATGCTAGATTTGACGATGGTGAGGTAAACTAAACCAAACTAAACCAAACTACACCAAACGCAACGAAATGACAAAGAACCGCCAGGCCCTTGTCCGGAGACCGGGCGGTTTCATTCCACAAAGACGAGTTACCCGAAAAACGAGCGCTTCGGCTTCCCTTGTTGCTGCTGTTGTTTGTGTCTCTCCACGCGCGACAGGACTTGCGGCTCTGCCGCTTCGCCTACCGCCAGCTCCGCCAGCACATGCAAGTCCGGCGTCTGCACCTCGGACTGCGCCTGCTGAGCAGCCAGCATCGATGTCATCTGCTCTTCCAACTGAGCGAGGCGCTCGTGCAACTTCTGAACTTCCGCTTCCAAATGGCGAATCCGTTGCTTATCGTCATCCGTATGAATAAGGGAGGCTGATTCTCCTGCAGGCCGATCGGCCATGGTCAGTTCGGTAACTTGTTCCGGGGAAAGCAGCTCATTCAATTCGTCAGGCGACAACAGTGATTTGTACAACACCACCGCTCCTTCCGAAAAAAGACTTGTTCTTTCAGTGTGCTGCGGAACCGGTATACTTGTCAATGAAAACTTGCAGGAATATGAAGGAAAGAGGTGTCAAGCTTGGCGGAATACGAACAACGAATGCGGGTCACGCTAGCCCAATGGGAAAAAGAGCTGCTGCAGCCTCCCGGTTTTCTCGAGCGAACGTCCAAACGGGTCCAGACAAAGATCAACGAAATGATCCCGGACAAAGTGCATGCTGCGCTGACATCGGCCGTGCGGGGCATCGTCAAATCGGTGCAGATCGGGCTGGACTTCTCGCCGCAGTCCCCGCCTCAGATCGGGCTCGCCCTGCAAGAGAGGGATGAGCTGGCCGACGAGAAACGCAACATGTACAAAAAAATTGCAGCCGCCGAAGGTGCCGGTACCGGAGCGGGCGGATTCGTGCTCAGCCTGGTCGATTTCCCCGCGCTCATCGCGATCAAGATGAAGTTTCTGTTCGAGCTCGCCCACGTGTATGGCTTCTCCACCAAGAACGAGAGCGAGCGGCTGTTCATCCTATATGTGTTCCAGCTTGCGTTCTCCCGAGGCGACGTGCGCGCCCGTACGTACCAGCAAGTCCGCGATTGGGACCGGGTCAGTCTGCTGGGGAGCGGCAATCCGAACGGCGTCTCGATGCAGCGGTTCAATTGGGAGCAGTTCCAGATGGAGTACCGGGATACGATCGATTTTCGCAAAATGCTGCAGCTGATTCCGGGTGTCGGGGCCGCCATCGGGGCCTGGGCGAACTACGGCTTGCTCGAGGAGCTCTCGGTAACGGCGAAGAACAGCTATCGGCTGCGCTGGCTCCAGCTCCAGAACGCCCAACAGTCCCCTAAGCAGCTGCCCTAGGCAAAACGTTCCAACTTGTACATTTGCCCCTATGCGTCCGATTGATTTTTCGATATGCTAGGGGAGTCTAATTTACGGTACGAGAGAGGAATGCAAGCAACTTTGGCCAAACTATACTTCCGTTACGGCGCGATGAACAGCGGCAAATCGATCGAGGTGCTGCGCACCGCCCACAACTATGAGGAGCAAGGCAAGTCGGTGATGGTGTTCACACCTGCTATTGACAACCGATACGGCAAAGGGCAGGTGACGTCCCGGATCGGCATCCAGAAGCCGGCGACGGTGCTTGCGGAGGGAACCGATATTTTCGGGCTCGTGCAGCAGCAAGCGCCGGATTGCATTCTTGTGGACGAAGCTCAGTTTCTGAATAAAAAGCAAGTGGAGGCGCTGTGCGAAGTCGTCGACGAGCTCGGCATCCCGGTTATCGCTTATGGACTGCGTGCGGATTTCCGCGGCCAGCTGTTCGAGGGCAGCTACCATTTCCTGGCGCTCGCGGATCAAATAGAGGAAGTAAAGACGGTCTGCTGGCATTGCCGCCGCAAGGCGACGATGAACATGCGGCTGAACAATGGCATCCCGGTGTTCGAAGGCGCGCAGATTATGATCGGCGGCAACGAGAGCTACCTGCCGGTATGCCGGCAATGCTATAGCAAGGCGCGCAAGCAGACGGCGCTCGTCCAGCGCGGATCAGCGGCGGCCGATTCGGAAACGGAGCACTAATGACGCCAAACAAACCCTCTGTAGCTTCTCCAACGAGCTTCAGAGGGTTTTGTTGTTTGATTTGGCGGACACAGATGACTTTATTCGGGCGAAATGCTGCAATGTTGCCGGTTTTCCGGACACAGACGACCTTATTTGGCTTCAAACCCGGCTTTTTTCCGGCAAGAGAGGCAAATAGAGGCCTGTATGTCCGCCAAACTTACGAAACATGCCTTTTCGGTCGAAATAACGGCTCTCCTGTCCGCCAAATTGGAGTGCAGCCGGTGGAGGCAAGTTGGGGCCGCCCGGTTCAAGTACATCAGCGCGGTCACCATTCCAGCAGCATCCCCGCCTGCACCAACCCGGCGCCGAAGCCATAGAGCAGCAGTCTGTCACCCTCCTTGACTCGTTTGTCTCGCACCGCCATGTCCATCGCCAGAGGGATTGTCGCCGCCGAAGTGTTGCCGAAATATTCGAGGCTGTACAAGGTGCGCTCGAGCGGAAAGCCCAGCTTCTCGCAGATCGGCTCGATCATCCGCAGGTTGGCGCTATGCGGGATGAACCAATCTACCTGCGCTGCCATCCGAGCTGCACCTGTTCCTGCAGCACCGCTGGCACTTGGAGCACCGGCAGCGTCGTCAGGTTCGTCTGCCCCAGCACGATCCCCGACACTCCTAGTACTGGCACTCTCAGCAATCCCAACACTCTCAGCAATCCCAGTGCTTCCAGCACCCCCAGAAGTTCCAGCAGTTCCATCACTTGCAGCAGCTTCTGTTACTTTTACATCCCCCTCAGTTCCAGCAATCCCAACACTCTCAACACTCCCTGCACTCCCTGTACCCCCAGCAGTTCCAGCAGTTCCAGCAACTCCAACACTTGCAATGAATTCTGCTCCCCCTGCATCCCCCTTAGTTCCAGCAGCTCCACCACTCCCTGCACTTCCAGCAGCTCCACCACTTGCAAGGAGTTCTGCTACCCCTGCACTCCCAGTAACTGTTCCAGCCTTTCCGCCGCTCACCTGTCTCTCCTCCTCCAACAGCTCGAGGACGTTGTCCGGTATCGTACGCAACGCCCAGCGGAACACTTCCTTGCCGTTCTGTACGATGCAGCGGGAATCGCGGAGCTCGGTCCCGTTCAAGCGGCCTTGCAGCCCCGTCGTCCGGTAAATGTGCGTGCCGCCGCTCCCGTCGCTCCACAAGCGGCTCGCCAGCAGCCGGTTCGGCTCGCCCTCCTCCGTCCGCTCGACCAGCACTGCCCCGGCTCCATCGCCGAACAGGACGCATGTGGTGCGATCCGTATAGTCCGTAATCTTGGACAGGGTCTCCGCGCCGAACACAAGCACCTTGCGATGCAAGCCGGAGGCGATCATCCCGCGCGCCATATGCAGCGCATAGACGAAGCCCGCGCAAGCCGCGCTCAAATCGAACGCGCCGGCGGTCGTCGGGATGCCCAGCGCATGCTGGACGAGCGCCGCCGTGCTCGGAAACGACAAGTCCGGCGTCGTCGTGGCTACCAGGACCAGGTCCACATCCGCGAGCGACTTCCCGCTGCGTGCCGCCAAGTCCCGCGCCGCCTCAATGCACAGATCGCTCGTGAATTGATCCGGAGCGCTGATCCGCCGCTCCCGCATGCCGGTCCGCTGCACGATCCACTCATCGCTCGTCTCCACAAGCCGCTCCAAATCGGCATTCGTCATCGCTTGCTCGGGCACATAAGAACCGATAGCCGTGATTCGCGCTCCATAAGCTGCAACAGAATTCATCCAGCAGCACCTCCGAATAAATTATGATCTAGTATTAGTACCTGGTCTTAATTTTGATGTATTCTCACCTTACCTCTTCGTCCTCTCGCTGTCAACTATGAACTATCGCAGGGAGTGGAAAATTTTGCACCTCAGCCGCTTATTGACCCCTGTTCTTGTCCGCCTTTATGATAGGTATAGAGACCGCATCAGGAGGCCCCCCACCATGAAACATATGCAGAATGCCATTCATCCACCCCTCGATGAAAGCGGTATCATTTTACGCGAAAAGCTCAACCTCCGCTGGATGAGGTACATGCTGTTTCCAGCCGTCATTCTGATCGCCGCCATCCTGACATTTCACGGCTACATAGCTTGGGCGCTGGCTCGACCGACGATCGCACCGCTCACCTCCAACCCCCTGGAGGCCGTCGGCCTCGCCTACGAGGACGTACACTTCCCCAGCAGCGACGGTACCGGCAGATTGGAAGGCTGGTACATTCCCTCCGAAGGCTCGCATCGCTCGGTCGTCTTTTCGCATGGCTATGGCGGCAATCGCGAGGAGCTGTGGGTTCCTTTCTACAGTCTGGCGGAAGAGCTTCACAAACGGAGCTACAACGTGCTGCTGTTCGACTACTCCTACGTAAGGCCCGAAATTTCGGCAACCGGCGGTATTCGGGAATCGCGGGAGCTGCAAGGCGCCATTGAATATGTGAGAACGAGGGGCGGCACGAGCAATTACGTCTGGGGATTCTCGATGGGGGCCGGCACGGCGCTGCAGACCGCTCTGTACAGCCAAGACATCACCGGCATGGTGCTCGACAGCACGTTCATTTTGGAGCCCGACACGATGTTCATGAATGTTCGTCAGCAGATCAACCTACCCAATATTTCTAATCCGCTCATTCGGCTGTTTTTCCCCTTCCTGAACGGCACCAGCATCCGGAAAATTCCATACGAGGCGGTCAAATCGACGTCCTATTCCGTCCCGATCCTGTTCATCCACGGCATGAAAGACGCCAAAGCGCCATACGATATGGTCGAGTCCATCTACGCCAACCAATCCGAGAACCCGAACTCGAACCTGTGGCTGGTACCAAATGGCAGGCATGAGCTGATCTACAAAGCGAACAAACGAGAGTACTTGAAGCGATCGTTCGAGTTTTTGAAACGCGCTGAATAATCGCACTGAATAAGCCCGGACCTCGCCGTCCGGGCTTTTCCGTTGTGCTATTCCTGCAATAGCAGCTCGAGCTGCTCCACCCGGCCCCGCAGCTCCTGCTGCTGGCGCACGAAATCGAGCAAGGCCGCCAGCAGCACGCGGCTCGGCTTTTCTTTCTCGAGCTCCTCCTCCAGCAGCACAACCGCCTCCTGCAGCTCCGTCTTGCGGGCATTGGGCACGGCCAGATCATGAATCGTCGTCAGCATCGTCTGCAGCAAGCGAGCCCGCTGCTCCCCTACCGGCGGCTTCACACCCGTTGCTCGACAAGTCACGTAGTTATGCGTAATCGAGGGCTCGAGAATCGGTTTTGCTTTTTTCTGCATGATGCCTGCCGCCATCTCATCCATCCGATCCACAATGAATTCGGAGGCGTAATCCAAATCAAACGGACTGTTCACGATGACAGGCAGCATGACGTACTGCTTCATAATTCCCGTATACAATGCGACCAGGTCCCAAATGTGCGGCTCCAGCGCAGGACCGTACGCTCTCAGCAGCAAATCCCGGTTGAATTCCATCATGCAAGCTTTGATCCGTTGGGAAAATCCAGCGAACTTCCCGCTCTCCATCGATGGCGGCAAATCTTGAAACTCTTGAATACCCGAACGAAACTCCAAGTAGGAGACGAATTGATGCTTCGTTTCGCGGACCATCCGCTCCTTGGGGGAAAGGGCAGGATCCTCCCGAATGAGTCTCGCTTGCTCCTGCAAGTTGCGAATTCGACTGTCATAGACCTCGATCAATAAGTCCTCTTTGGACGGAAAAAACTTATACAGCGATCCTTTGGCAATGCTGCAGTCGTTCGCAATGTCTTGGATGGATGTGGCCGAATAACCTTTCTCCGCGAAGAAACGGGCAGCCGAAGTCAATATCTTTTGCCTAATTAAACTCACCGGATTCCCCTCGTTTCAAAAAAAGATTGACAGCAAGCCTGGAATTGTTGAAAATAATACTATCTTTCGCGACCGATGGGTTTTCCAAAAAAACCACGAGTCACGAAAATCCGCACAAGTGCAAGCACAGTTCTATTGTAAATCATTTGTGATAAAAAATCATGGAGAGAAGGTTCACCAATGTCTCAACCCACACCGAATGCGGCTGCCGCTCAGCCTTTTTCGATGAAAGCCATTATCGCCCCGCTCCTCGCCGTTATCGTCGGAATGATTATGGTCATCCTCGACAGCACCGTCGTGAATGTGGCGCTCGCGGGGTTCCAGAAGGAATTCGACGCCTCGCTCAATACGACTCAATGGACGTTTACCGCCTACACCTTGGCACTGTCTGCCGTTATCCCGCTAGCGGGTTGGATGACCGACAAGTTCGGTTCCAAGCGGATCTTCCTCCTTACGATCCTGTTCTTCACCCTTGGCTCCGTCCTGTGCGGCGTGGCGCAGTCGATCGAGCAATTGATCCTGTTCCGCGTCATCCAAGGACTCGGCGGCGGGATGGTCATGCCGATCGGGATGGCGATTATTTTCCGCCTCGCTCCGCCGGAACGCCGCGGCGCCGTCATGGGCACGCTTGGTATTCCGATGCTTCTCGCTCCGGCGATCGGCCCGGTTCTGTCCGGCTGGCTGATCGAGAACGCCACCTGGCATTGGATCTTCCTGATCAACCTGCCGATCGGGATTGTGGGTCTGATTATCGGCATGAAATATTTACCGAACTTCGAGAAGAATCAGAAGCCGCCGGCGCTGGACGTGCTCGGCATGATTCTCGCGCCGATCGCCTTCTCGAGCCTCGCCTACGGCGTCAGCGAAGGCGGACGCGTCAGCTGGACCGCCGACACGGCGCTGACCGGCTTGATCATAGGCGGCGTGGCGCTGCTGTTGTTCATCATCGTCGAGCTGCGCCACAAGCAGCCGCTGCTCGAGCTGCGCGTGTTCCGCTCCTCCGATTTCACACGCGGCATTCTGCTCACTTGGATCGTACAGATCGCGTTGTTCGGAGCGATGATTCTGGTGCCTGTGTTCCTGCAGACGATACGGGGCTACACCGCGTTCGAGACCGGCTTGATCATGCTGCCGCAAGCGTTAGGCTCCATGCTGTTCATGCCGATCGGCGGCCGCCTGTTCGACAAGATCGGCGCCCGGCCCCTCGCGCTGGCCGGCTTTACGGTCATCTCGACCGCGTTGTTCTTGTTCTCGCTCGTCGATCTCGACACGCCGCTCTATATGATCCTGCTGCCGCTGTTCATGGTCGGCTGCGGCATGGGGCTGTCGATGATGTCGCTTAACACGCATGTGTTGAACGCGGCGCCGAGGCGCCTCGTGAGCCGCGTCACGCCGCTGACGACCGCCGCGCAGCAAGTCGTCACATCGTTCGCGGTAGCCGGGCTGACCGGCTTCCTGACGACCCGGACGACGGACCGGATCGCCGATGCCGGGCAAGGCGCCAATCCGATGGAGTCCGCCATTGCCGCCTACGGCGATACATTCCTGCTCGCGATGAGCCTCGCGATCACCGGCATCGCGCTGGCGACGATTCTGCGCAAGCCGAAGCCGCTGCCGGAGGATCTCGCCGCCGCCAAGCCGGCTGACGCCGAGCAAGGCAAAGCTGCGGCTATGATGAGCCATTAAAAACTAGAGAAAAGCTCTCCAGTACTGATATACGGGAGAGCTTTTAACTGACCTGGAATGTAATGTCCAATGCACCTAGCACCTGGCTAATGCTTTAGTTCTGTTGAAGAGTTAAAGAATTCAATCTGTTAGGATAAGAAAAAGACGCCCTTACAATAGGCGTCTTTTTCGCGGAAGAAGAGCACAGGCAATTCTTCCGATTTTTAATACAGGCCATTGCTCAGGCAACCCCTGTATTTAAGGTTAGTATGGATCAACTCGCTCGAGATATGCATGTCTTCTTGCAAGAGAATAGCACAGGCAATCCTCTAAAAACAAAATGTGTGAAAGCACAGGCAATCAACACATATATATTGTATTATACCCCTCTTCGTAAGTCAACAGAGGCTATGGAACAATTCGCAATCCAAACGTCGCTGTCTGATCACAATATCCAGTATAAAGTAACTGTTCAATGACACTTATTAAATTCCCTGTACGTTGCACATATCCTGCAGTTAATTTTCTATTGAGCGAATTCGGAAGTAAGTCCGCTAACTGAAGTCCAGGAATATTATCTGCCTTCAATGGGAAGTTGATTGTTCCGACCCGACTCTGAAAGGTGGTTCGATCGTAAAAAAGTGTGCCATTCGCTTTCAGATGGTAAAAGTGCTGCTGCAACTGTTGATCTTTTTGCTGAGGTAAAGGATTAGAAGATTCAACAAAAACAGTTCCGAATCCGTCGTTCTTATCCAAAAAATGTATGAAGTTCTCGAGAATAATTTGCAAGGCCACTGCATAGCCGTCACGACAGCGGCCATACATCTGACTATATTTCCGCTCATGCACACAAACTGCAAAAATCGGTGGATTTAGTTCAACAAGCAACGCGGCGATTCGAGTCCAAAATTCCTCTTTCTTTTCACGGTTTTGAAACACCCGAAACGGGGTACTCCCGCGTGCATCGTTAATATCCTTCTCGTGAATAATGACTGACTTGTCGTTGAAAAAATCATATTTCAGTCTTTCCAACATTGGAATAAGTTTTTTCTCGTAATCTTCATTTGCAACCGCCAAGCCAACCAATGAAAAATGGTCAAAATGCCCACCAGTATGAATCTCGTCAAGAAACAATGTGTATTGTTTCACAAATGCTCCCCCCTCTCCCTTTTTCTATATATGAGTCCTTGACTGCTTTTCTGCAATCTATCAAGGTTGTCGAAATTCGACACACCATTATGAAAGTATGATTCGTGGGCTGATTCCATTTATTGTAGATCACCCGAGTGTAACAATAGCATGCTTTCTGCAAACTATCAAACTTAAACTTGAAAGCAAGGGCTGTTATTTGAAATTTTGAAAAAAAGAAAAAGCCATCGAATTTCCCGATGACCTTGACTCCAAAGAAAAGACACTATTGCTTACTGTTACAATATATAATTATCTACAACAACCCCATCTCACGGCCGGCGACCTGCAAGGCGCCCAGCGCATGATCGAGATCTTCCTTCGTATGCTTGGCCGTTACGATGAAGCGCACACGGCCTTTGTCCATCGCTACCGTCGGGTAGACGATGCCTTGGGCGAAGACGCCTTCGCGCAGCAGCAGGTCCGAGAACTGCATCGTCCGGGCCGGATCGCCGACGATGACCGGCACGATCGGCGTCTCGCTGGCGCCGGTGTCGAAGCCGAGCGCTTGCACTTGACCGCGGAAATAGGCCGCGTTCGCCCAGAGCTGCTCGATCAGCTCGCCGCTTTGCTTCAGCACGTTGATCGCCGCCAGGCATGTAGCCGCCACCGATGGAGGCGCCGAGGTGCTGAACAGGAAAGGACGCGCTTTCTGGATGAGGAAGTCCTTGAGCACTTGATCGCCGGCGGCGTAACCGCCAACGGCGCCTACAGCCTTAGACAGCGTGCCGACTTGGATGTGCACGCGGCCATGGAGACCGAAGTGGTCGGTCGACCCTTTGCCGTTCCTGCCGAGTACGCCGCTCGCATGGGCATCGTCCACGTACACGATGGCGTCGTATTTCTCCGCCAGCTCCACAATGGCCGGGAGCGGCGCGATGTCGCCGTCCATGCTGAACACGCCGTCGGTGACGACGACGCGTTTGTCGTAGCCTCCGCATTCCTTCAGCACCGCTTCAAGCTGGTCCATGTCCTTGTGCGCGAATATTTTCCGATGCGCCTTGGTGAGCCGAATACCGTCGATGATGCTGGCATGGTTCAGCTCGTCGCTGATGACGACATCGTTCGAACCGAGAATCGTCATGCAAGCCTGATTCGTCGTGAATCCGGACTGGAAGACCAGCGTCGCTTCCGTGCCTTTGAACTTCGCGAGCTCCAGCTCCAGCTCATTATGGATGTCGAGCGTCCCGGTAATCGTACGCACGGATCCGCTGCCGACGCCATATTTCTCGATTGCCTGGATGGCGGCGGTCTTCAGATCGGGATGATCGGTAAGCCCAAGGTAGTTGTTCGACGACATCTGCAGCACGCGGCGGCCGCCGATCGTCATCCAAGTGCCGGAGCCGCTTTCCCAGACCGAGATATTGCGGTAGCGTCCATCCTTCTTCAATTGCTCCAGCTCGTTACGTAGTGAATTCCAATTGGCCATAATCGATTGCCTCCCCGTTTCGAATGCGCACTGCCGGATCGTTCGCGAGCGTATCGTGCAGGAAGACAACTTTGCCGCATTGGCCGGATGCCATCAGGTCGAACGCTTCCTCGAATTGATCGAGCGTGAATGTATGGGTGATGAGCGGACGCAGATCGATCCGCTGTTGATCGAGCAAGCCCTTCAACTGGTACCAGGTCTGGTACATCCGACGGCCGGTAATCCCCTCGATGCGCAGCCCCTTGAAAATAATATGGCGCGACAAGTCGAGCGATACCTCGCGGGTCGGGATGCCGAGCAGCGAGACGCGCGCCGCCGGTGCCGCCGCTTCGAAGGCGCCGCGAATCGCGTCCGGGTGGCCGGACATCTCGAGGATGACCTCGACGCCTTCGCCGCCCGTGCTCGCCATGAGCGCCTCGGTCAGCGGCGTCTCCGCGCTGTTCACAACGCGGTCGGCCCCCATCTTCTCGGCAAGCTTCAGCCGATAGGGGTTGATGTCGACCGCGATCACAAGGCCTGCGCCGCATGCCTTGGCTACGGCTACCGCCATAAGGCCGATCGGCCCTGCGCCGATGACGGCGACGGATTTGCCGACGATATCGCCGGACAGCACGGTTTGCACCGCGTTGCCGAGCGGATCCTGCAAGCAGCCGAGCTCGAACGGCATGTCCGGAGCGTTGTGGATGACGTTCGACGCTTTCACGACGCAGTATTCCGCGAAGCAGCCGGGAGCCGTAATGCCGAAGCTGCGCGTATTCGGACATACATGCGCGTTGCCGGTCCGACATGCTTTGCACAAGCCGCAGACGATATGGCCTTCGCCGGATACGTGATCGCCTACGCGAACATTGGTCACCTCGCTGCCGATTTCCTCGACGATGCCCGCGAACTCGTGACCGAATACGTTTGGCGTCACAACCGTGCTTTCCGCCCAAGCATCCCATTTATAAATATGCACATCCGTGCCGCAAATCGACGTCGCCTTCACCCGAACGAGCACCTCATCCGGACCGCAGCGGGGAATCGGAACCTCCTTGAGCACCGCCTTGGGCGCTCTTTGATCCTTGACCAGCCCGATCATCGTCCCCATTTGTTCAAACCTCCCTACACGCACGACCTGTTCACTATGACATCCATTTGTGCGTTATCATATACTTATACTTTATATTATACATACGTGCGTTATAATGTACATAGTTCTTTTCCATCGTTCTCCTGATTAATGTCTCGTCTTGCACACCGAATTATCCTGATGTATTCTAAAGCCTAAAGCCACTTTACCAATGTGCCCGGGAGGCCAGCATGGAACTAGAGCACGAGCAGATTCATAAGAAAATCGGAAGAAGCCTGCAGGCGATCCGCAAAGCAAGGTCGCTCAGTCTCGACCAGGTGGCCGACTTGACCGGCGTCAGCAAAGCGATGCTCGGCCAGATCGAGCGCGGCGACTCGAATCCGACGATTTCGATCCTGTGGAAGATCGTGAACGGACTTCATATTTCCTTTACATCGTTAATCGAAGAAGACACGCCGCAGGTCAACCTGTTTCGCTTCAAGGACGTGGAGCCCTTCGAGGAGGAGGACGGCCAGTATCGTGCGTTCCTGATGGTTCCTTTCGATCAGAAAAGGCAGTTCGAGATTTACACGGTGGAGATGGAGGAAGGCTGCAGCCATACGTCGGAGCCTCATAACGAGGGGGTCGAGGAGTACATTCTCATGACTCAGGGCGAGCTGGAAGTGACGTTTCATCAGGAAACCTACGTGCTCAGCGACGGAGACGCCATTCATTTCTCGGCCGACCAGCCGCATACATACCGCAATCTGGCGAAGTCGAAGACAATGTACCATACGATCATAGTGTATCCGGCTGTGTAGTTTGGGGAGAGGCGAAATAAGATGATGCGGGATCGTTATTTTCGTGGAACGAGCGACTTTCGGGGAAATAAGGGGTTTTCGGAGCATTATTGCACCAACTGAACTCAACGACCAAAGACCTGATCGGTGAACTTCCGATCAGGTCTTTCTTTCGTGGCGGCTAAAAATCCAGATTACCAGTCGATCTCCTCATACTTCCGGTACACGCCAGTAGTCAGCTTCGATTTCAGGACGTTGAACGCCGCCAAGTCGTTGACGACGACGCCGACGGTTCCTTTGCGGTTGCGGACCGTCGTGATGAAATCCAGCAGCAGGCGCAAGCCCTCCTCGTCGTTGATCGGCTCCCAGAGGTCGAACACGAACTTCGTGCTGCGAAGGTACAGCATCCCTTGCAGGCAGGCATGGAAGTGAGCGAGGTTCGTGAGGTTCACATGCCGCTGCATAATCATCACCACTCGGCCATCCTTCACGCCGATCTCGAACGGCATCGCCATCAGCGCGGGCGCCTCCAGCTTGAGGGGCTCGCGTTTTTTGCGCTCCTCCGCCGCCTTCTCTCTGGTCTCCGCCACGATCTGCTGCTTGCGCTGCTGCGCCGCTTCCTGCAGCGGTGTCAGACCGATGACCGACTCGAACACTTCCTTCACTTTCTCATCGGTGAACGGCTTGACGATGTAATGCCGGGCGCCCAGCTTAAGCGCGTCGTACACCATATTTTTTTGTTCCACGGATGTGATCATAATGATGATGACCGAAGAGCTGATTTGCCGGATATGCCGCACCGCCTCGATGCCGTTCATCCCGGGCAGGTGAATGTCCATTGTAATGAGATCGACCGGGCGCTCCTTGAATTTCTCCACGGCGTCGCGGCCGTCCACCGCCTCCATCACGACCTGATGGCCCAATTGTTCCAAAATGCGGGTCAGGCTGCGCCGAATAATCGGCGAGTCGTCTACGATCATAATGTTTGCCAAGCGAATAGCCTCCTATTCTTGAATCGGCAAGCGGAACCGGAAAACCGTCCCCTCTTGCTCCGTGCTCGTTACCATGATGGTGCCGCCTAGCTCGACTACGGTTTGGCTGACGGCGGATAAGCCGACGCCTCGGCCGTATTCCAGGCTGACGGTACGACGCGTGCTGAATGCATCCTCGAAAATGTACTTCAGCTGCTCCTCCGTCGACTGCGCATCGAACGTCATCGCAGACGCGCCTCGCTGCAGCGCGATCTCGCGGATGCGAGCCAGGTCGATCGGCCGGCCGTCATTGAAGATCGTCAGCGTGAGCCAGCCGTCGGCCGTCTCGAACTCGCAGCCGATACGTCCCGCGACCGGCTTGCCGCCGGCCGCCCGCTCCTCCGGCTGCTCAATGCCATGAACGACCATGTTCTGGAACACGTGAATGAGCGATCGTGTAAAGCGAGAATAGTCGTCCGGATTGACGAGCAATTCCGGCCCTTCTATCGCGACCGGCGCAATCGTCTTGCCCGACTGCCGCGCCAGCCGTTCCACATGCTGCGGGTAAATGCGCAGCAGATCGGCGAACGGCACGAAGCGCAGCTTCTTCAGCAGCGGTAGGATGACCGCCGCCTCCGGCTCGGCGAGCAGATCCTCGACCGTGCGTTCCAGTTGGAGCAGGCGATCCTTCTCCACCGTGACCGTCTCCGCTTCCTGGTCGAATTGCTCACCCAAATACTCACGTAGCACCTGCAAGTCTTCCTCCAGCCAATCAAGCGGCTCGAGCTGCTCCAGCCATTCTCGGAACAGCTGAATCCCGAGCGCCGGGTCGGATTCCGACTGGATACCACGGTTCACCCATTCCGCCACGTCAGTCTCCCACTTGTGAAGCTTCTCCACGATGGCGATGAATTGCATTTGCGAAAAATTGCCCTTGAACGTATGAATTTCACGCAGCAGCGCAGACGCCAGCTCGCTGAACGGGGGGCTGCCGCGAAGCAAGTCCGGAATTCCGCTCTGCACGAAGTCCCGGAAATCGTGCACGAGCTCTTTGAAATCCTTATAAAACGTTACGGTGCGGACGACGAGCTTGAGCAGCTGGCGCTCCTGC
Source organism: Paenibacillus koleovorans NBRC 103111 (assembly GCF_004000845.1). Taxonomy (GTDB): domain Bacteria; phylum Bacillota; class Bacilli; order Paenibacillales; family NBRC-103111; genus Paenibacillus_AA; species Paenibacillus_AA koleovorans. The sequence goes on from NZ_BIMA01000060.1 coordinate 26,554, forward strand.
TCCATAGCGTGCTCCAGCCGCCGCTCATGGCTCACGTCGGACAGAATGACCATGAGGCGGCCGATGGCGGGGCGGGTATCGGAAGTGCCTTCGCCCGGCAGCGCGACCGCTGACGGAGCCGGTGCCGGCAAACGCCGGAACTGCAGCTTGATCGTCTTGCCGTCGATGACCGCCTCGTCCGGCAGCAGCGACAGCAGCACTTCGGCCTGCAGCTCGTCCTCCTCCTGGATGACGTCATGCAGCAGGGAACGCAGGAATTGACGCTCGCCCGAGTCCGCTGCGATCAGCTCGGGCAGTTCCTCTCCTTCGATCCGGCCGCCGAAGATACGCACGCATTCCGAGCTGTATTCGCCTTGCACGAGCAGCGACTCGTCGATCGACAGGAAGCCTTGGCCCGCATAGTCGAGCAGGCGGCGAATCGCTTGCGTCCGCTCGACGACCTTCTCCTCGAGCGAGCGGTTCCAGCGGCCGAGCTGCAGGTGCAGACTGACCCGAGCGAGCAGCTCGCCCTGTGATACCGGCTTCGTCACGTAGTCGTTCGCGCCGGCGTCGAAGCCCTCGATCAGATCGGCGACCTGGTTCTTGGCCGTCAGCAGCAGCACCGGCAGCCGGCTCTTCGGCGCGATCTCCTCGCGGATGCGCGCGCACAGCTCGAAGCCGGTCATACGCGGCATCATCACGTCGAGGATGATCAGATCCGGCATAAGCCCTTGCTGGAGCAGCTCCATCGCCTGCGGCGCGCCCGCCGCCTGTACGACGCGGTAGGCGCCGCCCGACAAGTAATGGCTCAGCACCTGCAGGTTGATCGGCTCGTCGTCGACGATCAGGATGCAGGCGGAGCGGGCCGCAGCATTAGGCGGCGCCGCCGCCATTTCCACGGTCTCCGTGGCGCTGGCAGCGGCGGCTTCCGGGTTGGCCTGCAGCCGGTTCAGGAAGTTCGTCATCCGCTCCGCCCGCGATTCCTCCTGCTCGGCCGGCTCGTCGCTAGCTTCCAGCGTGAACCGGAAGCAGGAGCCGCGCCCCGGCTGGGACTCGACCGACAGGTCGCCACCGTGCAGCTCCACCAACCGCTTCGTAATCGACAGCCCCAGCCCGGTCCCTCCATATTGGTTGGAGATGGTGACGTCGGCTTGCTCGAACGATTCGAAGATTGATTTCTGGCGATCCGCCGCAATGCCGATCCCCGTATCCTCCACGTCGATCCGCCATTTCGTCCCCGCTCGCTCGGCGCGGACGCGCACATGGCCGTTTTCCGTAAACTTCACCGCATTGCCGATCAAGTTGTACAGCATTTGCTGCACCCGATCCTCATCCGCCAGCACGATGCAATCTGCGGGTATTTCGTTCAGGAAGGCTAACGTCTTGCCTCGCATAAGCGGCCGGAGCATCGCCATCACGACCTCGACCGCCTGCCGCATGCCTATCGGCTTCAGGGTGAGCGGGATATCCTCATGCCGCAGCTTGGAAAAATCCAGAATGTCGTTGACGAGGCTCGCCAGCCGTCTGCCGCTCGACGCGATCAGGTTGATGTCCCGTTTGGCCGATTCCGGCAATTCTCCCGCCACCCCGGCGGCCAACGACTCGGACAAGCCGATAATACCGTGCAGCGGCGTCCGCAGCTCATGCGACGTATTCGCGAGGAAGTAGTCCTTCAACTCATCCATGCGGCGCAAATCTTTATTTTTCTCCTCGAGCTGGACCGCTTGAAGCTTCATCTCTTTATACACATTGGAATATTCGCGGATCAGGTGGAAGCCGAAATACAAAATCATAAACACGAAGGAGAACCGTTCGCCGTTGCGAATCACCGTGTGAAGGACGGTTTGGGAAATGCCCCAATGGTCGCGGAGCCATTCGGCCAGCAGCCTGAGCGGAAGACCGAGCGCGCTGAGCAGGAAAAAGACCGAGAAGCCGATAGCGAACAATCTCGCCCCGGAATCCACTCCTTTTCTCACGAACGGAGCGATCAGGAACAGACAGCCGAAGCACACAAGCATGTAGCCGATGCCGTACCACGGGGTAAGCCAGGTTAGATAATCGATATATAAATCCTCGAAGCCGTGTTTGATCGCCACGATTACCAGGCTGCCGACCAGGATGGCCGTGCCGAATCGGTTGATCCAGTTATGAAGCCGAGTATGGATAATCTGGTTGAAATAGCGGGTGAACACGAATCCGGTTAAGCCGAACAGCGGTTCCCTCAGGTAGAAGGAGTAGATGGGAAAGCTGCCGATCAGCGACAGGCTCTTGAATTTGAGCAGCATATTGAAGCTGATGAATAAGGCGAATAAGGCAAAGTAGAGGTTGCTCGGTTTGTCGCGATTGACGAAATAGAGGATCAGCGCCACGAGACCCATGACGAAAAACAGGAAGAAGATGCTGATTTCCACCCATTCCGACCGCACCATTCCGATCGCAAGACCTGCCCGGTCTCCGGCCACGATTTTGCCCAGTTGATTCGAGGCCATCGGGGAGTACACGCGCATGAACAGCTCGTGCTGCAAATATTCGCGAGGCAAGTCGACGAAGATCGGCACGACCGGCCTCAGCTCGAACGTATCTCGCGTCATGCCGCCGTATTGGGCGACCAGCACGTTGCCCGCGTACAGCTCGAAGCTGTAGTTCGCACCGAGCAGCAGGAAAGTGACGCCGGCGGGGTTCTGGAGGAGGGAGCGCCCTCTAATCCATATGTAATCGTTCGGCCAATAAAATTGGCTGGCTCTATCGAACTTCACCATGGGGCTCCAATCCGACCGGGTAGCGCTTAGGTTCTCGGGACGGGTCCATTCCCGGATGCCGTCGTCCCCGATTGCCGAGTCCCCAAGCTGGTAGCTGTTCCATACAATGTTGCGCTCCGCAGCCGGCGGTTTGCTGTCCGGGGGCGCCGACGGATCGGCCACGAAACCCGACTGCACCTGCGTGGGACCGCCCGGCTCTTGATTCGGTCCGCCCCTGGACTGGCTGGAAGGCGGTGACGGCGCTGTGGCCGGTGGCGTAGAGCGTCCCGAGCCCGACAGGCCTTGCTGGCCAGGCTGGCCGCCAAGCCCTACGCCAACGCCGGGTTGGCCTTGACCGGTCTGCTGCCCCGGCTGTTGGCCCTGCGGCTGACCCATCTGTTGGCTGGGCAGCTGGCCGCCGGCTTGCCCCAAGCTTACGCCGGCCGGAGGTCCGGCTTCCGAGCAGCCCGCCAGGATAGTCGTTGCTAACAAGACTACGGCTATCGCCGATAGCCAGCCTTTCTTAAGCCGCATTTTTCGGCCACCCTTCCTTGTCTATAGGGAATCGTCGAGTTCCGTCCCGTTTGCATTCCCATTGTACCAAAAGCCCTACAAGTCCCAATGGGTCTCAGGATACTTTTATGCAGCCGCTGTGGCGAGCTTTCAACCCTTTCCTCACGTTCGAGCTCTACACAGGCTAAGCTTGCCTTGCCCCGGCATCCTGCGCCCATTGCTTGAGCAGCCTGTCGGCCGGCAGGAAAACCGCGAGCAATCCGACTAGCGGCATATAAGCGCATAGCTCAATGACGAACTTGATCCCGTACGTATCGGCCAACGCTCCCAAAGCCGCCGCACCTAATCCTCCGGCTCCGAAGGCGAGCCCATAGAACATCCCCGAGACGGCACCGATGTTGCCGGGCAGCAGCTCCTGCGCGTACACGACGTTGACCGAACCGCTAGACATAATTGTGAACCCGATCACGATTAAGAACACGATGCTCGTCGTCAAGTTCACGTAGGGCAGCAGGAACGCAAACGGCAGCGCGCCGAGGATCGAGAACCAGATCACGTTCCGCCGCCCCCAACGATCGGCCAGCGGGCCGCCGAAGAATGTCCCGACGGCGCCGGCCCCGAGGAAGGCGAACACGCACAGCATCGCTTGTTCGGTCGGCAGCGCGAACTTCTCCATCAAGTAGAACGCGTAGAAGCTGGAGATTCCCGCCAAATATGCCATCTTGGATGTAATGATCAGCATCAGTATCGTAATCGCGGCTCCGACGCGCCTGCGATTGGCCAGCCTCTTGCTGCTGCCGGCTTGGGTGCTCTTGCTTTTCGCCTTGCGCGGCTGGAGCGTGAGACGCTGCCCGTACCAGCGCGCCGTGTAGACCTGGATGCCGAGCGCCAGCAAAGCGAGCAGGCTGAACCAGAGGATGCCGGATTGCCCGAGCTGGACGAAGACGAGCGCCGTCATCACGGGTGCCAGCGCTTGGCCGGCATTGCCGCCGACCTGGAAGATGCCTTGGGCGAGGCCGCGCCGGTCCCCCGCCGCCAAGTAAGCGACCTTCGCCGACTCCGGGTGGAACACGGAGGAGCCGACGCCGATCAGCACGACGGCAGCGAGCATCATCCAGAAGCCGGGCGCGAGCCCCATGCCGATCACGCCTATCAACGTGGCGACGACACCGAGCGGCAGCAGCAACGGCTGCGGCTTCCGGTCGCTGTACAAGCCTATGGCCGGCTGCAGCACCGAGGCGGTCACGTTCAGCGCCAGCGCCAGGAAGCCGAGCTGCTTGTAAGAGAGCGTGAGCGATTCCTTGATGATCGGGAAGATGGCGGTGACGACCGATTGGATCGTGTCGTTCAGCAGATGCACCATGCTGACTGCCAGTAGGATGCTGAACACGGTGCGCGACGGGTCCGCCGGCGGCCGGTCGGCTGCTGTATGAGAAGCAGTAGCCGTCAAGCCGTTATTTATTGAGAGATCTTCATTGTCACTCCGTTGTTGCATTTCATTCGCCTCTTTTCAGTAACTCCTGCTGGAATGGTCCTATTCGCGCCGAGTTGATCGGTTTGGACTCTGTCTCCATAAGAATAACGTTACGGCATAACGCTATTTCAATGACCGAGCTCATTTCCGACGAAATAGCGTTACGGGATAACGTTATCCGGATGCGAGCAGCCGATTTCGCGTGGATTTGGAGCGAATAGCGTTATCCCATAGCCTTATTTTCCATCAGTCGCACATTTTCGCTGGAATAACGTTATGGGATCACCTTATTCACTCGCGAGCGGCTTCAACACGCTTTAGCTGCAGCTCCGAATGCGCCGCATGCAGCGTCTGGCAAACCCCGTCCGACCACACTTCGATCGCCGCCTCCGGCTCCTCCGCCAGCAGCAGGCGAATATTCGCCTGGAGCGCCCTGACCGCCCAAGGGTGCCACAGCGCGAACGGCGGCAGGAACAAATACCCTCCGCGGGGCTCTCCAACCGCGACATAGCGGCCCTCATGAATGCACATCGCCATCAAGCCGCACACGAGCGCCGCTCGCTCCTCATGATCGCGGCGCGTGGCGGACGCGATCCGCCCCCAGAACGTCGGGTGCTCGCTCCACCGGCCGACGTAAGGCTTGAACCGCTCAAACAGCCGGACAGCCGGCGCGATTGCGTAGTCGTACAGCTCGTCGAACTTCTGCCGCGACACTCCGGGCAAGGCATCGAAGACAGTCGGCTCGAGCAGCAGCCCCATCACCGCGTTCGGAAACGATTCGACGATGTTTTTGGCGCCGGCCACCTTCGGAATCGGCAGATGCTCCCGCACGCGCCCGGCGAACTGGGATAGCGCGTCCCCGCCGGAGCGACGCAGCGCCAAGCCGTGGCCGTAGTGGCTTTCGCCCGGCTTACAGCGGGTGCGGAACTCGCCCTTCACGAAAAGCCGCTCGCACAGCCGGCGCTCCAGCGACAGCTCGTACTCCGGATACATCCCCGGCAAGAGCGGTCCGTCTACTACGAGCAAATCGAACAACTTACCGCGCTCATAGAACGCATTTCGGCTGATGAAATCGAACGAGCACCGGCCATCTCGATGTGCAGACGGCGTCAGCCAGAGCAAGCCGGTCGATTCGGTCAACCGGGAAAAGCCACAATCGATGCCGGCCAAATATGGCTCCGTCACACCGGCACCTCCTCGTAATGGATGATCATTACTCTATGTTATCGGCGGCAATCCCCCAATTCTGAATGGCGCGCCGCAACTCCTCCTGCTCCACGATCGCTTCCGCTTCGTGAAACAAAAAACTGACCGCCCCCGTATCCACAAGGGCAGGCCAGTCTGTTCATAACCCATTTAGAACGCGATGCGCTCCTCCAAGAACGCCTTCAGCTCGCTGATCGGCAGCCGGGTTTGCTCCATTGTATCGCGGTCGCGCACGGTCACCTTGCCGTCCGTCTCGGACTCGAAGTCGTACGTGATGCAGAACGGCGTGCCGATCTCGTCGTGGCGGCGGTACCGCTTGCCGATCGAGCCGGACTCGTCGTAGTCGACCATGAAGTGTTTGCCGAGGTCGGCGAATACCTGCTGCGCGCCTTCGGACAGCTTCTTGGACAGCGGGAACACCGCCGCCTTGTATGGCGCCAGCGCCGGGTGGAACCGCAGCACGACACGGCTGTCGTCGCCCTCCAGCTGCTGCTCCTCGTACGCGTCGATCAGGAACGCGAGCGTGACGCGGTCGGCGCCAAGCGAAGGCTCGATGCAATACGGAATGTAGCGCTCGTTATTGTCTTGGTCGATATAGTTGAAGTCTTCGCCGGAATGCTCCATATGCTGCTTCAGGTCATAGTCGGTGCGGTCCGCGATGCCCCACAGCTCGCCCCAGCCGAACGGGAATTTGTACTCGATGTCCGTCGTGGCGTTGCTGTAATGCGACAGCTCGTCGTCGGAGTGGTCGCGCAGGCGGATGCTGTCCGGCTTCACGCCGAGGGTGAGCAGCCATTGATGGCAATAGTTGCGCCAGTATTCGAACCACTTCAAGTCCTCGCCCGGCTTGCAGAAAAATTCCAGCTCCATCTGCTCGAACTCGCGCGTCCGGAACGTGAAGTTGCCCGGCGTGATCTCGTTGCGGAAGCTTTTGCCGATCTGGCCGATCCCGAAAGGCAGCTTCTTGCGCATCGTCCGCTGCACGTTCTTGAAGTTGACGAAAATGCCTTGCGCCGTCTCCGGACGGAGATAAATCTGGTTCGTGCTCGACTCCGTCACGCCCTGGAACGTCTTGAACATCAGGTTGAACTGGCGGATGTCGGTGAAGTCCTTGCTGCCGCAGTCCGGGCAGGCGATGTTGTGCTCGCGGATCAGGTCCATCATCTGGTCAAACGACAAACCGTCGACTACCATCTCGATGCCCTTGGCGTCCAGCGCGTTCTCGATAATTTTGTCCGCCCGATGGCGGGCTTTGCACTGCTTGCAATCGATCATCGGGTCGTTGAAGTTGCCTACGTGGCCGGAAGCCACCCAAGCTTGGGGATTCATCAAAATGGCGGCGTCCAGACCTACGTTGTAGGGCGATTCCTGGATAAACTTTTTCCACCAGGCCTTCTTGACGTTGTTCTTCAGCTCGACCCCAAGCGGGCCATAATCCCATGTGTTGGCGAGACCGCCGTATACCTCGGAGCCCGGGAAGACGAAACCTCTGTGTTTGGCCAACGCGACTACTTGATCCATTGCGACACTCATTGCTAGCCTCTCCTTTTACATGGAAAATGGGTTGCTGTCGCCGACCGCTCGGACGCAAGACGCAAAAAAAGCCCGCATCCACTAAGCATGATCGACATGCCTAGGGACGGGAGCTTCTCACCCGCGGTTCCACCCTAGTTGACGCCCGTACGAATCCGCCTCATGCAGCAGGCCGAATGGCCGGTACGTCCACCTTGTTCGTTTTACAGCTCCAGGCCGCCTTTTCCCCGAACGCTCGCCCCGGGCTTTCACCGTCCCCGGATCGCTATGCAGCAAGGTCGCAACAGGTACTATTCACCCTTCACAGCCGTACATCATTCAGTTGTGCCCTATTGTACAGAAATTTACGGTAAAAAGCAATGTGCGCGCGTCAAGATGGGCTTAGCGGAGATTTTGCCAATGCGTCCACAGCTCCGGCGGATTCAGCTCGTACACCTCCTGCTCGCGGTACATGAACTGGTGCATGATGAACTCGCGGCGCAGGGTGGCGAAATCGTCGTGGAAGCCTTTGATAAACAGGTTGATCTCCTTCTCCGTGTACTTGCGCCCTCGCTCCAACTGCGACACCATATGCTCCAGCACGATCAGCTTCTTCTTGAGCTGGGCCGGGATATGCTTGAGCCTGCCTTCGGCGGTGATGAAATTGCGCAGCACGGACTGCTCGAGCCTGGATTGCTGATCTTGATCTTGATCTCGGTCTAGTGAGGCTGCAGGCTGGTCGGATTGGCGGGCAGTGGCCTTATTGTTGTCCATGGCGATCGGGTTGTCTCCTTTCTTGTAGATCCTATCCGTCAGCGCGGTGGCGTGGGCCTTCAGAAAGTAATGGTTCAGCGAAAAATAAATCGTGTTCTTGTCGCGCCGCTCATGGATCAAACTCACCTCCCGCAGCTTAGCCGCGTGGTGGGTGATCGTCGCCGTCGAGAGGCACAGCTTCTCGGCCAGCGCCTGACCGTTCCATTCTCCATCGGCCAGCAGCAGCAGCATGCGAACGCGGGTCGGGTCGGCCAGCGCCTTGTGGTAGTTGACGATTTTATCTAATTGCATGGGCTTCGGCACCTCTTTAAACATTTATCTAATTAGATAGTAATCAAATTTATTGTGGGTGTCAACAGGCTACTCGCCCAGGTTCGCGAGACGCTCCGTGCTGCGGCGCTTCCGATATAGCATTTTCCCTGCCTCAGCCACCGATCCGCCTAATATCGACCGCCAGCATGAACAAACCTCCGATGCCGGTAGTCATCAGCCGAACTGTTACTCGAAACGGACTAATTGTGCTGGAATCGACGGTGGCGCGGAAACGCAAAAAAGAGCCCGCCAAGTCCGGCGGACTCTTATGTATGCTGTTGCAAAGGCGCCGCGTGTTACGAGCTGCCCATCTTGCGACGCATGCTGTTCGGCTTGTTGACGTTCTGGCTCTGGTTCTTCATAGCCGGCCCGTTGTTGAACCCCGACTTCTGATGGGATGCCCCGCCGCCCTGCTGCGCCTGCTTCTTCTGCGCCAGCATCGCTTTGGCCGCTTCCGCCAGCGACTTCTTCTTCGGTTCTTGCGATTCCGTCATTGATCTCACCTCGCTTAAGGATGTACGGATGGGAATGGTGCTCTTGTCCTTCCACTGTATCGCGAATCGGCAGCGAAAACAAGTGCGTAAATCGTTATGTCCAAACGTTCGCCTGCCGAAATCGCTCCGTTGCGGCCTGTACTTCGATTTGCGATAATGGCTGTAGCATGAGCTCTACATACGGAGGAGGAACCCCCTTTGAATACCAACCCTAACACCCGCACATATGCCTACATCGGCTCTTACGCGGAAGCCGGCACACCGGGCTTGTACGCTTGCGGCTACAACACGGAAACCGGTGAGCTGACGCTGATCGACCAGACGGACATCCTGCAAAATCCAACCTTCCTCGCAATCGACGCACCGGCTAAAAGGCTCTACGCCATCACCGAGGAAGCGGACGCGACCGGCCAACGAGTCGGGGCGGCTGCGGCGTTCTCCATCGACGAAGAGAGCGGGCGGTTCACGCTGCTGAACAAGGCGGTGACGGTGGCGTCGCCGACTTGCCACATTGCGCTCGACGGCACGCGCCGCCATCTGATGGTCGCCAGCTACCGCGGCGGGATGATCGGTCTGTCAGCCGTGGAGCCGGACGGGCGTGTCGGCGCGTCGTCCGACGTGCGCCAGCATGCCGGAGGCAGCGTCCGCCCCGTGCAAAATCAACCCCACCCGCACTCCGTGTTCCCGGATCCGGCGGACCGCTATGCCCTCGTGCCCGATCTCGGGCTGGACCGCATTCTCGTCTACAAGCTCGATCTGGCGAACGGCAAGCTGCTTCCGCATAGCGAAGCATACCTGGAGCCCGGCGCAGGGCCGCGGCATTTTGCCTACCATCCCTCGCAGCGATATGGCTACGTGATCAACGAGCTCGATTCGACTGTGGCGGCATTCGCCTACGACGGGGAGGCGGGCACGCTCCGCAAGCTGCAAACGGTGTCCACGCTGCCGGACGGCTACGAGGGCTCCAGCGCCTGCGCGGACATTCACATCTCGGCGGATGGCCGCTACCTGTACGGCTCGAATCGAGGCCACGACAGCATCGTCGTTTATCGGATCGATGAGTCCGCAGGAACGCTAACGCTCGTAGAGCATACATCCACACGCGGCGGACATCCCCGCAACTTCGCGCTGTCGCCGGACGGACGTTTCCTGCTGGCCGCCAACCGCGACGGCAACAATGTAGTGACCTTCGCCCGCGACGCCGAGACCGGCCGCCTGCAGCCGACCGGCCACGAGTTGAAGCTGTCCAAGCCAGTATGCGTTAAGTTTCTGACCGTGTAGCCGCTATCAGCCAATGAGATGGCAAGCGAGCTGACAGATCGCATGTTTTTATAATAGACGGGGTAAAACCGAGCCGATATAATGAAGGTAGATTCGTATGGAAAAAACTTGATGCTCGAGGTGTCGCTCGGAATGAAGGTTCTTATTATCGAAGACGATCCAATTTTCGGGGATATGCTGAGCATGTATTTGGTCGAGGAGCAATTCGAGGTGCTGCGGGTCGACACCGGACAAGCCGGTCTGAACGAGCTCCAGCAGCTCCGACCGGACATGATTCTGCTCGATCTGGTGCTGCCCGATACGGACGGCATGAAGCTGTGCGCCGTCATTCGCGAGCTGTCGAACGTCCCGGTGATCATCATCTCGATGAACGCGGATGTCAGCCGCCGCATCCAAGCGTTGACGGCCGGCGCCGACGATTACATGTGCAAGCCGTTCAGCATGCAGGAGCTCAAAGCCCGGATGCTGGCCATCGGCCGGCGCGCCCATATCGCCCCGCTGGCCTTCGCCCAGACGGCCTCCGCCCTATCGCCTGCGCCGACACCCGCACCGCAATCGCCATTGCCTTCAGCTCTGCCTCCGGCCGTTACTGCGGCCTCGCCGCTGCAGTCTGCGGAGCGCATCCGACTAGACTTGGAGCGCCGCTCGGTTTACATCCGCGAAGAGCTCGTGGAGACTACGTTCTCCGAGTTCGAGATCATGAAGCTGTTCTACCAGCATCCTGGCAAGGTATTCAGCCGCGACGACCTGATCAACTCCATTCGGGGCATCGACTCCTACGTAAATGAGCGGTCGATCGACGTGCATGTCACGAACCTGCGCAAAAAAGTGGAAGACAATCCGAAACAACCCCGCCATATCAAAACGGTATGGGGGATCGGCTATAAATTTATGTATCCGTAATAGCAGAGAAGCCTTCGTCCCGACCACGTGATTCACGTGATCTGGCGAAGGCTTCTTTGGCGGCGATTATTGCGGCGCGTCCTTGAAGGGCCGCATCAGCGGTTTGGGGATCGCGGTCTCGAACCGCATCGCCTTGCCGGTCGTCGGATGGGTGAAGGCGAGCACCCGCGCATGCAGCCCCAGCCGGCCGATGGAGGCGCTGCGCGCTCCGTACTTCTTGTCGCCGACGATCGGATGGCCGATGTCCTCCATATGAACGCGGATCTGGTTTTTGCGTCCGGTCTCGAGCGTCACGTCCAGCAGGGTGAACTGCTTGTTCGAGAGCCGCACCTTGTAATGCGTCACGGCGTGCTGGCCGTCGTTCGGCGTCGGGCTGGAGTACATTTTCAGCGTTTTGCTTTCCTTGAGCCAGGAGCTGATCGTGCCTTCCGGCTTCTTGACCAAACCTTCGACAAGCGCCGTGTACGTCCGCTCCTTCACGATCGTCTTCCAGTTGTCCTGCAGCTGCTGCTGGATGCTCTCGCTCTTCGCAAAAAGCATGACGCCGGACGTGTCCCGGTCGAGCCGGTGTACGATAAATATACGGGCGTTTGGGTCTTGGCGGCGCACATGCGCCGTCAGTTGGCGGTACGCCGTCACTTCCTTCTCCTGCTCCGTGGCGATCGACAGCAGGCCTGCTTCTTTCTGCACGACGAGCAGGTCGCGGTCCTCGTGCAGAATCTTCAGCCCGACGAGCGGCGCCTCTTCGGGTGCCGCTTTGCCCGCGCTGACGGCAACCGTATGCCCGGGAAGCAGCTCGTAGTTGTAGGCCGTGACAGCCCGGCCGTTCACGCTCACTTGGCCGCGCGCGAGCATCGCCTTCACGCTGTTGCGGCCCTCGCCCTTCAGCGCCTGCAGCAGGAACGCGAGCAGCTCGCCCGGCGCCTGCACCGTGTAGCGCTTCGCCGGCGCCGACGGCGTTCGGCCGCGGCCTGGCGGGCGGCCAGCGGGGCGGGCTCCGGCTGGAGCGGTCCCACCGCGTGTGCCGGCACCTGCCGGAGCGGCCCTGCCCTGCGTGCGGGCCGCCGCGGCCCCGCCGCTAGCGCTTGCCCGCGCAGCGCCACCGCCGCTGTTGCGGCTGCCCGTCCGCGCTGCGCCTCGCTCGGAGCGCTCCGGACGCGGACGCGTGCTGTACTCCTCCACCGGCTGCCGGGTTGCCCCGGTCCGCGGTGCGCCTCGACCGGCTGATTTCCCTGCAGCAGGTGACGCGTCCGCTTGCCGGTCGCGGCTTCTAGCCGGACGACCGCCGGTAGCGCTGCCGGAGCTGCCCGCTGCTCTCGGTTGGCCTGATCTCGGTTCGCTTGATCTCGGTTGGCCTGATTTCGTCTGCTTACGCATGTCCATTCTCCCTCCGCTGGCGCGTGGCATCCGCCGGGAAGACGAGCCCGATCTGCTCCCGCGCTTCGTCCAGCAGCTCCATGACGGTCTGCGCCCGAGCATGCGTGTTCACCTCGGACTCCGCACGACCTTCCCTGACCAGCTGTACGAACTCCCGCACTTCATACTGCATCGTCACCGGCGACTGCGGAACGGTCACATCCTCTACCGTTCCGTTCCGGTACATAATCTCGACCTTTTTCGGCTGGCTGACGCCTTGGACGAGCATCGTCGCATTCTCCCCTTGAATTTCCACCGGCAAATTAGAATCCGTTATTTTCGAATACATCAGCACCGCTTCCATCCCGTCGTACTTGAGCAGCATGCTGCCGGCCCCGTCCACGCCCGAATCCAGCATAAACGCTTCCGCCTGGATGCGCTGAGGCTTGCCGAACAGGTTGATCGCCGGATAGATGCAATAGACGCCCAAGTCCATCAGCGCTCCGTTCGAAAATTGAGGGTCGAAAGCGTTCAACACAACGCCTTGCTTGTATGCGTCGTAGCGGGATGAGTACTTGCAGAAGCTGGCGAAATAACGGCGCACCGGACCCAGCTTATGCAGATTGTCGCGGATCGCCTGAAAATTCGGGATCAGCGTCGTCTTCATCGCTTCCATCAGCACGACGCCGTTGCGCTGGGCGGCCGCCAGCATAGCCTCTACTTCCTCAGCATGGGAGGCAAAAGGTTTTTCGCACAGCACATGTTTGCCGCCGTCCATACAAACGATTGACTGCGACGCGTGCAGCGACGTCGGGCTCGCTATGTACACCGCATCGAATTGGTCGCTCTCGGCAAATTGCCGCAAATCCGTGTATCGATAAGGGATGTCGTACTTGGAGCCGAACTCGGCGGCCCGATCCTCCGTACGGGAGTACAAGCCGGTTACCGTCACTTCGCCATCCAGCTCCCGGACCGCCTTGAGAAACTCCTCCGTTATGAAATTCGTTCCAATGATGCCGAATCTGATCATGCATATTTTCCTTTCCCTAATATGGATTCATTGTACCCCCTAAACGATCCGGGCTCAAGCCAGTCCGCCGATGTCCTCTCTTGCTGATGAAACATTAGAGAGTAGAATTTCGTCTATTGGGGTAATAGTAACCATACCTGCACACCGCTGGGAAGAAACGGAGGAGCTGCCATGGACCGCATCCATCAAAAAAAACCTTTGCATCAGCCCTTATTCGCCTCTATGCGTTGGCTTACGCTGGCGCTCTTGATTGTGGTCACGATACTGTCCGGCTGCAAAAGCTCAACGCCGGAATCCTCGGACGCCACCGTGACGCCGACGATGTCGGGCTCGCCGTCCTCGTCGGCCACGCCTGCGGGCAGCGCAACCCCGGGCAGCGGCGGCACGGCTTCTCCGTCGCCAGGCTCCGGCGGGTCCGTTCCCGGCGGCTCGTCGCCGCTCGACAACACGACCGGCCGCGTAACCGCGGTGCGGCTCATCGATCCGCAGGCCGGCTGGACCGGCGGCGACGGCTGGATCTCGCGTACGGAGGACGGCGGCAAGAGCTGGACGAAGCAGTATCAGGGCAAGGGTATCGTGCAGCAAATATTCGCGCTGAACGGGAAAAGCGCCTGGGCGGTCATCAGCCCCGACGCGGCCAAGCCCGATCAGCGCCAGCTGCTGCACACCGCCGACGGCGGCAAAGTCTGGTCGGCCGTCGGACCGATGCCGAATGCCGCTTTCCTGCACTTCGTCTCCGAGTCGGAGGCGTTCAGCGGCAATGCGCATTCGACGGACGGCGGCAAAACTTGGACCACCCTGAAGGTGCCGGGCGGCATCGCCGGCGACGCCAACTTCCATGACAAAGCGAACGGCTGGGCTGCGGTCAACGGCGCCAACACGATCGAAGTGCATCGCACCGTCGACGGCGGCGCCACTTGGGAAAAGGTGCTGTCCCGTGCGACCTCGGTGCCGCTCACCGGCGCGGTCATCCGTTCCGCCGGAAAGGGCGACGCCTGGGTCGAGGCGGTCGGCGAATCCGGCATGAGCCAGACGTCGTACTCGCTGTTCCACACGACGGACGGCGGCAAAAGCTGGCAGCCGGTGCTGGCCAACTCCACAGCCGGTGGCGGTCCTGCGCCTGGTTTCCCGATGGACTACTACGGCGGGCCGCAGAACAACGGCGCCAAACCCGGGCCGCTCTATGTCGTCGATCCGCAGACAGCGTTCCTCGCCGGCTATTGCCCGGCCTGCGACAAGCCGAACTCGATCGGCTGGACGAAGGATGCAGGCAAGACGTGGGTGAACGGCAAAACCGAGATCGGCGGTTTCGTAGGTTCACTGCTTGCCATGGCCGACGCGAACAAAGGCTGGTGGATCGGCACCGACCTGACCGAGCCGTCCGTTATGTACACAACCGCCGACGGCGGCGCGAGCTGGACGAAGGTGTTCACCTTCGACAAGCCGAAGCAGTAGCTGCGGCTGAAGAGGGAGTTAGTCACTTTCTGCACTAACTCCGCTCAGACGCGGCACTTGGGCTGGCAGTTGGTCACCTTTTGCACTAGCTCGGCTCATTGGCGGCACTTTAGCTGGGAGTTAGTCACTTTTT
>NZ_BIMA01000061.1 GCF_004000845.1 Paenibacillus koleovorans NBRC 103111
GCGGTGCGGACGCTGGCGCTGCAGGCGGGGGCAGCGCCAGCACAGCGGGCGCAAGCGCGACGGGCGGCGCAGACGCAGGCGCTGCAGCCGACGCGGGCACAAGCGCGAGCGGCGCGGACGTAGGCGCTGCAACTGCGGCGGGCGAGCCGTCAGCAGGTCCCGCTGCGACGACCGCTGCCGCCGCCTTGGCCCGGCGCCTCGAGGCGTTCGGCGCCCAGGCGCGCTCCGAGCTGCAGGCGCTGTTCGCGAGCTACCTCGTGCCGGCGGAGACTGAGGGCGGCGAGCCGTATTATATCGACCAGGACGGCTTCCGCCGGTCAGTCCGTGCGTACTGCGATGCGACCGAGATCGCGGGCATGTTCGGCGAGCTTGCGCCGGGCTTCACCCGCGAGCAGATGATCGCCAAGCTGCAGAGCTTCCAGGACCCGCAGACCGGCCTATTGCCCGACCCGTGGGCCGCGCCCGATCCGGAGAACACGGATAACGATCCGTCCTTCATGCCGAACACGCATTCCGGCTATAACATCCTTTCGATCGGCTACGCGCTTGAAGTGCTCGGCTCCCACGTCGCGCACCCGATCCACGTCGTGGAGCGGATGACGACGGAGTCGCTCTATCGCAAGCTGGACGCGCAGCCGTGGAAGACGAACGCCTGGGGCTCCGGCGCCTGGATCGATCACTATGCAACGGGCTTGTACATGAACGCCCGCTACTTCGGCTCGCAGAAGCGGCCCGATGATCTGTTCGGTTGGCTGCATACGCATGCCGATCCGACGACCGGCCTATGGGGCCGACCTACGCCTGAGGACAGTCTCAAGCTGCCGGTCAACGGCTTCTACCGACTGACGCGCTCCACGTACGCGCAGTTCAACATGCCGTTGCCTTACGCGCAGACGACGATCGACACCGTGCTGACGCATACACGGAACCGCGACTTCTTCCGCGACGACCGCGGCAACGCCTGCAACGTGCTCGACGTCATTCACCCGCTGTGGCTGTGCATGAAGCAGACCGACTATCGCCGCGACGAGATCGTCGCCTGGTCGCTGCAGCAGATCGAGCGCGTGCTCGGCCGCTGGCAGCCGGGCCGCGGCTTCAGCTTCGAGCTCGAGACGCATCACAAGCCGGGGCTGCAGGGCACCGAGATGTGGCTTAGCATCCTGTACCTGCTCGCCGACGCCTGCGGGATTGCCGGGTCGCTCGGCTACCGGCCGCAAGGCGTACACCGGCTAGAGCCCGCGTTGTACTTTTCGGGCGTATAATGGATTCCTAATAAGATTCTGCCATGACGCTATTCTCCCGAATTCACTGCCGAACGAGCCTTCTTTAAGGCTTGAATCCTCGAACCAAATTGCAAAAAGCCTTCCAAGCTGCTCCAACGAGCAGATGGAAGGCTTTTTGGGCACGAACGCGATGCCTTATTAGGACAACCGAATGACATTCAGCGTAGCGCCCGGGGTCTGGAACGCTACAACACCGGCCAGCGCCAGCAGTTGGAATTGCAGAGTGGATCCGCCCGTGACGTTGATAATCATCGAGTTCTGCAGCACGCCCGGCACCGATACAAGCGAGGAAGCGACGGATCCGGCAACCGGTGAGCCGTTCAATACGAGCCGCGCTTGTGCGCCAACCCCGAGAGTGAGGAAGATGCTGTAGGACACAAAATAGCGGCCGGCGTTCGTGATCGTAAGCGTCGTATTGGCCAAGTTATACGCCATTCCGCCACCTAGATTCTGGTTATTCGGCAACGGAATCGGAGTACCCGACAACAAGATCAAGAACGAATCCGATTCGTTCTGGGCGAACGACGAGTTGGTGGTAACCGAAGTACCTGTCGTCCCAGTCGCACCGGTTGCACCAGTGGCTCCGGTTGCTCCGGATCCTGTTGCACCTGTCACGCCGGTAAGCCCGGTGGCACCTGTGGCACCCAAGGCTCCGGTACCACCTGTCGCGCCTGTGGCGCCGGTCACTCCTGCGCCAGTAGCCCCGGTAGCACCTGTGGAGCCGACCAAGCCCGTGGCGCCTGTAGCGCCTGTGGCACCGGTGACACCGGTCGGTCCGGTTGGTCCGCCTGCCGGCCCCGGTTCACCGGTCGCGCCCGTAGCGCCGGTCGGTCCAGCCAGGCCCACACCGGTAGCACCGGTTGAACCGGTTGCTCCGGCTACACCGGCGGCGCCGGGATCACCGGTCGCTCCGGTTGGCCCGGTCGGACCCGGCGCGCCAGTCGCACCGGTCGCGCCTGTGGCTCCGGCTGCTCCGGCTTCGCCGGTTGCGCCGGTCGGCCCGGGAGGGCCACCTTCTGGCCCTGTCGCCCCGGTCGGACCCGCAGGACCGGTTGGACCAACGGACATAGGGACGGACAATATGCTGTCAAGCTTGTTTTGCAGCAAAAATTCCTTTTTCGTTAACGCGCTGATCGTATCCCGAACGCTGTCGTTAACCGCCAACAGATCGCTGATCGTCGCCGGAGGCGCCGTAACGCCGGGCAATGTGCCCAAGATGTATTGCAGCTTCTCACCTTCGGCATTGAGAATGTGGCTAAGCCCCAGCTCCTCGAGCGCAATGGACGACAGCAGCAGGTTGACGGCATCGTCGCGTGTAATCGTTATGGAAGGGGTAATATTGGGGATGTTTGATTGTGACACTTATACATCCTCCTTTCATACTACACACAGTATGCGACCCGCGCGCTAGCGTTCCGGTGTTACTAGACAGTCCCCTACAGAAACGCAAAAAAACTTTCGAGAATTCTCTCGAAAGTTGCCTGGATGGATCCAGGGCTAGCAGGGACGCCAGATCAGCCTTCCTTGCTCCACGACAGCGTCGATCCGCCCCGCCCGTCGCAAGGCGCGCAAATAGGCTTGCACGATCGAGACGCAAAGTCCGTACGCCCACACCTCGTCCATCAATCTATGCTTTTCCATCATCAGCTGCACAAGCAACTCTAGCGTATCGGTTCCCGAGCGGATCGAGTCTAGCAAAAAGCCAAGTGTATCGGATAAAAGAGTTCCATGCCTGATAACTAGCGAATTCAAGTCCCGCACCGCGCCGCCGTGATAGCACACATAGCCTTTCAGCCCTGTCGCTTCCCCCAGAGTCTTCATCGTCTGCTGCGCCTGCTCTACATCGGAGTAATACAGCAGCGATTGCCGGCTCAGCGTCCGTTCGCCGAACAAGGCATCTCCGCCATACAGCACACGGTCCTCCGTCAGTACGCCGACCATCCCCGGACTGTGTCCAGGCAGCGACATGATCGTGAACACATGATTGCGAACTTGGAATGACAAGGGACCGTCGCCTTCCGGCAAATACCCCGTCATACCGCCGAACGGCGGCTCCTCATCCGGGGCCGATAGCGGCGCCGGAGCCGGCGGCTCCGTCTCGAGCAACCAGCCTCGCTCCAGGGACGGGTACTCCATGCACACAGCCGCCGACCGCGTCGCATAGCGCCGGATGGAAGGATACCGGCTGATGAAATACGCATCGCCGCCACAGGCGTCTGCATGGCTGTGCGTATGCAGAATGGCAATCGGCGCGCAGCCGCGCCGGATCAGCTCGCGGTCGAGCCGCTCCGCCGTAGCAGCGTCAGGGCCGCTGTCGATCAGGACGGCGGTACCGCTCGTTTCATGCATATGAACGCCGACCGCGTAAGGACCGGACAACATATAGCTGCCCCTCGACACCTGTACGAGCTTCCATCCGTTCATCGTCTTGTCCGCCTCCTACTCTCCCGGGTTTGGCCGGAGGACTGCACATACATCAAAGGCTTTGATGGCCGCACCGGTTTCGGCGATGTCGATGATGCCGATGCTATCGGCGATGTCGGTGATGTCGGCGATATCAGAGCCTCGTCCGCCTGTTCTTCCGTAATCGACGGCTTCCGCCCTCCTACTGGCTCCTGCTCCCCCGTTGCTTCTAACTCGCTGTGAGATCCCAGCTCTCCGCCCTCCACACGAGTCTCTTCAGTCTCTCCCTCATTCACGTCCGGCTGCTCGCCAACCGACTCAACAGCCAGCTCGACAGCCTGCCCCGCAACTCGCTTGACAGCTTGCCCAGCAGCCAACTCAACAACAGGCTCGGAACATTGCTCCAACCCGACTTGCTCCATTCCGGCCGAGAAGCAGCATTCCTGCAAATCCTTAACCTTCGCGAGCCACATGTCCCGCAGCAGAGGATCGCCGGACAGTTCCGCCCATCGCTCGAGCGACGGTAGTGCAGCGGTCAGCGCCTCCCGCACTTCAGCGCGGATCGCAGCCGACGATGCACAGCCACCGCCCCCGGATAGCTCCGGCGCCTGATTCAACCACGTACGGACAAGCCGCAGCCGCTCCGCCACTCGATGCAGCTCTTCGAGCAGCACAAGCATCCGCTCCAGCTGATAGGCGGCACATCTCCGCAGCTCGTCCCCGGCTCCCGCCAGTCGCGCCTCCATCCCCCGGGATAGATGGAGCACCGCGATCGTAAGCGGCGGCAGCGATTCATCCAAAGCCCCGAGCTCAGTAGTCAAACCGATCTTCGTCCAATCGTTCCCATTCATTGGGCTTTCCTTCCCGGTTATCGAACGGTTCCGCCTGTTCCTTTTCTTTTTCCTTAGCCGCCTCTCCCGCATTCCCTCTCACGGGGCCTTGCATCTGAACGACCGCGTCCAATTTTTTGAGCAGCAGCCACTCCGCCATTAAGACGGAATCGAGCAGCCGGATCGCCGTCTGGTTGAACCGGATAATGTCCGCGTTGCTCGGACTGGTGGGGTAGTCGAGCAGCCGACCGACGAACGCCCGCGTCTTATCCGCTTCCGTGCTCAGTAGCAGAGCAAGCGACTGCTCCTCCAGAGCGATCGATTGCAGAAGACTGACAACCGCATCGTCGAAAGACGGCAGTGGAGAAGCGGCAGACCGGCCGTGGCTGCTCATGCTGCTAAGCGTGCTAAGACTGCTGGGGTTTGCACTGCTGCGATGGCGGCTCATAAGCGGTTCCTCCTACTTTCTACTCTTCCATGCAATCGTCGTCGAACAGAATGTCCTCCTCTTCCTCGTCCAAGCGAAGCACATCCGTCATTTTAAACTGCAGCAGCAGCTGGTTGCTGACAATATTTCGCATCATACGCTCGACGCTGTTGTTGATCTTGAGCGCCTCATGAATGGTCAGACATCGGTCCCGAAGCAGGTGCTGGATTTTCTCCGCCTCCGCGTTGATAATATGGGACAGCCCGATCTCTTCCAAAGCAATGGAGGTCAGCAGCAGGTTTACTACTTCTTTGCGCTTCAGGATAATCTCCGGCTTAATATCCGGTACATTCGGCATGGACATCGGCATCAGCTCCCGCTACCAGAAATACGAGCTCGTTCTCCCCCAACCGGAGTCGGGTTTTCTTACCCAATCGTGTACCTTTGGCCCTAACTCGCCTGTTTATCTCAGCATATGACAATCCTTGGTCAAGTATGTGTACAATCCATATCCAGGAAACCTGCAGCGATCACCGCTCGAGAAATGAAAAAGCTCCTGCCTGGCTCGGCAAGAGCTTGCTGACTCAAAATACTATCAGGGAAGGCCGGTAATGATGTTTTCCAGCTTGAATTGCAGCAGCATTTCTTTTTTGATCACATCCTGCATCGTCCGGCGCACGCTGTCGTTGACAAGCAGCAGTTGCGATATGGTAGGTGCCGGCGTAACCCCTGTGCCTAACGTACCCAAGACGAATTGAATTTTCTCGGCTTCGGCGTTCACTATGTGTGCCAGAGCCAGCTCCTCCAGTGCGATCGAAGCCAGCAACAGGTTGACCGCGTCGGTTATTGTGATCGTTATGGATGGCGTTATATTGGGAATGTTCGCTTGGGACATGCAACCACCTCATCCTCTCGTTAAATTTAGTTTGAGTATATGCAGCAGCTTCCGCCCTACGAACTACTTTTTGAGCCAGGTTGTACCTATCCCCGTCAGACGGAGGTTTCGAACTTGCGGTCGGCCAGCACTTGTGCGAAATAAGCCTGATTGTACAAGACGGACGGGTGGTCCGGCTTGAACGAAAACGCGATCGTGTTGTGGCGGTAAGCGTCCTTCAGCATGCCGAGCCGATCATAGCAGAGGCACATCTGCAAATGCGGCAGCCAAGTACGGCTGACGCGCCGCTCCTGGGATTCCCCCGCCGTCTCCTCCGCTTCGGTCGCCGTCCGGTACCAGTACACCGCCTGGCTCCATTCCTTGCGCTCCACGTACATCGCCCCGATCCGACAGCATGTCTCCGGCTGCGGGACGTCGAACTCGAGCGAGCGCAGCATGGCTAGCAGCTGGTTGTCCTTGTCCCCGAGCCGCTCATAACATTCGGACAGACTGAACGCCGCTTCGATCATCGAAGACGGGGAGCCGGCCTCTTCGTCCAAGTAAGCATCCAATTGCTGGACCGCTTGCTCGAATAGGGCTTGGCGTTGCAGCTCCAGGCCGTATGCCAGCTTGTCGCGGGTGTTCGCATATCCTCCGGCGAGATAGGCGTCGACACCCGCCAGGTCGGACTCGCGGTACAAGTGGAACGCCGGGTAATGCGTGTCCACATGCAGCGGGATCCCAAGCGCCGCCGCCCGAATGCAGAAATGCCGGTCCTCCCCAGAGAACGACAAATTCGGTATTTCCTCGAAGCGGACCCCCGCCCGCAATGCTTTGCGGCTGATCAGCGTACAAGCGCCGAGTCCCCCCACTTCGTAGACGCCCGGCGTACGAAGCCGCTCCAGAAACGCAAGCGTCCGGATCGACGATTCCATCGGGGTCAGCGCCTCTTCCCGCCGCTTGTCGAACAGCGTGTATTCGTCCCGCAGCCACACCTGCGGCAGCTCCGCGGCGTCCGGCTTCCATCTCGTCCAGAACACGTTCGAGACAATATCCCGCTCCGCCCGGACGAGCTGCTCCAATGTTTCAGGCTGCAGCAGCAAGTCCGAATCGATGAGAAACAAATAATCGAATTTTTTCGCCAGCGCCTCCCGAATAATGCCGTCCTTCATGGACGCTACTTTCCAGATAAGGTCTTCTTTCCAATAATGCGTCGTCTCGTCCTTCACATACGCCGAGCTGGCCGGCACTCCGCCTACACGTAATTGCTCTTGCTCCACCCGATGCTGTTGTTGAGACACGACAACCGCCCTGCCCGCCGTCTCCCGGAATTTCTGCAATAGCGAGCTTGCAGCCGGATCCTCATTGTCGTCCACGAACAGATAGCTTACCGCCAGCGACTTCTTCTCCAGTCTTCTAAGCGAGTCGAGAAACCGTTCCAGGATGGCCGGGGTTTGTCTGACGGGGCTCCCGATCAGCACGCGTTTTTTCTTCAATGCGGTTCACTCTCCTTGCGGCGACAGTCTATTGGAAAAGTACGTCCTATTGTAAAGAATACTGGGGTGGTCGGGGTTGTATGACGCCGCCAGCTCATTGTGCCGATTCGCCTCTTGGAGGTCGCCCGTCCGATCCAGGCAAACCGCCAGCTGCAGGTGCGGCAGCCAAGTCCATGAGGCATAATCGATCATGCCCATGAAGCCGAAGCTTTCCGGCCGACCAAGCTTGGTTGCGGCGCGATACCAGTGGATCGCCTGCTCCAGCCGTTTCGTCTCGAAGAAATAGTAACCCAGCCGGCAGCACGTCTCGGCCCGTACCGGGCTGTAGACCATCGATCGGAGCAGGGAATGCAGCTGTTTGCGGGGCTCGCCCAGACGGACATAGCAGTCGGACATGCTGAGGCAGGCGGCGTAGCAGTCCTCGATCCAGCCTTGTTTGGTGTGCAGGAACCGCTCGTAGTAGTCGATCGCTTCCCGGTAATGGCCGTTGTCCTTCCACTCGTTGGCAAAATAAAACAAGTCCCGCGCGTTGAACGATTCGCCGGTCTCGGCTCGCTTGCGGTAAATGCGGAGATTGCGGTCGGTATACACCTTTTCCTTGCGGTGGGTGACAGCCGCCTCGCTCGCGTGGACTCGGCCGCTCACCACGAGCACCTCGTGCACCGGCCCTTCCCACCGGAAGCCTCGCGACCGTTTCACGATCCGGTTGCGGCGCAAGCTCACGGTTACATTGCCGTCCTTGTCGAACGCCAGGTTGTACGGCATCGTCACGCTGTCCACGTCCGGATCGAGCGTCCGCTTCAGCTCGAGCAGCTTCCCGCGATCCTCCTCCTCGATCAGATCATCCGCGTCGAGCCACATGATGTACGGTTGGGTCGCCTTCGAGAAGGCGAAGTTGCGAGCGGCGCCGAAGTCATCGATCCATTCGAAGTCGAAGATGCGGGCGTCGAAGGACGCGGCGATCTCCTTCGTCCGGTCGGTCGAGCCGGTATCGACGATGACGATCTCGTCCGCGATGCCGCGGACGGACGACAGGCAGCGCCCCAGCGCGTCCTCTTCATTCTTGACTATCATGCACAGGCTTATCGTGATCACACGCCTCACTCCTCCAGGGGAACGATTTCTGGGAACAGGATATGCGCCCGGAGACCCAAAAGTTCAAACGCCCATCGTTCTGAACAGCAGGACAGCCGCATATCATGAAGCCGTCCGACCAACTGCAGGTACCTTGTCAAAGGAGATGAGCCATGTTGAGCAAGCGGCCCTCTATATCCTTATGCATGATCGTTCGCAATGAAGAATCCGTAATCAGCCGTTGCCTCACCAGCGTGCAATCGATTGTCGATGAAATGATCATCGTGGATACAGGATCGACCGACGGGACGGTTGCGGTATGTGAATCGTTCGGCGCTCGGGTCCACTCGTTCCTCTGGCGGGACGACTTCTCCGCCGCGCGCAATTTCGGCCTGGAGCGGGCGACCGGGGACTGGATCCTGTGGCTCGACGCCGACGAGGTGTGGTCGCCGTCGCCGCATGCGGCGGAAGGCGTCGCGGGTGTCGCAGACGCTGAAGTTGCGCTTGGTTTCGATCTGAAAGCCGCGCTGCTGGACGTCGAGCACGCCCAGCATGCCGTCGCCTCCGTTCGGCTCGTCAATTACATCGGAGCGCTGCCCGATCCGCGGGAGGCCTACATCCTCGCCCAGCCGCGCCTCTTCCGGGGCCGGATGGGCTTCCGGTTCAAATACGCCATCCACGAGACATTGAACGTGGAGGATACTTTGCCTCAGCTGCGCAACCTCCGCTCGATCCCGGTGCTCCCCGTCGACGTGCTCCACTACGGATATATGGACGGCCCCGTCTCGCAGAAAATGAAGTTCGAGCGCAATATCACGCTGCTTCTGAAGGACGCGCAGAGCGAGCAGCCGCATCCATGGATCGAGTATCATTTGGCGAGCGAATATTACCGGAACGGCCAGTTCGAGCGGGCGTTCGAGTTCGTCAACATGTCGATCTCGAAGTTTCTGCAGTCGTTTGCGCTGCCTCCCTCCTACTTGTACCGGCTCAAATATACGATTCTGCTCGCTGGCGGCAGCGCTCAGGGCGCTTGGCCCGGCATTGAGAAGGCGATCGCGCTGTATCCCGACTATGTCGATCTCCATTACTGCAAGGCCGTCGTTCTGTATCTGATGGGCAAACACGACGAAGCGTTATCCGCAATCGACCGCTGCCTCGAGCTGGGCGATGACGATACGCACTACTTGACGCTGAAGGGGGCGGGCAGCTTCCACGCCTTGTACTACCGCGGGCTGATTTACCGCCAGATGGGCAATCCATTCCGCGCCAAGGCGGCTTGGCAGGCGGCGCTTCAGCTGCATCCGGCGTATGAGGCGGCTGAGATCGCTTTGCGCGAGCTGGGGTAAGTACGGGTGAGGATGGAGCAGGCGATCGCAGCTGATGTAGGGCAAATTTGGTCTTCTTGGCGATAAAATCAAGCGGTCGCAGCTGATGTAGGGTAAAATTGGTCTTCTTGGCGATAAAATCGAGCGGGCGCAGCTGATGTAGGGTAAAATTGGTCTTCTTGGCGATAGAATCGAGCGGTCGCAGCTGATGTAGGGTAAAATTGGTCTTCTTGGCGATAAAATCGAGCGGGCGCAGCTGATGTAGGGTAAAATTGGTCTTCTTGGGGGTAGAGCCGAAACTGGAGTTTGTTTCTCACTTTTCGCCGCTGTACGAACGATACTTCATATTTCTCCCCGTCGAAGAAGCAATGACCAGCAATAACCCTTTACTGGAGATGGACTTCAGGTGTTTGGCTGCTGTCTTGCGATCCATGCCTAGAGCTTTTGCAGCCTTACTCGGGCTAGTCGCTTCATCCTGGCAACAAAACCATTTCCATACCCGATACTCGGCTGGCGTTAAGTCCGGGTGTTCCGCTGCATCCTCCAATCCCCACTTAGCCAAAGCAGACATAATCGTTTGTTGGCATTTCTTAGGATGGTTCTTGATCATATCCAAAGAAAACCGTAAAATCTTCCACTCGTCCACCTGCAGGTCATTATGTCGCCACAAGTTATCATCGTACTTATGTCGATCGATGTTCCGAAAATGCGTGCCGAACGGATCGACTTCGATACAGATTCGAACGTTATTAATCACATATACAAAGTCCAAGTATCGCCATCCGTCCTTGAAGTCTCGAACCTCATACTCGGCAACCAACCGGCGAAATCCGCCAAAAGACGGCCACCAAACCTGATAAAGGAACATGGCTTCTGCGTATCGTTTCGGATCCAGCAATTTTCGTTTTCTTTCGCCGGAACTATCTTTGATCTGCTCCATCATATAGCGGTTATAGGCTTCGGTGAAACTCTCATTCGCCTTCAAGAGCTCCTCTAGTGACTTCATCTGGTCCTCTTCACTCCCAACTGAACAAAAATAGCCGTCTGTCCGGACACAGGGTCCAGAACAGACGGCGCGTGCTTCGCGACCTAATCTACAATTCCAATATTATCCCAAGACTGGATGAATGGCAATCCTATCTTGTTCCTTCAATCCTAATGCCCGCCTCCCGAACTGGCTCCGGCTCCGGCTCCGGCAAGACCGACCTGGTGGACCAGTTGACGGCTCTCCTCGTTCAGGCCGACGATCGTCGCTTTTTTGCCATATTGCTCGTAACGGGCGAGCGTTTTGGAAATGGCGGTCACAGCCGAGTGATCCCACACATGCGAGGCGCTGAAGTCGATCGCGACGGCAGCCGGATCGCCCTTCACGTCGAACAGATCGGCGAAGTGGGTCATCGTGCCGAAGAACAGCTGGCCGGACAACCGGTATACTTTCGTGCCGTCCGCAGCCACCGCGATTGTCGCCCGCAGCTTCGCCGACCGCCAGCCGAAGATGAGCGCGCTCATCACAACACCGGACACGACGCCGATCGCCAAGTTCGAGGTCGCCACGACGATACCGACCGTCACGATCATCACCAAGGCGTCGCTGCGCGGGATTCTCGCTATCGTCCTAATGGAGCCCCAGTCAAAGGTGCTGACGGACACCATGATCATGACGCCGACAAGCGCGGCCATCGGAATTTGTTTCACGACCGGACCGAGCGCCAAGATCAGAATGAGCAGGAACACGCCTACCACAAACGTCGACAATCTCGAGCGTCCACCCGACTTCACGTTGATCACCGTCTGCCCGATCATCGCGCAGCCCGCCATCCCGCCGAAAAAGCCGGATACGATATTGGCCAGGCCTTGCCCTTTCACTTCCCGGTTTTTGTCGCTCTTCGTCTCCGTCATTTCATCCACGATCGAAGCGGTCATCAGCGACTCCGTGATCCCGACTACCGCCAGCGCCAGCGAAATCGGAAGCAGACTCCACACTACCGGCAGCGACCACTCCACGTTCGGAATGTGCAAAAACGGCAGCGCCTGCGTAATTTCCCCCATGTCGCCGACCGTGCGCAGATCCAGGTGCAAGCCGATCGAAAGCGCCGTCATGACGATGATCGCCACCAGCGCGGACGGCACCGCCTTCGTCGCCAGCGGCAACAAGTACACAACCGCCAGCGTCGCCGCCACCATGGCGTACATTTGCCAGTTCGCGCCTCTGAAGTTGGGCAACTGCGCCATGAAGATGATGATCGCCAGCGCGTTGACGAATCCGGTGACGACCGAGTGCGGGATAAACGTGATGAATTTACCGAATTTCAGCAAGCCCATTATATATTGGATCACGCCCGTCATGATCGATGCGAGGAACAAGTATTCGACGCCATGTTTCACAATGATCGGCCCCATCAGCGAAGCCATTGCCCCGGTCGCTGCGGAGATCATCCCCATCCGTCCCCCGACGATCGAGATCGTCACCGCGATGCAGAAAGAAGCATACAGCCCTACCATCGGGTCGACGCCGGCCAAGATCGAGAAGGCGATCGCCTCCGGAATAAGCGCAAGCGCCACCGTCAGCCCGGACAGCACATCCCGCCGCGTGTTGAAAAACCATTCTGTTTTCAATTTGGACAACAACAAAACAAGCTCCACTCCTTCAAACCAATAAATGGGTTGACTTTCCACTATCAGAAAAGCCGGGGCCGATATTCAATGCTACCCATTATACAGCGAATGCGGATGGAGGACTAGCGGATTCTCAAAATAAAAACAAGTAATGTCTACATAGATGGGCATCCCTGGGATACCGAAGCGCGGTAGGTGGAGCGGAGCACTCATGAGCGGGCCGGAGCTTGAAATGGAATTTTATGGTTGACTCAATCAGCTAGGAGTTGACTGCATAATCCGGTATACTTTATGGAGAGCAGAACACTCCCTCCAGAAGCTGGTGGTTCCCTTGAACTTTTTCCTGGATTCGAAAACGATCTTCAGCACGCTCGGCATCGGGCATTTCTTCAGCGTGATCCTGATTCTAGCGTACTGGCGCCAGCAAGCCAAAGATCCTTCGCTCCAAGCTTTCTTCATGGCGAAATGCACACAGACCGCAGCCTGGCTGTTTCAATTGCTGCGCGGCGGCATTCCCGAAGTGGTGGCCGTCTCCGTCTCCAACACCATTCTGTTCGTCGGGGTCGCCCTGGAGATCATCGCCTTGCTAAGTCTGCAAAACGTCTTAAGTGAGCGGATCAAACGGTTCTACCTTTATTATACCGCGCTGTCCATCGTCGGCTTCGTGCTGATTCTTATCCTGAACAATCAAGAAAACATTCGGATCGCCTTCGCTTCCCTGGTCACCGCCGTTATGATTATCCCGGTATACCGGGTCATTCTGGGCAAAGATTCCACCTTGCTGATGAAAATGATGGGCGGCGTCTATTTCCTGATCGTCGCTACATCGGTCGCCCGAGGCGGAGCCGCTCTCCTGAATAGTCCGACCGTGGGGCTGTTCACGCCCGGCGCCTATCAGACCGTTTCCCTGCTGGCCGTCTATTTGGTCATGATTCTAGGGAATACGGGCTTCATCTTGCTGTTAAAAGAGAAAACGGATCGCGAGCTCGTCCGCTTGGCCAGCACGGACGACTTGACCGGCGCCCTCAATCGCCGCACGTTTACGGCCATAGGCAAACAGTCGCTTGCGGACCATGCCGGCAAACGACTGCCTGTCTCCTATATGCTGTTCGACATCGACCGGTTCAAGACGATCAACGATACGTTGGGTCACTCGGCCGGCGACCAAGTGCTCGTTGATCTGACGGCGCAAGTTCGGCGGGTGCTCGGCGCGAAAGATTTGTTCGTTCGTTACGGCGGCGATGAATTCGGCATCCTGCTGCCCGGCCAGAGCGAAGCCGAGGCCGACCGGATGGTCGAACGAATCCGACATGCACTGGAAGGCGCTCTTGGCCGAGGCATATCCGTCGATTATACGATCAGCATCGGAATTTTGACCGTCATCCCGGATCCGAATACGCAGCTGGAAACGCTTTACACGACTTGCGACAAAGCCCTCTATGTCGCCAAGGAGCAAGGGCGGAACCGCGTGCATCGTATCGGTTGACCGTCAGTTGATCGCCAGTCCCGATCCGTTGACCTCATGTTGACCAGTCCCGCCATAACGATATGTCGGGTCGGCAGGTTTAGCGGACAGGAGATCCGTTATTGTGTTCGTTTCCTCGTTTTTTGACTCTTTGGCGGACACACGAGCCCTTATTCGAATTCCCAAGAGTTCAAAACGCCACTTTTCAGCTGAATAAGGTCAGCTGTGTCCGCCAAACTCTCGTAATCGTTCCTTTTGTGCCAAATAAGGTCAGCTGTGTCCGCAAAAAAGTCTGATGTTGGCTTCCTGTACATTCAAAAGACGAGCATGGACCTAAGTAACGATTTCATAACGCTATTGCGAATGCCGCTTGCTGACTGCCAAGCACCGGTTGCCGAGCAGCGAGGCGGATAAGCCCGGGAAAGCCGGCATCCCCTTACTTCAGACATCGCGCCAGCAAGTTCCGCGTGATCTGCTGCACCCGTCGGTCCGGCCCTTGCGTCCGGCCGAGCGCTCCCATCGCCGGAATATGGCCGGGCGGGGCGCTCAGCGCTTCCGCCCACCAGATCGTACCGGCGTTAAACACCCAATTGCCGCGCGGCCCCGGGTAGATGACCGCGGCATGTTTGCCGTCGCCCTTGGCCCGCGGCGCGAAGCCGATATCCGGCTCGCCCGGCTGCAGGCCGATCAATTCGCTGCGGGCCAGCACCTCCAGCCCGTCAACATCCTTGAACGGCTCGCCGTGGTACTCCCAGCCGATCAGGCCCGGGATCCGGTCGCCCGCCTTCATGCCCGTCCCCTCGAACACCCAGTGATCGGGCTTCGCCACCGTCCAATCGCCGTACCCCGGCCCGAAGCTGCTCGCCCCCATCAGCTCCCGTTCGTCCGGGAAGTAGCGCTGACGGGCGAACGAGCGGAACGGCTCCTTCTCCGTCGCGCCATAGGTGACGATCTCGTGGTATAGCGCGTTCCCCGAGAGGAACAGCAGGCTAACCCCGGCGTCACGGGCTCGCGTCACATTCTCGTACATTTCCCGCGTCCAGTACTCGTCGTGTCCGACCGAAATGAACACTTCCGCGTTCATCAGCAGGTCGGGGTCCGCATGCGTGTCCAAGTTGGAGCAGTAGGTCACGTCATATCCTTCCGCCTCCAGCCAATAGGCTAGCGGAAACTCCCACAGCAGAAATTCTCCCGAGCCGCAGGACAACGGCGCATCGACGATTTGGCAATATTTCGCGTAGGGCCGATCGAAGCTCACCCTGACACCTGCTCCTTGGTACCACATCTCCGGCGATCCGTCGTCGTAGATGGAGTTCGTCGCCGGCCATTTGTTGTAGGCTTGCCACGTCAAGTCGCTCACCTGCACCAAGACCTTTGTCTTCCGGCGCGCCTTCACGATGAAGATCGCATAGCTCTGCAGCCGCGGCATCTCCTCGCGCGTCAGCTTCGCCAAATAGACGCCGCTCGTCCAGTCGTCCGGCACCGTCAGCGTCACGCTCGGCTCCCAGCCGCACTCGCGAAGCCGCTCCACCGTCTCCATCGGCATCCGCTGCTTCCGCCCCTCGATCGGGCCCATGTGCAGCATGTGCCGCCCACCGTCGCCGCCGTAGTAGCCTAGCCGGTAAATATCAACCTCGAAGCGGCCCTCGGGCTGAACGCTTACCATGAGCTCAAGCGTCTCCCCTGGGTAGACGCTTGTCCGCGATGCATACCCTTCGATCGCCGACGAGCGCAGCCCACGGATAATCGGACTCGCCTGCAGGTGCTCAGGGTAATCGTATTGGAACTGCGTAATCTGCCAATCCAGCGTGCCGGGGTGTTCGTTCTCGATTCGGGTCTTGTTCGTCATCTGGCAGGACTCCCTCTATCGGATAATGGTGTACGTCGTTACATTTAATATACCAAACGAATGGGCCAACCGTAATGACCTGCGCGAAGAAGAGTAAAAATTGGTCTACTTGGCGGGTTGGGCGGTCAGTTGGGCGGCGATGTAGGGTAATTTTGGTCTACTTGGCAGGATAGGCGGGCAGATGGGAGCGATGTAGGGGAAATTTGGTCTACTTGGCGGGTTAGGCGGGCGGATGGGTGAGCGTTTCGCGGGATGTCCCCATCGCCCGCCAGGTCACACAAGATAGCGAAGCATCGCCAGCGCGGCCAGGTGGGCCGGGTAGAAGCCGCGCCAGAACCACCGAGGCACCCGAACCTCGCTAAGCCGGCGAATCAGCTGCGGGTAGTTGATCAAGAACGTGGCGGCCAGGCTGTAAAGCTGCAGCTCCCAGCCTTTGAACCCCCAGAACGCCAAGTTCAAAACGAAGTGTGTCAGCAGCAACCCATCGACCGGGACAAAGCGAAATACCAATATCAACAACAACGCATACGACCCATAGTCCATCGGAATGATCTCCATCAGGACCACGCCCGCCGCTCCGATCCCAACACGCGCCCACATAAACGGAACTCGATCTACAGCAACCAACACGAACAGCGACAACACGAACGTCACCAGCACATTAAACTGCAGCTTGTCTAGCGCATACATAAAGGGGAACTGCGACACCGCCGCGAGCAAAGACAGCCGCAGCACATATTTCTTCAAGCTGCGTGTGCGCAGGTAGCCCTGCACGATCCCATACGCATACAGCGGAAACGCCAGCCGCCCTATAATACGCCACGCATCTCCCTTAAAGAATATGACGCCGAGATGATCGATCAGCATGGTGATCATGGCCAGAACTTGCATCCGCTCTAACCCTCCACTATTTACTCATAAGCTACAAAAACATCCGGATCCAGCAGCTCCCAGCCCGCCGGCGGAACGCCGAAATCGGGAATAGGCAGCATCTCTCCGTCCCGCTTCGACGATTCGTGAGCGATCAGGCCGGGCACGAGATAGTCGGCGGCGCGCCAGATGTGGTTCGGCGGCAGCTTGCCGGTCTGCACCGACTTACAGAAGTCGTCGACCAGAAATTGATGCGAGCCGAGATGGCCGTTCGGCAGCCCTTTGAACGCAGGCGGCAAACGGAAGCCGTGATGGACCTTCGCTAACGTCGCGTTGAAATCATGCTTCAGCGCCCCGTGCAGGTCGGTCTCGTCCAACCGAACCGTCTCTTCCTTGCACGACAAGTCATTTGTCAGATCCTCGACGGCTCCCCACTCCAGGCTTGACCAAGCCGCCCCGCCGGCGTGCTCCTCGAAGCTGCCGCTCGTTCCGTACATGCTCATGTAGACGCTGTTCGTACCACCCCAGCCGACCCGGCGAAACTCGTTGATCCGCATCATGCCGCCGTCGGACGTGCGCACCAAAGCGCTTTGATTGCTGAACTTGTTGTCCCATAAATTAGCGCCTTCTCGGAAGATGCCGTCCTCATGACGATCTACGAACCCAAGCGCGGAAACATTCGTCGCCTTGGCCCCGGTAACCGAGAGGATCATGCTGACCGTATGGGTCGGATAATACATCGGCGGGATGCCGGCTACTTTTTTCCAATCGTCCGCGCCTGAATATTTGAATGCCTCGTAGAAGCCGTGAAGCATATCGTGCATGTACTGCGCTTCCCCGTACACGAACTGCCCGAACTGTCCGGCCTTGAACCGATTGCGGCACAGCACGGTGCTGGGGTAGTAATAGCTCGTTTCGCCCGTCATATAAATAAGCCCGCTTCGCCGGACCTCTTCCACGATACCGCCGATCTCTTCCAAAGACTGCGCCGCGGGAACCGCCGAGTAAACATGTTTGCCCGCCTGCAGCGCCTGAATCGTCTGCGGACCGTGCAGATGCCGCTGCGTGAACAGCGCCACCGCGTCCACGTCGCTCTTCAATAAAGCCTCGAAAGAATCATACACCTCCGACAGGCGGAACGCCTTCGCAAACTTGTCCCTCCGCTCCGTAACTGTCTCCGCCAACACGACCTCCGTGACGTAAGGATGCGCCTGAAACAGCGGAATGAAGCATCTCGAGAACTGCCCGGCTCCGACAACGCCTAGTCTGAATCCCACAGGAATCCTCCTCTAGATAAAGTTTTCGATCCGATCTCTAGCAGTCTATCGTTAGTTTTAAGTCTAGCTCCCTATAAGTATACCATTCCCCGCACAAAAAAAGCCCGGCTCGCTCCAGTCAAGCTGGAAGCCAAGCCAGGCGAAACATTATTTCAAAGCTCCAGACACGATCAACTGCGGCGGATAGGTCCCGTTCTCTTTGCTATTGATGTCCGTCATCGCGATCGATGTCCCCGTCTGCAGCACAAGGGACAGGATGCCGTCGCCCGACAGCTCCGACTGAGCCAGCGCGGTCAAGTCCAACTGGTAAAACTTGCCGCTGGTAGTCGTCTGGAAGCTGGCCACGGCCGCACCGCTGCTGGACGGCGCATTATTCCAGGTCAACCCGGATTCCGTCCACGAATCGCTCGCCACCCGATAGACGCTAACTTGGGAGGCGACATCCGATAATCCATACAATTGCAGAGCGGCGCCACTAATGGAAGCGAACTGGCTTAGATCGAACTTGAGATACGCCTTCCGCTTCACATTCGCATTGGTCGACTCGTACAGCTTCAGCAGACCGGAGGTCCCGTAATTGTCGTTGCCGGAGGTGCCGCCCCGCACGGTTGCATCCGCCGCCGGCGCCACCCGCGTCAGTTGCGCATTCTGCTCGATGCCTCTCACATACAGAGCAGGCTGTCCGCTGGACGACTCCAAGCTGCGGAACTCCATCAGCAGATCCTCGCTCGCCACCCCTTCCAGCAGGAAGGTAATTGACCCTCGGCCGCTGCCCAATGCCTGCCGAATCGCTTCGGTCACATCGAGCTCGTATACTTGCTCCGTCGTGCCGACGGTAATGCTGTCCAGCATAGAGCCTACGATCGCCGGGGCATTGTTCCAGGTGACCGTCGACTCGGTCCAGCTGTCCGGCGACGCTTCGTACACCTTCAGCGTACCGGGAGAACCGCCGGAGCTTCCCTTCAGCCGTAACACTGCCTCCGCCGCCGTCGCCATGCCGGAGAGATCGAACTTCAAGAGCCCCTTGCGGACCAGATTCGAATTCGTCGTCCCTTTCACCTTCAACAGATCGGAGCTGCCGTAATTGACGCCTGCATCAGTGCCTCCCTTGATGTAGGAATCCGCTACCGGAGGCAGTACATTGCCGTCCGACGGCGGCCCTAAGGTGAAGGCGGCATGGATCGCCCGACCTTTCGCACCGTTGACATTCACTCTTAATTTGAGCGAGGGCTGCATGCGCACAATCGTAATTCTCGAGTCTTTGCTGACCAGCTCCGCGACGCTCTCCTCAATCTCTACCTCAATATTATCCGTATTGAGCTGAGTAGGATCGGACACCGACACCTCCAATGTGGATCCGACCACACGAGTCATCACGGAAGCTTTCTTGTTGCTCGTAATCGGACCGACCGTACGAGTGCCGTCATTCCAGAAGTTGGCGGCGAAAATCCCCAGCTCGCTTTCTCGCACAGCCTGAACGCTGCTGGAATTCTCCACGACCGTAATATCGGCGTTGCTCGCATACTGGCTCACTTGTGTCGCGGTTTGGCCCGGAAGCATGACATAGGCATACTGCCCATTGGTCGGATTCGACCCATGATCGAACCTCAGGCTGAGGTAATTTCTAGTGTGCGGCTGGGCTACGTTAATTCCGCTAGGGTTATGGTAAGGATTGATATCGACCCACGCCCCGGTTCTGGCTTCCCGGATTCCCTTAATGGTAGCGCCGCCCGGAAAATAATACCCGATATCGGCGCCTGCGGTATCGCCCTGCAGATGGACCCAGCTCGTATTACTCATCGTCTCGGTCCAACCGAGGCTGCCGGACTTGATCGTTCCGTTTACCTTCAGGACGTTGTTCCCAGCGCCATTCAGCTTGCGATTCTCTACGACCGTTTCTATGGGGCGACCCGATGTACTGGCGATTCCCGCACCAAGTGCTACAATCTCGTCGTCGAACATGAACCACGATTTTTTCCCGACCAGCGTATTCTGATAGCCATAAATCTGCATGCCTGCCACACCGTACAACCCGCTGATGTCCGTCCCCCCGACCCATGACACCGGGCTCTTGTACTTATTGCCGGAGCCGACCGAACGAGTCTGTTGGTAGTCCACCGTTATGCCCGGCAAACGATGCGCGTCCACGGTCGGCCAGTAGTCTTCGTTAAATTGGCGCACATCGTCGTTGTATAGATAGGTCATGCCGAAGCCCGTGTAGTAGCCCCGGATATTCTCCTGATTCGGCGGCTGCTGATATTCATAGACCCCGATTCGCTGGGAAGACATGCTGATCGCAAATGTGAAGCCCGGCCTATGATGCACGATCCGATCCATTGCCGGGAACTGCTTGTGCCTTACCGGCATTTCGCGTGCGACAACCGCGGGATCGCTCATGATCGATTTGATTGTCTGGATCGTTTGGATCGACAGGTCGGTATAGAAATTGCTGAACAAGCCGGAGTTGGCCCACTTCTTCACTATGCCCTTGAGATTGGCGGCATCCGTCGGGGAGGCGAAGGAAGCGATCGTGGGCAGACTGGTCAGCAAGGTCCGGCCTGCTTGGAGATCCTGGCTCCCCGCCCGCGACATCGCCCGGCCTCTCACCATGTCCATTAAGACACCGCGGAAGAACAACGGCTCATAGGATTCATACACCCAGTCGAAAATGCGGCTTGCTCTAGGGTCGGTCAGCTCCCAGTTCGAATCGTTCAGCAGATCCATGTAGGCGGGCAGTACGCCCACCAGCACCAACCCATAGCTGCCGGTATACGCGATGTCGTTGTGCTGGATGAACGAACCGTCTTCATAAAAGCCGTCTCCGGACGTTACGTAGTCGAACACATCCACAATGCGGTCGCCGGACAGCTCCAAGGCGTCCGTATCCTTGAGCAGAATGCCGATCAAGGCTTCGTTGTAGCTTTTCTCCACGAGATTCGCTCCCGTCATATAACCGATTCGAGGCGCGCTTGTGGCACTGCGGGAATCGGCGGGATCCGGGGAAAAATGGTGTATCGCATTCATTTGCGCTGTAATCAAAGCTTGTTTGCCTTGCGCGATCAAGTCGTCGTACATGAGCACATTCAATTTGAGCAGCGCGCTCGGCACGCCGATTTCAAACTTGTACCATTGCTCATTCTGCGCAATGGAGGCGTTGTACCAGTTCGTGTTGAGGAAGGCCATCCCGTCTATGATGGCTTTACGCACAGCCGTCTTCGTAGCGGGCGACATCGTGGATTCCGGCAACTCATAGGCGCGGGCAAGCGCGAGCAATCGGCCATAAGAGTCCTCCGCATCGAAGATGGAGCCCGTCGTCAGATCCGACCACAAATACAGATTTGCACTCACGTTGGTATTCATGGACGACCATAACGGCTCGGCAAGCGTATTGATTTTGGCGATGGCCGCACTTATATCGCTGTCGCTCGGATTGTAACCGTCCGCGCCGACGAGGGAATCCTTCACCTTCTGGCGCAGCCGGTCATAGTCGTCCTCGAGCGCCGGGTTCCGGACGGTAAGCACAAGCTGGTTTTGCTTCGTCACACCGCCAAGCGTAACGGAGGCTGTAATGGCGGTTTGACCGGGCGAGACTCCCGTCGCGGTCGAGAGAGCGCTTCCAGAGGCTGCAACCGCAACCACCCCGGCATTGCCACTGGACCATGTGAAGGTCGCCCCGATTAGCGGAGCCAGTCCGCCGTCGCTCATCGTCCCTGTCACTTCTACGGCGGTCTGCTTATCGTCGTTCAGCACGAGCTTGGCCGCATGTACGGTTACGGAAGCCAGCGTTCGCGACATCTCGTATACTTCCACTTCCTCCACACGCGGGATGAAGCCGCCGGGGTCAGTTACGAACACGATCGTCATTTTCTTAGCTGTTGATTTGGTGAAGGAGACATCATCCAGCGAGCCGGAGGCGTAATCAGCCAACACGCGGGAAGCAACGGTCGTCCATTTGGCCGGGTTGTCGTCATAGGTGCCGGTAAACGACGGATCGTTCAGCACCTTGATCGTATAGCTGAGAGGCAGCGCGGCCGACGCGCCCGGTACGACAAAATCAAGCTTGACTCGGTCGAAGGCGGTTGCCGCTCCAAAGTTGAGAGCCAGCCACACCTCCCCCGTAGCCACATCCGTGGTCAACGGTCCCCAGCTCGTCCCCGTATCTCCGTCGTTCGTATGTCCCGGCGGGCGATTGCTGGCGGAGGAGCTCGCCGTGGCGATCGTCCCTCGCGAGGAAGCCGCCAGATTGACGGGATCCGTCACGGACGCCGAAACTCTCTCGGTCTTAAACAAAACCCCTTCATAACCAAGCAAGCCTACTAGCATGGCAACTACAAGCGCGAATAACATCCATCCTTTTCTAGTTGAACTTTGGGTTGCTTGCATTCCCTCATCATCCTCTCTTCAGATTCGAAATGCTAGAATACAATTTCTCGAGCCTGCTGCTGCGACTTATAAGCGCCTAGAATGATTTCCAGCGAATGAAGTCCGTCCTTGCCCGAGACGAATGGCGCGCGGTCCTCCAAGATGGCATGAGCCATATCCCGGATTTGGGCCGCATGTCCGTCGGGAAACAAGGAAAACGAAGGCAGAGCCGGGAGCTCGATCGGATCTCCGACAACCTCCAGCGTCGTAATTTCGTCATCGGTCAAAATCAGCGTGCCGTACTCGCCATGAATCGTGATTTGATGAAGAGGCTGCTTATACGCGGTCGTCGTCGCTTCGATCGAGCCAAGCGCGCCGCTGCAGAATTGCAACGAGACGACAGCCGTATCCTCCACCTCGATGCGTCTCAGCACATTCCGCGCGTAAGCTTGCAGCGATACGACCGGACCCGCCAGCCATTGGAGCAGGTCGATCGTGTGGATGCCCTGATTCATCATCGCGCCGCCGCCATCCATCGCCCAAGTACCGCGCCAGCCCGCACGGTCGTAATAGGCCTGCTCCCGATAAAACTTGACGTACCCCGAGCACAAGCTCAGCCGACCCAGACGGCCTTCGTCCAGCAGCTTTTTGGCGAATTGGCTCGTGGGTGTCATCCGCCTTGGGAAAATCGTAGTCAGCTTCACGCCGTTCGCTTCGCACGCTTCGATCATACGATGGGCGTCGTCCAGCACAATCGCCATCGGCTTCTCGCTGACGACATGCTTACCCGCCCGCGCCGCCTGCATCGTCTGCTCGGCATGCATCCCGCTCGGCGTACACAGGCAGACGGCATCGACCTCCTCGTCCGCCAGCAGCTCGGCGTAGTCCGTATAGGCCCGAACCCCATACATGCCGGCGTATTCGGCGGCCCGTCCCGGGTCTGCATCGCAGACGGCCGTCAGCTCCGCGATGTCGGTCATCTCGATTCCGGTCAGGTGACTCTTGGCAATCGCGCCGCAGCCGACTACGGCGAAGCGCACTCGTTTCTTATGCTGTTGATTCATACCGTTGCTCCTTTATCATGAAAAGCGTTGAATTCGACTGCACCCTCGTCCGCCAGTACGGACGCCCGGCAAGTCTCAAGCACGTCCCTAGCGGTCAACACACTCGGCCTGCGATCGATCCGGGCCAGGAAATCCTCGGTAATGTTGACGGCAGGCGCCACGAGCTCCTGTTGTTGGAACGGTTGATCGCTCGTAATCTGGAAGTACAATTCTTCTTGCAGCCCGACCGCCGGATCGCCGCACAAGCGCAGCTCGGCGCAGCCCTGGGTGCCGGTCACGAAGAGCCGGCAATCTCCCCATGTCCAGCTAAGCCTCGGGGTGTGCCAATCCGTGTACAGCTGGGCGAGCAGGCCGCCGCTCATCATCACTTGCGCGGAAGCCGTATCATAGAAATCCGGATGCTCCGGCATGATGTGCTTCGCCTTCTGGCTCTGGATCGCCGCGATCTCCTGCCCGCTCAACCAGCGCAGCAGGTCGAAATCGTGGACGAACAAATCCAGGATGAGCCCTCCGTTCCGCTCCTTGCTGAAATGCCAGGCGTGGCGCGTCTCCGGCCGCAGTCGATGGGGCTTGCGCAGGGTCAAACTAACCGGCTTGCCGAGCTCGCCCGCATCGAGCGCCTGCTTCAGCGTGAAGATCGCCGGGCGGAACCGCTCCGTGAGCAGCATGCCCACTTCAATCTCCCCCCGCCTCATCACAGCCTCGAGCCTTTCCAGACGCGCGCGATCCGTCACGATCGGCTTATCCAGCATCACATGCTTGCGGTTCCGCTCGCACCATTCGATCACATCGAGCTTGCTGCCGTTCACAGCCGAGGAGCCGATCACTCGCACGGACGCTCCCCTCAATTCCGCTTCTTCCCTAAGCAAAGGAATCCCGTACTTCGCCGACAGCAGATGTGCCAGCTCCGGCTCATCGGGATCGTAGATCCCGACACAGGACCAACCAAGCCCCAGCATTTCCATAATGAAGGTTTCAATATGACCGTGCTGGCAGCCGTAAATCCCGAATTGTTGTTGCTTGTCAGCCATTGTCCGTCCCCCGTTGTCTTTTCACTGATCGCCATTGCCTTCCCGCCATCCCGCCAGCGGCCTCGCTACCCTTTCACAGAGCCGATCATGGCGCCTTTCACAAAATATTTCTGCAGGAACGGGTACACGCATATGATCGGCAACGTCCCTACAATGATGGTGGCGAATTTGACCGACTGATCGATCTCCACCTCCGCCCCGTTCTGGCCCGACACATCGATAATGCCGGTCTCCATCAGCATCCGAATGGTCACCTGGAGCGGGAACAAATCCTGGCTTCTCAGGTAGAGCAAAGCATTGTAATAGTTGTTCCAGATCGCCACCGCATAGAACAAGCCGATCGTCGCCATCACGGGTTTGGACAAAGGCACGATAATTCTCAGCAATATCCCCCAATCACCGAGCCCGTCCATCTTCCCGGCCTCCTCCAGCTCCTTGGGCACTCCCTGGAAGAACGTGCGCATGACGAACAAATTCCAGGCGCTGACCGCACTCGGCAGTATCATCGCCCAGATCGTATCGATCAGTCCGAGCGAACGTACGACCAGAAACGTAGGAATCATCCCGCCGTTGAACAGCATCGTGAAGACGATGAACAGGGTGATCGTTTTGCCGAACAGCAAACTCTTGCGAGCCAGCGAATACGCGGCGAAGGAGGTGACGATCATGGAAACGGTTGTCCCCAGCACGACATAGATAATCGTGTTCTTGTAACCCGTCAGCACCGAGGAGCTTTGCAGCACCTTTTCGTACACGCGGGTTGTGAAGCCCTTCGGCCAAATACTTACTTCACCGCGTAAAATATACTCATTGGAGCTAAGCGAAACGGCGAGCATATAGAGAAACGGGTACAGGATCACGACGCAGAACAGGAACAGCACCAGCAGCAAAAACCAATCGAACAGGCTCGCCTTTTTTACCATAAGCTGACTTCACCTACCTTGCGCGCCATCCGGTTGACGCCTACCACGAGCACCAGCCCGATCAACCCCATGAATACGTCGATAGCGGCTCCGTAGCTGAAATTGCTCTGTACGATCCCCATTCGATACACATAGGTCGGAATAATATCCGCCGTCTCGTAAGTTGCGGGATTGTAGAGCAGGTACACCTTCTCGAACCCGGACTCCAAAATATGCCCCACTCGCAAAATGAACAAAATGACGATCGCCGGCAAAATTCCGGGCAGTGTAATATACCATACTTTCTTAATGCGCGATGCCCCATCCATCTCCGCTGCATCATACAGTTGAGGGTCGATAGTCGTCAGAGCGGCCAAATAAATAATCGAGCCCCAGCCGATTTCTTGCCATATCCCAGTCGACACATAGATGGTGCGGAACCAGGACGCTTTCTGGAGAAACGCGATCGGCTCCATGCCGAGCCAGACGAGCGCCTCGTTAATGATGCCGGTAGTCGGAGACAGGAACATCGCGGCCATCCCCGTCACCACAACCGTCGAGATGAAATGGGGCAAATAGCTGACCGTCTGCACGAACCGCTTGACGAACGTTATTCTCACTTCATTCAGCACAAGCGCCAGCAGGATTGGGGCCGGAAACCCGAAGATCAGGTTATATAACCCAAGCAGCAGCGTGTTCCGAAACAACGGCCAGGCGTCCGGGTTTTGGAAAAATTGGATATAGTACTTGACCCCGACCCAGTTGCTCTCCCAGATCCCCTTGAACACCTCGTACTTCTTGAACGTAATGATAATGCCGAACATCGGCGCATATTTGAACAGCACATAGTACAGGACGGCGGGCAGCAGGAGCAGCAGGAACACCCGATCCCGCTTCCACTTGCTTAGGAAACTTCCCGGCGCCGGGGAGCGCCGGGGTGTTGCCGGACGGACATCTACACGTTGTCGCAAAGCTTTCCCTCATTTCTAGGCTGCTGTTCCGCTCGATTACCTTTTGCTCTCGCGTTCCCAGCCCGCCTTGTAAATGTCGAGCACCTTCTGCAAGCCCAGCTTCTGGATTTCCGCCACATAGGCGTCCCAATCGGTCAAGGGGCGATCGCCGAGGATGAATTTGGACAAATTCGCGTCCACTTCTTTGAGAATTTGCTGATAAGTCGTCGCGATCACTTCCTGCTCCGCATCCGTGAAAGCTGGCGGCAGGACGATTTTCGGATACGCGTATTTCAATGCCTCGTTGTAATCGCCGCGGAAGTTCTCCGCAACCAGAGAGAGCGAAGAATCCGGATCATGCCGGCCATAGGAGCCGAAGGTCATCGTCCCGAAGGTCGTCCGATTTTCCAGTTGATTCGCACCGTTCATTTTCTTCTTGCCGCTTACGTTCTGATAGCTCTGCCCTTCGATGCCCCAGCTTACGAGCTCCATCCCTGCATCCGAGTACATGTAATCGATCAGGTGCAGCGTCGCGTCGAGATTTTTCGTCTTCGAGAAGACGGTGAACCCGCCCAGCATGTAGTTGCCGTTCGGCAGCAGCGCTTTGCCGCCCGGTCCGGCCGGCGGAGCCATCAGGGCAAGCGGCTTGCCGCCGCCCGGAATCGCTTGGGAGAGCGACTCGATGCGGCCCACGTAATCGATCGTCATCAATCCTTTGCCCGTCGTCATCATTTCTTGCCACTGCTGCACCGTGCTGGACAGGAAGTCCGTGTTGACCAGCTTCTCTTTGTAAAATTTGTTGTAGTACTCGATCATTTTCTTATACCCGTCGCTGATCGGGCCGAATTTGATAGCGCCGGCCTCGTCCTTGTAGACGTCGGTATGCGTATTGAACGCCGTAGCCAGCGTTTTGATCTTGTTAATGCCGTCGCGCGTGGTGAGCGGGTAGCTGTCCGGGTAAGCTTGCTTGAGCTTTTTCAAGACGTCGTAGAGCTCATCCCATGTTTTCGGCGGGGTCAGG
This sequence comes from Paenibacillus koleovorans NBRC 103111, assembly GCF_004000845.1. Lineage (GTDB taxonomy): Bacteria > Bacillota > Bacilli > Paenibacillales > NBRC-103111 > Paenibacillus_AA > Paenibacillus_AA koleovorans. The sequence continues at coordinate 27,120 of NZ_BIMA01000061.1, forward strand.
TTGTTCTTCTTGAACAAATCCTCCCGGTACATCCAGGCCATCTGGTTCGTATAACCCGCCCCGTCATGTACAATGAAATAAGTTTCACCCGTAGCGCTCGTTCCCCTGGTTTTCATAGCGGGGTTTTTCTCCCAAAACTTTTTCAAGTTCGGCATCTTGTCCAGATGCTTGTTGAAATCCAGAAGCGCGCCTTGCTGCCCGTACTTGATGGCGCCGGCCTCCCCGTCAATGTAGACGATATCCGGCAGGTCGCCGGAAGCCATCGCAACCGCAAGCGCATCCGGATATTTGCCGGCAGGAATCGTCATCTTCAAGCTGACGTTGGTGGCGTCCTTGATCCATTTCAGAACCGGCAGCGCCTCATCCTTCAGGTTGGCATCCTTCGTCAGCATCGTTACCGTAGCCGGATTATCGAGCTTCACCTTGGGAGCGGCAGCTGTTGACGGAAGCGGCGAGCCAGCCGTCGGCGACGATTGTACCCCGCTCGCTCCTTCGTTGCTGCATGCGGCCAGAAGGGATAGTCCGGAGAGTAAGGCAACCGCTTTCACAAACCTCTTTGATCTTTGCTTCGATGTTCTCATCCTGGGAACCCCGCCTTTGAGTTTAGTAGTGAATGGCTCTAGACAAACGCTTCGAATGGTTCCTATAATGTCGATATGGCTTCAGGAACCGGCCTCCTGCTGCCAACATTACAGAGCGGCACCTCGCTGGGAAAGCCATATTTCCTGCGAATTTCACTAAAATTCGCCCGATCTGAAAAAGTAGCCGAAATCCTAAAGTTTAGCGTTTGACAAAGGGGAGTGGGATAGATGAGCCAATTAGCCAAATGGAAAGCCCTGCTCGGGTCTACATCGTTATTCGCACGATTATTGACCGGCTTTATGGCTGTCATTGTGCTCCTGACCACTTTTTTCCTCATTGCCTTCTATTCTATGAACCGTTCCTATTACGACGAATTGATCGGGTATCATGAAGAAAGCTTGAACTACACCGTGGAGAAGTACGAGCAAAGCTTCACGGCCATCCAGCAAATCCTGACCAACCTTTATCTCAATCAGCAGGTGCAGCGGCTGTATTCGGAGGCGGAAGCCGGCGACGAGGATCGCATCTCCCGGCTTCACCTTCCCTCTATCAGCTCCTATTTGGCTGAGCAAGTCATTACGAACGGCGATTTATTTATAGAGGACATCGTTCTCTATCTGAACAACTTCCCCTTGACCGTCGGAAGAACGGGCAGCACCTCGGCGGAGCTTTTATTTTCCAAATATTTGCGCGCTCAGGGTGCGGACCACAGCTTCTGGCAAAAGCAGTTCGGCGAGTCTTACTATTTCAAGCTTCTCCCCACCACCACCATAGCTCCAAATGCGGTGACCGGGCAACCTCGTTTGGCCGCGATCGTCAAAAATAAATTGGCGCCGAACATGTATTTCATCGCGTCTATCCATTCCGGACAGCTGCTGAACAATACGTATGTGTCGAACCAGAGCAGCGTCTTCTCGATTTACAACGGAGAAACCCCTATCTTCTCCTCGGCAGGCGAGGTCCCTCCTCTCGTTCAAACGGTCGGCGCCGGAGAGAAAGGCTATGTGTTTCAGAAAAAAGCCGACCAATACGTGTTCTATCAAAGAGGCAGTAAAACCGGACTTACTTACACCGCCACGGTCCCGCAATGGGATGTCGAGGCCAAAGCCACTCAGCTGTATGTCGTCTTTTTTACCATCGTAAGCATTGCTCTGTTGATCAGTGTACTCGTCTCGATCTTGATCACCGTTTCGCTCAACAATCCTTTCAAACGGCTGATGAACGGACTGCTGCGCAACCCGGAGGAGCCTCAAGCAATCTATACGAATATCAAGGAGCTTAATGTTATTCATGACCGCCTGCAGCTGCTCTCTACCAAAAGCAAATCCATGATGAGCATCTACACGTTCTCCAACCGTCTGCGCAAAATAAAATCCGCCGGCTCCTTCGACCGGAACCTGGAGCTGCTGGACCGGCCGTATCTGCTCGTCCTGTTGTACTTGCACTATAAGGAGCCGATAGACAAGGAGCCGACCGACAAGGAGAAAATTTCGTATTATATCCGGGAGCTGGTGGAGCTGAAGTGGTCCCATGTAGACCTGCCGACCGTGACGATCCAGACCGAGTCCAACATCGTGATTTCCCTGGTTTACACCGACAGCTTGGAAACGATCCGGCCGAGTCTCGACGCGATCTGCTCCGTCCTGGAGCAAGACACTTCCTATTATACGGTGACTCTTGGGGTGAGCTCGGCCGGCTTGCAAACCGCCGATCCTGCCGTCAGCTACGAAGAGGCGCACGCCATGACGCGTCAACGCCGGCTGGCGGACGGTCCCCAGGTGTTCACGTCGCTTGGCCCTGAGCCGAAGCATACCCAAATTTCGCCTCAGCTCGAGCATCAATACCTCCAGCAGTTGACCGCCGGCAATCATCAGGAGACATTGGCTTTGGTGAGGCGCATGGTGGGGCAGCTGCAGGACGGACAAGCGTACGATTGCCACTATCGGCAGCTCGGTGCGGATCTGGTGCTGCGCACGAAGCAGGTGCTGCGCTCGCTCAACATCGAGGAAGGGACGCTCCCGGAGAAGGAGGCCCGGCTCCCCGGCCTGTTCACTTACGAGCTCTTCCTCGACGGCATCGAGAGCTATGTCGTTACCGCCTTACAGCTTGTGCAGGCTAGGCGAAGTGGCGTCGACCCGACCGTCGAATTCATCGTGCACTATATTCGCGAGCATTACATGGAGGACATCTCGCTGGATCTGATGGCGGATAAGGTGAAGATCTCTCCTACTTATCTATCGAGCTATTTTAAAGAGAAAATGGGATTGAATTTCAAGGAGTATCTGAACGATATTCGGATGGAGCATGCGAAGCGGCTGCTGCTGGAGTCGAATTTGAAGGTGCAGGACGTTGCCGAGCAGGTCGGCTATCGCAGCTTGACCCCGTTCACCCGTATGTTCAAGCTTGCGACCGGGATGTCGCCGAATGAGTATCGCAAGCAGCTGCCGTTGCCGGAAAGGGAGGATAATCGTAGCACATGAGAAAAGTAGCTGCTTGTGCTTGTTTGCTGCTGATGCTGCTGGCTTGCGGTTGCTGGATGACGCTCTCCGCCGAGGCGGGTGGCGTTGCTGGTCCCCTACATCATCGTTTTGCTGCTTCCCGTTTTTTTCTATGTGATGTTCGTCTACATACGCGCCGCCTTGCGCCGAAGAATGGGATCGCGCTTCAACACAGTCGGTTTCCTAGGTTTCTTCGTCACCGTAATTTATGAGATCCTTTATTATACCGGTTTCGTCCCGGTCGGCGGGCTTGTCTCGTTCGGGCTGCTGTTCTTCCTGTTGACCCAGCTGTTGAACTTATCGCTGATGTTCACGAGGGCGGTCACCCAGTCGGAACGATTGTCAGTTGAGCTAAATTTCGTGATTGAGTCGCAGGAAGAGACGATCCGGCAGCGAACGGCCTCCCTGCAGGCGCTGAATTTGCAGCTGGAGCAAGGCAATCAGGAGCTACTCCGCCTCGAAACGATGCGCAGCGCGATGCTTGCGGAAGTGCATCATGATTTGTCCACTCCGATTACGGCCATAAAAGGATTTGCTAAAGCGATCAAAACGGGGGTCCTGTCGGAGAAGGAGGCGCCTGTTTATGCGGGCCGCATCTATGAGCGCAGTCTGATGCTGGAGAAGCTTATCGACAATGTCGTGGAGTTGAGCCAATTGAAGACGGGCGATGTTCGGCTGGAGCTAGTGGAAGTGCCGCTTCTGCCGTTCGTGCGCCAATTATGCGCGCGGTACGCCGCCGAGACGAGTGCGGAGGAGGTTACTTTGATCGAGGAGGAACGGCATGTCTCGCTAGTTGCGTTGCCGCCCGGCGAGGAGCTGCTCGTCCGATTGGACCTGTTCCGGTTCGAGCGGGTATTCGCCAACTTAATCGCTAATGCGGTGAAATATTCCTCCCGTGAAGGAATGATCCGGGTGTGGGTCGAGTTCCGTCAGGCGTCCGTCGCAGATAGCCGTGAAGCGGAAATCGGTGAGGCGGATAGCGCTGAAGCGATTGGCGATGCAGCGGATCGTAGCGATGCGATTAGCAGTGGTGCGATTGGCGGTGGTGCGAGTCGCGGTGAAGCGATCCTGCATGTATCCGATACCGGCATTGGGATTCCGGAATCCGAGCTCACTCGTATTTTCGAGTGGCGGTACCAAAGCCCCGGCGTTCGTCAGGCGGGCAAGGGAAGCGGACTCGGGCTGGCGATTTGCTTGGAAATCGTGCACCTGCATCAAGGGGAGATAAGTGTGAGCAGCAAGCCGGGGGAAGGCAGCGACTTCTTTATCGTGCTCCCCGCTAGAATCGGAACCTCCCCTTTCAGCTCATTAGAAGGAGGAGACTATGGAAACCAACCTATTGCTGATAGAAGACGATCCTGATATTTCCGAGCTGGTCGCCCTTTATTTGCGGAAGGAAGGGTATCGCATAGATGCGGCGAGCTCGGCGGAGCAAGCACTTAGCCTGTTCCAGCGTTCCGCCTACGACATGCTGATCTCGGACATTATGCTGCCCGGTATGGATGGAATGGCGTTCGTGCAGCACATTCGCAACCGGTCGAACATCCCGATCCTTTTCCTTACGATTACGAGCAAAAAAGACCCGCAAGATGTGATTGCCGGCCTCAACATCGGCGGCGACGATTATGTGACGAAGCCGTTCGAGCCGGAGGTGCTCGTGGCGCGCGTGCAGGCAGGTTTGCGGCGTTATCGCTCGGCGCGTCCGAAGACGGCGGAAGTGAATGGCGCCGATGTATGGAAGGACGGACGGCTGACGATCCACAAGAAGCGGCTCGAGGTGCTGATCGACGGCGAGCCGGTGGCTTGTCGGCCAAGGAGCTGCATCTGCTGCTCTATCTGGCGGAGCATCCGAAGCGGGTATTTAGCGTCGGACAGCTGTACGAGCGAATCTGGAGGTTGGACGGGATGAGCGACGAGCGCACGGTCATGGTCCACATCCACCATCTCCGCCGGAAAATCGAGCCGGATCCGGCCAACCCGAGCTACATCTTGACGATCCGCGGGTTCGGCTATAAGTTCGGCATGGAGCCTTAGACAGCGGGGGCTGACACCCATTTTGCTCCCCAAATGAGTATTCAATCATTCTCACTCATTTGATGTGAATGTTCTTCAATAATCATAATCACTTGCTCTAAGCTATATTTGCCGACTACAATATCTACGATAAAATCCTCGATTTCTTTTTGCCCCATTTCAAACATGTATCCATTAAGTGCAAGAAATGTTGTCATGGCCAGCAATGAGGTACGTTTGTTTGCATTTTGGAAGCAATGATTTTTTGCTAATGATTCCAGGAGTGCTCCTGCTTTTTTAAACGGATCATCATAGAGCTCTTTTCCGAATGCAGTCATTTTAGGACGATTTACTGCGGAATCCAGCAAGCCAATATCCTTAACACCTATCATTTCTTTCCCACCATGTTCTTCAATGAGCATCGTGTTAAAGAAAATAATCTCCTCTACGGTCAGATAGATCATCGGTCTTGTAATCCTTTTAGCGCTTCTGAATACTTACCCATGAGCTTGTGTGCCATATTGAGAACTTCTGGTCGCAAGCCTTCCGGCAGAGCTTTCTTTACTGGAGATAGAACGATATTCCCGTTTTCATCAAGTTCTACATTAAATATATCGTCTTTCTTAAATTGTTGTTTTTCAATGATCTCACTTGGAATTGTAATTCCCAAGCTGTTTCCAACCCTTATTATTTTGCGCGTTTTATTGTTCATCTTTGATTCCTCCTGTACTAACGTAAGTACATTATAACACATCTTCATGAGATAATAATGAGCATTTCTTTTGACACTTTGAACCCAATAACTATGGGAGTGACGAAATCGATGGGGATATACATTTGCCTCGACATCGCCCCGATATGCAAGCCGCTTTAGTGCCCACCGGAGCGTTGGAATTTCCATTCGTTTAATTGGATTAGTATCTGTGACAAATAAAGCTTTACAAGAATCCAAACGATTAGCCAAATACTTCTTCAACCAAACTTTACACTCGGTCGTGAAGTAAAAGGTTGATATACTGATAGATTCCACAATCGTTACCCGCTAGGTTAACACCGCGACAAATTACTAGTTATTCCGAAAATAAGCTTAAACGCGTTCCGCGATCTTTTCATTTTTTTTATTGGCTTCTTTGGAGTCCCATATAAGGACGTTCTTTCCTAAATACTTTTGGCTTAACTATACCCTCTTGCTTAGATTCAGACCCATCATCGAGCTCGGTTTCCGTTCGGATTATCCAGGTATTTCCTAGCAAATACAGTCCTGTCACCTCACCACCCCAGCTTCTCATAGGGAATTTCGCTATCTCGGCGAACGTCACGGCAATGCAGCATACGGGTTTCATCATCATACCCGTAGATCACCCCCCATTCGGGTATGAACAAATCCCAGCTTAATGCGTGAATACCCGCATCCGAACTCGTTTGGATCATCTCTAGTGCAATTTCGAGTTCCTCTGGTGTCGGTGCGATATGACTCTGCCTGCCCGTGGTCCTTACCGTAAACCCTAAATTCATCAAGGCTTCCGCATGCCGCAGTTGCCAATCAAAAAAAGAGTAGCTGCCTACTTCTACCTCTTCGCGATCGATAATAATTCGGAATGCATGAGCGGTAAAACCCATGATATCCGTATGGAACAGTTCTTTTTTGTCCGTATATTGCACCATGCTGTAAATACTTTCGGTGTCGGTATTGCAGTTCCATGTGAAATCATTTCTTGGACTTCCAGCCACTATTCATCGTCCTTCCATCCGACCCGAACACAAGGCTGAGCCGGAAGCTTACGCTTCGGTTTGCCAAGTGTCATTCGTTTTTCGATATAAACACTAACGTGAACACGGAGCCTTTCATGCAATACTTTCTGGCGGGAGCGAGAAATACTGTTGTAGATGCTGGCTATTGAGGTATTGAGTAGCGCTGCGATGTCTTGGAGCGGCAGTTGATCCAGAAAAAAACGTTCGAACACTTCCTTCTCCCGACGCGTCAAGCAATGCAGCAGGCATCGGATGACATCGATCAGCTCCTTTCGCAACGAAGCGATACTTGGGTCACTCGACCGTTGCGCGGACTCAAGCGCCTTAGGCCAAGGTGGAATAGGACATTGTCGATGTCCCAATGTTCATCCTTCGAATCCGCGGATAGCACTGGCGTTGCTTGAATCGCATACGAAGGTGGTGTTCCCTGTTGGAGGGATCAACACGACAAAAATCGAAAATCCTTCATTGTCTTGTTACCATATTTTTCTTGATGTATGCTATACTTGGAATTGCGATTTTGATCCTGATCTATTTGTTTGTCGGAATATCTAAAAGGGAGAAGGAGGAGGTCGTCGAGTATCGGGACTACCCAGACACTCTGGCGTTTGATAATTCCGAGAGAATTGCTATTTTCGAACAATGATTAGGAGCCATTCCTGTAATGAAGTAATTTGAGCTTTGAAGAAAAAGAGCGCCTTTAGTACACTGGGAAAGTTCCGGCAAGAACAAAACCCATATACGAAAAGAGGCACTCAACATGAAGCATAAGCTAAAACAGAAACAGAATCAACGAATAACAAGAATGACCGAAACGACGCTTGTGGTAGGCGCGGATATAGCGAAGAAGGTCCACGTAGCTCGAGCTGTAGATTTCCGCGGGATTGAACTCGGGAAAGACTGTGTGTTCCATAACGATCAGGCAGGCCTTACGAAGCTAGCAACGTGGATGAAGGAGCTTGGACAGGCGCATGGGAAATCGGACATCGTGTTTGGCATCGAGCCTACCGGACACTATTGGTTTCCGCTAGCCGCATTTCTGCAAGAACAAGGCATTCAGGTCGTCGTCGTCAATCCGCATCATGTCAACAAGACAAAAGAGCTGGAAGACAATTCGCAAACGAAGAGCGACTATAAGGACGCCAAAGTCATTGCAGATCTCATTCGAAATGGGAAGTACTCCGAGCCGAAGCTGCCGACGAAGGAATACGCAGAACTGCGCATCCTGATGAACCTTCGGGAGAAGGTAGCAGCCAGCCTGACGCAAGTAAAGGGTCGGATCGGCAATTGGTTCGACCGGTTCTTTCCGGAGTACGGCGTTGTCTTTAAAGACTGGGATGGTAAGGCATCGCTTATGACGATGCGAGCGTTCCCGCTGCCGGCGGACATTACCGCCAAGGGAGCCAGAGACGTTCTGGCCCACTGGAAGACGGAGGTGAAGCGCGGCGTAGGTATCAAACGAGCAGAACAGCTGTATGCCGCCGCTACGTCCTCCATCGGGCTGACCGAGGGAGTGATCGCCGCACGCATAGAGCTCAGCACGTTGCTAGCGCAGTTTGACTTATTTAGCGAACAAGTAGAAGCCATCATGAAGCAGGTGATGGGAATCCTGGAGAACATTCCGGGAGCGGCAGAAATGCTGTCGGTGCCGGGAATTGGAGCGATTACGGTAGCCGGGTTCTTGGCAGAAGTCGGGGACTTAAACAACTACGATCATGGTCAGCAAATCATTCGACTGGCCGGGCTGAACCTCAAAGAGAATAGCTCCGGCAAGCGGAAGGGCAAGACAGGGATGAGCAAGCGAGGACGGTCACGCCTACGAGCGCTGCTGTTCCGCGCGGTGATGCCTCTGGTGGCCAAGAACGAAGCGTTCCAAGCGCTCCACAAGCACTACACCACACGAAGCCAGAATCCGCTCAAGAAGAAACAGTCGCTCATCGCACTGTGCGGAAAACTCATTTGTGTCTTGTACACGCTGGGGACGAAACAACGAGTTTACAATGCGATCGACGTCTTGGGCCCCGCTCGGCAACACCAGCTACAGCTAGAGGCTGCATAAATTCAAGAAGCATTCGCCTGTAAAACGACTTATTCACATGTGTATAACCGAGACAACGGAAGCACCGGAGAAGCCGACGGATCAATATCCATAAGGGCAATGACCCCGTTTAGGAGCAAGAGTCGGCCTCCACCCCTTGAGAGGTAGAACGAAGGAATGTAAGGGCATAGACCCGGTGTGACATGGGAGGGTAAACCCCAAGGGAAGATATGGAGATCCACTGTGCGAATCAACCAGTAATCCACAGCTTTGGAAACGAACCATTCCTAAGCTCTGTTCCTGCCTACGTCCTTACAGAAAATCGCAGTGCGGCTACCAGCCCCACCTGAAACCTCTTAAGCTGTCAAAGTTGAAATCGTGAGAATAAGCGAGAAAACGGGCGAAAACATTACTTTTTAGTGGGAGGAGATAATAATAGCTAACGTAAAAGTATTCTTAGCACACAGGCTTTATGTTGATATTAAACGTTGTTGTCTAATGAGGGATGATACCTGCATTCCACTTTCAATGACACAATTTGTGATACTAAGAACGCTCATAGACTCATTTGGAAGTCCAGTAACTAGCAGAGATATAATACAATCAGTATGGACATACGATGAAACAATATCAGATAGTAATTTATACGTATACATCAATAGATTACGCAAAAAAATAGAAGAAAACCCATCAAGACCAAAATATCTTATTACTATTCGGGGCTTAGGATATCTCTTAAATACAATTGTTGCTAATAATTGATAATGCCCACCGGTTGACCGGGTATGTAGTCTTGTGAGAAGCATTTTCGAACACGGTATTCTCCTGCTTGCGTTCTTACCTAATTTGATGCCTTATTCGTAAATTCCCCGAGTGGTCAGTCATGGCATTTGTAAAGCGATCCATCAACATTTTTCGCTATCTATCGAGTGAAACTATCAATGTTAACAAGTTGAAAGGTATTCGACACGACATATACATTAATATAGAATTTGTAATAAATATACAAAGTAGGAGGCGTTTAAATTGAATCACCGTTTTAGAAATGTTTTAGCCGGATCATTATCCGCAGAAAACCGAAGAAAAACAATAATACCAATAGCTTCATTGGTGGTATTAACTTTATTCGGAACTTCAATTAGTAACGCTGACTATGGAACAGCTCACATCAAAATTGGAAGTAATACTAATGGGCCTGGGTTTCAGTATTGGCTGGATTCCTCAGTATCAGCAAATGGCTACACGGACACTGTCGCAAATGCTGCTACAAATTGGAGCGCCGTTTCAAACTCAACTGCAAACCTTTGGCAAATCACAGATGCTTCTCTTGCTCAAATCAAAGTTTACGTTGGATCCTTAGGCAGTGGAGTTTTTGGAGAAACAAGTTATTGGAATCGGTCTGGTAGTAGCCTGACAAATGTAGCTGTCAGCTCTATTACCAGTGGTACAAATTATGACGTTGCAAGAATTGTACTAGATGCCACAAACATGTCAGGGTGGACTTGGGAAGAAAGATGTATGAATACAGGACATGAAATTGGACACGCTCTTGGCCTGAGTCACTTTGAAACTTATCCGGCCCATTCCGGAGACCATTGGATGAAGAGTGGACAATTTAGTTTATCTTCCCCAACTTCAACTGATGCAGATCATTTAGCATATAAATGGTAGTTATAAGGAGACGAAAAGATGAAAAAAAGTATCGTTATTAGCTCAGTTCTTGCCTTAAGTATTATTGGCACAGGATATTATTTCGCAGACCAAAGAATAGTTAAGGAAGAAATTGGTGCTTTATATAACCATGCGGTTTATGAAGATGCTGATCAACTTGCAAAGGACGTTTCTCTAATCATTGAAGCGACGCCAACATCCATCAATAAAGAAACAGTAAAAACCGGAGATTATACCGATTCATATACAGTGACGGAAGTTAAGGTGAATAAAGTTTTTAAAAATACAACAGGAAAAGAACAAAACCCCAAAACAGTCCCAGTAATTGAAAGATTTTTCACTGTTGATAATGGACTAGTACCGGGCAAAACCAAAATTCTCGCAGATGAATATAGTCCTCTATTGTCTGGGCAAAAATATGTACTCTTCTTAAATTGGTCAGAGGAAAACCAAGCTTATTGGATTCATGCATTGAATCAAGGAAAAATCAATATTGATGGTAGTGATTTAGGTGAAAAAAGCTTAGCTGAACAGGATGATAGATTTATGAAACTAAAGGATTCTGCTTTAAAGAAATTTAAGTAGCGCTACCGCTAACGTTAGATTGTCTTCGTAATCTGCTCCTTATAAAATAGAGGTTATCTAATGACCTTCTATTGAAACAGTTTATTTGAGTAGGTAATCATCCTAGGGCCCACCACGAAAGAATCATAAATCCCGCTAGAGGAACGTATTGTGGGAAATATTTATTCCACTATCCTGCCCATATGCAACACAGGCCGCCGGTTACCGCCTGCAGCCTGTTGTACATTGAAGTATTGGTCGCAATAGGTAAGCATTTGATTTTATCTCCAGCTTTCCCCCTGCTTCACACCGGACGCGCCAGTTTCCCAGCATCCGACGTTCCATCTAAATGAAGGTACTAAATCATAAGTTCCACGTTACCCCTAGAAAAAAAGTCATCAGCTTTTGAAACCTGCCCGATAATGTAAGGGTCGACGCCACTCAATACTATAATTTCTCATCCGCAAAACCCACCGATAGACCAGCTTACCCTACAACGCCCGAGTACGACAATTCAGCCCAGTAGAGTAGAGAACTGAAACTTCATTGGATGGCGCAAGCCCTCCTTTTACTGTTCCAGTTCCCCCTTCTGTTACAGCTAATCCAAAGTGTCCAGAAAATGATCGCGTTAGCTGTCCAAGGTCTGATTGTAATCATGTCCATAGATACGATGTGCGGGAAAGCCAAGATGAATTGGCTTTCCCGTATCTGTTAAACGAATCGAATCTGGTAAATGTCGTTGTTTCTCAAGTTAAATCGGGCTTCTCGCAAGATTACGTACCAATGACGGTCAAGCTCGATCCGACACGGGATGCCGTGATCCCCAATGCGAATTTCGAAGCACTCCCCGCAATAAAGGGAATACGCTTTCTCCTCGAACTGGACAAACCAACTATTCACTTCCTGATCGTACGCCATCCGGTTCCAAGGCTCGATCATGACCATTCACCCTGAATCACGTGCTTCACCATATGATCGTCGATAATGCGGCGCTTGATCTGGGCGCCGTAGATGAGGCAGTGGGTACACAACTTGTTGATGAGTCTGGCCGATCCGCCCGAGAAACGGTAAACTTCATTCACCGCCTCATCGGAGAATATCTCATGATTGGTGCCGGCATACGCGAACTGACGCTTCAGATACTCACCGACTTGGGAGCGGTCGAAGTAAGGCAGCTTGCCCTGCAGGTCGATCCGCTGGCGAATCTCGGCGTAGGATTGAAGCCGCAGCTTGTCCCAAAGCTCGCTTTGCCCGACGAGAATCAGGGCCATGGGGCTCTGCGCATCCATCTTGAAATTGAGCAGGAAGCGCACTTCCTCCAGCATCTCCCGATCGAGCAGTTGGGCTTCATCAACGACGACAACCGGGTCCAGTCGGTGAATCCCGCGCATGAGCTCCACTTCGCGATGCAACTGACGCTTCGCATCGCCTCGGTAAAACCTCGACTCGCATCCGAGTTGTTCGAGCAACCCTTTGTAGAAGTGGCGCGGCGTCAGCTTGGAGTCCGACAGGTACAGCAGCTTATACTTCGCGACATCCAGCATGGCGGCGAACCGGCGGACTGTCGTCGTCTTGCCCGTCCCGCAGTCGCCGGTGATGACGGCGAATAATTGGCGCTCAGCCGCGTACTGTAGACGGTCCAGCAGCTCTTCCATCGCACTCGCCGGATAAGCTCGGTCACGGGAATGTCTCGCGCGAATGGCGTACGGGTCATGTCGTAGAAAGGTTCAAACATCCTGGCCAGCCTCCTTCCTCAGCATGCGATAGGAGACGGCCGGCGTCTGGATTTGTGTGCGCTCGTCATGCTTCCGCTCGGCACCGCGCAACAGGCGGGATTCCGCTGCCGGCTGCTTCTGCAGATGCTCCGGAAGGGCTGGCCGCTTGCCTGACCGTTCTTCGATGACGAGCTCCCGTGCTTTCCACGGCGTGCATCCCTCGTATTCGATCGTCACTTCCGTGAGATCTGCCGGGTCATAGACGACTTGTACCGATTGTCCGATGAACAGCAGCCCGACTTCGTACTTCTTGCCGTGGAAGCTAATGCAGCCGGCCTTGTCCACCTTCCGCTGTTCCGCGTGAAGGAAGCTATCTGCAAGGTGCTGGGGATCTACGAACTGCAGCGCTGCCGGGTCGCTTCGAAACGCCGCTTCGGGTGTCTGCTTGTTCGCGAGCGCGGCATGCGGCTTATTCTGGTAACATTCGGTGAGACACACGTGGAACCAGTCGTTAAGCTCGGGGAGCGTCTTGACGTTCTCCAGGGCCACCTCGTCCAGGAAGCTCTGCACGGCGCCATTTAGGCGCTCTACTTTATGAATAGAGAATTATCGAAAGTCGGGCAAAAAATGAGCTCCTTAACAAACAGGAGCTGACTTTGG
>NZ_BIMA01000062.1 GCF_004000845.1 Paenibacillus koleovorans NBRC 103111
TCGGTGGCAAGGTGTTTTCAGAAGTTTTTAGATCGCTATTATTCTAGCAGCCTGCCAATAAACCGTTCGGTGATCTTCTGATCATCCGGGCGGTTTTCTCTTTGTCGAAGCACTCACCTAAAAAAAACACAAGCGCATTCAAAGCGACTCCATTGTCGCTCCCCCCCGTTCAAACTACTATAGAGGTACGCGATGTAACGGCTTTCACACACTTGCGTGAGAGACCAAACTAGAGAGCAAAAGGGTGAAACTCATGGCGAGAGCTAAACTGCAGCCTTCCGATTCCGTCGTCCATCGGGACTCCGCTTCCACCGTCTGGAAGTACATGTGGAAGTACAAAGCGTTATACTTCATTACGATCCCGGGCATTCTGTACTATCTGATCTTCAAGTATGTACCGCTCGGCGCATCGTTTATCGCGTTCAAGGATTACAACATCTTCAAAGGCGTGTTCGGCAGCCCCTGGGTCGGCCTCGAGCACTTCGAGCGGATGTTCCGCCACGGGGACTTCCTCCGCATTTTCAAGAACACGCTGATCATCGGCGGCTTGGACATCCTGTTCGCCTTCCCGGCTCCGATCATCCTGGCGCTGCTGCTGAACGAAGTTCGGCTGGTCGTGTACAAGCGCCTCATTCAAACCGTCATCTACATGCCGCACTTCTTGTCCTGGGTAATTATCAGCGGGATCGCAGTCGGCATTCTATCGCCTTCTACAGGCGTCGTGAACCACATGCTGGGCTGGTTCGGCATCGAGCCGATCTACTTCCTCGGCGAAAACTCCATGATCCGCACCATTCTCGTTACCTCGGGCATTTGGAAAGAAGTCGGCTGGGGCACGATCATTTACTTGGCTGCACTGGCGGGCATCAATCCGGATCTGTACGAAGCGGCGGAAATCGACGGGGCGAACCGGTGGAAGCAAACATGGGCCATCACCATCCCCTCCATCATGCCGACAATCGTCATCCTGTTTCTGCTCAAAATCGGCGACTTCCTCGACTTCGGTTTCGAGCGCGTCTGGGTGTTCATCAACCCGCTGACGTACGAGAACGGTGAAATTCTAGACACGTATATTTACCGCGCCGGCTTGCTTCAGCAAGAATACAGCTTCACGACGGCCGTCGGCATGTTCAAATCGATTATCGGCCTGATCCTGCTAGTAGTCGCGAATAAGCTGAGCCGAAAAACAACAGGCGAGAGCTTGTTCTAAGAAAGGAGACTCCAGCCATGAACTTACGAGTGACAGCCAGCCAAAAAGTGTTCAACGCGTTCAACCTGGCGTTTCTGACCGTGCTTGCCGCGATCATGTTTCTGCCGTTCGTCAATATTATCGCCCAGTCGTTCAGCAGCTCCAAAGCGATTACCAACGGGGATGTTTCGCTGTTGCCGGTCGATTTTACGCTGATCAACTATCGCTATGTGTTCTCCGATCCGACGATTTGGCGAGCGTTCAGCATCTCGGTGCTCATCACGGTAGTCGGCACGCTGATTAACCTGATCCTGACGTCGTCACTCGCCTATCCGCTGTCCAGACCGGAGTACGTCGGCCGCAAATATGTGCTGCTGATGGTGCTTATGACAATCATTTTTCAGGCGCCGCTTATTCCGGTTTTCATCCTGATCAAGAACATCGGCCTCATGAACTCGCTCTGGGCGCTTATGATTCCGAACGCGATCAGCGCCTTCAATTTCTTCGTGATGCGGTCGTTCTTCATGAATATCCCGGGCGAGCTGATCGACTCCAGCCGGATCGACGGTTGCTCCGAGCTGCGCATCATGTGGAGCATCATCCTGCCTTTGTCCAAACCGGCTATGGCGACCATGGGTATCTACTACGCCGTCTACCATTGGAACGCTTATACGAATGCGCTGTACTATTTGAACGACCGGAACATGTATCCCCTGCAGCTCAAGCTGCGCGAATTAATCGCCAAAGACGACATCAATTTAGACCCGACGGGTTCGCTCTATTCGGAAATGATCAGCATGTCCCCCGAGGGCATCAAGATGGCGACTGTCATTGTGGCAACCGTTCCGATCCTGCTTATTTATCCGTTTCTGCAAAAATATTTCATCAAGGGCATGCTAATCGGGTCTATCAAATCGTGAGTGAGATCGTGCTTCAAAACGAATCGACTTCCTAAAAAAAAGACAAACGCACATAAAATGACTCTATTGTCGATATTAGCCTTCCAGGAATACAATCAGTTTGCAAGCGCTTCATCGGTTACGACATTCCAACCTATACACAAGAAGGGGCAGGGTGCAGGTTATGAAAAAAAAGCTGGTACTGGTTCCACTGACACTGATGCTCGCCATGGGCAGCGTTATCGGATGCTCATCTGGCGGCAAGGAAACGACGACAGGCAACACGCCGCAAGGCAGCGAGGCGCCTAAAGGTCCTACAGCGTTCTCGATCTCCCTGCGTACGCTCGCTTTCGACTACGTAGAGAAACACTCCAACATCAACGAAGACAAATGGGTCAAGGAGCTGGAGAAAAAGACGAATACCGACATGACCATTCGTCTCGTCCCTCACGCCGACTATGAGCAAAAGATGATTCAGATGTTCGCCACCAACGACATCCCGGATGTTGTACAGGCGGGCGCCGGGACGAACGGCAAAGAGCTTGCGGGCTCCGTACAAGCGGGCGTGTTCCTCGAGCTGAACGACCTGTTGAAGCAATACGCGCCGAACCTGCTGAAGGTCATTCCGCAAGAGGCTTGGGATGAAGTGTCTCTGAACGGCAAAATTTACGCCATTCCGGAATTCCTCTCCAGCAACTCCCGCCGTTCCACCTGGGTGCGAGCTGACCTGATGGAGAAGGCCGGCATCAAACAGGATCCGAAGACGGTCGACGAGTACATGGAAATGCTCCGCGCCTTCAAGAAGCTCGGCGTCGAGAATCCGTTCATGGGCCGCGAGCAGTTCAAATATGCCGACATTTTCTTCGGTGCCTACGACGTCTACCCTTACTTGAGCCAATTCGAGAAAGTGGGCGACAACATCCAGCCGAAATTTATGGACTCCGAGAACATGATGAAAGCGCTCGGCGTTTACAAGACGATGTACGACGAAGGCCTGATCAACAAGGAATTCGCTACGATCAACCCAACCAATTTCAAAAACACGATCCTCGCTGGCAAAGCCGGCATGTGGGAAATGAACACGCAAGAATTGCTCCAATGGGAAACCCAGCTGAAGGCGAACGTGCCTGACGCAAAAATCAAAATAATCGCTTCTCCTGTCGGTCCGGACGGCAAAGGCGGCGGCTACCTGTACGCTTCCGCAGCCCGCTCGTACTTCATCAACAAGAATGCGAAGGACAAAGCGGAAGGCATCCTGAAGTTCTTCGACTGGATGGTGACGCAAGAGGCCGACAAGTGGTTCGACACCACGCTTCCTGTAGAGCCTAAGACACCGGAAGAAGTGTCCGAACAGCGTTTCCTGAGCGGCTTCCTGCACATGGTGAAGGACGACGCGTACCGGAAGGAAATTTTGAACGCAACCCCGGCAGGTAAAGAATTGTTGAAAGTATTCGAAACGATCCAGCCGAAGGAAGGCCGCGGCGGTATCGAGTTCGACCCTCGCCTCGAAGCGATGCAGAAAAATCCGGATGCCGCTCCGTTGTCCGACACGCCTCCACCGGTGCTCCTGACGGCGATGGTGAAGATGGTGTACGGCAAAGAGCCGATCAGCAACTGGCCGAAGGTGATCGACGAGTGGAAATCCAAAGGCGGCAACGACATATTGAAGGAAGCGAACGAACGCTTCAAGAACAAACAAGGCGTCAAGCTTCGCGGCACGGAAGTGCAAAGCTTGAAGTAATCGCTAGTTGTACAGGACCTGCCGTCTCTTGAACCGAATACAAAATAGTTACAAACCCCCTCTCCCTACGAGCAATCGTGGGGAGCGGTGTTTCATATGACTTTCGCGATGGAGACAGGGAGGCCTGCAAAAATGAGAAAGTGGAATGAGCTTGCAAATCGATATGAATGGTGCGCCGGTGCCGTGGAGCAGTTGCGTGCCGAGTTGGATAAAGTGACGCCTCAGGCATTGCTGGAATCGATCCCGGTCGAGCCGGGCGGATGGTGGCATGATTATGTTTGCCGCGAGCATCATACGGAGCTGGAGTTCGATCCGGCCGAGCGGGACGCCCATGTGTTCCGTTGTCCGCACGGCTGCCGCCTGGAGGGCCAGCCTTTCCGCGGCTCCTGGCTCGTGTTCAAGCACTGGTCGCTCGCGCGTTATTCGCTGCAGGCGGCTGTCGTATACGCGGCGACCGGCGATGCAGCCTATGCGGACTTGGCGCGCGGCATTGTCATCCGCTATGCGGAGCTGTTCCCGCATTATCCGGTCCATCCCGATGCCCAACCTTGGATGCTGAAGGGCCGCGCGTTCCACCAAGCGTTGACCGAGTCAATCTGGGCGACGACGGTCATCCGGACGTATTTGCTGCTTAGCGATCAGGGCGTCGTGTGGAATGCGTCAGAGCGAGAGGCTTGGGCTCCCTTTCTGACGATGCTGGAGGACAGTATGACGCAATACCGGCACATTCTGATCCATGAGCGCAATCATCCGGAAAGTAATTACACGGCTTGGTTGAACGCCGCACTGGGTGCCGTGTATGCGGCTCAAGCCGCCGGAGACAGCGGGAGCGGAGGCGGTGTGAGCGGGGGCAATGTGAGCAGAGGCAATGGCGACGTTGCCGAGCGCGGTGATGCGGCGGCGTTGGAGCGGATGAATCAGCTGATCGAGGGTGTCGGCGGCTTCCGCCATCACTTGGCCATCGGCGTGAAGCCCGATCAGTTCGAGTTCGAAGGCAGCACGTACTACCATGTGTTCGTGCTGCGGGCTTACTTCATCTCGGCCGAGATGGCGGCACGGGTTGGGGTGGACTTGTACGGCATGTCCGGCGAGGGCGGACAATCACTGCGCGGCATGCTCGACGTGCTCGCCGCGCTGGCGAACGACAAGGGCGAGCTGCCGGCGATGCACGACGGACCTTACAAGCGCATCCCCTTTGCGCGCGAGATTGCCGAAGTGCTGGAGACGGGGTATACCGTCTACGGCAATGAGGCGTACTTGCCGATGCTGGCGGAGGCTTATCGCCAGCTGAACCCGGGGCGCGAGCCGCAGCGGAACGGCCTGGAGGCGGTGCTGTTCGGCTCGGCGCTGCGCGGTGAGGCTGGAGAGGCTGGCGGTGGCGTGGACGACGCAGCCAGCGAGGCCGGCGGCAGGGTCGGCGGTGGTGCCGGAGTGGCTGGCGACGGCTCGAATAAGGCTGGCGGCAATCCCGGTGAGGGTAAGATTGGCGGCGGAGCTCGCAACAGCTCTGGCGAGGGTGAGGTTGGCGGGAATGCTGCCGGGCCTGGCGGCAATCCAGGCGCGGCTTGGGATAGCGCAGGCGCGGCTGCCAGAAGCTTGGCCGATGCCCGCTATGGCGCGCGCGATGCGGTGCTGCTCGCCGACAGCGGCTTCGTCGTACTGCGGCATGCCGGCAGCCCGTTGTCCGCCATACTCGACTTCGGCGAGCATGGGGGGACACACGGCCACTATGACAAGCTTCATCTGTCTCTGGAGCATAGCCTGGGCACCGTAGCACCTGAGTTAGGCGTCGTGCCGTACGGCTCCATCATGCGCAAAGGCTGGTACAAACACACGTCGAGCCATAACACGGTCAGCATCGACGGCCGTTCGCAAGCCGAGCATATCGGCGAATGCAAAGCGTTTGCCGTGAAGCCAACGCACACGTATACATGGCTTCGCTCAGAGGGTGCTTACGAGGGCTGCGTGCTGGATCGGCATTTAGTGATGACCGGCAGCTGGCTACTGGACTGGTTCGAGGTTCGCTGCGACGAGGAACGGCAAATCGACTGGTGGATGCATCATTTGACACCGGCTGGCGGAGTGGTTGATGGAGTTAGTTGGTCATCCGCTGAAGGGGCGCCGCTTGGCGAAGAGGACGGGTATTCGCTCCAGACCGTTGTCGCCAGACACGCAACGCTTTCCGAGAATGGAGTGTACGCTTGGACGATGCCGATCGACGGCAGCATTTCCGAGCAAGTGGTTGCGGTAGGGCTGGCGGTGGCCGAAGGCGGTGTCAAGGCTTCCGAGCTGCTCCGCTACAGCTACCCGGGAACGGCGGACGATCCCAGCCGCAGCGCTTATGGCGTGCTTCATCGCCGCAAAGGACAACGCGTGTCGTTCATTCATGTATACTGTGCAGCTCCGGTTGAAGCCGAAACCGGTGCCGGGTTGCCGATTGTTTTGAGCGCAGGCGCCGGGGGATCGATTGTTGTTGAAGATCATCGTCAAGGCGGTACCAGCACTTGCGAGCTGACGGAGGATAACGGATTGCAAATCAGCTCGAACTAGACTAGAACAGGAGTGAAACTATGACCAGTCCCTTATTCGAACCGATGAGCGGAGCTTTAACCGTACAATATGAGCCAAATGAGAAGACGCCATTGCTGGAAAATCCACCGCGGTTTACGTGGATGGCGGCTAAGCTGGATCGCGACCGGTATGTGCTGCAAGTTTCTACTTCGCCGGATTTTTCGGAAGGAGAAGCCACTTATACAGCCGACAGCTTGCCTTATAACTTCTATACGCCGGACCGTGCTCTCGAGCCAGGCTCGTACTGGTGGCGCTACGCTTTATTGGAAGACTCGGGGGACCGGTCGGAGTGGAGCCAAGTTCGCTCCTTCATCGTCCCTGCTGACTTACCTGAGACTCCTCTTCCTTCTCGCAACGGCCGTTTCGCGCATACCAGTGCGGCTCATCCGCGTCTGTGGCTGCAGGCCGATCGGCTGGAAGCGTTCCGCGGCAAGGTACTGGAGGACAACACGTACTGCGGCTGGGACTTGTTTTATGAGAAATCCGTTCTGCCTTGGACCGTCCGTCCTCTGATCGCCGAGCCGCTGCCGTACCCGGACCACAAGCGCGTGCCTAAGCTTTGGCGCCAAATGTACATGGACTGCCAGGAAGCGCTGTACGCCGTCAAACATCTGAGCGTCGCCGCTATCGTGCTGCAGGACGAAGCGCTGCTGGCCAAGGCGAAGGAATGGCTGCTGCATGTCGCTTCTTGGGACACTGAAGGTCCTACCGCCCGCGATTACAATGATGAAGCGGCATTCCGGGTTGCAGGCGCGCTTGCTTGGGGGTACGACTGGTTGTACGACTCCCTGACGGGAGACGAGCTTGAGTTTGTCCGGAGCCGGCTGCTGCGACGTACCGAGCAAGTAGCATTCCACGTCATCGAGCGCTCGAAGATTCACCATGTTCCTTACGACAGCCACGCGGTTCGTTCGTTGTCGTCTGTGCTTGTGCCATGCTGTATCGCGTTGCTAGGCGAAGAAGCGGCGGCGACCGATTGGCTCGACTATACGCTGGAATACTACTCCGCGTTGTACACGCCATGGGGCGGGATTGACGGGGGTTGGGCGGAAGGCCCGATGTACTGGACGACGGGGATGGCATTCGTCACCGAAGCGCTCAGTCTGATCAAGCCGTTCTGCGGCATCGACCTGCTGGCGCGTCCTTTCTTCACCAAGACCGGCGACTTCCCGTTGTACTGCTATCCTCCGGGAACGGTACGCTCAAGCTTCGGCGATATGTCCAACCTGGGCGAGCCGCCGATTCTGAAGACCGGCTTCAACATCCGCCACTTCGCCGGCTTGACCGGCAACGGCTGGTACCAATGGTATTTCGAGCAGGTCAAGAAGACGGATGTCGATCCCGACAGCAAGTTTTACAACTACGGCTGGTGGGATTTCCGCTTCGACGATGTGGCGTTCCGGCACGACAATCCGCATGTGGAAGCCGTCCCTCCGACCGACATCGAGCCGCTCAAATGGTTCCGCGACGTCGGCTGGGTGGCGATGCACGATCATATGGAATCGCCGGACGACCATATTATGCTGCTGGCCAAAGCGAGCAAATACGGCTCGATCAGCCACAGCCACGGTGATCAAGGCTCCTTCCTGCTCCATGCTTATGGCGAGCCGCTTGCTACCCATAGCGGCCACTACTTGGCGTTCGGCACATCGATGCACCTGGATTGGAGACGTCAGACTCGCTCGAAAAACTCGATCCTGATCGACGGGCTAGGCCAGTATGCCGGCAACAACAAAGCGCTCAGCATGGAAGCGATCGGCATCGTGGAGGCGGTGGAGAAACGTCCGGACTGCCGCTATGTGCGCATGAACGCTACGCCGGCCTATAGGGAGCATGTCCCGTACCTCGAGCGCTACTTGCGGGAAATCTATTACTTCGGCTCCTCCTACTTCGTGATCGTCGATTATGTCGACTTGTCGCAGGCCGGCACGATCGACTGGCTGCTGCACACGATGAAGCCGATCGCGCATGTCGAAGGCAACCACGCGATCTACGAAGGAAAGAAAGCGAAGCTCGACATCCGCTTCGTCTACAATTCGTCGGGCTCAGTCGAGCTGAGCGCGTTTACCGGCTTCGACGGCGTCAATGCCGCCGAGCTGGCGGGGCTGGAGATGCACTCGCATCTGCGTGCACGGACCGCTCCGGCGCGGCGCCACCGGATCGCCGCCCTGCTCGTGCCGATGCGGGCAAGCGAGAGCCGCTACGTGCCGTACTTCATGGACGACCAGGACCATGGCGTCCACCTGTATTTCACGGACGGCGGCGTGACGTCGAAGGTGGAAGTATTGAAAGCTTATTGATGGTTGCAGGACCTGACCTGGCGTGGTTTTGTGCTCAGTCAGGTTTTTTTGCGATTTCCCTCATTTTGCCGGACAGGAAAGCCCTTGATTTATGCCAAAGTCCTCCGTTCAGCCGTTTTGCCGGACACAGGAGACGCTATTTGGGTAAATGTAAGTATAAAAGGATGGAAAACACCGAAATAAGGTCCCCTGGGTCCGCCAAAAGTTTGAATTTGCCGTTCTTCAGCTGAATAAGGTATCTCCTGTCCGCAAAACGGTCCAGTCGACGAGAAGCGACCGCACAATGGAAACTCGTGACAAATGCGGTACAGGCTAGTATACTTATGGCAATTAAAAGTCCCTTTCCATAACCTGCACCATAGGGGGTATCCGCCATCAAACAAGTAGGCATCATCCAGCAAATCCACCGGTTTCCGGTGAAATCGTTTCAAGGCGAGCAGCTTCGCCAAGCGGAGGTGGGGCCGGTCGGCGTCGTAGGCGACCGCAGGTACGTGTTCTTGCATCGAGGAGGTCGCGAGCCGCATCTCAGCGCCAAGCTGCGCCCTTTCCTGCTCCAATATACAGCCCGCTACGGTACAGACGAGGTGGAAATCACTGCACCCGGCGGGACCCGCTACAATTGGGACGAGCAACTGCTCGAGCGCATTCGCGAGCAGTCCGGACTGGACTTGGAGCTGTACAGCTATCCTGCCGACTCGGCGGTGCTGACCGCGATGGACGACTCCCCGCTGCTGCTCGCCACGGAGTCCACACTCGGTCAACTCGAAGCGCTGATGCGCCGGTCGGTCGATATGCTGCGGTTCCGGCCCAACTTCGTCATCCGCCCGCTTGAGGGGCAACTCCCGCTCAGCGAAGCGGATTGGATCGGCCGCATCGTGCAGATCGGCGGTGTCGGCGGTGTCGGCGGTGTTCGGCTCGAGGTGTCCCACCCTTGCGAGCGCTGCTCGATGGTAGGCGTGGACCCGGGCGACGGCAGCATCGATCCGTCGGTGCTCAAGCAAGTTGCAGCGGGAATGGACAGCTGCTTCGGGGTGTATGCGCGCGTCCTGCAGCCCGGTGTGGTTCGTGTGGACAACCCGGTACTAGTCGAATAAACCGAGGAGGCGATGGGTGTATGAATCAGCGGGTTATGAATCAGCGGGGGTCGAGGCGATTGGTGCGGCTGGGGTGGCTAAGCTTGTGCGTGTTGCTGCTGGCGAGCTTGCTTGTCGGCTGCTCCGGCAAACCGCCGATGCCGTCCATCAAAGTTGGCAAGACCACAGTACATGTCGAACGCAGCACTTATAGCTGGAGGGCATTCACCTCGTCCGTGGTTGCCGATTACCCGGGGCCTGTTCATCAAATCGACCTCGACACCGAAGCTACCCTGATCCCGAACCCGGCGCCTGACGCTAAAGTGTTGATTGTGTTCACCCAGAAACCGAAGCGCATCCTGCTCACCCGCTGGGTTAACGGTACGGCGGAGCCGGAGGTCGAGATCAACGGCGCTTCCTTCCCGCTCCCGACCGCATCCGGCGCCCACCTGTTCTCCATCCGCGCGGAATGGCGGCAAGGCGGCGGCTCCTACGCGTTCGCGGTGAAGATTCCTTAAGATGCATCCAAGCCCAAGCCAAAGAGCCGCCCTCGAGAGAGGAGCGGCTCTTCTTTAAATCAATAATCCATAAATACCCGCATCGTGCCAAGCTGCAGAGAGTTGTTGGCGCTAGAATTGTCCAGCTCCACCTTCACATACTCGGTGCCCGCCGGCAGCGCATTGCTGTTCTCCATGTAGACGCTGCGGAAACCGTTCCCCGTCGCTTCATCCTGGTAGCCGGTCACCGCGATCGGGCTCGACCAGGTCGTGCCGTCCGTTGAAATCCGGAACGACAGCCCTTGCGGCACATGAAGCCCGCCGACATCCTTATAGAAGATACGCGCCCAGAAACCTCCCATGTCCGCCAGCTTATAGACCACATAGCCCAGATTCGTATCGCTGCGGCTCGCCCGAGAGCCGTCACCCGCGAAGTTGCCCGGATTCGCCGTATTGAACTGCATGTTCGCCGAATGGGAATCTGCGACCGACCAGGCATTCAAGTTATCCTCGACTTCCGGGATATACGACCATGTGGTCAGCTCTAGATTGCCGAGCTGATTCTGATGAGCGTTCCCGGTCGACGGGAACACGACCTTGAAATACTTGGTCCCGCTAGGGATCGGCTCGTTGCTGCTGAAGTGAGCATATTCCCAGACGCCCGTCGTTCCTTGCGGGGTCGTCTTCTTGTGGCTGATCTGCTCCCAATCCGTGCCGTTGTGAGACACATAGAACTTGATCCCGGCGAAGCTATTGCTGGAATACACAGTAGCTTTGAATTTACCGAACCCGGGAGACTCGTAAACAATCTCGCCTGTCCCGGCGCCGGCGCCCCGATTATAGCGATAGCTGTCCTCCGGAAACGTAGGATTGCTCGTATTCAGCACCACATTGTTCGAAGAGTAAGTCATCGAGAGATCGTCCAGATCATCGGTGACGGTCGTTCCGGTAACCCAGTAGTATCCTTTGTACTTGGCATCGTTCACGTACTTGTAGTACTCTGTGAACCGTCCGTCGGATCGGCCGGCGCGGAAGTTCATCGAGCTGATGCCGATCGCCTCGAACGCTTGCCCCTGGTACTTGTAGCCGTCCAGCGACGTAGCGCCGTCATGGAACTCCAAGTAGTTCCATTCGGTGTTCATGACAGGATAAGCGGCACGAAGCTGCTTGATTTTGTTTGTATTGCTGGTGCCGTACGAATGGAACGCGATGACATCCTTTGTAGTGAAATCTTCGCCTGTAATTTTGTTTTTATAATAGTTCACTTTGTTCTCCATCGTCTGGTCTGCCGAATTGAATGTGAGGCTTAGAATCGGCGTGTCAGGAGCGCCGGCCCTCATGATGTTGTAGATGTCGGCCAGATTGTCCATCTTGGCGTTCGTGTAGTCGTCCGCTCCCCAAGCGACCGGCTCGTTCGTCACCTCGAAGATGACGTTCGGGTAATTCGCCAGACACGGAGCCGCCTCCGTCCAGAACTCGGTCAAATACGGCTTGCTGAACGATCCCGGCTCATCGCCCGGTGTCACGATGACGTACATGTCGTAGTCCGCAGCGGTCTGCACGATTTCCTCGAGAATATCGACATTGTCCTCGACCGGCCACCAGCCCGGTCCTTCCGCATAGGGGTTCGAATTGTCGTACGACCTCTGATCCCAGTTCGTCAATCGAATGGCGTTCAGCCCGCCGTTCTTCGAGCGGCTCCAGTAACTATCGCTTCGCACCAACGCCGTCGGATCCGGATAGCTTCTTCCATAATAAGCGACACCGGCTCGAATAAGCTCCCCATTCACTTTGAGCGTTCCTTTGTGAGTCGCACCTGCAACTACCGACGGGCGCAACATCGTTGCGGATACCGGTACGGACAGCAACAAACTGCCGACAACGGTCACGGCCAACCATGCAGCTAGCTTCTTTTTCAACCCAAATTCCCTCCCTATTCGTAAAATCTGTCTCGCAGCCTAATGCCTGACTGTGAAGGCCGAAAGGCTCGGATCGCTGCCCTCCCTTCAAACACCGAATAATGTATGCGCTTACAAGATGCCATAATCAATATAAAATGAACCTAGCGTACGTTTCAATGTGCAATCCATACAGGCATACGTACCAGCTGCGATTTCGCCATATACAATTCGCCTCCGCATATGCATGGGATCAGACCAACAAAAAAAGGCCGCCGCACAAGGGATTCCCCCTCACACGACAGCCTCCGCCTGTTAATTTTGCATCACGAAATCTTTGTCCACTTGCTCCGATACGTCGTCGAACACCTTGAGCGTCTCGTAGCGGGTGTTGCGCTGAGCGGGAATTTTGCCTGCTTCGCGGATCAGCTGCAGCGTCGACGAGATCGTTACCTTGTGCGTGGTGCCCGCAGCCGATACGACGTTCTCCTCGATCATCGTGCTGCCAAAGTCGTTGCAGCCGTAAGAGAGCGACAGCTTGCCGACCTCCGGCCCCATCGTCACCCACGACGACTGGAAGTTCGGGATGTTGTCGAGCATCAGCCTGCTGATCGCCAACGTCTTGAGATATTGATCCGGTCCGAGCTTCTCGGCCTTCAGGTTCGTGTTGTCCGGCTGAAACGTCCACGGAATGAACGCCAGAAACCCTTTCGACGGATAGCGATTCTGTATGCATTCGTCCTGAGCGTCGCGGATGCGAAGCATATGCAGCACGCGCTCCTCCATCGATTCGCCGAAGCCGATGACCATTGTACCCGTCGTGTTCATGCCGAGCTTGTGCGCGGTCGTCATAACCTCGATCCACTCGGTCCACGAGCCCTTCTGCCGGCTGATCTTGCGCCGCGTCCGGTCGTCGAGGATCTCGGCGCCGCCGCCCGGCAGCGAATCGAGCCCCGCGTCGCGTAGCTGGCGAATCACTTCCTCCAGCGACAGGCCGTCCGACACGTCCTTCATTTTCCAAATTTCCGCCGGGGAGAACGAATGCATAATAATCTGGAACCGCTTCTTGATCTCGCGCAGCAAATTCGTGTAATAGCTGAACGGCAAATCCGGGTTCGTCCCGCCCTGCATCAAGATCTCCGTCCCGCCTACATCGATCGTCTCCTGGATTTTGCGGAAAATGACCTCGTCCGGCAGCACATACCCTTCCTTCGACCCCGGCGGCCGATAAAACGCGCAAAACCGGCAGTACACGTCGCAAATATTCGTATAGTTTACATTCCGTCCGATCACGAAGGTCGTGATCGGCTCGGGATGCCATCTGAGCATAACTTGGTTGGCCGCATGGCCGATTTTCTCGATCTCGCCCGAATCATAAAGCGCCAGGCCGTCTTCCAGCCCGAGCCGTTCCCCGGCCACCGCACGCTCCAGAATGCGATCCAATTGACTCATGGTGTTCTCCTCCTCTATCCCGCCTTACACTTCTATTATGGTAACACATTCATCCGGGTTCGTCATGTTTCAATAAATTTGCGGCGGACGGGTGTTTGTCTAATCGGAGAGGAGGCCGGGCGAATACAAATGCAGTACCTGACTGATGTGGCGGGATTGAAAAGATAGAAAGGAGAGAAACTGGTGTCGATTCGCTTCAGCGTCATCATTCCGACTCATAATCGGGCTCAGCAGCTTCTGCTGACGCTGGCTTCCTTCGAGGCGCAATCGTTTCCCAAGCCCCAATATGAGGTTATTGTTGTCGATGACGCTTCCACAGACGGGACGCAGGAAATGGTCATCCGCTTCGCATCGAGCTATACGCTCAAGTATGTGCGCCATGAGGAGAACAAAGGCCGCTCCATAACAAGAAACCGGGGACTGCAGCATGCGGCGGGGGAATATGTGATTTTTTGCGACGCCGATTTCCTCGTGCTGCCCAAGTTTCTGGACACGATGAGCCGTTACACGATCGATCATCCGAAAGCCGTCTTCTCCGGCGTTCCCTATTCCTGGAACGATGTGTATACGCATTACCACCCCGATTTCTCACCGGAGGAAAAGGAGCTGTTCCGCCAAGTGCTCACCGCCGCCGGCGGGTGGAAGAACGAGTACGAGACGGCGGAGGGCGTCATTCCGTTGCTCTCGCCTGAAGAGCTTATGCACGGCGACGGCCAAGCGCTGCTGACCCGTTACTTGCTCCCTCCGGATGTACCGCCGGACGTGCAGCAGCAATTTTGCATGACCGATGTCGCCCCCTGGATCATGTTCATCACCCGCTGTGTGACGGTTCGCCGGGACGATCTGAATCGGGCCGGCGGTTTCAACGAACGATTCATCAATCACGGACTGGAGGACTGGGATCTCGGCTATCGGCTGCATCGGCTGAAAATTCCGTACGTCGTCGTTGCGGAGTTGCTCGGCTACCACCAGGAGCATCCGAATCATGTCCGCGGCGTCAGCTCGAACAGCGACAACTTGCGTATCATGTTCGAACAATATGGATTCCGCGATCCGGAGCTGAACATGCTCGCCCTGTATCCCGCCTGGATGGACGTCGAAGTATTCAAGCATACATTGCGAATGATTCGACCTCGGAGCCGATTCCGCTCCGTCCGCCGGGCGTCGTTCCTGCTGCGGCGCACCTTGCATCTGGCGGCTCTGCAGTTTTATCACCGGCGCAAGTCGCCGGTCTTCCCTAGGGCGCTGCGCCTCATCCGACGCCAGGTCCGCGTCACAAAGCGCAACCGCGAGACAGTCATCGCACTGCGCCGGATGTTGAACCGTTCGATGGAGCTGATAGAGTAGCTCACAAGAAACAGGAAGCAAATCACCCGCCGGCAAGACACTGTCATGTCTGCTGCGGGTGATTTTTTATGCCGGTATTCCGTACTTCCTGTATCGCTCGCTCAGGGATCGGCAAAATTTCTGTGTTGTCTGTTGAAGAACAGCCTCAGGAACGGCTAGCCGTCGCCTGATTGACTTACCAAGCATACGCCTCGGGGGCAGAACCGCCGGGTCCAGGGAAGAACTCGTCCAATTGCTTCAACGTCGACGCATCCAGCCTGATTTCAACGGCGCGCAGACAGCTTTCGAATTGCTCCATCGTTCGAGGTCCGATAATCGGGGAGGTGATAGCCGGATTGGCCAATACCCACGCCAACGCAACGTTCGACTCGCTCTCGCCCAACTCCTTGCACAACGCCGCGAAGGCTACCAGCTTCTCCCGGTGCCTCTCAATTCGTCTGCGGGCGCGCTCGCTCCTGGCGCTCGTTTTGGCCGGATCGAATATATTGCCGAGTAACCCGCCCTCAAGCGGGCTATAGGCCAAGACGCCAATTCCGAGCTCCCTCGCCCCCGGAAGCAATTCCAGCTCGGGAAGCCTACACATCAAGCTGTAGCGGTGCTGCTCGGAAATGAGACCGAGCATGTGCCGGGACTTCGCCTCATACTGCGCTCTCACTAAATCACGCGCCGCAAAATTGCTGGACCCGATATACGTAGCCTTGCCATCGGCAACAATGCGCTGGAACACCTCCCATAGCTCATCCCATGAGACGTTGCGGTCAATATGGTGCATTTGATAAAGATCGATATGATCGGTTTGCAGGCGCCGAAGCGAAGCTTCCAAGTGACGTCGCACCTTGTAGGCCGATAATCCGTAGCCTCCATTCGGTCCGTCGGCCGGGTCTTCCATATTGCCGTATACTTTGGTCGCCAGCACTACTCGTTCGCGCCTGCCCCCGCCGGCCAGCCATCGGCCGATAATCGCCTCCGTCTTCCCGCGATCCTTGCCGTCTCCCCCGTATGAATTGGAGGTGTCGATGAAGTTGATACCCGCGTCCAGCGCCGCATCCATAATCCGGTGCGCTTCTCGCTCATCCGTGTCTTCTCCGAAATTCATCGTCCCCAGACACAAGCGGCTCACTCGTAAACCGCTTCGTCCCAATGTGGTGTAGTGCATTCCTTTTCCCTCCTGCGCCTTCAGAAGCGACCTGTTGTTCGTTGGTCCGCAAAGCAAGTACCCGCCATCTTCCGATAGAAGATGGCGGGTAGCCCGCTTTATTCCCACTCTCCGCTGATATTGGCATCCTTAAGCAATTTGTTTACATCGTTGATAATGTCCTGACCGCCGCCGGACAAGTATTCTTTGACGGCCACTTCCCAATTGTCCATCGATTCTTGGCCTACGATCATTTTCACATGATGTACATTCAGCTTTTTCAAGAGCTCCGACTGCTTCGCGTCGTACAGCTCGGAGTGTACGCGATTGAGCGGATTTTTGTAAACCTTCGTTCCTTTTAATGCGGCAACGGCATTTTTGATGAAGGCTTGCGTGAACGGCTCCTGCATCAGCTTTTCCGGCTCGTTCGCTTCATTGTTAGGCGCCCAGCCGCGGTTCGTAATATAATTTTCCGGCTGCAGATCTTGTGCGCCCGCTTTATCCACCGCGTAGCCGTTTATCATCGTGTACCCTTTGTCGACCCCACCGTTTTTCCAGTTGAAGAATTCATTATCCGGCGTTCTCTTGTCAACCGGGATGAAGGCTCTAAATTCATCCAGCATCGTCAGGATTCGAGCGATTTTGTCCGCATCACTCTTAATGTTGGAATTGAGCGCGAACATTTCGTAGTAGCCGTCCAGCCCCAGGAACCCGCTTTTCCCATCCTCTTGCACGAACGGAGGAATGACCGCCAGCTCTGCCTTCGGGTTGACTTTCTTCAAATTCTCAAATCGAGTGGAGGAAATATCGTACGGCTGCTCGTAGAAGATGCCGTATTTACCTGCAAAGAAATCGTTGCGAACATCTCCGATTTTACTTACCGTCCAATCCTTGTTGAGCGCGCCTACGGCGTACAGCTCCCGAAGCACTTCAATTTGCTTCTTGAAGCCCGGAGAGATAATGCCAGGGATGTATTGATTATTTGCATATTTGTGGTACCAGCCTCCGTCCCAAGCGGCCCCCATCGGAACCCCGTATGTGATGGAGCCGGAAGACGTATTCACCAGCCCGATCCCATACGTATCGTCCTTCCCGTTCTGATCCGGATCATTTTTGGCGAAGGCTGTGGCAACCTTGATCAACTCGTCGTAATTGGTCGGCATCTTCAGGCCCAGATTGTCCAGCCAGTCCTTGCGGATGATCGGCTTCTTCCCGTATTTATCCGGGAAATAGTTCGGGATGGCATAAATTTTGCCGTCTACCGTTACCGCATCCCAGACGCTTTTCGGAACAGCCTTCAATGTAGGATACTTGTCAATGTACTCGTTCAGCGGCAGGAAGGCGCCTTGTTTGGCCCATTTGACAAAGTTGGCGTCAACCGTCTCCATGCCGATCAGATCCGGCAGTCCTCCGGCAGCCATTACGACGGGGAGCTTGTTCACATACTCGTCATAGGGAACAAATTGAGGCTTAAAATCGATATTGTACCGTTCATTCAGCGCTTTTACGCCTGCCCCGTCCGGCGAATATACCGGCGAAGACCAAGTCCCGGCAATGGATGAAATGCTGATTTTCTTGCTCAAATCCTTGCCGGGCGACGTAGTAGCGGCCGACGAATTGGGCGAGACGCTTGGAGATGGATTTCCTTTCGACTGGCCGCTGCTGCAAGCGACCACACTTGTCGTCAATATACCGGACAGCACTACCATGGACAAAAGCTTTTTGTTTTTGCTCATTTGAACCTCTCCTCCGATGAATGAAATTCATACTTGCCCGCTTGCTTCTGTCTATGCTGCGAGTTCCCCTGCTTCTTAACCGTTCGGATTGGATCTCTCCGGCTAGCCCTTGACGGATCCGAGCATCACCCCCTTGGCGAAATGGCGTTGCAGAAAGGGATACACAATCAGGATGGGAACGGTGGCCAGCAAAATCGCCGCCATGCCAATCGTCTCCACGGGAGGCGGCGAGCCCGCTCTCGCGGCGTCTCGAGCTGCCGACAAGCTGTTCGTAGTATCGTTCAGCAGGACCATCTGACGCAGGATAACCTGTACCGTCCACTTGGTGGAATCGTTGATATACAGAATAGCCGTAAAATAGGTGTTCCAGTGGTAGACCGCATAGAAAAGTCCAAAGGCTGCGAACGCCGGCTTCGAGAGCGGAACGATCAGTCGGAAGAAGCTTTGGAGCTCATTGGCCCCGTCAATCACCGCCGCTTCGTTCAGCTCCTCCGGTATGCTCATGAAAAACGCTCTCATCACAATCAGATTGAAGGCATTAATAGCGGACGGCAGGATGAGCGCCCAATACGAATCGATTAGGCCGGTCGCCTTCACAATCAGGTAAGTCGGAATGATGCCGGGAGAAAAGATGAACGTGAACAAGACAAGAAACATGAACCCTCTCTGCCCGGGCAAACGTCGGGTCAAAGCATAGGCCATCGTTGCGGTAAAGACCAGGTTGACCAGCGTCCCCGTAATCGTTACGAAGACGGTAACCCCGATGGAGCGAATGAATTCCTTGGATTCGAAAATGTACTTGTAGGCGTCCAGCACCCATTGCCGGGGCCACAGCAACAAATCGGCCGTCAAATATTCCTCGTATGTGGCGAACGAAACTACAACGAGGTAGTAGAACGGGAAGAACATGACAGCCGCCGTAGCTGTGAGCAGCACCACATTGAGCGCATCCCCTGTCCATTCCCATTTGCTGCGCTTCATAAGCAGGCTCCTCCTTTTTTTCTAAAAGACCCCTTGTTCGCCGAACCGTTTCGCCAGACGATTGGCTCCAAGAATCAGGATAAGTCCGACGACCCCTTTAAACAGGCCGACGGCTGTACCGAAGCTGAAATCCGCCTGTTGGATGCCTTTGAAATACACGTAGGTATCCAGTACTTCGCCCACTTCTCTTACGAACGGATTCAACATGAGGAAAATTTGCTCGAACCCGGAATCAAGCACATGGCCCAGCCGTAGAATGAGCAGAATGACAATTGTGCTGCGAATGGCCGGCAATGTAACATGCCAGATTCGCCTCCATCGCCCCGCTCCGTCCACAACGGCCGCTTCGTACAAGCTGGGGTCGACGCCTGCCAGGGAAGCCAGGAAGATGATAGTCCCCCATCCGGCTTCCTTCCAGATCACCTCCAGCACGATAATCGGCATGAAGAGGTGGGGCTCTTGCAGAAATACGATCGGCTCTTGACCGAGCTTCCGCAGTAGATGATTCAGCACGCCCTCGTTCTTAAGGAAGGTTGTAGCGATCCCGATCACGACAACCCAGGACAGAAAATGCGGCAAGTAAACGACGGATTGGATCAGCCGCTTGAAGCGCTCGCTCCGAACCTCGTTCAGCATGACAGCCAGTATGATGGGCACCGGGAAAGCGAACAAAATTTGCAGGAATGACAGCCATAAAGTATTACGGATGACCTTCAAGACCTCAATATCCTCGAAGATGCGGGCAAAATGCTTCCATCCTACCCATTCGCTGTGTAAAAACCCTTGATAAGGGCTGTAGTCCTGAAAGGCAATCAGGTTGCCCAGCATAGGCACATACCGATATACAATAAAGTAGATCAGTCCGGGTAAGAGCAGCAGGTACCCATATCTTAGTTTCCAAATCCTTGAGGATAGCGAACGTTTGGAAAGCCTGCCTGGATCGCGGGCTGGTGAGGAACGAGTAGCCTCCAACAAGAGTACCTCCTTTCGGGTTATTGATCGCCGGCGTTGGCGTAAGCGATTTCACCTTTATCCTACTAGTATTTGAGCACGGCGCAATATTCCGAATTGTAGGGATTACGTCAATTTACAGAAGAACGAAAAATTAGAGTAATAGTTGAAAATTTGAGTACTTCATAACGCTTGAAGCTTCCAAATAAGGATTGACACCATATATGACTTTGCTATACAAAATTAATTATGACTCAGATACGCAGAAGGGGGAGAAGCTGTGAACATGTCTTGGACCATGACAGTCCGCAAACTCGCATCGAAGATACGGCCGCTCACACTATTTGCCTGGTTCCTGTCCAGCTTCGGGGTCATCATCCTCTTGTTTTCCTGTTTCACGTTTTTTTCCGCCTTGTTCTTCAGCGACAGGGTCAAAAATGAAGTCATTCAGTACAACAATCTGATTCTCGATTCCGCCATCGACGAATACGAGAAGCAATTTCAGCTCATTACCGACTCCGTGCTCTCTTTCTCCATGAGTGTCGACGTTCAGTCCTTGAACAAGCCAGATTACTCCTTTCTGGCCGCCATGGAGACGAGAACGTCCATTCAGCATTTTCTCAACAACAGCTCTCTGCGCATCGACAATCTGATTATGTACTTCGGGAAGAGCAGCTATTCCCTTGACAAATCCAGAGGCACGTCCAACGGGGACTACTTCAGCCGCTATCTGCTCCATCCCGACAAACCGGCGTCTTACTGGAATTCCATCTTCGAACGGAAGGAACCTGTAACCTATCTTCCTACGGAAATCTTCTACGAACAGGACGGCAACGGCAATGTAATCGCTCCTCCGCGGCAGCTCCCGATCGTGATCCGGAATCAGTTCATCCCCGATTTCGTCATCGTCGCTCTCATTCGGGCCGATCAGCTTTACGATTCGTTCTTTCAATCGATTAACGACAATTTCTACATTCGCGACTCCCACGGCCAACTGCTGTACAGCCCGGCGAATGCGGACAACCGGGACGCTTCGGTCCCGATCGGCGACGCCTTCAAACAGAATAACGGGGAGTACTGGTTTCAGCAGAAAGGCGATTATACCAAATTCACTTATTCGACCCAAATTTCGGACGCCAGTATCGCGGCGAAGACGACTTGGCAGAGCTCCTTCTTCGCCATCCTGCTGCTCGTCGTGCTGCTCAGCGTGATCATGTCGTTTGTGTTCGCTTTCCGCCTCCAATCCCCTGTCAAACGCATGATAGAGGCGCTTCAGCACCAGAGCGCCGGCGACAGGCCGATATCCAGAATCAAGGAATTTTCGGAAATCCAAGTACGGGTCAAACAAATCGTGGAATCCAATCGCGATATCAGCCACGATCTGAAGATCAAAAATTCCATTCTGCGGCACTATGCGGTCATCGACGTATTCAAGCGAACGAGCAACGGTCTTAGCCGTTTCTGGGATTTGCGGAAGGAGAGGAGACCGTTTCGGATTCTGCTGTTTCAGATCCACTACATGCCCGGGCTGCTTGATAATCTGGATTTTGCCAAGGAACGCGCGACCCCCTACATGAAGGAAGTCATCGATCAATTGCTGAAGGACGAATTCCCGGAGAAGCTGTCATGCCAGATTGAACGCGAATTGATTATTGCCGTATTGTTCGGCGAGACGGAAGAGAAGCGAGTACGCGCCGTTATCGAGCAGATTTCCGCCATGATGCGAAACGAGCGCGAATACTGCTTCTTGACGATGGGCGTCGGGCAAAGCAGGGGGGAGACGGACGATTTGACCGAGGCTTACGAATCGGCGCTCACCTTGCTCAAGCTCCGGACTTTCGACTCCCCGGGACAGGTTCTGTTCGAGCCCCTGCAGCCGCAGGAGTCTTCCCCCTACACATTGGATCATGAGGACGCCTTCGATTCTCAATTGGCCGAGGGTCAGTTCGAACAAGCGATGGACATGGTTGAAAAGACGATACGCACGATGAAAAAGCGGCAAGCTCTGCACTCACAAGTGATCGCGTTCGCCGAGAGCCTTGCCGTCAGAATCGAGCTGGGGTGTTCGCGGCTCGGCCTGAATACCAAAGAGCTTCGGGCCCTGAAGGGAGCGCTCGACGATTGCCACACATACGACCAGTTGAAGCAATGGTTCCAGGAGCAGTTGAACGCCGCGTCGGCCCTGCACGACATGCATCGCATCAAGCGCGATCCTATCATTGCCTTCGTCAGCGACTACATCGAGACTCACTATGACTCGGTGATCTCGCTGGAGCTGCTTGCGGATAAGCTGAATTTGTCCCGCAGTTATTTGTCGACCTATTTCAAAGACAAAACCGGCGTGTATTTCGTCGATTTCGTCAACTCGGTCCGCATCCGCCGGGTGCTTCCCCTGCTTGCGCAGCCCGGCGCCAAAATCCAAGATGCCGCCGCCAGCGTCGGCTACCAGAATATCAACACCTTTAATCGAATATTCAAAAAAATGACCGGTACCACGCCAAGCGAATACCGGCTGAGAGCCATCTCCTTAACGGCGCTCGACCCCGAGTAACCCGGGGTCGAGCGAAAGGTTTATATATTTTTGCGCCAGCCCGGCTCGTCGTGCCGATGAAGCTTGACGTGCAACCCGCCATCCTCAGCCGATACTGGCTCGCAGCACCATCGGACAGGTCTGGCGAGACCCGGTCGCAGCTCCAATTCGGCGCGAAGCGCGATCACTTGCCCGGACATCTCCGGAGGCAGAAGGAAGGACACCAGCTTGACCCTGCCGCCTGCCGGCTCTCCGGGGGCCAGGAGGCCCCCTTCCCTGTAGCGCCCGTCCAAGGACTCGGCCACGATGCGGAGCCTGCCCGGGATACCTCCGGCTCCGTCATTCGCCACAGCCACGACCAATTCGTCGCCTTCCCCCCTGATGCGCTGCCAGATCCAGGCCGGTCTGACCCGATAGCCGAGTCTCCTGCGCAGAGCGGGTATTGCAGCCGGATTAGCCTCGTCGAATGCGGCGAACTGATCTTCCTCGGTCCATAAGGCCCAGTACTGGCCTCCCACATCAGCTGCGTGCTTCATCGCGTCTTCCAGCGCGTTCATCCCCGACGGTAAAACCGGGATGCGGCTGCTGTCGTAATGACGGTGCGTCCCGTCCTCCACAATCAATCCGGTTGCCTGCGGGCGGGACGCCAACTGCTCAATCCCCCACGGCTCTTCGACAATAATGCTGTCCACCCGCGCCCAATGCCCCTCGGAGATTGCCATCTCCTGGACGCGCACATTGCCGACCCTGCTGATATCCGTCTGCATATTCACAACCAGTTGCGTGCGTTTCCAGGCTTCCAGCTGCATTTCCGCCATGCGGGTCATAGTGCGCTCGGCTGTAATATCATCCGCAAAGGGGTGGGGCAGCCCCGACGAGTGCCCTTCCCCCCAAAAGCCATACATCATCAGATCCATATATTCGATCGTCGGATCGCCGTCGAATTCCGCTGCCAGCAGGTCGTTCAACTCCTGAAAAGCGGTCAGAAAAGCCGGATGGTCGTATTGAGGCTCCCGATAATCGAATTCCAAATTCGGCTTCCGGCCAATCTTGACAAATGGCACCCGCTCTTGTATAAAATCGGGGGCAGCGAGCTGCTTCGGCTGAAAATTGGGAGAAGACAGCTGCACGCGGAATCCGACCGGAAGCTTGTACTTCCTGGCGGCATCGAGAGTCAGACGCCAGACCGGGCTCAGGCTCAGCTTCCCCGGCGCCCGCTGCACATCGCGCCAATCACAGCGGATATATAGGGCATCGACATACGGCGAGGACGCCATCCGCTCTACAAACTGCTCCAGCTGCAATTTGCCGTTGCGTACGGCAAGGGAGGGGCCGTTCTCCTCCCATGTGTATCCGATTAACCCCATGCCCGGATTCCTGTAATAGCGGTCGGACGGCGCGGTCGTCAGCAAGGTGCGCCACCCGTCGTCCTTCTCTACGCTGTAAGGGCCTTGCGGTAACAAATGATTCATTTTACTCCTTCTCCTCTCGATGATTCCAGGCGGCTCCAGGCAGCCTCACAGCTTTTCCAGCATTCTGTAAATGACGACTGCGGCCTCTGCCCGGGTGGAATTCGCGGAAGGTGCGAGCAAGCCGTTCTCTCTGCCCGTAAGGATGCCCTCTGCGACGGCCAGCGCTACGCTATCCCGCAACGAAGCGTCAAGCTGTCCCGCATCCGCATATGCGGCAAGCACCGAAGCCGATGCAGGCTTGTAAGCCTTCGCCGCCGCCAGCGCTCTTGCGGCCATAGCCGCCATCTCCGCCCGGGTGATCGCAGCGTTCGGCTCGAAGAGACTGTCTGTTCGTCCCCTGACGATGCCGGCTTGTACGGCAGCGGCCACATAAGGCCGGAACCAATCGTTCTCGTTCACGTCCGTGAAGCTCTCCGACGCCGACGCATCTGCGAGCCCGAATGCCTGAACGAGCAGCTTGGCGAATTCCGCGCGAGTCACCTCAGCGTTCGGATAAAACGCGGATTCGGCTCTTCCCTCCACTATCCCTTTGGCCGCAGTTACCTCAATCGCGCGTCCCGCCCACTTGGATACCGCTTCGACATCCTGGAATGCAACCCGATTTTCCAGAACCGCATAGGTGGAGAACGATTTGTTCAGCGCCCGGAACTCGCCGCTCCCGGCATCGTACATGCCGCCCTTCAAGACGACTTGACCGTCGTCCAGCTTGGCCAGCACGAGCCGTTGCGTGTCCAACCCGGTTGTCGATCGGATCGGAATGCGGACCTCGACCGGTTTTTGGAACGATTCGATTTTCTGGCCGCCCGTCGTAAATTCGAATCGATAGATGTCGGAGGCTCTGACCGCCGAGGCCGGCGAATTCGTCCCGGTTGGCTGCTGCACGCTAATGCCGACCGTAGTATCCCCGGTGAGCTGGTCCAGCCCCACCGTCAGCGAAACCCCGTTCACCTTTACGGCTATCGCGTCTACTCCGTTGTCCGCAGCGCTCCGCAACAAGGCCAGAGGCAGCGGGATTCGCGCAGACGAAACTGCAAGAGATCCCAGATCCAGCGTAGCTACCGTCTTGACCGGCGCAGCGTCGGGCAAAGCCTGGCGCAGTATCCCGTTGGCCTGATCGGCAGCCTTCCTCGCCTGCTTGAAATGCGCCTCCAGCTTAGCCGGATCGATGACTGGCACCGCTTCGTCCCTCGCTATCGAGACGGCAGCGGACATATCGATCGTTCCTGCCTCACGAATGGCATCGGCGACCCATGCCGCAGCTTGCTGTGTCCCGCTGTTGGAGGCGGAGCCTCCCGGAAGCAGCCCGCTCAGTTTCCCAGGCAAAGCCAGCAGCGCTTCTGATTCCGGCACCGGCAGCTCAGCCGGCGGCTGGAGGACAACCGGGCCGGAAGGAGGCGGGTCGGATTCGCCCGAGGCTGGTGGACCTACGGGAGTCGGGGACGGAGTCGGTCCCGGAACGTACTCGGCAGCGCCGATGTCCATCCGATCGGAGCTCGGACGAGGCTCGGAGGCCGCGTGCTTGACATACTGCCTCCCGATCAGCCCGGCATGCGAATCCGGCAGAGCGGCGGCGGCATTCACCAGAGGAGAAGACGACTTCGGCCAATAGTTCTGCACGTCCAGAGACACGTCGATCAGACCGGGATCGCGGCCGGTAATCGTACCGGTCTCGGAATGAATGGACTTGGGCGGGCCGGTGAAATTGATATGATACCCTTCCGTAAACCAATTGTTCTTCAGGTCCACAACGCCCATCGGATCATCGATCACGACCAGAGGCGCGGGGTCCTCGCCGGCTGCGTGGAAGACATTGTTCCGGGCATCCACTTTCTTCAGATCGGAGCCCAAGTAGAACAGTGTGGTATGTTCGATTCGCCCCGGGTTTTTGAGGCCCGGCACTCCATTCTCGCCGTATATCCGATTTTGCCTGTAAGTGACGATCGTATTGTTGTAGAAGTACAACGTACCGTTCCGATCCGGAATATTAACATGATCGCCGCCGAAGGAAATGATCTCGTCATCCCCCCATGTATCGAACAGATGGTCACGCTCCACGAGCATGTTCGAATAGACGAAGGCATCGTTGTACCGGGGGTCGAAGAACAGGCGCGGCGTATCTTCCGAATCGTCCAGCGAGATTTGGCGCCTGCCGCCTTCGATCCAGTTGTTGCGGATTACCGTGCCCGCTCCCCTGTCCTTTAATCCGTATCCTTGAGAGCCGTCTCTCAGCACACCGTAGTAATTGTTCTCATAGATCGTGCCGCTGGCGGCGATGTAGCTGTTATGCTCGAACATTCGGTTCGCATTGCCGTTGCCGTAGATCGTATTGCCCTGAATCAAAATATTTTTCGAGACGTAGTCGAACTGGTAGGCCGGGTCCATGTAGGATGTGCCAAAGATCCCGTTGCCGTTGCTATGAATCTTGTTGTTACGGATCGTGATGTTCTCGCCATTGTCAATCCAGATCCCGGTGGCGCTGTTCGCATACTTGGCCGTACCTGTATTGGTCGTATAGCTTTGGGAGGTGTGCGCGTTATACACCTCGAAATTTTCGAAGACGATATGCTTGGCCGGCTTGCTCCCCGACCCGATACGCACCAGCGAGCGGTTCTGATTTGGGATCGGATTGGCCGTTCGCGTGGTGGCCAGGCTTCCGTCTATTCGGGGAAGCTCTCCGTTCGGTCCCGGAACGCCGTGAATAATAATCGGCCGCTCGCTGGTCCCTTGCGCGAATAGACCGATCTTCTCCTTGTAAGGCTCCGGACGGTAATAGATATAGACTACATCTCCGGCCTGCAGGTTCTCCCAGGCAAAGGAGCCTATACTCTCGTAGGCTTTGCCCGGCCCGATCTCCACGGTCGGAGGAGGCGCGTCGTTCACGCCCGGCTGCGGGACGGGAGGAGGAGGCGTCCACGCTTCCATAGGCGAGTTGGCCAGGTCGATGCTGAACGTCAGCATCTCGGTGCCGGCATAACCGTTCAAATCGATCGGCGAGTCGTACACCATCCAGGCTGCGCCCGCACCGCCGGCCACCATGTACTTGATGGCATTCGAGCCGCCTGTCCCGTCATGCTCCGAATAAACCCCGTTGACGACATAAGTGAAATGCGGGTCTTCCTCATCGGGGAATACCTGGAAGGCAAATGGCCGCCGCTCCTCGTCAGTAAAGAGAGGCGTCTGGCCCAGGAGCACATTGTCAATGTACAAGGTATCCTTCGTTTCCGGCCAACCCTTCTCCAGATCGCCATCCTCATTCAGGAAGGCATCGGCGGGAATGAACGCTATACTTCTCAGCAGCCCCCCCTCGCCGGCCAGCTTCGCCTTCAGGGTCGATACCGGGATCGCCACCGTCTCGAAGCCATCGGTCAAGTCGATCTGGAACGAGACAGCCTTGTAAACGGCGTCGTATACGGCTTGTCCATCCGTTATCTCCACGTTGAACAGCGCTTTGAGACGCATCGTCTCGCCTCTGGCGGCCGCGAATGCGCCGAGGTCGAACGCGCCGCTCGCGTCGCGTAATTGCGAAGCCAAATGCTTGGCGTACTCCCTGTCGACCGAATGCCCTGCAGCGTCGTCATGCCAGGCAGCCGCCGCCTGGATGAGCGGGGAACCGGCGACCGGCCGGAAATCCTGTTCGAGCTCATTGGCGAAGCCGGGCGATTGTCCCGTTATCGTATGGACATGCGTCACCGTACCGCCCGTGTCGGAGTCAATATCCGCATAGCCGGAACTGATCCAGTTGTTGAACAGATTCGCCGTGCCCGTCTCGTCGATGAGCGACAGGCTGGAGTCGGGCTTGGCCTTGTAGAACACATTATTGCGTACGTCCGCCGTCTCCGAATCGGTTGACAATCGCATAATCGTCGTCTTGTCCGAACGATTCGAGACAAAGGTATTGTTATAGAGATACAGCTTGCCTTTCCGGTAAAGCGACTCTTCTCCATTGTCGCCGCCATAGTGGAGAAATTGCGGATTTTTCGCATTGTCCGGCTTTATCAGCACATTTCCGTAGACGAAGGTTTGCCTGTACCCGGGATCGTTGGTGATGTTCGCCGTGTCGTCTCCCTCCACCAGGTCCAGTTGGCGGTTGCCCCCTTCGATCCAGTTGTACCGGATGACCGTGCCGGAGGATCGATCCTTCAAATTGTTGCCGCTGCAGCCGGCGCAGAGCTCGCCCAGACGATTGTACTGGAAAGTAATGCCGATGGCCTCCGTGTAGATGTTGTGTTCGTAAATACTTCCGCTGTTGCCGTTGCCGTAAATGTAGTTCTTCTCGACCAGAATGTTGCGGGAAACCCCCGCATCCGAGCTGGCTACGAAAAATCCGTTGCCGCTGTCGGTCAATATGTTGTTTCGAATAATCAGATTTTCCCCATACTCGATAAATATCGGAGAAGCGTTTTTCACGTAGCTCTTCGCCGCACCGGTGGAATCCTTGTAAGGATTGCTGAGCCTCGCTCCGCGAATCTCCAAGTTTTCGATCGTGATGTATTTCGGCAAATTGCCGGAGGCCGGGTCCGAAGCGCTGCCCGCAAATCGGGCGCCTCCAATTTTGATAATGGAGCGATTGTCGTTCCAGAAACTGAGACCGGTTCGAGTAGTGGCGCCATTGCCGTCAATCACGGGCAGTTCGCCATTCGGCCCGGGAACGCCGGATACGGTAATCGGGGCATCGGCTGTGCCCTGGCGTGAAATGACGAACTTCTCCTTGTATGGCTGCGATCTCCAATGAATCAGGACCGTATCTCCGGGATTCAAGCTTTCCCAGGGCACGTCCCCGATGGCGGAATACGCCTGGCCCGGACCTACTTCATAAGTAGCGCCGGCTGCAGCCGATGCGTGACGGGGCTGACCCGCCGCCGGAATGATGCCGCCAAGGACGAGTGCAATAACAAGCAAAATAAGTGGAGCCTTTGTTCTCAACAATGTCTCAACCGTCCCCTCCTGAAAAGTAGTGGAAGCCCTTACGGGACTGCCTGGCTCTGTCCCGCCTGCTCTTCCATTACTATAAGGAGGGAGGCTGCATTCTCCCATCGCTACTTTTTGTCATCCTTCTTAAAAAATGAATAATCCAACAAATTAACCAATTTCGAAAAAAAGGAAGAATGGCTTGGATATAGGAGGGAGGAGAGTGTAAACCAAAGCACAGCACCCAGGAAGCCGACATGTGCTTGAGTTTATGGTTGAGGGGGTCCCATCAGGAAGCGTCGAAGAACCGCAGCTCCGGCCTGGGGAGCAGCCCTGGAGCCGACAAAAGAAGAGCCTTGCAACAAGGCTCTTCTTCGGGTAAAGGACCGGTTGTCCTTCGTCGGTCAATTGACCTGGATATAGTCCAGATGAGCATGGTAATTGCTCGAATTCGGATTTTTCGTATGCGTCACCACTACCTTGATCGTGTGCGAGCCGGCGCCGAGGCTCTGATTGTCGTAGGCAAGCACTTGATGCTGGCCGGAAGCGGCGTAGGAATCGTACGTGAGCACCTTCACGCCGTCGACGTAGACATCGAATTTCCCCGCGCTCGGTCCTTTCTGCGTAAACAGCTTGACGCCCTTCCCGGTGAACGTGTACTCGGCGTAGTCGTTCAGCGTATTGCTATGCGATATCGTACCGCCGTAGCTTGATGCCCGGGCGACATGGCTCCAACTGCCGCTGTACGTGATCGCGCTGTTCGTATCGTCCACGATTGTGCTTGCCGGCGGAAGCGGCGGGTTCGTCGACACCTCGATCAAGTCGATATTGCAGTTGTTGTTCGAGGCGTTCGGATTTTTGTTGCCGGTGACGACCATTTTGATCGTGTGTGGGCCGTTGGAGAGCGAGGTCGTCTCGTAAGCCACCACATTGAAAACGTTCGAGCTCGCGTATGAGTCGAAGGTCGTCACCTTCGTCCCGTCAATGTAGACGTCGAAAATACCGCCGGCCGGCGCTTTTTTCGTGATCAGCCGCACGCCTGTCCCGGTGAATGTGTATTCGGCATAGGCGTTCGTCTGGTTGCTGTTGCGGCCCGTGCTTTTGTAATAGCTGGAATTCGTATTGTCGGCCCATGTACCGCTGTACGTGATGGAGGTGCTGCGGTCGTCGGTTTGCTTCCAGCGGAGATACGATCCGATATCCTTCATAAGTTGAATGCCGGCAGGCGAAATTTTGCCGTTCGGTCCCGGGGGAATGCTGATCGCGAAGGAGGTAAAGCGTTTGTTGTAATAGCGGATGCGGTTCGCTACATATTCCGGATCGTTCCATGGCGCGGCAGGCTGCTCATTGTCCGTCCAGGACCAGTATGCGTCGTAGGCCGTCCATGCTTCTTCCCAAGGATGGGCGTTGCCGACGGGCGGATCGCCTTGAACGAGCTCATGGAGGCGGACATCGGTAATGCCGAACTTGTCGTTATCGTGGAACATGACGAGCGTGTCGGGTTGAATCGATTTCACGTGAGTTTTCAGTTCATTGGCTTGCGCTACCGTCAGGGCCTTCGCATGATCGAACCAGATCGCGATGACTTCGCCATAGTTGGTGAGCAGCTCGGTCAGCTGATTTTTGGCGAAGGCGGTGTATGTGGCGTTGCCGGTCACCCCTCCGGGGAAATGGTAGCGGTCATCGGAGTTGAAATAGATGGCGAACTTCAGACCGTATTGCGCCGCGGAATCGGCCATCATCCGGACAAGATCGACGTTCGGGACCGAACTCGTGGCGATATCGTAGGTCGTGTAGGCACTGTCCCAAGCCGCCCAGCCGTAGCGGTGCTTGGCGACCGCGATGACGTAAGTCATGCCGGCGTCCTTGGCGGCCGCCATCCACTGGTCGACGTCGAGATCGGTTGGCGCGAAGAGCGAGGAAGGGAAGTTGGCCGGATTGCCTTGCCCGCCGGTTGTACCCGTATAAGTATTTAATCCATAATGCGGAAAAAATCCGAACCCGAGATCGACATATTCATCGGGTGTTACCGCTTTGGTGCTGGCAGGGTTGGCGCAAAATGCCAGAGCTGCCAGAAACGCCAAAACGGCGAAAAATGTCCATCGATGCTTGCTCATTCATCATAACCTCCTTCAAGATGATGGTTTCATGAAAAGTCGCGTCGACTGCTCCGCCTCCGAATCCGATTTTTAGTTGGGTGTTTACTAGTGTTTGTTGCCGAGGGCTTTTTGTGAAACC
Source organism: Paenibacillus koleovorans NBRC 103111 (assembly GCF_004000845.1). Lineage (GTDB taxonomy): Bacteria > Bacillota > Bacilli > Paenibacillales > NBRC-103111 > Paenibacillus_AA > Paenibacillus_AA koleovorans. Next base: position 30,919 of record NZ_BIMA01000062.1, read on the forward strand.
GCTTTCATATTTGAGAAATACACAACTTCTCCCGCCTGCTCCTACTCCCCTGTCCTCATAGAGGGACTTGAGCCGATACTTCTCCTGCCGGAAGAAGCTCCCTTGAAATTCGCCGCACGTGTGCCACAGCCCAGGAATGGACTGTTTCACCGTCACTTGTCCCTCCCTTCCTCACATTTCGGCATTATTTCTTGGTTATTTAGTATATTACTCATACTAAATAATAGGATGTAATACAGTCGTTGTCAAGGCAAGACAAGGATAATATTTTGACAATGTTGATTATTTTGTATATTATTAATATTATTTGTGCGGAACTTATCCTGCCGACAGTAAGGTTGTGTAGACGATGCATTCCAAGGGATCGATCGGCAATTTGGATTTGGTGAAGAAGATCAATATGGATCATACGATCAAGGCGCTGCTGAAGCACCGCCCCATCTCCCGGGCACGAATCGCCGCTCTGACCGGTCTGAACAAGATGACGGTTTCGAGCTGTGTGGACTTGTATTTGCAGAAGGGCATCCTCGTGGAGCTAGGCACGACAGGCACGTCGAGAGGCCGCCCTCCTACATTGATCGACATCCAGGAATCGGCGGGCATCTGCGTCGGCGTGGACGTCGATATTAACCAGTTCACCGTGCTCGTGACGAATTTGTCCGGCAAAATCGTCGACAACATGACTTACCCGCACACGTCGAAGGATCCCCATGTGTTCGTGCGGACACTCTCCGGAATATTGGCCGATCTGCAGACCGCACACGCTCATCGGCTGCTGGGCATTGTCGGGGTGGGGGTATCGATTCAAGGGTATTACAACTTGCGGACCCAAGTCGTGGACTATAGCGCGAACCTTCAGGAATGGAACGGCTTCCCGCTGCTCGAGGAGCTGTCGCGGCGAGATCCGTCGCTGCCGATCTACATCCATCCTGCTCCGTATGCCGGGGCGATGGGCGAGATCCACTTCGGCCGGGCGAAGTCGGCGGAGCATCTGGCGTATGTAACGAGCTCCTGGGGGTTGTCGGTCGGGGTGTACAATCACGGCGAGCTGTTCACCGGCTCGACGGGGTCGGCTGGCCGGCTCGGGCATTCGACCATCCACATGAACGGCAAGAAATGCACCTGCGGCAGCCGCGGCTGCTGGGAGATGTACGCCTCGGTGAAGGCGCTCTACGAGCTGCTCGAGACGACGCCGCAGGAGAAGCCGTTCGCCTCGATCATCGACGGGCTGCGCGGCGGCGATGCGAAGGTGGCTAGCGCCGTGCATGAGTTGGGCCACTATCAAGGCATCGGCCTCGCGAACGTCATCAACGCGTACAACCCTAAGGTGATCTGCATCGGCGGCCTGCTCGGGCTGCTCGGGCCTACGCTGGTCAACTCGATCTGGAGCTCGCTGCGGGAGGCTATCCCGGCGCGGTTCCTCGAGCAGCTGGACATTTATTGCTCGGACTTGGGCGTGCTCGGCGTCGCGTACGGCGCGGTCTCGCTCGTCATGGAGCAGTTGCCGCAGACGATTATCGCGCATGCGCTGGCTTGAAGTGGCCGGGGGAGGACTGCGGAGCGAGCGTCAGTAACGCTATGGAATCTGACGGAGGCTTACGGAGGCTTATGGAATCCCCATTTTTTCCGGAAAGTCGCTCCCTGTACCAGACTAACGCTGTCGCGACTTTTTCGCGGACACAGATGATCTTATTTCTGACAAAAGTAACGTTTTCGCGAGTTTGGCGGACACAGTGGACCTTATTTAGCCGTAAAGTGGCGATTTGTTCGCCTGAGGAGTCGAATAAGCGCTCGTGTGTCCTCTAAATATTCAAAACACGCTGAATGAGGCATAATAACGAATCTCCTGTCCGCTAAACCTGGCGACCCGGCATTACTCATCTGCCAGAGCTCTACATAGTCCGCCGTCGACCGTCGCATCCACCATGTAGACCCCTAGTGTCTGCCTCTTGCGGGCAGCGAACAACAACAGCCTCAGGAACGGCTAGCCGTCGCCTGAGGCTGTTTCATTTTGTGCGGGAGGGCATGCTAATTTCACCCGCTGAACACCTTCCAAATAAATAAAATGGTCGCCACAATCACTATACCCGGGATCAAATGGTTAGGCACGCCGCAAACCAACAAAATCAGGACGAGTGCGGCTACTGCAATCAAATACACTCCGAACCCGCTAGAGAAAAACTTTCCAGTCAGCGAAGAGCTTCTATTAGAAGCTGAAGCTATCATAATAGCCCAAGACACAATGTAAATAACCGAATAAAATGTTGCGAAGGCCGAGCCGCATGCCCCCGCCAACAGCATAATGAGTGCGACGGGCAGACCAAACAATAGCGGCATTCCTAGCCAGAAAAAAAGTTTAAACGATAAACTCTCCGGAGTGTTGTCGATGGGCTCCGGTATACCTACCTGGAAGGGCCTTACCCCGTCGTCATCACCCTCTTCGCGATCGGTTATTTTCAATATGAGCAAGTAAGCGGCAACGCAAGCCGCCGCGCTCGCATCGTCTCCCTCGTATGTAGCTATCGGCCTGCCGTGCGTGTAATCCCCTTCATATACGCGTCCGTTTTCACATGTAGCTAGCGGACGACCGTATTCGGAGCTGCCCTCATAAACTCTTCCAAAACGATCAAAATTGGCTATTCAACAACAATTTGACGATTCCGAATGGGAAGGCGTATATTGACAATATCAAGATCAAGGTGACTGCGGATAGTTGGTTGGAAGGTTGTCTCGCAGAAAACCCTGACCGGTTCGGTCAGGGTTTTCCTGCGTAGGGGTGCAATGGCGCAGTGCGCAACAGCGCAGGGTTGCGGTGCATGGCGCATAAATTTCCGGTATCGGGGTTACACCACGCGCACCAGTCGGTTTAAACACCAGCTGTTACAAGATCCATGTTACTTTTCTCAACCGCCCACCTACTGCTTATTGCACCAACTAGACTTATCCCCACCAGGTAACTAATCAGATCTTGCGTCGTCTGTTGTCGAGCGACCTCTGCCATATAGAACAATTTAACTTCCCTTATCTACCCCACTACTGCTCTTTCCACCAACTAGACTTATCCCCACCAAGTAATTCTCCCCTACGTAGGTTATCGCGGGGCGTTCCGCCACCATGGCGCTCTCCTTAACCTCTCGCCTACCGTCCTTTCACGCCGCCTTTCGCATGCGTTCCGCCAGATGTATATGATTTGTACAACTAGGCGCCAAAATCAGCTTTTTTCGGACTCAGATGTACAAGATTTGTACGGCTGGCCCTGCTTTTGATCTTTCAGATGTCCATTTTTTATACTTTGGCTGCGAAAATAGCCTGCTTTTGGGTGCAGTTGTACAAATCCTCTACATCTGCAGCCGATTTTGAGGCATTTTGAGCTTCAGATGTAGAATTGTTGTACATCTGATTCGAAACGTGGTGAGCTCCCGCCACGGGAGCGGCCCCTGTGACTCTGGGTTCAGGGTACGAGAGGTTGTGCGCCTAACGTGGGGGTTCGAGTCAGAGTTACGCCTAAACCGCTCTACTGGCTGCCATTCTCCAAGTAACTATTATGCTTGCTCTTCCACAAGGAGCGGAGGCAGAGCGACTGGCGTTCGATTGTTTGCGGTTTTCCGCATACAATCACTCCGCCGCGAGCGCCGCCTTTACGAGCGGGTCGCCAATGTGCAGCTGCCACCCGCGCAGCGCTTGCTCAAGCCGGGCTCGCTCGGCTTGCCGCTCCGGTGCGGAGACGAGGTTGATCGTCTCCCAAGGATCGCGGTGCAGGTCGAACAACTGCACCGTATCTGTGCCGCTGCCTGACGCGGCCGAGCGGAAGTAGCGGATCAGCTTCCAGCGGCCGTCGCTCGCCATCCGCTGCAGGTCCTTGTACGCCGCGAATACGTACTCGCGGCCGCCGTACCCGGCCTCGCTCCGCATCAGCGGGACGAGGCTGCGGCCTTCCGCCGTCTTAGGCAGCGGCACGCCCGCCAGCTCGCACACGGTGGGCATAATGTCGAGCTGGCAAGCCAGCTCCTCGACCACCGCACCGCGCGGCAAACCCGGGCCCGCTACAACAAGCGGCGTATGGATGCTGTGCTCGTACAGGTTCTGCTTGCCGAGCAAGCCGTGCTGTCCGAGCGCCAGTCCATGGTCGGCCGTGTATACAACAAACGTCTCCCTGCCAGCACCCGCATCGTCGCCTGAGTCAGCACAAGCGCTCACAGCCTCACCAGCACCGCTTGCACCATCATCCGCACCTGCACCCGCCTCGCCTACACCCGCACCACCATCGCCTTCGCCGCCCTCACCCTCCCGTTCCGCTACCGCCTCGCCTGCACCAATCCCACCATCATTACCTTCACCGCCACCCCCGCCATCCCGCTCCGCAATCGCCTCCACGATCCGCCCGATCTGCGCATCCAGGTGGCTGATCATGCCGTAATAGTCGGCCAGCTCCGCGCGAATCGACTCGGGCGTACGCGGCAGCGGAGCGAGCAGCTCGTCGCGGACGTCCAGCTCGCCGTTGTCGAACGGATGCCGCTCGGCATAGTTCGACGGCAGCGGCAGGTTGTCCGCGCGGTACATCGCCGCGTAAGCCGGCGGCGGCGTGCGAGGATCATGCGGCGCGGTGAACGCGACGTACAGCAAATACGGCTCCTCCCCTTGGTAGGAGCGAATCCAATCGACGGCGGCGTCGGCGAACAGCTCGGTGGAGTACGTCTCGCTCACCTCAGCCGCCTCATCGGAGTACTCGCCCGTCGAGTCATACCCATGGACGGGCAGCCCGACGTGGTCGCCCATACCGCCGAAGAAAATCGCCGCCCCGTCGGTGAAGCTGCGCGCGAAGCTCGCCTTGCCGTTGTGCCACTTGCCGATGCCGCATGTCCGGTAGCCGGACTCCCGCAGCGTCTCGGGAAACGTCGGCAGCGCGGGATCCAAATTCCACAGCTCCCGGTTCTCGGTTTCCGCGAGCCCGATGCTGCGCATGCCGGATCCCGTCGCCCGGAACGGCTGCACGCCCGTCAGCAGGCAAGCCCGGCTCGGCACGCAGAGAGCGGCGGTCTGTCCGCCCATGATATACATCGATTGGAACAAGGCGCCTTGCGCCGCCAACCGGTCGAGCACAGGCGTCCGCACATCCGGATTCCCATAGGCGCCAATACCGTCGAAGCGATGATCGTCGGCGATCAGAAAGACGAGATTCGGTCGTTTCATCGGGACAAGCCTCCTAAGTAGTCCATCCAAGAAATTGAACCTCAACTTACTTCAAAGCCCCGCTCGTCAGCCCTCGTTGCAAATACTTTTGGCCGAACAAATACAGTACGACGATCGGCACGCTCATAAGCACCATCGCGGCGAATACTTTGTTGTAATCCGCCGTGTATTCCTCAATGAAGTACTGCGGCGCCATTGTGATCGTCAGCATCGACTTGTCGTTAATAAAAGCAAGCGGCATCAAATATTCGTTCCAGGAATGCAGAAACACGATAATCCCCGCCGTCGCCAGGATCGGTACGCCAAGCGGCAGAATGATGCGCACGAATTGACTCATTGTCCCCGCTCCGTCGATTCTGGCCGCTTCGAACAGCTCGTTCGGAATTTCGTCGAAGAAATTACGAGTGATGAGCAGCGCGAACGGCGCCATAAGCGCGACCTCCGGGCCGATCAGCGACATGTACGAATTCATCCAGCCCAGTCCCTTGATCGTCTGGAACAGCGGGACGAGCATCGCCGACGCCGGGATCATCATGCCGACCAGCGCGAGATTGAACAACAGATGGCGTCCGGGGAATTTCATTTTGCTGAACCCGAACGCCGCCAACGCCACGACAATCAACAGAATCGACACCACGCAGACCGCTACGATCACAGAGTTGATCAGGAAACGAGGAAACAGGTCCAGCCGGATCACCGCATCGTAATTGCCCCAGCCGGCGCCGTCCCATGAATACCACAGCAGATAGGCGAGCGGCACCGCCCAGATGAGGGACAGCACGGTCAGCATCGTATAGACGGACAGCTTCTCGCCGAGCTTCAATTTGCCGAACATCCGGTCACCTTCTCGCCTTGTTATAGGATTTGACTTGGAACGCCGTATAGACGAATGCGATCAGCACCATCAGCACGGAAATCGCGGCACTGTAGCCTTGATTGAACTCGAGCAGCGCCTTCTTGAACACCAGCGTCGAGATGAGCTCGGTCGCACCGCCGGGACCGCCTACCGTCATGACCCAGACGAGCTCGAACACCTTGAGCGCGGCGATGACGCCAAGAATCATGAGTGTCATATGCGTACCCTTCAGCATAGGGAAAATAATCCGCGTGCTCTGCCGGAACAGCCCCGCCCCGTCGATCCGCGCCGCTTCGAACACTTCGCCGTCAATATTGAGAATGCTCGTATAATACAGCAGCATATAGAAGCCGACATGGCCGTAGATGTACACCGCCGCCAAGCTGTTCAGCGCCGTCTCCTTGGACCCGATCCATTGGCGAGTGAGGGCATCGAGGCCGATCGCGCGCAGCGTCTCGTTCAGCAGCCCGAAATTCGGCTCGTAGATCATCTGGAACGTGATGCCGATGACGACGACCGCCATGACGTACGGCAGGAAGAACAGCGCCTTCGCCACGCTGACAAGCCGTTTGACGCTGTGGAGCAGAATCGCCATGACGAAGCCGATCAGCATCGAGCCCGGGATGGACACGAGGAGAAATTGCAGCGTATGCTGCAAGGCGTCGTGGACGAGCGGATCCTGCACCATATCGGTGTAGTTGCGGAGGCCGATGAATTTTTTGTCGCCGATGCCGTCCCATTTGAAGAAGCTGATGTAGAAATTGTAGCCGATGCCCCAAAAAATAAAGGCGCCGAGCAGCGCATACAACGGTAAAATGTAGGCGTACCCCGACCAATCGATGCCCCGCCGCCTTTTGAAGTTGCCCTTGTGTTCGAGGTCCGCCGCTGCAGTAGGGGAAGGACTCGATGTCCAGTCGACCATCATGATTCTCTCCTTCAACGAAGCCGTCCCGGAGCCTCCGCCGTCTGGCGGCTAGTGGCTGTTGGCTGATGGCGATGGCCTGCCAAGCTGGCGGCGAAGTCACCGGGACTAGAATGGACTTGCGATTAGCGCTCGATTTTTTCCGAAACCTTTTGGATTTCCTTAAGGGCGGCGTCAGGGGTCAGCTCGCCCGTGGCCATCTTCTGCATATTGAGGTAGATGCCTTGGGTCAGCTCCGGATACGGCATGAAACGTACGCCCGCGGAGTTTTTCTCGGCCAGCTCGACGACCAGATCGGCGCCTGCCTTGGAGATGTCCGCCTTGAGCAGCGAGTTGTCGGAGGTCATGCCCTTCTTCACCGGCAAGAACAAAAGCGACTTCGCTTCGATCTGCTGGTAGTCGCCCATCGTCATGAACTCGATGAACTTCCAGGCGGCGTCCTTCTTCTTGGAATCTTTGTTGATGCCGAGCGGGAGGTCGGCGTTCACTTGCACGACCGGCTTCGAGCCGTTGACCGAAGGAACCGGAATGACGCCGTAGTTGCCGCTGTCCTGGAATTGTTTGATCCAGTTGACCGTCCAGCCGCCGACAACGATCATCGGGAATTGTTTGTTTTTGAAGAACAGGTCGGTAAGCTGCGGACTGAACGCTATGGTCAGGTTGCCGTCCTGCACGATTTTGTCGGTGTAGAAGCTCTTGAACATTTGCGCGGCCTTGAGGATGTCCGGGTCGGTGAACGGGATTTTGTTCTCCGCCGCTTGGTACAGCTTGCCCGGTGCGACTTGGTTCACGATGTTGAAGAAGAAGTCGTTGAAGGACGAGTCCTTGCCGCCCGGGAAGCCGAGGCGAGGGATGACGCCTTCGAGCTTGGCGTCTTCGAACTTCTTCAGCACGGCCTTCAGCTCATCGAGCGTCTTAGGCGGCTCTACGCCGACCTTCTTGAACATGTCGACGTTATAGACGATGACTGGGGTGGCGCTGATGCCGGTCGGCAGCAGCCTGTAATTCAGGCCCTCGACCTGCTTGAGCGGCTCTTGCTTGAACATGCCCTTCCAATCCTTGCCCCAAGCCTTCTCGGCGAATGGCGCTAGCGGCTCCAGGGCGGACACGTACTTGGGCGCATTCGCCAACTCGAAGCCCATCACGTCGGGCGCCGTGCCGGACTGGATGGCGATCTTGATCTTCTGCGCGTAGTCTTGCGAGCTGAAGCTGGAGAAGTTGACCTTGATGTTCGGGTACTTGGCCGCAAACTTCTGCTCGAGCTCCTTCCACTCTTCCGCGTTGGGCGCCCAGGCCCAGAACTCGATCGTTTCTTGCTTCGCTTCCGTCGGCGACGGCGAAGCGGACTTGGTCGGCTCTGTCGAGCTACCGCCGGTGCCGCCGGTGCCAGTGCCTCCCGATGAGCTGCAGCCGATTAAAGCGAAAACCGTCGCCAAGCTGATGATCGCCGAGGCGAAACTTTTTTTGTTGAACATTGCGAATACCCCTCCCTATGGTCTGTGAATCGAACATAACTCGGTGAAGCCGTCCGTCTGTCCCACAAGCTGTGCAAATCTTGCATGCGCTTACAAAAGTTGCTCGAGCTACTGGAGCTGCGTGCTTCTTCCCCCCTCGAACTACTACATAGCCGGTTTTTGTCTGCTATTTAATATTGACTCTATACTAAAGATGATCGTTTTATGCCTAATTGTCAAGAAGGAAATGAAGAAAAAAAGGCAAAAAAGTGCGTTTTTTAGTAAAACGCACTTTTCAAAGGCATGTCTATTTATGATATAAAATATACAAATTAGCGGAATCTTGTCTGGTCAGCGCGAATAGCGGGGCTGCAGTGCGAAGGGAAGCCAGCATCTCTGCCTAAGCACAACAATTTTCGTGCTTACAGCACGCCGAGAGGCCCCGCACACTGGCTAAGCACGAAAATCGTGCTTACAGCTCGCCGAACAGCTCCGTGACTTCGCCTAAGCACAATCGTGCTTACAGCACGCTGAGCGATCCCGCGACGCTGGCTAAGCACGAAATTGTGCTTACAGCTCGCCGAACAGCTCCGTGACACTGGCAAAGCATGAAAAAATCGAGCTTTGAGCTCGCCGAGCGGCCCCGCGACATTGGCTAAGCACGAAAGTTTACTAACTCGAAACTCGAGCTCCGACTGGTGCTGAGAGGT
>NZ_BIMA01000063.1 GCF_004000845.1 Paenibacillus koleovorans NBRC 103111
TTCCGCTTCGTTGAACAGCAGCAGTTGATCGGGATGTATCTGTTCACTGGAGGAGGCGAACTGCCGGCGCTGCGCCAACCGGAATTGCTCTTCGAACCAACGCAGCTTGGCTTTGAGCTCCTCGTTTTCACGTACCAGTTTAGCCAGTTGTTCTTCGGTTGTAGTGGGGGCTTTCATTTGATTATCCATACCTACCTTTTCGACGTCTTGTCGACCGCTCCTGCCGGAAAATGAGGCAAAAAACGGAAGACAAATCTTGCTAAATGATGCGTTCCGGCCGAAGGGGCGGATGCGCTTTGCGCTGCTCCAGGGCTAAGCCGTCCAGCAGCCACCGCAGCTCGCGACTGGAGACCGTGACCGTTGCCTCCTCGCTGGTCGGCCACTGGAACGTACCGCGCTCGAGCCGTCGGTACAACAGCCAGAAGCCGTTATGGTCCCAAAGTAGCAGCTTGAGCTTGTCCCGTTGGCGGTTGCAAAACACAAAGAGGCTAGGCGCGAAGGGATCCAGCCCGAAGCCTTCCTGTACGAGTGCGGCGAGGGCATCGATGGACTTGCGCAAATCCGTGGGTCCACAGGCCAAATAAACGCGTTGAGGGTTGGGGAGCGTCAGCACGGTACCGCCTCCGCCAGCGCATGCACGACCTCACGAAGCAACTGGGGATCGAAGCCGGCGTCCAGTTCAATCTCGGCCAGACCAATGCGAAGGATAAGGGAGGTACGTCGTTCCTCGTCCATTACAGCCAGAGGTACAAAGGGGGTTACTGGGGGTGCCGTTGAGGCCTCGGTCGAAGGGGGAAGCGTGTGCTTGGGAGACTTGTAGAGCCAGTATTTCATTTGATCCATCGTGCAGCCGTGGGCTTCACACCACCTTTTTAGGGTCAGACCGCTGGCCCGGTACTCCTCCACGCGCGCGGCCCATTTCTGACGACGATTTACATTTACCATGTTGAGGTAACCTCCTTATGTTCTCGGTTACCTCATGCTCTCATGGAATTTGTATAGTTTAAAGGTGGGGACAGTTTGACGCTTACATTGAGCCACTGCTCCAGTTCATGGGAGCTATATTCAAAATAAAACCCCCTCGCCATCGCCATTTCATGACGACTACAAGGGGGCGTATGCAATCAACTTAATACAGCGTCATGTACTGCTCGCGCTCCCAGTTATGAACCTGGGTGCGGTACATATCCCACTCGATCTCCTTCAACTCGAAGAAGTGGGTAAGCGCATGCTCGCCGAGCGCCTCGAAGATCACTTCGTCATTCAGCATCTCGAACAACGCTTCCTTCAGGTTGGCCGGCAAGCTGGGAATGCCTTGCTCTTCCCGCTCTTCCTCCGACATGATGTAGATGTTGCGGTCGACCGGAGCCGGCAAGTCCATCCGATGTTTGATGCCGTTCAGACCGGCCTTCAGCATAACCGCGAGCGCCAAATACGGATTCGCGGCCGGATCCGGGTTGCGCACCTCGACCCGTGTGGACAGCCCGCGAGACGCCGGAATCCGGATCATCGGGCTGCGGTTGCTCGCCGACCAAGCTACGTAGCAAGGAGCTTCGTATCCCGGAACGAGACGTTTATAGGAGTTCACGGTCGGATTCGTAATCGCGGCGAAAGCGCGCGCGTGCTTCAGAACCCCGGCCATGTAATAATAGGCGGTTTCGCTCAAGCCAAGGCGATCCTTATCATCGTAGAACGCGTTCTCCGAGCCCTTGAACAACGATTGATGGCAATGCATTCCCGAGCCGTTCACACCGAACAATGGCTTCGGCATGAAGGTCGCATGCAAGCCATGCTGGCGAGCTACCGTCTTCACGACGAGCTTGAACGTCTGAATTTGGTCGGCCGCCTTGACCGCATCGGCATATTTGAAATCGATCTCGTGCTGACCCGGCGCCACTTCGTGGTGGGAAGCCTCGATCTCGAAGCCCATCTCTTCCAGCGTCAAGACGATCTCGCGACGGCAGTTCTCGCCCAGATCCATCGGCGCCAAGTCGAAATAGCCGCCCTGGTCGTTCAGCTCCATCGTCGGATTGCCCTTCTCATCGGTCTTGAACAAGAAAAATTCCGGTTCCGGGCCGACATTCATCGCCGTATATCCCATCTCCTCGGCTTCCCTCAGCGCACGCTTCAGAATCCCGCGCGGATCGCCGGGAAAAGGCCGCCCGTCCGGCAAATAAATGTCGCAAATCATCCGCGCAACGCGGTCTTCCGTTACCCAAGGGAACACAACCCATGTATCCAAATCCGGATACAAGTACATGTCCGACTCTTCGATCCGAACGTAACCTTCAATAGAGGAACCGTCGAACATCATCTTGTTGTCCAGCGCTTTTTCCAACTGACTGACCGGGATTTCCACGTTTTTGACCGAACCCAGCAGGTCGGTGAACTGCAGGCGGATGAACCGAACGTTTTGTTCCTTTGCAATCCGCATAATGTCTTGCTTCGAATATTGTGGACGACTCATACGGCTTGACCTCCTAAAGGGACCTTATTTGGGATAGAACCGGGACAGCTCGCCTTGAATCAAGGACACTTGGCCCAATCGTTTGCCCGAACGGAGCTGCTGCTTCAGCAGCTTGTGCAGCTGCGAATCGCTCATCTCGCGCTGGATCTCGCGGCGCTTCTCTTCCGTCTGTTCATTTAGTACCGTAGCTTCTTGGGATTCTTTATTAACAGGGTTAAGCACTTGCTTGATGCCGGCGATGTTCACGCCCTTCTCGATCAACGCTTTGATCTGCAGGAGCCGTTCCACGTCGTTAAACGAGAAAAGCCTCTGATTCCCCGATGTCCGCGCGGGTATGATCAGCTCGTGCTGCTCGTAATAGCGGATTTGCCGCGCCGTCAGATCGGTCAGCTTCATCACGATGCCGATCGGGAACAAGGCCATATTCCTGCGAAGATCGTCACTCATTTCTGCATCACTCCAAGAGAATATAGGGGTTACTTGAATTGTACCGTTCCTGCCAATACGTGTCAAGGCATGTAAGGTTTCGTCACAATAACCCGGCCTTCATCATGTTGGACACGGCGGTCAGCACGCCTAGCTTCACGTGGGAGTAGGTCAACCCGCCTTGCATATAAGCGATATAAGGCTCCCGAATCGGCGCGTCCGCCGATAGCTCCAGACTGCCGCCCTGAATGAAAGTGCCCGCTGCCATGATGACGGGATGCTCGTAACCCGGCATGTCCCATGCTTCAGGGACGACATGCGCGTCAACGGCAGCCGCTCGCTGGATGCCCTGCACGAACGACACCAGATGCTTCTCGCCTGTGAACCGGATCGCTTGAATCAGATCGGTTCGCGGGTCGTTCCAGCGCGGATGCGTGTCGAACCCGAGCTGCTCGAACAATGCGGCGGCGAACACCGCGCCCTTCAACGCTTGCCCCACCAGATGCGGGGCAAGGAACAAGCCCTGGTACATGCTGCGCAGCGTGCCGAGCATTGCCCCTACATCCCCGCCGATGCCCGGGGCGGTCAACCGATAGGCGGCAAGCTCGACGAGCTCTTGCTTGCCTGCGATATAGCCGCCGGTAGGCGCTATGCCGCCGCCGGGGTTCTTGATGAGCGAGCCGGCGATCAAGTCGACGCCGACCTCCGTCGGCTCGCGTTCCTCGGTGAACTCGCCATAGCAGTTATCGACGAAGACGAGCACATCCGTCTTGATCTCTTTGACATACGCGGTCATCTCAGCGATCTCGTCCACGCTGAAGGACGGCCGCCAATCGTAGCCTCGCGATCGCTGGATGCCGATCACCCTCGTCTTCGGCGTGATCGCGGCACGGATCGCGTCCCAATCCGGCGTCCCGTTCGTCTGCAGCGCGACTTCCTCGTACACGACGCCCCAATCCTGCAGCGAGCCCTTGCCATCGCCGGGTTTGCCGATCACCTTGTGCAGCGTGTCATACGGCTTGCCCGTGATGTAGAGCATATGGTCGCCTGGTCTCAGGACACCGAACAAGGCCGTCCCGATCGTGTGCGTCCCCGATACGAAATGCGGCCGAACGAGCGCCGCCTCGGCGCCGAACACGTCCGCATACACGAGATCGAGCACCTCCCGGCCACGGTCATTGTAGCCGTAGCCGGTCGAGCCCGCAAAGTGGTAGTCGCTCACTTTATGCTTCTGAAAGGCGCCGATCACCTTCCATTGATTCCGGTCGACCGTACGGTCGATCCGTTTCATTCGCGGTTCGGCGGTTTCCTCCGCCTGCTCCATGCGATTCAATAGCGAATCGGGAAACGTCATCATTGCGGCCTCGCCCCCGAATCCCCGCCCCCCTCCGCAACCGCGTCTGCCGCTCCATCCAGACCGGCAAGCTCGCGAACAGCAACAGGCCCATCCACTAAATAAGGAGTCAGCTTATAGCCGACCTTTTCGTATTCATTGCGCTTGACGCGCACCTTGAACTCCATCCGCTCGTCCTCGCCGATTTGCTGGTCGAGCACTTCACCGATCCGATACAGCAGCGCGATCGCATCGCCCTTGTCAGGCGGGATGCGGAACGTAACAGTGCCGCCCATCAGCTTGTTCTCGATCCTCAGCTTGAGCCGCTCCAGATCGGAGTCGCTCATCGCACTGACCCGGATCAGCTCGCCTTCCGTCGTCAGCCAATCATGCTGGCTCGGCTCCAACAAGTCGATCTTGTTGAACACGGTCAGCTTCTCCTTGCCGTGCGCCCCGAGCTCCTCCAGTACTTGCTCTACGACGCGCATTTGCTCTTCCCGCATCTCGGCGGAGCTATCCACCACATGCAGAATCAAGTCGGCTTCGCATACTTCCTCCAGCGTGGCGCGAAAAGCGGCCACCAGATCATGCGGCAAATGCTGAATGAAGCCGACCGTATCCGTCAGAACGATCTCTTGACCGTTCGGCAGCTTCAAGCTGCGCGAGGTCGGGTCCAGAGTGGCGAACAGCTTGTTCTCCGCGTACACATCGGCCTCGGTCAGCCGGTTGAGCAGCGTCGACTTGCCTGCATTCGTGTAACCGGCTAGCGCCACCTGGAATACGCCGGTTTTGCGCCGGCGCTCGCGATGCAGCGTCCGATGCCGGACGACTTCCTCCAGCGCATGCCGCAGCTCGCTGATCCGGTCGCGGATATGCCGGCGGTCCGTCTCCAGCTTCGTCTCGCCCGGTCCGCGCGTGCCGATCCCGCCGCCGAGGCGGGACAAGTTCTTGCCGTGCCCCGACAGCCGCGGCAGCAAGTAGCTGAGCTGGGCCAACTCGACCTGCAGGCTGCCTTCTCGGGTTCTGGAGCGCTGAGCGAAAATGTCCAGAATGAGCTGCGTCCGGTCGATGATCTTCACGTCCAACGCTTGCTCCAGGTTGCGAACTTGAGCGCCTGACAGCTCCTGATTGAAAATCGCGGTGTTGGCCTCATGGGCGTTCAGCAGCGTCTTCAGCTCTTCCACTTTTCCTTTGCCGATAAACCACCGAAAATCTACGGCATCCTTCTCTTGGATCAATTTATCCATCACGAACACGCCGGCGGTTTCCGCCAAGCTGACCAATTCGTTCATCGAATAGTCGATCATCGCATCGGACAGCCGGTCGCTCTTCAACACCAAACTGACGAGCACCGCCCGGTCTTGAACCCGGGATTGTATTTCAAACGAGGTAGGCTTCATACACATATTCCTCCTTCACGAGCGTTCCCCATCGGAACGATCGCCTACTGGCTATTAAGTTCGGTCCAGCATATTCCAGCTTCTCCAAACTCGTCTTATTGTACCACAGGGACAGCCCTTCTTTCACAGGACCCTTCTTCTGTACAAAAAAAATCCGCCGAAACCGACGGATTCCTGCTATTATTTCGGCAGCCGGAGCTCTACCGTGGATTCTTCCCCTTTTCCTCCAGTCTGATGATAAGAACCGCCGTGATTCTCGAGCACACGCGTCGCCGCCATCAACCCGAGTCCAGACGCTTCAGACTTGGAAGAGTAGAACGTTTCTCCGGAATGGCGCACCTGCGACATCTGCAGCCCTTGACCGGTATCCGTAAATCGGATGCTGACCTGCGGAGGCTTGAACTCCAAATTAATGGACAGTTGGCCCCCGTTCGGCATCGATTCAATCGCATTCAGCATGACTTGGACGAACACCCGCTTCAGCTGCTGCGAATCGCATCGGACCGGCGGAATCGCATTGCTCGTGGACAGTCGGATTTCGACCTGGGACCTCGCGGCTCTCGTCTCGATCGAAACGATTGCGTCTTGCACAAGCTCGATCGGACTTCGTCGCTCTTGAGGCTTCTCGAGCGGTTGCGCGACAAACTGGAGATCCTCCACGAACTGCTCGATCCGCTGCACTTCCGTAAGCATTACAGCGTAGTAAGGCCTCTCCTGCGGCTGCTGCTCCTGCAGCAATCGCGTAAATCCGCCCAGCAGGGTCAACGGCGTGCGCAGCTCGGCTACAGCGCGATCCGCCAGCTTCCCCATGGCGCTCTGTCGTTCGCTCTGCCTCAGCTGCTCCTCCGCTTTTCGCCGATGCTCCAGACTTCGGGATAAAATGTGGAAACCAGCCACCTTGTGATTCACTATGATCGGGATGTATGTCACGTTAAGCGGAATCAACGTACCGCCTCGCTGGATCAGCATCAGCTCCAGATTGTTCGCGCTGCCGATCGCCGTAGCCGTGCGAAACGTTGATACCGCCTCTTCCCGGTTCTCCTCCGCGACGAGCTCGGCGAACGGGCGATCCTTCAGCTCCTCGAACATGTAGCCAGTCAACCGCTCCGCCGCAGGATTCATGTCCAGCAAGCGCCCCCTCGTGTCAAATGTGCAAATCGGATCGGGATTCAGCTCGAACAGCTGCTCCGACTGGTTGTGCAAGAGCGGCACGCGGTTGCTCAGCTTGTATTCGTACATATTCAGATCGGCTTCGTGCATCAATTGCTCGATATGGGACGTAGAGGACGGATTCGAGGTTGCTTCGCCGATGGAGAACGAGATCAAGATCGGCTTCATGCCCGAAGCAGGCACGAACTCGCTGTTGTTCAGCTTCTCCTTGATTCGTTGCAGCAAATCTTCGGCGCACCGATTGTCTTCC
This sequence comes from Paenibacillus koleovorans NBRC 103111, assembly GCF_004000845.1. Taxonomy (GTDB): domain Bacteria; phylum Bacillota; class Bacilli; order Paenibacillales; family NBRC-103111; genus Paenibacillus_AA; species Paenibacillus_AA koleovorans. The sequence continues at coordinate 7,047 of NZ_BIMA01000063.1, forward strand.
GTCACAATGACGAACTCGTCTCCGCCGAGTCGGCCGACTGTCGCATTCATCCCTTCTACCAGATTCCGCAGCGCTTCCGCTACATGCACAATCACTTTGTTGCCGACCATGTGGCCGTATGTATCGTTGATTTGCTTGAAATAGTCCATATCGATCAGCAGCACCTTGAGGCGGACGCCGCGCTCCAGCAGCTTTTCACCGAACAGCAATGTCTGCTGCAGGGAAGGAAGCCCGGTGAGCGAATCGATCATCGAAAGCTTGAAGTACTCGTTGCGCTCTACATACAGCCGCCGCATCATGTGGGCCAGAACCGAGAAGACGAAGGCGTTCAGCGCGACCGCGAAAATATTGGCCCACAGCTCGGCTTCCTCGATCTGTGTCTGGAACCGAAACAAGAAAAGCGCGGAGATGAGACCGGCTGCAAACGGAACTTGCGGGTTCGTAACCAGCAGCGCGAACAATAGCAGCAGAGGATACAGGATAAGCAGGAAGCAGTACAGCTTCTCCGCCGGGAACACAACCAACAGCAACGTCAATGCCGCGAAAGCCAGGCCGTATACGGCCGTCTGTGATTTGCGCAGCAGCATGAGCAAGATCAAAGCCAGGGAGAATAAGGCGGCTACCAGAAGTTCTCGCCAATTGGAATATACGGTTGCGATTGCACAGCTGGATGTAAAAATCACCAGCGGCAAAATCATGCTGTCCAATCGTTCATACGGAATACCGGCCCGCCATTTCAAGTTCAAAATCGGCTTCATTGTAAATCTCCCCTTTCTTTGTGCTAGTTGAGACGATGGCTCCCGAAGAACAGAAAAGGCCATCCCGAATGAATCGGAATAGCCGGATTGCAATAAAAACAAACGATCTGTTTTTTACGGCAACCCAGCTATCATAGCTCCGAAATAGGAGCCTTAGACCTGTGGCTTTGCGTCCTTGCCTTTCGGCAAGTTTGCCATTGTTACGAAAAACCTGTAGGACCATCAACTAGTTCTTTTTTACTATAACACACCCCGTTTTCATTTTCATTGTTAACTTTCACACAGAAAACCCGAATGCCAGACCTGAATCTCGATGTATCGTTCGGGTCCTGCAGCCCCTGCAGCGTTCCAAACTTGGGGAAACCCGAACTTCTCAATCAGGGCGGGGAGTTCCGCCAACGTGTACACTTGTGCCCGGTACGGTTTGCCATCTTGCAAGCGCATCGTGGGGAAGAGGTCGCCATATGTGAAGCTGATCGCGGACGGTTGCAGGTCGGACAAGGGGATGCGCACAAACTGTCCCGATTCATACCACGACTGTATCCATGGACATGGGCCTAAAGTCATGGAAACAGGCACCCGTGTCACCGGTCTTCCGCCCTTGGCCTGGAACTCGCCGCGGACCCGCTGCTCCAGCTCCCTGCGAATCGTCAAGTAATCAGCGGCGCGCTGCGAGGCAAATGATTTCCCCCGCTCCCTCAGCCGCCGCAGCACAGACTCCGCATCCTTCTCCGGCAATTCCGTCAAGCTGCGAAACGGTCCCTCAGATGCCTCGAAGTAATGATAGGCATATTGAAAATCGTCCGGAAACACAGCCAAATTCCGTTGCCCCGTCATGGCAAAAACCCTTCGCGGCTCTTGAAAGCCCGGTCCTCTCCGAATGCCTGGCGCATCCGATCAAATACCGGTTCGATCGCTTCCGGCCGGTACCATTCCTCCAAACCCAGCGCTCCGAATACAGCTCCCATATTCAGCGCCTTAGTCCGACTCCCGCCGCTTCCATCCCCTCGGAAAAAATCGTCGACTACGACCCGCTCCGTCACCTCGGCCAGCTTTTCGGCAAATTGCGGCGAGCTGGGCAGTACCGGCGAAACCGCCGCCTGCGATGGAATACCGGCCTCTCTCAGCTGGCGAAGCGCCTTCATTCTTGCCGGGATTGGCGGCGCGGCCGGGCTGAACGCCTTGCGCATCGCTTCCTCATCCGTCTCCACGGTAACGCTCACCCGAATGCGGTCGCCGAACGCCTGGAACAGCTCCAGATCCCGCGTCACGAGCGGACTTCGCGTCTGCACGAAGAGGAAGTCCGGCCGGCACTCCGCCGCCATCGTCTCCAGCAGGCTCCGCGTTAGGAGAGCTATTGCTTCCACAGGCTGATAAGGGTCCGTCGCGCTGGACATGAAGATCGTGACAGGCCCGTTTTTGCGCGCTTTTTGCATATCTTTTTTCAAGAGGGTCGCGGCATTCGATTTCAGATCCACCCACTCGCCCCAAGGCTCCCCTCGAAACAGCGCAATCGGCATCCTTCTTACATAGCAATAGGAGCAGGCGAACGCACAGCCGGAATACGGGTTAAGCGTATGGGTGTAGCCGGTCAAATAACCTCCCGTCGGACTTAGCAGCTGTTTGGATACGGTCGTTCGAACGGTTGTCATGGTCGCCTGCTCCTTCCGGTTTACCCGTTTTTATCCATTCATTATACCATCAACAGCCCCATTGCCGCTCGCACCTCGCTGATCACACGCTGCGCCGATTCACGAGCTTTCTGTCCCCCTGCGGCTAAAATATGCATCACTTCGCGATCCGAGAGGCGCTCTCTTTGTTGGCGAAACGGTTCAACGAGCTGCTCGATCGACTCCGCCAGCTTCGCTTTGCATGCCACACAGCCGATCTCCGCCTTCAGGCAGCGGTCTGCCATCGCTCGACGAACGTCCTCTTCAGTGAAAAAAGTATGAAGCTGGTATACATTGCAGCCGTCGGCGGTAGGATGGCCCGGTTGGTCCCGATACACGCGCAACGGATCCGAATAAGCTTTTTTCAGCTTCGCCTGTATGCGCTCCGGCTCATCCTTCAAGCTGATGTACGTCTCCACCGGGTCGGATTTGCTCATTTTTCCTTGACCGGTTAAAGAAGGCACTTTCACGGCATTGTCAGGCAGCGGCTGCGGCTCCGGCAAAAAGGCTCCATATTGCTGGTTGAATCGGCGAACGATGCTGCGTGCCATCTCCAGATGGACGAGCTGGTCCTCTCCTACTTGAACTATCGTTCCGCGATGAGCAAGAATGTCCGCCGTCATGAGCACCGGATACCCGACCAAGCCGTAGTTGACATTGTCCGGATGTTTCTTCGCTTTCTCCTTGAACGTAGGACAGCGCAGCAGCTCCCCTAAGGGCATGACCATGCTCAAATACGTATGAAGCTCTCCAAGCTCCGCCGCAATCGAGGATTGGGCAAAGAAGATGCTGCGCTCCGGATCGAGTCCTGCGGCCAAATAATCTCGCGCCACCCCGATTACGCCGTTCGATAATTGCTTCGGATTCGGATGGGTCGTTAGCGCATGCAAATCCGCGATAAAAAAATAACAATCAAACTGATGCTGCAGCAGCGAGATGCCCTTAAGCGCTCCGTAATAGTTCCCGATATGCAGTTCTCCGGTCGCTCGAATGCCGGAAACAAGTGTATGGCTAGCCATCGAAATCCCTCCATAAATTCATGTGATTGGTGTGGTTGTGTCTTTCGTCGATCTTTCGCCATCGCCAGCCGTCGTTCATCGTCGTCACGCTCCTCGGATTGTAGCTTTGTTGTCCTTGTACGCCAAAAAGGGGCTCCGCGTCCTCTCTCACAAGAAAGGACGGGAAGCCCCGCGGTACCACCTTCATTAGTCCGAATGCCCGGACTCGCTCAAACGTATCGGGCGTGCGCACTATCGCCGAATACGCGTCCCTTATAACGATGAGACATTCGCCGAAGCCTACTTGGACCGTGAACGGACCGTTCGGTTCAGAGGCTCAGAAGCCCATTCACCGGAACGCCTGCGCTGATTCACACCACCCATCAGCTCTCTGCAGCACGCCTTCCGCCTACTCCTCTTCTTCACAGCCAAGTATGAAATTGAAATCCATTATATCCCAAAACGCTACGCTTGGCAAGAGGCATTCAATTCCTCGACCAGGCTGCGCAGCGACCGATCCGCCATCGAGCTCAATCGCACGTTGTGCGCGCCGAACGAAAGCGTCCCGGTGACGGCATTCGGGACGATGACGCAATGCAGCCCCGCCCGATGTGCGGCAAGCGCTCCATTCGGCGAATCCTCGAACGCTACCGCCTCATGCGGCTCGACGCCAAGCGACTCGACCGCCCTCCGATACAGCTCCGGATCCGGCTTTACTTTAGCGACATCGTCCTTCGTGTGGATCGTTTCGAAGTAGTCGAGCAGCCCATGCGCCGTCAAGTAACCGGTCACCCAAGCCCTCGAAGAGCTGGATGCCAACGCGATGCGCAGTCCAAGCTCTTTGGCCTCCTGCAGGTAAGCTTCTACACCGACCCTCACCGATTCCGATTCCATCCGCTTGAGAAATTTGGCTTTCTGGGTGGAGCGGATCAGCTCCCGGTCCAAGACACGGCCGCATGCTTCCTCCAGGTGGTCGTACGGATTGTACACCGACAAGTCGGTGCCTACGCAGCCCGACCAACGCTCCAGCGTCAGCTCATGCCCATGCTCCTCGAACACTTCCCGGAACGCGTTGAATTCATTCGTCTCCGTGTCGAGAATCAGTCCGTCAAAATCAAACACAACCGCTCGCAGCATCGTCTTCTCCCCACTCCTCTGTATCTGATAGGCTAACAACCCTATTATACAGGAAGATCGGGAAAAAGGGGCGGCTGTGCGGCGGTTGTCATCGCGACGCTGCTAGGTCTCAAGTTTTATTCCAACGCAAATCCTCCGGCCTAAGCGTCATCAGCTCCTGTCGCGACGGCGGCGATGTATACTGACTCGTCAAACGTACCGCCTGATGCCGAATCGCCTTCTCGAGCAAATTGCGCACATAGCGGGCATTGCTGAAGGCGCGCCAGTACGCTCCTTTCTCCTCGGCCAAATGCTGCTTCAGCTTGGCGACCATGAGCGGCAGCATGACATAATCTTTTTCCTTGGTCATCTGCTCGGCGATCTGAAGCAATTGGTCGACCGAGTAGTCCTCGAAATCCAAGTGGATCGGGAATCGGGAAGGCAAACCCGGATTCGTCGCCAGGAACTGTTCCATTTCTTCCGGATACCCCGCCAAAATCAAGATAAACTGATCCCGATGATCCTCCATCGCTTTCACCAGGCAGTCGATCGCTTCCTTGCCGAAATCTTTTTCCCCGCCGCGCGCCAGGCTGTACGCCTCGTCGATGAACAGCACGCCGCCCATCGCCTTCTTGATCAGCTCCCTCGTCTTGAGCGCCGTATGCCCGATATACTCGCCGACGAGATCGGCACGCTCCACCTCGACCAGATGCCCCTTCTGCAGTAGCCCCATCGATTGGAACAGCTTGGCGAGAATGCGGGCTACGGTTGTTTTGCCGGTTCCGGGATTGCCCTTGAAAATCATATGGTACACCTGCGGATTCGATAGCAAACCCGCCTCTGTTCGATATTGCGCCACCTGCAACAGCGAATATATTTCGAAAATCAGTTCCTTCACGTGATCCAAGCCGACCATCCGGTCCAAATCCCTCATGATATCGGCGAACGGCCCGGTCCCCGCAATCGACCGCTGAGGAGCAGGCACTTCCGGGTCGACAGTAACGGCAGGGGCCGTATTGCGCAGCACGACATTGATTTGCCTCGAAGCTTTCGAACCGGTCTTCAGTTCTGGGGTGACGGCACGACTGCTCAACGAAATCACCTCTCCTCCCTCTGACTACTACTTTACCGGTTGCCGCCTTGTCCTATGAATGGTTGGTGGAAAAAAACATGAAAAGCCGTCCGAGTAGGGCGAGAAAGTTTAGAAAAACCATCATGGAAGATTACAAGGATGGTCCTCTGTTTACGCCCCCCGCATAACGCCAACTTTCTGATTTAATGAAAAAGCATTGAAATATTATTCGTAACAATGTATATTTATTCATTATTGAAAATGGAAATAGGAGGCCGTGCTATGACTGGATTGGAATTACTCGAATGGGGGATGCTGGAGCGGATGGCAGCCGATACTTGGCCGGCCGCATTCGTCTTGCCGCTTGAAGCCTGGCTATTGCGGGCCGATCCTGAGATTCCTGCGAAAAGATGCAACAGCGTCCTGACGGCCGGGGCGATTCCTGAGTCCGAGGTGGACTGGATGGAGCAGATTGAACTGTTTTATGCGGAGTTTGGCTTTCGGCCTCGTTTCCATATCAGCGCGGCGAGTCCAGGCGGACTGGACGAGCAGCTGGCGGAACAAGGTTATGTGAAGGAGGGAGAATCGCTCGTACTGACAGCTACTGTGGAGCAAGTGCTCAAACTGGCGGATGGTGAATCGCATAGGAATGCTTATTCCGCGGAAGTAGCCGCATGTCATAACGGTGAATGGCTGGATGCTTACCTTCGGATCGAGCAATTCGACCCGCACAAGAAAACGAGCTATCATGCCATACTGGACCGCATTTCAGGCCCCAAGGCATTTGTGCTTGTCCGGCATAACGAAACCGCCGCACCGGCAGGAGTCGGTACGGCGGTCGTGAATGGAGAATGGGCGGGATTGATCAACATCGCTACCGATGCCTCGCATCGCAGGCAAGGCGTAGGTGTGACGGGCATCCGTGCATTAGCCGCCTGGAGCGCGCACGTCGGCGTCCATCGCATGTACTTGCAGGTCGTCGCCGACTATGAGCCTGCCGTGCGTTTGTACGAGAAGCTCGGGTTCCGCTATTCGCATCGGTACCATTATCGGACAGGGCCGGCACGATAACGCTGTACTTCAGGTTACTCGTCCGATCCGAACACGATCAGTCGCAGCTTATCCAGCTCCCATTTCGTATAGGCCAGCGTCTCACGCACTTTATGCCAGGGCATCCACATAACGCTCGATGTCATGGACGACACTCGCGGATCCTCCATGTCGAGGAACCGTGCAATATCATAGGAGCGGGCGGCGTGATACTCATGGGTGATCAGGATCGCCTTCGTCCAGCCCCGCTCCGCCATCAGCCGCTTGGAATAGCGGACGTTGTCGTACGTGCTGCGAGCTTGCGGCTCCAGTACAACCGCCTCCTCCGGCACGCCTTGGCGGACGAGGTAATTTTTCATCCCCTCAGCCTCGGTCAGCGTCGAGCCGTTGTAGTCGAGTCCGCCGCTGACAATCAAGTGCTTCACCTGACCGTCCTTGTAGAGCGTCAACGCGCGGTCCAGCCGTTCCCGCAATCCCGGACTCGGCTCGTTGTTCCACAACGACGCACCAAGCACGATGCCGACATCGGCACGGGCGGAGGCATCCGTCTCCGGAGGGGTGTAAATTTTCCACTGAATAAACGCGGTCCACAGAAGGCCTAGGGCGATTAATGCGACTGCGGCTCTAAACAGCCAAGTCTTCGTCCACCGCCGACGTCTACGAGAGAAACTGACCGGTCCGTTACTCATAAGCGTTTGCTCCTCGAGTCGTTGCACATGTCGATTATTTTTCTTTAACGGAGATGCTGTTGATCTTGACGGTTTCCGTCGGCACGCTCATCTCGCCTCTCGAGCTGGCTTTCACCGCCGTACCGGCGATTTTCTGCACGATATCCATTCCTTCCGACACTTTGCCGAAAATCGTGTAGTTCGGCATGCTGTTCAAGCCCGCGCAATCCGCACCGGTACAGATGAAAAATTGGCTGCCGCCGGAATTCGGTTGACCGGTATTGGCCATCGCCACGATACCCGGATCGTACTTGTGCGGGGATTTGAGCTCATCCGGAATGTTGTAGCCCGGTCCGCCGGATCCCGTGCCTAACGGATCGCCCGTCTGGATCATGAATGTCTTCATGATGCGGTGGAATGTGACGTTGTTGTAGAAGCCTTCTTTGGACAGGAAGATGAAATTGTTGACGGTCTGAGGCGCGGTATCAGCGAACAACTGGACTTTGAACGAGCCTTTGTTCGTATCGAAGGTGGCTTCATACGTCTTCTTCGTGTCGATCGTCATGGCCGGCGGTGCCGACCATTTCTTCGGCGTTGCGGCAGCGCTAGGCGATGGAGTAGGCGTAATTGCAGAAGGCGCCGCTCCTCCTTGTACCGGGCTTGGGCTCGGCGATGGTTTGGTACTGCTCTCCGGCTTGCTGCCGCAGGCAGCCAGCAGTACGCACAGCAAAGTCAACAGCGATACATACCCTAATTGCTTCAAACGTTTGTTCATCGTTACCACCATTCCTTTTCTCCATCAAAAGTTGGTCTACTGCCGCGACTGCTCATACTTGCAAAGTACCGTCAGGACCTGGACTAGTTTCCGCTGCCCGGACTTCCGGTCGGCGTTCCGCCTCGCGGGGTCCCGCTTACCGGAGAGCCGCTTGGGGTCGGCGTTGGCGTAGGTGTCGGTGTTGGGCTTGGCGTAACCGTAACACTGCCGCTTGGGGTCGGTGTCGGTTTCGGACTGCCTGAGCCCGTTGGAGTAGGGGTAGGCGTCGGAGACGGCTTTACGCTGCCGTTGTTATTCCCGTTGCCGTTGCCGTTATTTCCATTGCCATTTCCGTTGCCATTCCCGTTGCCATTATTGCCGCTCCCGTTCCCATTGTTCCCTTGCCCCGGCGAACCGCCCGGTTTGTCTTCTTCCGTCATAACGGTTACAACGTTCGAGGCTCCGCCTTCCAAGTTGTTGTCCATATTGACAGGTACGACGTAGTATTGATACGATTCGCCAGGTTTGGTCGTGAAGTCCTCCAGTTCGGTTGTCGCCGATAAGATCGGATCGCCGTAATCGGCGTCCTTCGAGCTTTTGCGGTACAGCTTGTAGCTCAGCCTCTCCGTCCCTATCGGTGCCGACCAGGTCAGCTTAACGGCTTTGCGGTCTTTGTTGTATTCGCCTTTCAAATCCGTTATTCCTTGCGGCGGTTGCGTCACATCCGGCACATTGCTCGGTTTCTGGAATTGCGTGACCGGCTTGCCGGCAAGCGCCTTGGTCATAATGTCCTTGAACAGCGACGCAGGACGCCCGCTTCCTCCGTTGACGTAGTGCTTAGAGTCGGTATTGTCGAAGCCCATCCAGATCGCGGCCGTATACTCCGGCGTGTAACCCGCAAACCACACATCGCGGTAGTACTGCTCGAGTCCTTTCAGGTCCAGCTGCGTGGAGCCTGTTTTCCCGGCTACCGGCCGGTTCATTCTGGCGTTCACCCCGGTCCCGACATCGACTGCATTCTTAAGCATGACTGTCATGTTCCACGCCGTTTTAGGGCTCATCACTTGCTTCGGTTTGTCGTTTTTGAACTTATACCGCTCTTCACCGTGGCTGTCCAACACCTTCACAATGGAGTGAGCCGGATTCAGCAAGCCATTGTTGGCGAAAGCCGTGTAAGCGGAAGCCAGCTGCAGCGGCGATACACCGCGAGTCATCCCGCCGAGGGCGATAGCCAGGTTCGAATCCTTCTCATCAAACGGAATATCCAACGACTTAGCAAAATCCATCCCTATCTTCAACCCGATCTCATTCAGCAGCCAGACCGCCGGCGCATTCGCCGACTTCTCCAGCGCCTTCATCATCGTCATCTGACCGGAATAAATGTTATCCCAGTTGCTTGGCGAGTAGTTGCCATAGGAAAGCTTCTCGTCCTTCAGCATGGTGTAAGGGTTCATCCCCTTCTTCTCCAATGCCGGCGCATACTCGATAATCGGTTTGAACGACGATCCCGGCTGGCGGGGCTTGATCGCGCGGTTCCAAGTCTTCGTCTTGTAATCGCGGCCGCCGATCATCGTAGCGATGCCTCCGTCCTTGTTGTTTACAATAGCCATGCCGCCTTGCATCATCTGCTCTGGACCGTTCTTCTGGAAAAAGTCCGGATTGGCGAACGCCGTCTCAGCCGCCTTCTGGGCAACCGGATCCAGCGTCGTGTAAATTTGATACCCGCCTCGAAGCAGCTCGTCTTCCGTCAGTCCCGTTTTATCGATCGCTTCACTAAGCGCATAGTCCAGGAAAGCGACATAATCCTTGTTCGCAGCGACTTGCGGCGCCACATAATCGACGGCTTGCGCTTGAGTCTTCTCCGCTTCCGTAATGTAGCCTTGCTGGTACATCAGCAGGAGCACAACGCCGCGACGTTCCTTCGAATTTTCAGGATTGTCGATTGGGTTGTAGTAGCTGGGCGCCTTTGGAATCGCAGCGAGCGTAGCCATCTCCCACAGCTCCAGCTTCTTCAAATCGGATTTGTTGAAATACTTTTTGGCCGCCGCTTTGACGCCCCAAGCCGATTTGCCGAAATAAATGCGGTTCAGATACATCTCGAGAATTTGATCTTTGGTCAAATGGTTCTCGAGCGCTTTCGCAATCGAAGCTTCCGTCGCTTTACGAATCGGGCTTTTGTCCGCATTCAGAAACATGTTTTTGGCCAGCTGCTGCGTGATCGTACTGCCGCCCTCCGCCGCACGGCGTTCAATGATATCCGTAACAAGGGCACGTCCAATTGCAAAAAAATCGATTCCCTCATGCTCGTTGAACCGCTTGTCTTCCGTCGCCACGAAGGCGATCGGCAGCTTCTCGGGCATCTCCGCGAGCGTGACGAGCTCCCGATTTTCCCGCGCCATCGTCGTCACTTCTTTGCCGTTAACGTCATAGAATACCGCCGCTTCGGACATTTCCATCTTATCTTTATTGACCTGATACAGCCTCTCGCCGTTCAGCAGGATAATCATGTACCCCGCCATGGCGCAAGCCGCCCCCATTACGGCCGTCACCAGCAGCCAAATGGCCGCCTTTTTCTTATTGAATTTCTTCCGTTTTTTGCTCGGTTTTTTCGGTCGATTGGAATTTCCGGTTGTAGCCATTCTCCTCGACTCCTTTCTTGCACACCCACCCACAATCCACATGGAAGTAAAAGAACAACCCAGTAGTTCGGGTTGCCCTGTGCGCTATCAGTATTAACGTAATGAACAGGAAAAAAGTTTCAATGCACACGGCTGCGCTGCGACACGCGACAAGCATCTAAGGTTGAATTTACTCGGACGCCTCCTGTGGAGCCAGAGAAACGGGGCGTTGCGGAGTAAATGTTGAGATTGCGTGCTTGTAAACCATTTGTTGGCGCCCTTCGCTGTCGATGATGATCGTGAAGTTGTCGAAGGCTTTAATATAGCCGCGGATTTGGAATCCATTGGTCAGGTAAACCGTTACGGCGATGCTTTCTTTGCGCAATTGATTCAAGAATGTGTCCTGAATGTTGATTGATTTGTTCATAAAGGTACCCCCTAAATGGTCTGAGTAGGATTCGCTGCCGCATCATTTCGCCGCTTTGCATTATATTCTCTACGGAATGGAAACTTTCCTGTTATTATATCATTAATTATTTTCAAATGCTCTGAAATATTTGAGCCTTCTTCCAGTTCCACCCAGTGAATCTCCTGCATATGGCGAAACCAGGACAGCTGACGCTTCGCATAACGCCGTGTGTTGCGTTTCAAGTAATTGACCGCTTCCTCCAGCGTCATCTCTCCCGCCAGGCAGCCGGCCATCTCCTTATACCCCAAGCCTTGCATCGCAACGGCCGTCCGTTCGACTCCTTCGTGAAGCAGGCGGCGAACTTCCTGGACTAGCCCTTCTTCCATCATTTGGTCAATACGCCGTTCTATACGGTTATATAGCAAAGTACGGTCCATTGTCAACCCGATGATGCAAGATTCATAGGGGGACCGCTTTTTCTGCGACGCCAGCTGCTCGGAAAGTCGGGTTCCCGTGAGGTGAAGCACCTCAAGAGCGCGGATCGTCCGACGACGGTCGTTCGGGTGGATACGTTCGGCCGATAGCGGGTCTTGCCGCTTCAGCTTGTCGTGCAGCGCCAAATCCCCATGCTCGTCGGCGTACAAGCTCATCCGCTCGCGGAACGCCTCATCCGAGCCGGCCTCGCTGAACTGAAAGCCATAGATAAGCGACTCTATGTAAAGACCGGTGCCTCCTACAATAAAGGGCAGCTTGCCGCGACTATGAATGTCGGCGATCAGCTCGCGGGCGCGCTCCTGAAACTCCGCTACCGTGAACGGCTCGTGAGGCTCATGGATGTCGATCATATGATGCGGGATGCGGCTGCGCTCTTCGGATGACGCCTTGGCTGTCCCGATATCCATACGGCGATACACCTGCATCGAGTCGCCCGAGATGATCTCGCAGCCATATCGTTCGGCGATCTCGAGGCTGAGGTTCGTCTTGCCGACCGCGGTCGGTCCGACAAGGACGAGCACCTCGGGTTTGCCGTGTGGAGCAGTGGCGGATTCGTTCTGGGCTATCAAATGTGAATCACTCCATATGCGATTTTGGTGCCGGACCGGAACAGCCGCTCGAAGCCGAGCCTGTTGAACTCGTCGCCGTCGCGATGCTCCTTGAGCACGATTCGTTTGCGCGCGACGCGCCTCGCTTGCTCGATCGCGTGTTCGGACAGCGCTTTGTGATTGGCAAGCCGCCGCAGCGGCTGAATGGCGCTGGAATCCTCGATCGGACTGCGGAACATCGGATCGAAGTAGACGATGTCGACGCTGCGGTCCGGCAGCTTCTCCAGCTCGCGCGTGTGGTCGGCCAGCTTCACCTCAATGCGGCGCATCGTGTCGTTGAACGACTCGAGATGCGTCTCATAGTGAGACAGCCCTTCGCGAATTAGCATATGCAGCGCAGGCTCGCTTTCGATGGCGGTCACACGGCCCTCCGGGCCGACTACATGCGAGAAGACGATCGAATCGGAGGCCAAGCCGGCCGTACAGTCGAGCACGATGTCGCCTGGCTCGGCGCCGGAGCATTCGATCAGGGCATCCCCTTCTCCTCGCATAAGCCGTTTCACGCGAACGAAGGACAGGCTCGGATGGAAAAACATCGGCGTCGGTTCGGCAGAAAGGTTCGGGTTGGCTTCAGATCGACTGTCTGACGGCTCCATGATTAGATCCGTATATAGCTTTAATTGATCATCGGCTTGCAGCAGCAATTGCGTAACCCGATAGGACTGCGCCAGCTTGTTCACCGATTTGCCGCCTCGCGGCACCCAACGCCATCCGAGCTGTGCGGCGATCTGTTTGGATCGCGTAACGGACTCGGGTGAAGGGCTGTGGGAAGTCGTGACGAGCACTACATCACCCGCTTAAACATTTTTTCCAGCTCATAGGTGGAGAAGCTGACGACGATCGGCCTGCCGTGCGGGCAGGTGTAAGGATTGCGGCAAGCGGCGAGCCGATCCAGAAGCGCTTCGATCTCCACCGTCGACATGCTTTGATTCGCTTTGATCGACGCTTTGCAGGAGCACATAATGGCCGCTTTTTCTCTTAGTTTGGTCAAATTCACCGATTTTTTTTCAATCAGCACCCAGTCGGCCATCTCATCGAGCAGCGCCTTCTCTTCTCCCTGCGGAAACCAGTGAGGGAGCGACCGAACGAGGAAGCTGCTGCCTCCGAACGTCTCGAGGTAGACGCCAACCTGCTCGAGCAACGGCAGCTTGTCGGCCAGCGCCTCCGCCTCGGCGGACGTGAACTCGAGCGTGATCGGCAGCAGCAGCTCTTGACTCGCCTGATCGGGCTGGCCGAACTTCTCGAAGTAATATTCGTAATTTACCCGCTCGTGCGCGGCGTGTTGATCGACCAAGTACAAGCCGCGCTCGTTCTGCGCGACGATATATGTACCGTGCAGCTGCCCGATCGGGTCCAGCTTGGGAAAAGCCGGCACTGCGGGAGCTGCGGTTTCCGGCGCTGCCAGCATGCTCGTCAGCTTGGCGTACGGCAGCTCCGGCGGCGGCGCGTAAGACGGCGCCTGCTGAGCACGGAGCGGCGGCGCAGCTGGTCTAGGCGCAGCCGGTGCTTCGACAGCGGCTGCAGTCTCCAGCGCAGCGGCCGTCGGGGCAGGCGGCGCGGATGCTTGCAGCAGCGTCCAGTCCGGTTCGGCGGAATCAGCTGCTTGCGGTGCCGACTCCGAAGCAGCTGCAGGTGCCGGTGCGGACCCACCTGATTGAGGACGATAAAGCTCCATCTGCTCCTGCACGACCAGCTCGCGAATCGGGTTCCGCTGCGCGGCGGACGAGAGGCCGCTTGGGATATGCACATGCCCTTGAAGCACGTCGCGGACGTGGCGCTCCAGGAACTGTACGAGCTCCTGCTCTTTGCTGAACCGAACCTCGAGCTTCGATGGATGTACGTTCACATCGACGAGCTCGGGATCCATCCGTAGCGATATAGCGGCTACCGGGTAACGATTGATCGGCAGCAGCGTATGATACGCGTTCATAAGCGCATGGCTCAAGGCGAAATTACGGATATAGCGGCCGTTCAGGAAAAAGCTGATCGCCTGGCGGTTCGCCCGATTCAGCTCGGGCTTGGAGACGTAGCCGACGATGCCGTAGTCGGGATGCTCGCCTTGCACCCGCAGCATCGCCTTGGCAGTGGTCGTCCCGTAGACGGCGGCGATAACCTGCAGCGGGTCGCCGTTGCCGAGCGTGCGCAGCAGCTCGCCGCCGTTGTGGCGCAGGCTGAAGGCAATCGAAGGATGCGCCATCGCGAGACGGTACATGTAGTCGGAAATATGACCGAGCTCGGTCTGGATCGTCTTCATATATTTGAGCCGCGCCGGCGTGTTGAAGAACAGATGTTTGACTTCGAACGTCGTCCCTCTTGACGCAGCGATTTCTTCCAGCCCTTTCACCGATCCGCCTTCGATCATCAGTTTTCGGCCGAGGCCGGACGTATCGTGAGCGGTCGTGCACTCGACCTTGGCGACGGCGGCGATGCTGGGCAGCGCCTCCCCGCGAAACCCGAGCGTGCGAATCTGGAACAGATCCTTGCCGCCGGCAATTTTGCTCGTAGCATGGCGGCTGAACGCCAGCTCGCAGTCGTCCGGCTCCATCCCGGAGCCGTTGTCAGCCACACGGATCAGCTCCAGGCCGCCCTCTTCAATCGTAACGTCGATCCGTGTAGAGCCGGCGTCGATCGCATTTTCGACCAGCTCCTTCACGACGGATGCAGGGCGCTCGATCACCTCACCCGCGGCAATTTGGTTGGCGACATGATCGTCCAGCACACGAATGATTCCCATCGATGCACCTCCTAATTCGCTTATTGTACTTCGGTACGTACTTGTACCTGCAGCGTCACCCGATCCGTCCCCGCAAGCCTTGCGCTCCAGGACGGAAACTGCTTTGTCAAAATCTCCGTGTCCAGGAGTCCGATTCCGTTTTTATTGACAAAACCGTTCTCCGCCCCGAACGTAATCGTCGCTGAGCCTGGAGCACTCAGCTCTACCGCTTGTTTGGCCTCGTTCCAGGACAAGGTTCTTCCGAGCATGGCGGCGGCCAAACGCGCCGGAACATACAACCGCGCCGCTGCAGAACCCTGATCGGACTCCGTGACGAATGGCAAGGTGGTGCCGAGCTCCCATCCATTAACAACGCTTCGAGTCGTACCGAGCTCAATGGTGACGGCCGGGCTTCCGGACGCTCTCAGAGCGGCCGCCAACTGGGCGATTTCGCCTTCTACGACCACATCCGGCGTAATTCCAACTTTATTGACCGGCTTGCCCTTCGGCGTAAAATATTGCTCGATCGTCACTTTCAACGCTCCGCCCGAGCTCAGCCTGTATATGCTCTGCACGCTGCCCTTGCCGTATGTAAGCGATCCGACGATAACAGCCTTGCCATAGTCCTGTAGAGCGCCGGTCAACACCTCGGACGCGCTGGCGCTGTTCCCGTTGACCAGGAAGACAACCGGAATGTCTACCGTCTTGCCACCGGCCAATAACACCGGTTCATCTTCGCCGTCGCGATTTTTCGTATGGATCAAAGTCCCCTCCGGGATAAACTGCTGCGCCATCTGACGGGCCGATTCCAGAACGCCGCCCGGGTTGTTGCGCAAATCGACGACAAGCCGAGCGATCCCGCTCGCTTGGAGTTTCGCCAGCTCATCTGCGAACAGCTCGTCGGTGTTGTCGGCGAAGCCGCTCACGCTCATGTAGCCCGTTCCGTCATTCAGCACGCGGCTCGTCACGGAAGGCACGGCCACATCGCGTCTGACAAGCGAGATTATTTTAGTCGAACCGTCTCCACGCAGCAAGAGGAGCGTTACTTCCGAGCCTGCAGCACCTCTTATCGCACCCGCGATCGCATCCAGCGTCAGTCCGGCCGCCGGTTTCCCGTCTACGGCTGTTATACGGTCCCCGGCTGCGAGTCCGGTTTCCTGCGCAGGACTGTTAGCGAACACCTCCACGATCCTGGCTCCGGCATCGTCTTGGCTTAACCGCGTGCCGATGCCGGCGTATACCATGTCCAAGTCCCGTTGGTATTGCTCCCATTGGGATTTGGAGAAATAAGTCGTATATAGATCCTTTAACGCGTCGATCATGCCTTGAATCGCTGCATCCGTCAGCAACTCGTCGCTGATGCCGCTCACATGTCTTCCCTGCAGCGTACCGTATACTTCACCGAACCGGGTCAAGGCTTCGTCTCGCGTCTCCGCGAATACGGCTTGCGGCGCTGCGAGCAGTACAATGGGGCCTGTCAGCGTTGCGGCAGCTGTCCCGACCGCCAACCAGCTAAGGGCCACTGCATGCAGCTGCAGCCGCTTAGTGAAGCTCGTGGTTGTTCCCTTCTTCATGGCGGTTCCTCCTCTATCGCTCTTGCGTTTGCCGTTGCAGCTCGTAGAGCAGGTTCATCGCCTGCATCGGCGTCATGTTGATCAGGTCCGCCGACCTGAGCTGGGCGTACAGCTTGTCCGCGGCCGCTGCCGCTGCGGCCTCGCGCTTGGACAGCTTGTTCGGCGGCGGTGCCGCAGGCTCGCCGCCGAACAAGCTGAGCTGCACCGCCGGCGCCGCGTCAGGCGCTTGCGGCGGCAGCGGCGGTGCGCCGGCCGGCTGGGCCTGGCCGGCGGCCGCTTCGTCGCGGGCTTGCCGCAGCGCGCCCCGCGACTCGAATTCGCCGAGCAGGCTGTAGGCCCGCTCGATGATCGGGTCCGGCAGCCCGGCGATGCGGGCGCAGTAGATGCCGTAGCTGGTGCTGGCCGCACCGCGGATGAGCCGGCGCAGGAACGTCACCTGCTGACCGCTCTCCTTGACCGCCATGCAGTAGTTGCGCAGCGACGGCAACCGCTCTTCCAAGTGCGCAAGCTCGTGGAAATGCGTAGAGACGAGCGTGCGGCAACCGATGCGATCATGCAGAAACTCGATGACCGCCTGCGCGATCGCCATCCCTTCGCCCGTCGAGGTGCCGCGGCCGAGCTCGTCGATGATGACGAGGCTCCGCGGCGTAGCCTTGGCGGTCATCGCCTGGATGTCCATCATCTCCACCATGAACGTGCTCTGCCCGCCGACCAAATCGTCCGCCGCGCCGATGCGCGTGAAAATCCGGTCGATGATCGGAATCCGCGCCCGCGCGGCAGGCACGAAGCAGCCGATCTGCGCCATGATGCAGATCGTCGCCACCTGGCGCATGTAGGTGCTCTTCCCCGCCATATTCGGGCCGGTAATGAGCATGACAAGGCCGTCCTCCTCGGACAGCGCCGTATCGTTCGCCATGAAGGCGCCTTGCTTCAATATCGCTTCGACGACCGGATGGCGGCCTTCCTCCACGCGCAGCGCGCCGCTGTCGGCCAGCTCCGGCTTCACGTAGCGGTAAGCGGCGCTGACCGCAGCCAGCGATTGCAGCGCATCGATCGTGGCGATCGCCTCCGCCAGCCGTTGCAGCCGCTTGAGCTCGTCGCTCGCCGTTTGGCGGAGCTCCTGGAATAACTCATACTCCAGCCCGACCATCTTCTCCTCGGCTTCGAGAATAAGCGTCTCCTTCTCCTTCAGCTCGGGCGTGACATACCGTTCCGCGTTCGCAAGCGTCTGCTTGCGCTCGTATCGGTCCGCCGGCAAGCTGCCTGCGCTGGCGCGAGACGCCTCCAGGAAGTAGCCGAACACTTTGTTGAAGCCGATCTTCAGCGTCTTGACGCCGGTCAGCTCCCGCTCGCGCTTCTCCAGCTCCGCCAGCCACAGCTTGCCGTTCGAGCTCGCTTCCTTCAGCTGATCGAGGTAGCTGTGGTAGCCTTCGCGAATAAAGCCGCCTTCGCGAACCGATACCGGCGGCTCGTCCACGATGGCGGCTGCGATCCGATCCCGCAGGTCGGCGACTTCGTCAAGCGACTCGGCCAGCGCTCGCAGCGTGGAGGAGCCTGAGGCGAGACAGCTCGCTTTCAGAGCCGGCACCTGCTCGAGCGACACGCGTAGCGCCAGCATGTCCCGCGCGTTCGCATTGCCGTACGCAATCCGACCGACCAGACGCTGCAAATCGTACACTTCCTTCAGCTGCTGCCGCAGCTCTTCACGGTCGATCAGCTTGTTGTACAGCGTTTCGACCGCCTCCAGTCGCTCTTCGATCTTCGCGCGGCTGAGCAGAGGCTTGTCCACCCAACGGCGAAGCAGCCGGCCGCCCATCGAAGTAACCGTTCGATCGAGCAGCCACAGAAGCGAGCCTTTCTTCGTTCGTTCGCGCACCGTCTCGACCAGCTCGAGATTGCGCCGCGTGAACGGATCGAGCGTCATCGACTGGCGATGCTCGTACAGCTGAATCGCCGTGATGTGCGCGAGCGCCCGCTTCTGCGTCTCGCTCAGATAGCCCATCAGCAGCGCAACCGCCTCATGCTGGGCCGGCTGCAGCGAGGCGAGCTGTGCGGCCGGGAATTGACCGCTGAGCGCATCTGCATCGGCCGACTGCTCCCATCTGGTTACAAGCTTGGCCAGTGAATAAGCTGCACCTGCTTCAGCCGCAGGCTCCCGCTCACTGGTCTCCTCGCCGTTCGCTTCTACACCCGTCAACTGCTCGAGCAGAGCGGAACGTCCCACAAGCTCGGACGGACTGTACACGCCGAGCTCGTCGATCAGCACCTCAGCAGACTCTTCCACGACCGTGACGAACAGCTCGCCCGTCGTTAAATCGCACGCTGCAAGTCCATAAACGCCATTCGTCCCGGCTACGCAGGCGATATAATTGTTGCGCGCCTCGCCGAGCGACCTGCTCTCCATTACCGTGCCCGGCGTGACAATTTTCACAATCTCCCGCCGAACGACTCCTTTCGCCGTCGCCGGATCTTCCACTTGCTCGCAAATGGCTACTTTATATCCTCGTTCTACCAGCTTTGCTATGTAATTCTCAGCGGCATGGTAAGGAACGCCGCACATCGGAATACGCTCCTGCTGGCCGCCGTCCCGGCCGGTCAGCGTAATCTCGAGCTCCTGCGCCGCCCTGACGGCGTCGTCAAAGAACAGCTCGTAAAAGTCGCCGAGGCGGAAGAACAGGAAGGCGTCCTTCGCCGTCTCTTTTACAGCCAAATATTGCTCCATCATGGGGGTGTACTTCGTCATCGGTCTCCTCCGCTTGCCACGCAACATTCACCTACCGGTTGCGGCTATCGGAACCTATTATAGCACGAATTGGCGCCTCATGGATTTCGCCGCCGTCGAAGGGAGGGATTTTCCACGCCGGACGGAAGTCCTGCCGCTCATCCCATGACTCCAAAGCCAGCAAGCTCGCCTTGAACGGCTTCAAATCCGCAGCCAGCGCCTCATACCCGGACAACCGCTCCAAATCGCCCCATAGCTCCGTCACAACAGGCAACAGCGCTTGTTTATCGCCTTCATAGTAGTGCCTCTGCACGGCGAGACCAGCCAAAGGCCGCTGCGGCAGCTCCCGATAATGAGCCGCGATCAATGCGGACAAGGCCAGCACGCCTCGAGCCAGCATAGGTGAAACAAGCCAGCTTGGCAGCGTCCGGTATTCGAAGCCTCCATGTTTTTTTCGGCGAAAATCACCAAGAAACCCGTACACGGGCCTACGTCGCGCCGACTTCCCTTCCTGCTCAGCCAAAATAAGCGGAAGCGCCAAATAATTGTCCAGCGTCCGCAGCAAGTAGCTGTTCAACCAAATTCGGCTCATATGAATATGACCGCCGATCGAGAACCCCGTCGCCGGCATCGCCCCGGCCACCCAATGCAGCCGCTCGTCGTCGATCCGAGCCGCTGCCGCCAGCATCGCGCGTCGAATGTTCCGCGCGAGCTGCCTCGGGTCCGTCGCAGGCTCCGGCCGCAGCTCCGCCAGCGGATATCGCGTCTCTCCGCGCAGCGTCAACACATCGCAGCCCGCTTCACCGGTCTTCGGTAAGTAACGCGACGCCGGCACGAGCCGCCCGCGGTCGTCCGCGAGGAGAAACTCGGGGTCCGCGCCGAGCAGCACCCGACCCTTGCGCGTCTGCTCCGCCCGCAGCTCGCGGTCGAATCGCTCGATCGCTTCCGCATACAGACCAGCTAACCGCCCATTCAGCTCGGGATATGGTCGTACATTTACAATCTCCGGCTTGCCATCCCCGCCGGACGGGAACCCCAAGTCGACCAAGCCGAAATCCAGGCCAAGCGCATAAACGGCCTTGACTGCCTCGCGCATCGCTTGTTTGCCGCGTTTGTCCGCGGCTGCCGCATCCAGCTCCGCATAGATCGGGACGAGTCGTGCCGCCTGTTGCAGCTGCAAGGAGGCGTTAGAGGTAGCGCCGAACAAAGCCAACGCTTCCAGATGAAATACCGGTACGCGGAACTGATACGCATACCCCGCCGCACCGCTCGCCGCCGGCCGCAGCCCATGCAGGCTGAGCAGCTCCTCTCTCGTGCGCTTGGTGCGACAGCGCCCTGCCGGTACCGGATGATTCAGGACGAATCCCGTCTGCGGCAATAGCGACGAGACATCCTCTCCCCAGACGATGACCGCACCTCGTCGCTCCCAGGTGACGGCCGGGGCCCTTTTCCCGCGGGGAATCGTCAACCGCTCCAGCAGTCCGGCCACCCGATGCTCTCCGCTGTACAACAGAAATGTGTTCATGCTCCCCGCCCCTTCCGTTCCCAACAAATAGGCTTGTGCAGGCGAGCCATTCGCCTACGCCGGAACAAAAAAGAGGGCTATCGCCCCCTGCCGAATCCGTGGATTCGTCATATGCTGTAGGAAATCGAAACCTTAGTCCAGTTCATCGTCCAGCAGGTCGGGATCGAGATCTTCGAAATCCCCTTCACCGCTGAAATCGGTCGTCTTCTCGTCGAAGTCGTCGCAGCCTCCCTCGCAAACGACGACGCAAACCGTAGTCTCGGCGACCACCTCGCATTTGAACTCTCGCTCTACGCGAATCGTTACGCCCCCGCCGCTGGACGATACATTCGCCTCCACACAGTTAGGATCCTGCGTTGCGACCGCAGACACCTCCACCGTGGAAGCTCTATGTTTGGGATCCAGGTACGAGAGCGGGACGACTTCGACGTAGGAAATCGTTTCCTTGGCTACGTCGGTCTTCCGGTTTTTGTCGTAAGAATACCAGATGTTGATATCGTAAGTACCTACTACCTCGACGCCGTCACTAGACTTCACCGCTTCGTATTCATGGTTGATGACCCATGCGCCCAGAATGCTGGTCGGTGTGTGTGGCGGGTTTATGGTATGAGTCACTTGCGAAAACTTACGACCTTTGCCGCAAACCGCTTTGACACGAATTTCTCTGCAACGCGTCTCTCTATCTTTAATCGACATCCTCTAAACCTCCTCCATACAATCATTCAATAAAGTGTATGCAGGACATTCGTCTAGGGTGACAACATTTTTTTGGACAATTGCGAAACGCTTCAAAACGGTTCACAACTCGATTTCAAGCCTGCAGCCGCGTGGCGGCGCCTCGACGCTTCTTCTCTCGCTTCGCGATAATCAAGTACTGATGCAGCGTCTGCGTGATCTGGAACAGCGCGGAGCGAATCTCAAATTCAGGCCGGGTTACCGGCAACGGCATGTTCTTGTACTGGCCCTCCAGCTCAAGAAGATGCCTCTCCGCGTTCCCCGTATATGTATCCATGCGTACGTCGCCGCTTAATTGTTCGAAGAGCAGAGCCGTCAACCGGCCTTGGGGCAGCGTATCGTAGACTTGCGCCATCAGATCGAGCATCTGTTCGATGAGGTCCAGTTGCTGCTCCCGCATATGGAAGTATCCGTTCCAGTATACGTCGCCGTACAGCAATCGGTTCTCCGCCGCACGCTGCGCGAGTTCCGCGCCTTCCTGGATCGATTTTCTCGCTTGCAGCAGCTGTTTCCCGTCCCACATCCTCTGGTGATCTTTCAAGTGCGCTGCGATCTCTGTGAAAACGGAAGAAAACAGCTCCTCCGTCCTCGCGCGCTTCTGTTGCAGCTGGCGCTCCATATTCGGCATGTACAAAGCATTGATCACCGTCGCCGAGCCGAGTCCGGTCAGCAGCAGCATAAATTCGTTCAAGAGCACATCCATATCGACATACCCCAGGGAAAATAAATGGAACACGGCAACGGAGCATGTAGCCAGCCCGTTCTGCAGCTTGACCCGGTTCAGCACCGGTATGATGGCGAGAAGATAGAGGGCAATTATCCACAGATGAAAGCCGAACAGCTCGATCATTATGGTAGCGAGCACGAGACCAAGCAGAGACGCGGCGATGCGAACCAGTGAGGCGTTGACCCCCTTGCGGATCGTCGACTCAACGCCGAGAATAGCCAGCAGGCCGGCGGACATCGGGAACTCAAGTCCAAGCAGCTGAGCCAAGAAAACCGCCGCTACGGCAGCGGCGGCAGTTTTGATTACACGGATTCCCATACGTTACAGCCTGTAGATGTCCTTGTACTTCTCTTCGAAGTAGGCGACCAGGTAGGCAGGATTAAGCGGCTCGCCCGTCACGCTCTGGATGATCTCGGATGGCGTCAGCGACTTGCCGTATTTGTAAATGCGCTCTACCAGCCACTCCTTGATCGGCAGCAGCTCGCCGCGCTCGATTTTGTCCTCGAAGTCCGGCATCTGCTGCTTGAGCGTGTTGCGGATCTGAGCCGCGTACATATTGCCGAGCGAATAGGAAGGGAAGTATCCGAACGAGCCGCCCGACCAATGCACGTCCTGCAGCACGCCTTCGCCGTCGTTAGCCGGTTCGACGCCGAGATAGTCCTTGTACTTGCGGTTCCATGCCTCCGGCAGATCCTGAACCTCGAGCGTCCCGCTGAACAGCTCCTTCTCCAACTCATAACGGATCATGATATGTAAATTGTATGTCAGCTCGTCGGCTTCAATTCGAATGAGCGAAGGTCTTACTTCATTAATACCGCGGTAGAAAATCTCCACCGGCACTTTGCTCAGACGCTCGGGATAATGCTGCTGCAGCTGCGGGTAATATCGTTTCCAGAACCCGATGCTGCGACCGATCATATTTTCCCAGAAACGCGACTGCGATTCATGAATCCCCATCGACGTTCCCGTGCATAGCGGCGTGCCGATCAAGTCCGGCGATATGTTCTGCTCATACAGCGCGTGGCCGCCTTCATGGATCGTGCCGAACAGCGCGCTCGTCACATCGTTCGGCAAGTAGCGTGTCGTGATCCGCACGTCGCCGGGATTGAGCCCGGTCGCGAACGGATGAGCGCTCTCATCCAGTCTGCCCGCTTCGAAGTCATAGCCCATCTCGTTCAAGATGTAGCGGCTGAACTTCTTCTGCAGCTCGATATCGAACGGCTGCTCCAGGAACGAACGATGCGGCTTGTTCGGCGATTGCTGGATGGCGGATACGAGCGGCACCAGCTTCCGGCGCAGCTCCCCGAACACTTGGTCGAGCTGATCGACCGTCATGCCGGGCTCGTACATATCCAGCAAGGTGTTGTACGGATGACCCGTGTAACCCCACAGATCGATAAACTCCCGATTGTAGGCGACAATCTTCTCCAGGTAAGGCGCGAACGCGGCGAAATCGGATTTCGGCTTCACATCCTCCCAGATGGATTCGGCTTGCGACGTTAGGACAACATAAGCCTGATATTTCTCAGGCGGTATTTTTTTGCTGCGGTCGTACTCTTTTTTGCATTCCTTCACGATTTTGCGATTGACCTCGTCCAGCTGCTCGAACGTCTGCGGCTCCAACAGCTGCTCCAGGTAACCGCTCATCTCCTCGGATACGGACATGCGGAACAGCTCGCCGGACAAGTCCCCGATTACTTGAGACCGATTTTCCATCCCTTTGCGCGGCGCGCCGGTTCTAAGATCCCAATACATCACGCCCAGCGCTTCTTCATAGCTCTTCATCTTTTTTATGAGATTCCGAAATTCCGCTAGCGTAGATTCAAACGACTGACCCATTGGATCCCCTCCCGAAGTGAGAAATGTTTCTATCCTTTTGATCTTACTTTTTCTTTTTGGAATAATCAACATGTGCGGGTTTTTATGGTAGAATAATGAGCTATATGACGAAGGAGGTTCGGATACGATGCAAATTACGGTTACCCCAGCCGCTGTCAACCAGCTTCAGCTCCATCTGGATGCCGCGCCGCACGGTCCTCCCGCTCGTGTCAAGCTTGCTTATGATGCCGAAGGCTGTGGCTGCGCCGTGGACGGTGTCGCTCAGCTCTGGCTCGTGGACGGGGCCGGGCCGGACGACGCGGAGGCGGAGGGCTCGCGCTTTCGGATTTTGTACAGCCTGAAGCATGAAGTGTTTTTCGACGAGGCGCTGACGTTGGATTATAACCCTGACAGACGCATTTTTTCTTTGAAGAGCAAGCAGCAATTCTACAATAGCATGATGAGCTTGGTCGATCGGCGCGCTTAAGGACATGACTTCATCTGCATCCATCATCGGAGGAGGAATTTAGGATGAGCAACATCAGCGACATTTTGGCATTCAATGAGCATTTCGTCACGCAAAAGGATTATGAAGAGTTCCGGACGACGCGTTTTCCGGACAAGCGGATGGTCATCCTGACCTGTATGGACACCCGGCTCGTCGAGCTGCTCCCCAAAGCATTGAATATCCGGAACGGCGATGCCATTATTCTCAAAAATGCCGGTGCGATCGTCACCCAGCCGTTCGGCAACATCATGCGGAGCTTGATCGTAGCGATCTATGAGCTGACCGCGGATGAGGTTGTCGTGATCGGCCACTACGAATGCGGGATGACCGGACTCGACTCCGAGCGGATCATCAGCAAGTCGAAGGATCAAGGCATCAGCGAGGACGTCATCTCGACATTGCGCCACTCCGGTATCAATCTGTCGCGCTGGCTGACCGGGTTCGACGATGTGACCCAGAGCGTGGAGAACAGCGTGGACATTATCCGCAACCATCCTCTCCTGCCGAAGCACATTCCGGTGCACGGCATGCTGATCGATCCGGAGACGGGCAAGCTGAACTGGCTCGTGAACGGGTATGAGGAGCTTGAGAAACGGAAGTAAATGAGGAAAGCCTCCCCCGCATTTTGGTTGCGGCCGGGAGGCTTTTTTGCTTTTATTGCGACACGTATGGAGCGGTGTTGGAGCCCAGCAAGCGCAGAGCGCCCTCAAACTTCTCATAGACGTAGACGCGCGGCGAAGTGGTTGGCGTCACATCAGTGGCCGTCACGTCCGCAGACAGCTTCACCGCGCCATTCACCATCGAGCCTGTGCCCTCGAACGGAATGTCCCATGTTTTCATCAGCATGTCGCGGTCGTCTCGAAGCTCGAACACAAGGCTGCGGTTTTTGTTGCCGCCTGCCACCGGATACAGCTTATCCTGCGTGTAATTGAAGTTGACTTCGTATTTGTTGCCGCTCAGCCCTACCTTGTACGCGGACAGATTGTTGATCGTAACGTTGTACGGATACAGATCAAATGTACCTAAGACGATCTCCGCATTCGTAATTTTCGTGAGCACCGTTGAATCCGTACCGGCTCTGGCGACCGGAAGCGGCAGCTGGTTGCCCAGGTTCAGCAAGCTGAACCGGTGCACGCTTGCCATAGCCGTATCGTCCAGCTTCTGCCCGAAGACGAGCTCATAGTCACGCAGCGAGCCTGACATCGCCTCCGGCAGCGTCACCCACAGCGTATTCAGAGCTACACAGCCGTTGCAGAATCGGCCGCTTTCTTCCGTCACTTTCGCGTTCCAGATCGAACCGTCGGGACCGATGAAATAGCCGATGTACGGAACGATATTGCCGACCCGTTTCTCTTTCCCCGTTTGAAGGATGCGGACCGCGAGCATTTTCTGCGTGCCCAATGTAAACACTTGCGAATCGATGACCGCCCCGACCGATTGACGGCCTTGATCGTTGATTTTCCACTCCGCTGATTTCTCAATAGGGGCGATGCCGTCATCATTCAGCGCGAATGCGGCGTTCAGCCACTGTCGGGTAGGCGTTACCGCTCCGCTTGTTCCGGTGCCGGAGTTTCCGCCCGTTTGGCCGTTTCCGTTGCCTCCCGCCGCTTGTGCCGTGCCTTCCCCGAAGAAAAACCCTCCATTCGAGGAATCAAGCGTGTACGGGATTTTCGCATACAAATAAATCGTAGTCGCTTCGTTCGGGTTGAGGTAAGCCGAAGACTGCAGTCGAACCGCCTTGCCCGTCACTTCGAAATCCCCAAGCGTGTAGCCGCCATAAAGCGCGGGGAGGGTGATCACGCTGCCGGTCACGTTCTTAACCGCAATCTCGGTCAGCAGCACGTCGTCGCTCTCCAGCGTGAGGCGTTGTGTCCGCTTCACCTGGATCGCAAGTGAGCCGACCGACGTGCTCACGATATCGCCTTCCGCCGGTGCAGAGACACCTGTGCCGTTCGGCGAGGCTTTCGCCAGGCTTGCGGATACGACCGGCAAAATAACGGTCGACGTTCCTTTTTTCTCGGACAGCACGAGATTGGTATCAGCCAAATCCGCTCCTAGCGGGAGGGTGGCGCGGAACGTCTTCGTCACTGAGTTGCCAGGCGACAAGTAAGCAGCAGCTGCGGAAGTATCGCCAGCCGCTACGCTCAGTCCGTTGCTATTCAACTGATAGCTGGCGGACAGCGTCGGGACGCTCACGATGGATTTGCTTCCATTGTTTAATGTAACAACGGCTTCGACGGAAACCCCGTCAACTTGCGATTTGTAAGAAGCGCTGTCGATGGATACCGACAATCCATTCGGATTCGCCATTGGGTAATCTTGTACTTGCCCCACCTGGAGCGCTTCGCCTCTCGTGATTGTAAGCGAGCCTACCAAGGTTGTAGCGGTTTGCGTTTTATTCAAATATTCGATGGTGAACCTATTGTCGCTGAACGAGCCGCCAACCGTAGCTTGCAGCGTTAGCTTCGTCGCTTGACGCGGCAGCAGCGTATCATTGCCGGCAACGGCCGTCGCGGCGAATGCAAGACCGCGCTCATCGACGAGCTGATACGTCAGCGCGGACGGCAGCTTGAAGGCGGACGAGCCGAGGTTCTCGGCGCGCAGATCGACGCTCATCGTCCACACGCCGTCCTTGACGGTCTTCGTGCTGCTGATCGCCTGGAGAGAGACGACGCCGTCATTCGGCATGTTAGCTGCATCGATGTCTTTGACGTTGATCAGAACCGATTCTTTCACGAAAGCTTGCTCTGACATGGATGCCCCGATCGACAAGGTGCCGAAGTCGCGCATATAATCCGCTTCGCTTGAATCCCAAGCGAACAGCACGACGGATAAGTCGCTAGGGCTAAGTCCCAGCGCGATATTGCTCGTATACTTGAACGTCTGCGACTTATGAGGCTGTACGCGGGCATTCGTCTTCTCGGTCAGCTGCGCGGAATAGCTGCTGCCCGACGGATCGGAGATGCGGATTCCGTACGCGTTGTAATCGACCATCGTTTCGCCGTTGTTCGTCAGAGTCAAGGAATAACGAAGCGTCTGGGAGGCGGAGCCGGTCGAGAGCACCACATCGTCCACCGTGAAGAAGACGTCGTTGCTCAGGAACACCCCTTCCTTGGCCGCTTGCGCAGGCGATGTCGCTGCAAAGGGAGCGAATGTCAGACTAAGGACGGCTAGAAGAGTAAGAATGAGAAACTGTCTGGAAGAAAGGCGCTTGTGCGACTTCATGATCCGACCTCCAAATATCATTAATGGCATTAAGTAGTCAATCGAAACGAAGGGCGTCGATCGGACGGAGCTTGGACGCTTTGTTGGCCGGATACAGCCCGAAGATGATTCCGACCAAGGCTGAAAACAAGAAAGCATACATGCTGACGTCAACGGAAATTTCCGTTGGCTGCTCCGGATAGATCATCGGCCAAGCGAGTGCAATTCCAATTCCCAGCAGTAAGCCGAACAATCCGCCCATCCCGCTAATGACGCCGGCTTCCACGAGGAACTGGAACAAAATATTGCGACGTTTCGCTCCGATCGACTTGCGGATCCCGATCTCTCGCGTTCGCTCGCTGACCGTGACGAGCATGATATTCATGATGCCGATCCCGCCCACGAGCAAGGATATGCACGCTACACTTACAAGCTGCTTGGTGAGCGTGTTGCCCGTTTTCGTCCTGGCGTTCAGCAGCTCATCTTGGTTGACGAGCGTAAACCCGGATTCGCTCTTGAACTTGAACGTCAAATATTGCTTCATCGTCGCTTGCGCCAGATAGATGTCATCCTTCGTCGGCGCTTCGATATAGGTCGTCCGGATCGTCCCGAGCTTGAACTGTCGGCGAGCCGTCTCCAGCGGCACTATGACCATGTCATCGACGGATGTGCCGTTGATATTCGAGCCCTTTTCCCTCATCTTCCCGACTACGGTGAACACTAGCCCGTCGATGTTGACCTGTTCGCCGACCGGGTTCACGTAACCGAAAAACTTCTTGGCCACAGAGCTGCCCAGAACGACGACATTCGCTCTCAGGTCCAGATCGGCTGCGGAAATAAATCTTCCTTCCGCCACTTCTACCTTATTAATGAGCGTATAACGGTCGTTCGTCCCGACCAGCGTATACTTCTCTTGTGTCCGGTCGTACTTCACGTTCGAGCCGGTCTTGATTACTGTAGGAGCAATCGTATCGATCTCAGGCAAACCCTCGAGCTTCATCAATTCGGAATAATCCAGCTGTGTAGCTCGGCCATTGCCGTTTACATTGACAACAAGAAGATTCGTTCCGAGATTCTCATATTGCTTCTCAATCTCCGCACTCGCCCCGCGTCCGATCGCCACGAGCGTGATAACGGACGCCACCCCGATGATAACACCTAACATCGTGAGGATTGTCCGCA
Organism: Paenibacillus koleovorans NBRC 103111; assembly: GCF_004000845.1. GTDB lineage: Bacteria > Bacillota > Bacilli > Paenibacillales > NBRC-103111 > Paenibacillus_AA > Paenibacillus_AA koleovorans. Next base: position 35,971 of record NZ_BIMA01000063.1, read on the forward strand.
GCGGATTGGCGAGTACGGTGCGGAGGGCCATTGCTATCAGTTCGCCGAATCTCATGCGTGCACCGCCTCCAGTACGGCGCCAGCTTCGCCGGTTTCATTGCGAACATCGCTGATGATGAGGCCATCGCGCAGCGAGACGACCCGCTTCGCGTGGCGTGCAATGTTAGGATCGTGCGTGATGAGCACGATCGTGTTGCCCTCGCGGTTCAGCCGGATGACGAGCTCCAGCACCTCTTCGCCGGTACGGGAGTCGAGCGCTCCTGTAGGCTCGTCCGCGAGAAGCAGCGAGGGGGAGATGGCGAGCGCACGCGCGATCGCTACCCGCTGCTGCTGACCGCCGGAGAGCTCGCTCGGCTTGTGATGGCCGCGCTCGCCCATGCCGAGCAGCTCCAGCATTTGCTGTGCCCTCTGCCGCCGCTCTTTCTTGGAGAAACCGGCGTAGATCATTGGCAGCTCGACATTTTCCATCGCATTCAGGCGGGGCAGCAGGTTGAATTGTTGAAAAATGAAGCCGATTTTCTGGTTTCGCAGCTGGGCAAGCTGGTTGTCGGACATTTTCTCCGTAGCCACTCCGTCCAGCGAATACGTTCCGTTAGTAGGAGCGTCCAGGAGACCGATCATATTCATAAGCGTCGATTTACCGGATCCGCTCGGACCGATTATGGCGACGAAATCGCCTTTGTCTATGCTGAACGAGACGTCTTTCAAAACATGCAGCTCTTGGTCGCCGCGCTTGTAAACCTTCGTAATGTTCCGTAGCTGAATCATCTCCATAGTTGCGCTCCTTCCCGACATTACCGGTTTGCGTTGCCGCCTCCGCCTCCGCCAAAATTCCCGCCGCCTCCGCCGCCGAAGTTCCCGCCTCCGCCTCCGCCGCCAAAGTTGCCGCCGCCGCCGATATTTCCGCCACCGCCGCCGCCGGTAGTTCCGCCGGTAGCTCCGCCAGGAGCCGCACCGCCGCCGCCTTGCTGAATGCGGATCTGCTGACCGCCGCCTGCACCGAACTGCTCGCGAAGCTGTTGGATTTGCTCCTGGGTCAGCCCGCCGGCAGCCCCTTGAGCGCCTGCATTTTGCTGGAACTGCTGTCTCAGCGCGTCTATGTCGGCTTGCGACATATCGCCCGATTTTTTAGGCAATGGAATTAAGACTTTGTCGCCTTCCTTAAGCCCTTCCGTTATTTCGACTTCGGTTTTGCTGCGTATGCCGATCTTGATCTCATGCCGCTCATCGAGCGTGCCGTCTTCCTTTTTCAACGTCACGAACCGCTTGCCGCCGCCTTGCTGCAACGCTTCGTTCGGCAGCGTAATGATGTTTTTCTTGTCTTGGATCAAAATTTCGCCCGTAGCGGTCATACCGATTTTGAGCTGATTCGCATTTTTCACGGTCAACACCACATCGTAAAATGTTACTCCATTGGTAGTCGTCCCTACCGTCGAAACTTGGCTGACTTCGCCATCGAAAATTCGGCCTTGAATCGAGTCGACCTTCACTTCCGCCTTCATCCCGGTGCGGATGTTCGGCAGATCCAGCTCGTCAACCTGAATCGGCAGCTGCATCGTGCTCATGCTAGCTACGGCTCCTAGCTGCGCGTTGGCTTGAATCTTGGCGCCTGGCGTATAAGCAGTAAGCGTATTGGCACGTTTGTTGACGAAGTCGGTGGAGAAGACGCCGTCGAACGGTGCCGTTACCTTGAGCCCCTTGATTCTCTCGGCGAAATCTTCGACCGAAATTTTCTGAAGATCAATGGCCGATTGTTTGCTCACGATATCGTCCTTCAGCGTATCATTCGTAATTTTGGAGATGACATCGCCTGCATACACGTAGTTGCCGGTTTTGTAATTCAGCGTATTGACGGTCCCCGCCACATTCGCCATCACAGAGACGACTTTGCTGTAGCGGAGGGTGCCGGAGTCTTTGGAATCGACGTAGCGGCCGTTCAAGTAGATGCTGCCCTTGGCTTTTAGGCCCGCTTCCATCGTGGCATCATTGGCGACCGAAATTTCCACGTCAATCATTTTGCCGCCCTTCATATCGCCGCGCGGGTCTTTGCCGATCGAAACGATTTTGCCGGATTTGCTCAGCATGAAGCCGTCGATCGAGAGATCCACATCGGTGCCGACCGCAAATTGAACGGCATCCTCCAGTGCGAACGGAATCGTGACAAGCAGCAGGCTGTTGTCCGAGATCGTTCCGATCAGGGAGTTTTTCGTGACGGTAGCGCCCACATCCATCTTGTCCGCCAACGTGAATTTGCCGCTGATCGGCGCTTTCGTCGTCATGTAATCCTGCTGTGCGTACAGATCGGTCAAATCTTTTTGCAGCTGATTGTACGTAGAGATTGCCTTCTGATAGTTGTTGTCGAGCGTAGGACTGGATATCTCGAACAGCAGCTGGCCCGCTTTAACATCTTGATTGCGGGTCAAATTCATCGTCTTGATCGTGCCGTCCGCCGGAGAGACGATGTTCTGAGTATCTTTCGGCTCAAGCTGAGATGTGCCGGACACGGAGAAACGGATATCCGTTTTCTTGGCTTCCACAACGACTTGCTCCGCTTCCTTCGCGCTGCTCTTGGACCCTTGATCCAAGTAATAATAAGTGGCGCCGCCGCCGATCACCAGAACGGCCAACGTGCCTAGAAACCCTTTGCTGCGCAACCAACGCATGTTTCCTACCCCCAGTGAAAAATGAAATGGTTATTATTGCAGCTTGCTGACCAACAAATCAACTAGCTGTTGTTCCACACTTTTGTCCGCCTGCATCTCCATCCCGGGCGGCGGCGCTCCAGAGCTCGGCGGGATTGGCCAATCGTGCTCCGGCTCCGCTTGTCTCCGTTCTTCCAGCTCCTTCGCAAGAGCAAGGCGCTCATCTTCTGAAAGCGGCGGCCCAGGCGGCGGGCCCGGCTTGCGGGCGACCCTTAAGCGCATCTCCATGGACAACTCGTCGAGGAACCATCTCTGAGTCGGATTCAGCACATCCAGCACCGCTCTTCGTTTCTCCATCGACAGCCGCCCGTCCTCAATCGCCGTCTGGACGATAGCCAAAATTCGTTTGGCTTGCTCCTCCGTCATTCTCAAATCCTCACGCTTGTCCATCTGAATCAAGTTCAACGAGACGATGACGAGCTGTCTTTCGTTGAAGCTCTGCAGCTGCCCCTCGCCGGGCAACCCCGCTTGGACAGCCGGATTCGTTGTGGTGGATGTCTGATCCACACTAGACGGCATCCCTCCGCTTTTGGCACATCCGGTGACGGCAAGCATCAGCAGGAGGAATCCGATTCCAGTCCCTGCTCTCCAACTCGGTCGATTCACGCAACCTCCCCCATTCCATCCGCATGGCGAAGACCTTACGTCTACCAGCTTAGGCGAAAAAGGTGATGAAAGCGTGCGCAAATTGTGAAAAATGTGTAAAAAAAGCCATCTGGATATAAGAAAACCGTCCTGGCGGACGGTCCTCTGTCGAAAGAGTTCAGTTGGTGCGTAAGAGGGCAGGTAGCTGGGTTCCGATAGCTGTTAAAA